>NZ_JBEBMG010000001.1:0-730538 GCF_040081975.1 Mesorhizobium hunchu
AGCAAGGTTATCACCCCCAGAACGGCCCGGATCGCTGGGCTTGCCGGGCAGCAAATCCCCGATCCGCCGCCATTGCTCAGGTGTCAGTTCGTACCGCTTGGGCTTCGACATCATGGGCCTCCAGATCAATCAACCTGGAAACCCATGAATCACATTCCTCAACAGAACTGAATCCTGAATGTCGATTGAACCTAGTGGTCCCCAACGCCGTCCTTGGGTGCTGTGGACAGTTCCATATCTCGACGAGAAAAACTCCCAATGATCGAAAACTAACTCGCCAAGGCGGCATCGTGCAGCGACGATCATCTGGATCATATCGTCATGGTGTCGGTACGATTTGCCGTCAAACTGAGTGAAGGACAATCGTTCGGGCGCCATTCAAATGGTACGTTAACCGAAAGCTGGGGCGACGGATTTCTTGTGTTCCTCGATCTCAGCGAAAAGCCAGTCCAGGAACTGGGTTATCTCCGGTTTGCTGCCGACGCCCGCCCGCTGGTGCAGATAGTAGCCAGCCGGATAGTCGTGATACACATTGAACGGTGCCACCAATCTGCCCTCCTGCAGCAGGTCCTGCGCCATGATGGTGTCGGCGAGCGCGATGCCGGTGCCGTTCGCCACCTCCCGCATGATCAATGTACAGTCGTGCAACACGGTACCGGCCTTGCTCATCTCGCCGATGATCCCTGCCTGTCCCAGCCACCGCTCCCACCGCCTGCTTTCGCGCTCGTGGATCAGGCAATGGTGCAGCAGATCCTGCGGCGTGCACAGCGGCTCCGGCCCGTTCAGCAGGGCCGGCGAACAGACCGGCGTCAGCATGAGGGGAAGGATCAGCTTCAGCGCCGGGCTGGTCTTCTCGTTGAATTCGTCGACTACCGCCAGATCGAAGTCGGACCGTTTGCCGGATGTGGAAATCTCCAGGTCGATCGACGGGTGCAGGCGCCGAAAGGTCGGCAGGCGGTCGGCGAGCCACAGATTCAGGAATGTCGGCTCGCACATGAAGCGGATGCGCTTGAGCCTTTTGCTGACGCCGTTCACGAGGCTTACGTCTTCGGTGGCTCGCCTGATCGCCTCGAAGGCTTCCGACAGGCTGTGTGCGTAGTAGGAGCCGGTGGCCGTCAGAGTGATCTGCCGGAAGCTGCGTTCGAACAGGTCCTGCCCGAGGCTGCGTTCGAGGAACCTGATGTGCCGGCTGACCGCCGACGGCGTCAGCCGCAGCTCTTCAGCGGCATCCTTGACGCTGCCGAGGCGGGCGGCAGCTTCAAAGGCTCGCATTCCGTTGAGTGAAGGCAGAACCATGGGCGGATCATGATCTTTCGATTGATTTTTTGTCAACTGAAAGATGTGAAATTGACGTTTGAACACCCGTCTCGCTTTTCTGAATATCGAAAGCTGACCGGATGGCTTCGGCAAGCCATCCAGTTCGGATTCTCGAGCAGCGAACAGGGTGAAGCCTTTCATGCCCCAATCTCCGGCGATTGCCTTCCAGACCGTGACCGGGATTCCCGACGGCGCGCCCGTCGTCGTGATCCTGAAGGCGGGCCGCCGGGGGTTCGGCCGACAGGCGCAGGCGCTGGATTCCAGAGCGGGCGGAACGCTGGCGCGCGCCTGCGAGGCTCCGGGCTTCTTCGGCAAGAGCGGCGAATGCCTGGACGTCGTGGCTCCCGGCGGCCTTGCGGCGCGGCGGGTCGTCGTTCTCGGGCTCGGCGATGCCGAGGCCATGACGCCGCTGTCCGTGACCCGGGCCGGCGCCGAGCTGGCCGCCTTCCTGGAAAGGAAGGGCGAGGACGCAGTGGCGATCGTCCTCGACGCCATTGAGGGGGCGGCCGTTGCGGGGGCGGAGCTTGCCGGTCGCCTGGCGCTCGGCATGCGGCTGAGACGATACCGTTTCGACCTGCGCAACAAGCGACCCGGCGCGGCGGCCGAAACCGGCTGGACCATTCATCTCGTCGGCCCGCAGAACAAGGATGCCGACGCGCATCTGACGCGCATGAACGCCGTCGCCGACGGTGTCGAACTCGCCCGCACGCTGGTTAACCTGCCCTCCAACATCCTGCATCCCGACAGCTTCGTCGATCATCTGGAGCCGCTGCGGGAGGCGGGAATCGAGATCGAGGCGCTCGACGCGGCGGAGCTGAAACGCCTGGGCATGAACGCCCTTGTGGCGGTCGGGTCCGCTTCCCAGCATCCGCCGCGGGTGGTCGTGCTGCGCTACAACGGCAAGAAAGGCGCGGACGCGCCGCTGGCGTTCGTCGGCAAGGGCGTCTGTTTCGATTCCGGCGGCCTTTGCACCAAGACCGGGCCGCAGATGTTCGAGATGAAGGCCGACATGGCGGGTGCCGCCGCCGTCGCCGGGCTGCTGCTGGCGCTGGCGCGGCAGGGCAGCGCGGTCGATGTCGTGGGCGTGCTGGGCATCGCCGAGAACCTGCCTTCCGGCAAGGCCTACAAGCCGGGCGACGTCATCACCACGATGTCGGGGCAGTCGGTGGAGGTGTTCGACACCGATTGCGAGGGCCGCATGCTGCTCGCTGATACGCTTTACTACACCGCCACCCGCTTCAAGCCTTCCGCCATGGTCGACCTGGCGACGCTCACCTATTCGGTCATGCGAGGCCTCGGCAGCGTGTTCGCCGGCCTGTTTGCCACCGACGACGCCATGGCATCCGGCATGATCGCCGCGGGCGAGGCCGTCGGCGAGCGCTTCTGGCGCATGCCGCTCGACCATGCCTATGACGAGGGGTTGCAGTCGCCGCTGGCGGACCTGCGCCAGCACGCGCGCGACCTCGAGGACGGCGACGCGCCCTATGCGGCGGCATTCCTCCGGCATTTCACGGACAACCGGCCCTGGGTGCATCTCGACATAGCCGGCAAGGAACTGACCGGCACGGACGGCCCGTTGGCGCGGCAGGGCGGCGTCGGCTTCGGGGTGCAGATGCTGGAGCAATGGGCTCATGCAGGCGGTCTGGCAAACAGATGATTTCCGGCTGGCGATTGCCGCTTGGGGCAACGGTGTATAGCGTGCGGATTGGGAGCGGAAACGGTGACTTCAATCGCGAGTAGGGAGGGGTGCGCCCGGTTTGGCGCCTACGAGACGTGGTATCGGGTTTCCGGCGACCTCGGCACGGGCAAGACGCCGATCGTCATCCTGCACGGCGGTCCCGGCGTCGCCCACAACTATGTCGATTCCTACAAGCTGCTGGCAAAGCAGGGCCGCGCCGTCATCCACTATGATCAGCTGGGCTGCGGCAACTCCACGCTGCTGCCGGACAAGGGCGCCGATTTCTGGACGCCGCAGCTTTTCATCGACGAACTCGAAAACCTTGTCGACCATCTCGGCATCAGGCCGGCCTTCCACGTGCTCGGGCAGAGTTGGGGCGGCATGCTGGGCGCCGAATATGCGGTGATCCGCCCGAAGGGCCTGAGATCCCTGACCATCGCCAATTCGCCGGCCTCGATGAAGCTGTGGGTGGAGGAGGCCAACCGCCTGCGTGCCGGTCTGCCCGCCGCCGTCCAAGACGCGCTGAACCGGCACGAGGAGGCCGGCACCACGGACGATCCGGAATACCAGCAGGCGACGATCGCCTTCTATGAGCGGCACGTCTGCCGCGTCGTGCCTTTCCCGCCCGAGGTGGAGGAAAGCTTCGCCCAGGTGGCGCGCAATCCCACCGTCTACAACACCATGAACGGGCCAAACGAATTCTTCGTCATCGGCACGTTGAAGAGCTGGAGCATCATCGACCGCCTGCCGGCGATCGATGTGCCGACCCTCATCGTCTCCGGTCGTCACGACGAGGCGACGCCGGCGACGGTGCAGCCCTACAAGGACGGCATCAAGGGGTCGCAATGGGAAATCTTCGAGAATTCCAGCCACATGCCGCATGTGGAGGAAAAGGAAAAGTGCATGCAGGTCGTGGGTGCTTTCCTCGACCGGAACGATCGTTGAAAAAGGGGAACGACATGAAGAAACTGCTTCTGGCGGCGGCTGCCGCAACCTTGCTGGCCTGCACATGGCAGGCCCCCGCGAACGCGGAATATCTGAAGGAACACCGTGGCGGCACGATGCGCATGCTGGCGCGTTCGGCGGCCGGCACGCTCGACCCGCACATCAACTACACGCTGCAATACTGGCAGATTTTTCAGCCGCTCTATGACGGCCTCGTCGCCTTCCGCAAGGCGGACGGCAAGGACGGTTTCAAGATCGTCGCCGATCTCGCCGAGGACATGCCGGCGGTGAGCGACGACGGCAAGACCTTCACCTTCAAGCTGCGCAAAGGCATCAAGTTCTCCAACGGCCAGGACGTGACAGTCAAGGACGTGGTGGCGTCGTTCCAGCGCATCTTCAAGGTGTCAGGCCCGACATCCGGCACCTTCTACGCAGGCATCGTGGGGGCCGACAAGTGCCTTGCCGACACCAAGAGCTGCACGCTTGATGGCGGCGTGGTCGGCGACGAGGCGGCAGGCACGGTCACGATCAACATCGTCAAGCCGGACGCCGAATTCATCGACAAGCTGGCCATGCCGCATGCGGTGATACTGCCGGCCGATGCGCCGACGGAGGATGTCGGTTCCAACCCGATTCCAGGCACGGGAGCCTACATGATCTCGGCCTACGACCCGAACAAGGGCATGACGATGGTGCGCAATCCGCACTTCCACGAGTGGAGCGAGGAAGCCCAACCCGACGGCTATCCCGACGTGGTGCAGTATGATTTCGGCCTGACCGAGGAGGCCGCGGTGACGGCGATCCAGAAGGGCGAGGCCGACTGGATGTACGACCAGCCGCCGACCGACCGGCTGGTGGAACTGGGCACAAAATATATGGACCAGGTTCATATCTCGCCGCTGACGGCGTGGTGGTATGCGCCGCTGAACACGCGGCTGGCGCCGTTCGACAACGAAAAGGCGCGGCAGGCCGTCGCCTACGCGGTCGATCGTAACACGCTGGTCAACCTTTTCGGCGGCAAGGTGCTGGCCTCGCCGGTGTGCCAGGTGCTGCCGCCGGATTTCCCCGGCCACGTCGACTACTGCCCGTTCACCAAGAATCCCGGCGCCAAGTGGTCCGCACCCGACCTCGACAAGGCCAAGCAACTGGTCGAGGAGTCCGGCACCAAGGGGCAGAAGGTCACCGTCATTGTCGAGGACAACGCCGTGTCGCGCTCGATCGGCGTCTACCTGCAAAGCGTGCTCAGCAGCATCGGCTACCAGGCCGACGTGAAGCCGATCTCCCCCAATATCCAGTTCACCTACATCCAGAACACTAACAACAAGGTGCAGATGTCGGTCAGCCAGTGGTACCAGGATTATCCGGCCGCCTCGAACTTCCTCAATATCCTGTTCGGCTGCGACTCCTTCCGCGAAGGTTCGGATGCCTCGGTCAACATTTCCGGCTTCTGCGACAAGGATATCGATGCCAAGATGAAGCAGGCGATGGACCTTGGCGTGACGGACCAAGAGGCCGCCAACAAGCTGTGGGCGGAAGTCGACAAGGAAGTCACCGACAAGGCACCGGCAGTGGCGTTGTTCACGCCCAAGCATGTCGATTTCGTCAGCAAGCGCCTCGGCAACTTCAAGTTCAACGCCCAGTTCTACTGGATCTTCACCCAGTCATGGGTGCAGTGACGTTGCATTGGCGGGGGACTAAGTGTCGAGCGACGTCGTAGCCGTGCCGCGCAAGACGCGGGGGCCCTGGGCCCTCGCTTTTGCAAAGCTGACGGGAAACCGAGCTTCCATGGCGGCCTTGGCCGTCTTCGGAATGGTCGTCATCGCCTGCCTCAGCGCGCCGCTTTATGCGCGCTGGGCCGGTGTCGATCCATTCGTGTCGACGCTCGACAAGATCATCACCATCGACGGACAAGACGTGCCCGTCATGGAACAGTCCACCGAAGGGCTGGGGCTCGGCTACACGCCGCTCGGTCCGACCTGGCGGCTCGGCAACTACTTCCTCGGCGCCGACAACCAGGGCCGCGACGTCATGGCCCGCCTGCTTTACGGCGGGCTCAACTCGCTCCTCATCTCCGCCGTCGCGACCGTGCTGACGCTTGTCCTCGGCACGGCGACGGGCCTGATCGCAGGCTATTTCGGCGGCGTCACCGATACGGTGCTGTCGCGCCTCCTCGACATCCTATGGGCCTTCCCGATCTATCTTCTGGCGATCTCGCTTTCCATCGTCACCATCGCGCAGGGCATTTCCATCGGGCCGATAACGATCGAATCCGGTAGCCTGTGGCTGCCCATCATCATCATCGGCATCGTCTACGTGCCCTATGTGGCGAGGCCCATACGCGGGCAGGTGCTGTCGCTGCGCAACAGTGAGTTCGTGCTTGCCGCCATCAATCTGGGAGTACCCGGACCGCGCATCCTGTGGCGCGACATCCTGCCGAACATCACCACCACGCTCATCGTATTCGTGCCACTGATGATGGCGCTCAACATGCTGACGGAGTCGGCTCTTTCGTTCCTGTCGATCGGCGTCCAGCCGCCCGATGCGAGCTGGGGCACCATCATCCAGGATGGCCAGGCGCTGCTTTATACGCGCCCGCTTGTGGCGCTGGCACCGGGCATAGCCATCGCCGTTTCGGTCATGGCGCTCAACGTCTTCGGCGACGGCCTGCGCGATGCACTCGATCCACGCTCCAAGGTCGAACTGGGTCGCGACTGATGATCTATCCGATCCTGCGCCGCCTCGCTCAGATGCTGTTCGTGATGTTCGGCATTTCAGTGATCGTCTTCCTGATCTTCTTCGCCACGCCCGGCGCCGACCCCGCCGCGCGCATCGCCGGCCGCAACGCCTCGCCCGAGGTGCTGGAGGCGGTGCGCCATTCCTTCGGCTTCGACCGACCTCTCTATGTGCAGTATGGGCTGATGATGGAGAAGATCTTCGTCACCGGCGACCTGACTTCCTTCGTCAACCGCGGCTGGAAGGTGGTTCCGGCGGTGCTGGACTCCATCCCCGTCACGCTGTCCCTGGTGTTCGGCGCGGCGGTGCTGTGGGTGGTGTTTTCCATCCTCATCGGCGTCGTCGCAGCGGCCACGCGCAACAGTTGGCTGGACAAGCTCCTGATGGCGCTCGGCCTGCTCGGCATCTCCATGCCGGTCTATTGGGTGGGCGAAGTGATGAACCTGTTCAGCCAGAGCCGCTACCACGACACATGGCTGTTCTCCTGGGTGCCACCGCTCGGTTACGTGAATTTCTCCGACGATCCCAAGCGCTGGTTCCTCACCCTGGTCATTCCCTGGATCACGCTGTCCATCCTCTATATCGGCATTTACGGGCGCGTGCTCAGGGCGGCGATCATCGAATCCATGCAGGAGGATTATATCCGCACCGCCCGCGCCAAGGGCCTGTCGGAAACCCGCATCCTGCTGCGCCATGCGCTGCGCACCTCGCTGATCGCCTTCGTCACCCTGTTCGGACTGGATTTCGGCGCGCTGGTGGGTGGCTCTGCCCTGCTGACCGAAGTCGTCTTCGGCCTGCAGGGGATCGGCAAGCTGACCTATGACGCGCTGCAGAGCCTCGACCTGCCGATGATCATGGCGACCGTCATGTACGCATCGATGTTCGTGGTCATCGCCAACGCAGTGGTCGACTTCGTCTATATTCTCCTCGATCCGCGCGTGAAGACCTCATGATACTTTCCGTGCGTGACCTGAAAGTATCCTTCCGCACCGATGACGGCATCGTGCGCGCCATCGACGGCGTCTCCTTCGAGCTCGCCGAGGGCGAAATCCTCGGCGTGGTCGGCGAATCCGGCTCCGGCAAGACCGTGTCGCTGCTGGCGGTCATGGGCCTGATCACCGATCCCAACGTGGTGATCGAGGGCTCGATCCGCTACAAGGGCCGCGAACTGGTCGGCTTGCCGGCTAGCGAGCTCCGCCGGCTGCGCGGCAACGAGATCGCCATGATCTTCCAGGACCCGATGACGGCGCTGACGCCGGTCTATACGATCGGCTGGCAGATCGCCGAGCAAATCCGCGCGCATCAGCGCATCAGCAAGGCCGCGGCCATGAAGCGCGTCGAGGAGTTGCTGGCGGAGGTCAATTTCCCCAATCCGCACGAGGCGATGTCGCGCTATCCGCACCAGCTCTCGGGTGGCATGCGCCAGCGTGCGGTGATCGCCATGGCGCTTTCATGCAACCCGGCGCTGTTGGTCGCGGACGAACCCACCACCGCCCTCGACGTGACCGTGCAGGCCGGCATCCTGGACCTGGTGCGCAAGCTCAGGGCAACCCACAATTCGGCGGTCGTCTTCATCACCCACGACATGGGCGTAGTGTCCGAGCTCGCCGATAGGGTGATGGTCATGTACGCCGGACGTATCATCGAGCGCGGCAGCCGGCACGATCTTTTCGCCGATTCCCTGCATCCCTATACGTGTGCGCTGCTCGGCTCCATTCCGCCTCTGACGGGTGACAAGCCCCGCCGCCTGCCGGCCATTCCCGGCTCGCCGCCGTCGCTGCTGAGGCTGCCGAAGGGATGCGCCTTCGCGCCGCGCTGCCCGGCGCGCTACGA
The DNA here is from genome assembly GCF_040081975.1 of Mesorhizobium hunchu. NCBI lineage: Bacteria > Pseudomonadati > Pseudomonadota > Alphaproteobacteria > Hyphomicrobiales > Phyllobacteriaceae > Mesorhizobium > Mesorhizobium hunchu. The sequence continues at coordinate 8,507 of NZ_JBEBMG010000001.1, forward strand.
GCCCTGCGACCTCGGCAAGCCGGTCCTTGGCGACGGCAACCACGCTGCCGCCTGTTTCCGGGCGGCACAATCATGAGCGCGCGCATGCAAGGCACGGACCGACCCATCCTCGAGGCGCGCACGCTCGGCAAGCGCTTTTCCATCGGCACCCGCTTTTCCTCCGAAGGCCGTCGGGTCGTGCATGCCGTCGACAATGTGTCGCTTACCGTGCAGCGCGGCGAGACCCTCGGGCTGGTAGGAGAGTCGGGCTGCGGCAAGTCGACCCTCGCACGCTGCCTGGTGAGACTCTACGACATCACCGAAGGTCAGCTCCTGTTCGAGGGCGAGGACATCACCGGAAAATCGCTGGCCGGGCTGAGGCCGTTCCGCCGCCGCCTGCAGATGGTTTTCCAGGATCCGTCCGCATCGCTCAACCCGCGCCGTCGCGTCGGCGACCTGGTGGCCGAGCCGCTCAGGGTGCATGACAAGCTCGACACCAAAGCGATCCGCGAGCGCGTTGTCGAACTGTTCGATCTGGTCGGGCTGCTGCCGGACCATGTGATGCGCTATCCGCACGAGTTTTCCGGCGGCCAGCGTCAGCGCGTCGGCATCGCACGCGCCATCGCGCTCAATCCCGATCTCGTCGTGCTGGACGAGCCCGTCTCTGCGCTGGACGTGTCGGTGCAGGCGCAGATCGTCAACCTGCTTGCCGATCTTCAGGAAAAGCTGAAGCTGACCTACGTCTTCATCGCCCACGACCTGTCGGTGGTTCGCCAGGTCTCGAACCGCATCGCGGTGATGTATCTCGGCTCGATCGTCGAAGAAGGGCCATCCGAAGAGGTGTTTTCTGCGCCGGCGCATCCCTACAGCCAGGCGCTGATCTCGGCCGTCCCCGTGGTGGAGACGACGCCCGGCCGGCGCCGCAAGCGTATCATCCTGTCGGGCGACGTGCCGAGCCCGCTCAACCCGCCCGCCGGTTGCCGGTTCCATCCGCGCTGCCCGGTTGCGCAGGAACGCTGTACCAAGGAGCGCCCGATCCTTATGGAACACGGGGTTGGTCGGAAAGTCGCCTGCCACTTTCCAACGATATGACAGGTCCGTCGGCCGATCGGCCACGATCCACCGAAGAAGAACCCGGTCGAGCCAATACTTTCGATGGATGCCGCCGTCTCGCGACAGCTCCGACCGCTTGATACTGACGCCGCAACTCATTCTCGAAGAGCGTCAGAACAGGGCTTCGGCATCCGATGCCGGCCTTTACCCAGCCAGCACCTTGAATAGCAGGAATGGGCCAATCTGACCAACTGGCAGCCCCATTCGGTTCGTGGCTTCCTGTCTGCGGCGGTGCGGAAGAAGCTGATCAACTCACCCTATACCCAACCGGAACCCGACCCCTCGCTGGTCGACTTGATCGCCAGGGCTCACATTTATCTGAACAGGCTGACCGGACTATCGGCGATGAACACGAGCAGCATAGCAGAAGCCTTCAATGTCGATCGCGCCGATGTTGGGCGCATCCTGCCGCTCGCCTTCCTCAGTCCGAAGATGCTAAACGCCATCCTTACCGGCAGTCAGCCTGCCTCACTCACGCCTCGTCATCTTGCCCGGATCGAGCTGCCTATCGGCTGGGTCGATCAAGATTCCGTTCTCCAGTAAATAGTTCTCGGCACACGAGAAATCGCCGTTTCGCGGCAAGCGGCGAGTCGATGCTCGCCTGCTCACCGCTCTCCTGGTCGATCCGAGGCTCAGTTTACATCGAGACACCATCGCCGTGATGCAAGAGCATCATCTTTTCCAATATGAGGGCACGCGAAATTGGCAATAGAGACGGAGCGCTGAAAATCGGCAGAAAGCAGCCTGAAGGTGCGTCTCTATACCCGCAAACGATGGCCGCATACTCGATAACCCGCGGAAAATGCGCAGCTATTTCAATCGCAAACCGTGGCTGGGTGTTTGTCTATCCGCCGGATGGTGGAGCTGAGGGGGATCGAACCCCTGACCTCGTCATTGCGAACGACGCGCTCTCCCAGCTGAGCTACAGCCCCGTTCGGCGGATGGCGCATTTATGGGGTGGCGCCCCTCACTGTCAAGCGGGCTTGGGTCCTGTTTCAGGGGTGATCGCATGTGGCGTTGCCCGCTGCCCGCCAGGAGGACGGGGTTTTGCGGCAAAGCCACAATACGTTGGCGTTGGAGACTGGTGACATCGGCCTCTCCTCCCTTGTGGGGAGGGATCAACGGTGGGGATACTCGACGGTCAATTCCATATGCAATCGCCCCAGGCTCTGTTCTCCGATCCCGGCCGGGCGCAAAAACGCCCAGCAGAGGGTCAGCGGTCCGCACCCTGCTTCTGTGCCGGCGCACTTGCCGCAGCCAACGGCAATGGCTACATGTCGGCGACACTCGGAGACATGCATGATAGCGCTCATCAGCACCATCGACCTGGCCCTCAGCCTCTACTGGTGGGTGATCATAGGCTCGGCGGTGTTTTCGTGGCTCTACGCCTTTAATGTCGTCAACCCCCGCAACGAATTCGTCGGTACGATCGGCAATATGCTTTTCCGGCTGACCGAGCCGGCGCTGCGACCGATCCGCCGCTTCATGCCGGACCTCGGCGGCATCGACATCTCGCCGGTGATCCTGCTGCTGATCATCTACTTCGTGCGCCAGTTGCTGTGGACGACGGTCGCGCCGCTGCTGGCGTGAACGCCGAAGCGACTGGCCCGCTGCGCCCCTGCAAGGGCGGCATCGAGGTTTTCGTCAGGCTGACGCCCCGGTCTTCGGGCGATACGCTCGACGGCGTCGCAACGACCGGCGACGGCCGTTCCCACATCAGGGCACGGGTGCGTGCTGTGCCCGAAAAAGGCGCTGCCAACGCTGCGCTGGAGAAGCTCCTGGCCAGATCGCTCGGCGTGCCGGTTTCCAGCGTCACCGTCATTTCCGGCACGTCCTCGCGGCTCAAGACCGTCAGGATCACAGGCGATCCCACAGCCCTCGCGGAGGCGGTGCTGGCCGGCCGGGACGGATGCGCCTGAAACGACAGCGAAAGGCGGAGGCAGGCCGAAGGCTTGGCGGATGGGGTAACCTCGACCTCGCCGACCACCGAGGCGGCTTTGCAAAGCCACGCTCTTCGTCATCCTCGGGCAAGCCCGAGCGCAGCGAATGGCGCGACCCGGGGATCCATGCCTGACCAATAGGACGGCGAGCGCGGTGCAGAATGAAGCATTTTCCGCTTCGCCTCATGCAGCCAATAAGATACCGGCATGGATCCTCGGGTCAGGCCCGAGGATGACGAAAGTGCGGGGCCTCCGCTACAATTTTATCCTGTAAGATCGACAGGTCGAAACCTCTCGAACGTGGCTTACTTGCCCTTGGCGCGCTCGATCGCCTCGACGATCATCCTGCGGGCGTAGTCGGCGTCGTGCCATCCGCCGATCTTGACCCACTTGCCGGGCTCCAGATCCTTGTAGTGCTCGAAGAAGTGCGCCACCTGGTCGAGCGTGATCTGCGGCAGGTCGGTGTAGTTGACGACCTTTTCGTAGCGCTTGGTCAGCTTCGGGCTCGGCACCGCGATGATCTTCTCGTCGACGCCGGCATTGTCCTCCATGAGAAGCACGCCGATCGGCCGCACGTTGACCACGCAACCGGGCACCAGTTCACGTGTATTGCAGATCAGCACGTCGATCGGATCGCCGTCGCCCGACAGCGTATGCGGCACGAAACCGTAATTACCGGGATAGCGCATGGACGTGTGCAGGAAACGGTCGACGAACAGGGCGCCGGCTTCCTTGTCCATCTCATACTTGATCGGCTCGCCGCCGATCGGCACTTCGATGATGACGTTGACGTCTTCCGGCGGGTTGTTTCCGATCGCGATCGCGTCGATGCGCATGATGATAGCCTCTCCAGTCCTGAGGAAGCCGAAAAGGCTCCCGTTTCGAGGCACTCGATAAAGGCTGCCGCAGCCGGAGGCAATATGGAGGACAGGGTGCTAAGGACGCAGGTCCGGGATCACTCCCAGACGAAAGCCACCTTCTTCAGCGCCTTTTGATCGAAGATCTCGATGCCCTCGGCGATGTCGCGGCCGCCCGCCCCGGCATAGAAGGCGACGGCGTTGGCGTTGTCTTCCAGCGCCCACACAACGACCCCCTTCAGGCCATGATCGGCAAGCTTCTGCTTGGCCGCCGAAAGCAGGCGGCTGCCCAGACCGATGCCCTGATATTCGGGCCTGAGATAAAGCTCGTAGATTTCGCCCTGCTGGCGCAGTTCCTTGGCCCGGTTCCTGCCGATGGTGGCATAGCCGGCGATCATGCCGCCGATCTCGACCACCAGCACCGTGGCGGCACGGCGGATCGCGTTCGCCCACCACTCGGCGCCGCGCCGATTGATCATCGAGGTGAGCGCCTTGTGGGGAATGATGCCGCTATAGGCGCCCCTCCAGGCTTCGAGATGCACGTCGGCGATCTGGTCCGCATCGCACGGCTCGGCTCTCCGAATATCGATCGTCAGCGTATTCATGATTTGTTAACCATAAACACGCGCGAAGCGATTTCAAGAATGAAGAGCGGGCCGAGGCCGATTTCTCACAATGCCGAGGACACGGACGCGAAAAGCCGGCTCAGATTTCGACCAGATGATCGTCCAGTTCGTTCGGGTTGCCGGGCGATTTCGGAAAATGCTCGGCCAGGACGGCGCCCACCGCCGACACGGCCTGCACGAAGCCGTCCGCCAGCCGGTTCTGCGAGGCATGCGCGGTGAGGTCGCGCACGACGCCGTCCCACACATGCTGGCCGACCTTCTCGTCGATACCGGTATCGGCCACCACCTCGGCATAACGCTCTGCCAGCGACACGAAGATCAGGACGCCGGTCCGCGCCGCCGTGAGATGGACGTTGCGGGCGAGGAACTGTTTCATGGCGTTGGCGTGCGCCGCCTGGTAGCGCAGGCGGCGCGGCACCAGATGGATGCGCAGCGCCGGCACGAACCACAACAGCGCGTAGATGCACGCCGCTGCCAGCACCTGCGCCGCGACGAAATGAGGCAGCCGCACGGCCAGCCAGAACTGTTCCAGCCCGAAGGCCGCGACGAGGCTGGCGATGAACATGGCGATCGTGGCCGTGAAGGCGGCAGGATAGAAATACCCCTCGCTGCTATGTGCGACGACGCAGTAGATTTCGCCGTCCGTGGCCGTCTCGGCTTCCTGGATGGCGGCCGTGACGCGGGCATGCTCCTGCGGCGTGATGGAATGGGTCCGCATGGCCTACCACCCTCCCGAAGAGCCGCCGCCACCGGACGATCCGCCGCCGCCGGAGAAGCCGCCGCCACCGGATGACCAGCCACCGCCGCCCGACGACCAGCCGCCACCGCCCGAAGTCCAGCCGCCGCGCGAGGACGACGAGCGTCGGCGCTGGTCGAACGTCATGCCGAGCCAGCGATAGCGGCCGGGGCCAATCTTGGTACCGAACATCGGCGGCAGGATCGCCATGGCGAAGCCGCCGAAGAAGATGGTGGCCCAGATGGCGATGAAGATGAAAAAGACGATCTGGTCCGGATCGATGGGGCTTTCGCGGTGATTGCGTGCGCCGCGCGCCTCCAGCTCTTCAGGATTGCCTTCCAGCACTATGATCATGTCGTCGACGGCCTTGGAAATGCCGCCCGAGAAATCGCCGGCGCGGAAAGCCGGCACCATGTCGTTCTCGATGATGAGCTTCGTGTGCAGGTCGGTCAGCGTGCCTTCCAGCCCGTAGCCGACCTCGATGCGCATCTTGCGGTCGTTCTTGGCGACGAGCAGCAGGACGCCGTTGTTCTCGCCGGCCTGCCCCAGCCCCCAGGCCCGGAACAGCCGGTTCGCGTAGGGTTCGATCGCCTCGCCGTCGAGGCTGGGGATGGTGGCGACGACGATCTGGTCAGACCCTTTCTTCTCGAAATCGGCCAGCTTCTCAGTCAGCGCCGCCTTGGTGGCGGGGTCGATCATGCCGGCGTCGTCGACGACACGGCCGGTGAGTTGCGGCAGATCGGCGGCGAAAGCGGGGACGATCAGGAAGAGGGCAAGAAGAAGCGCAATTATCCCTCCCCCCCGAGGGGAGGGTGGCCGCGCAGCGGTCGGGAGGGGTCGCTGCGGCAGCGCACGACGTTCCTTCTTGCGTCGGCTCAACGGAGGTGACCCCTCCCGCCTCGCGCAGCCTGTCCTCGGAATTGCCGAAGGCAATATCCGGGGGCTCGGCACCCTCTCCTCAAGGGGGAGGGATTGTGGCGCACCGATCCTTGCAAACATCGCCAAGCGCGACTTTAGCCGCCCTGCCCGCTGCCAGTGGTCCCGCTGCCCGTGGTGCCGCCACCGGTGTTCGCGCCGCCAGTCGTGCCGCCGCCGGCGCCGAAGTCCACCTTCGGCACTTCCATCTTATCCTCGGCCACCGAGAAATTCTGGAACGGCTGGTTGTTGCGGAACCAGAAGGTCGCCCACAGCACGGACGGGAAGGTCCTGAGCGTCAGGTTGTAGTCCCTGACCGCCTGGATGTAATCCCGCCGCGCCACCGCGATGCGGTTCTCCGTGCCTTCGAGCTGCGCCTGCAGCGCCAGGAAATTCTGGTTCGCCTTCAGGTCCGGATAGTTCTCGGTGATCGCCAGCAGCCTCGAGAGCGCCCCCGTGAGGCCGGACTGGGCTTCCTGGAACTTCTTGAAGGCCTCGGGGTCCGACAGCGTCTCCGGCGTCACGGTCACCTGGGTCGCCTTCGAGCGCGCCTCGACCACCGCCTGCAGCGTGTCCTTTTCGTGCGCGGCGTAGCCTTTCACCGTCTCGACGAGATTCGGGATCAGGTCGGCACGGCGCTGGTACTGGTTCAGCACCTCGCTCCAGGCCGCCTTGGCGTTCTCTTCCGCCGTCGGGATGGTGTTGTAGCCGCAACCGGCGAGCAACGGCAGGAAAAAGGCCATAACCAGGAAAGCGGCGACGCCGCGGATGGAAGGCAACGACGAAAGACGCTGGGCAATCATGGAATGTCCCTCTTGCAATTGTCCGTGCGAGCAATAGCACAAACAGCGCCCAAGAAAATGGCGGGCATTGTGACATCGGTGCGGGAGCGGTTAAATCAGCAGGCCGGTGGATTCAAGGCGCCTGCCGGATCGGGCGCGCCGGCCGAAGGCGAACGGAGAGGCTCATGACGTCAAGGCGGGACGAGGAGCGCGAGCGCGAATCGCGGCGCATCCTCGACAGGATGAGGCAGGAAGGCGAATCCGGCGGCGTCTCGTTCCTGGCGCGCACGGCGCAGAGCGTGCACGATCACGTCACGGCCGCCGACGCCGACCGATCCGACCGGATCGAATATTGGGGAACCCGTATCGGCCGCACCATCGGCCTGCTCGCGGTCGTCATCGTCCTGGCCTGGTTCCTCTCCTATCTTCAAACCCGCGGCTGACCGATGTCCGAGACAGCTTCCCACGGACGGCGCGCCGTCATCGTCGTCTCCAGCCATGTCGCCCGCGGCGCCGTCGGCAATCGCGCCGCCGTCTTTGCACTGGAGACGCTGGGATTTCCGGTCTGGGCCGTTCCGACGGTGATCCTGCCCTGGCATCCCGGCCACAGCCGCGCCACCCGCATCGTCCCGCCGGCGGACCAGTTCGCGGCCCTGCTCGCCGACCTCGAGCGCGCGCCCTGGCTGGACGAGGTGGACGCCGTCCTCTCGGGCTACCTCGGCGACGCCGCGCAGGCCGAAGCGGTGGCGTCGCTGGTGACGGCCGTCAAGGCGCGCAAGCCCGATGCGCTGTTCGTCTGCGATCCGGTCATGGGCGATTCGGGCGGCCTCTACGTGCCGGAAGCGACCGCGATCGCGCTGCGCGACGTGCTCATACCGCTTGCCGACATCGCCACCCCCAATCGCTACGAGCTCGAATGGATGACCGGCGTGGCGCTGCCGGATCTGGACTCGACCATCGCGGCGGCGCTCGATCTAGGTCCGCCCGCCATGCTGGTAACGTCCGCGCCGGCCACCATGGCGGAAGGCACCGGCAACCTGCTGCTCGATGCGCACCACGCCCTGCTGGCCGAACACCACCGGATCGACCGGCCGCCAAACGGGCTCGGCGACCTGACCGCGGCGATCTATCTGGCCCGCGTCCTGTCCGGCCACCCCCCGGCCAAGGCGCTGCAATCGACGACGGCGGCGGTCTATGAGATCCTCGCCCGCACCGCCAGGCGCGGCGGCGATGAGTTGCAACTGGAAACTGATTCGCAGAGCCTGTCGCACCCGATGGCGATGGTGCATCTGCGCCATCTCCTGCATCCGGGCCAGAACAGGCGCGCCTGACGGGCGACAAAGCCATCGTACAGGGCTTGCCCCCAGCCCTTCCCCAAGGGGAGGGCCAACGGTGGGGTTGGGTAGCTTCGAACGAAGTTTCCGAGGGTGGCCAGCCCTCACTCCAGGTCGAAACGCGCGATTACCGGCACGTGGTCCGACGGCCTGTCCCAGCCGCGCGCGTCGCGCAGGATGTCGTAGCCTGCGAACCGCGGCACCAGATTGGACGACGACCAGACGTGGTCGAGCCGCCGCCCCCGGTCAGCGGCTTCCCAGTCCCGCGCGCGGTAACTCCACCATGTGTAGAGCTTCTGCTCATGGGGGATGTTGAGACGCATCAGGTCGACCCATCCGGCCGCCTCGCGCATCGCCTCGAAGCTCGACGTCTCGACCGGCGTGTGGCTGACGACCTTCAGCAACTGCTTGTGCGACCACACGTCATGCTCGAGCGGCGCGATGTTGAGGTCGCCCACGAGAACCGAAGCGGACGCGTGATCGGTGTCGGCGCGGACGGCGTTCATCTCGGCGACGAAATCAAGCTTGTGCCGGAATTTGCGGTTGATGACCGGATCGGGCTCGTCGCCGCCGGCCGGGACATAGAAATTGTGCAGCAGGACGGACGTGTCGCCGGCCGTAAAGCGCACCGAAAGATGCCGGCTGTCCTCGATCTCGCAGAAGCGCCGGCGCTCGATCGCCTCGATCGGCCGGCGCGCGATCGTGGCGACGCCGTGATAGCCCTTCTGCCCGTGCACGGCGATGTGCCCGTAGCCGAGCCGGCGGAAGGCATCGAACGGAAACAGGTCGTCCGGACACTTGGTTTCCTGCAGGCACAGCACGTCCGGCGCCTGTTCGACGAGCAGGCGCTCGACGATCGGCATTCGCAGGCGAACGGAGTTGATGTTCCAGGTGGCGATGGTCAGGGGCATGGGACGGCAGGCAAAGCTTGAAGACGCCGGAACCTGCCAGCCGCGCTCCTCAAAGACAAGCGCTCATTGCCGATCGATCGCCTGGAGCATAATGGCCGGAGCCGATAGATCGGCTCTATCGGCTCGACTTCTTCTCGTTCCACTCGCGGTTGCGCGTGTAGTCGATCTTGAACAGGTCGTCGGACAGAGCGACGCCCTGCTTGGTGTTGAAGATCATCACCGTGGTGTCCTTGCCCTGCGCGTCGGTGATGGTCCACTGCCGCAGTTCATAGGACTTGGGATCGAACATCATCGTGATGCGGGCGTTGCCGAACACCGACTTGTCGGAAAGCTGGATGGTCGTGAGGTCGTCTTCCTGCTTGATGTTCGTCACCTTGCCGCCCGACAGGTCGATCCGGTCGGAGAGCAGCAGCTTGAGCGGCGTCTTCGACAGCGGATAAAGATCGGACGTTCGCATCTTCTGGTTCAGGATGACGACCGAATTGCCGTCGGAGACGACGCGGAAATTGGACGAGCCATCATAGTTGAAGCGAATCTTGCCGGGGCGCTCCAGGAAGAATTTGCCGCCGGTCTGCTCGCCGCGCGGGCCGAACTGCACGAACTCTCCGGTCATTGTCTTGACGCTCGAGAAATGGTCGGCGATGCGCTGCGCTGCGTCGGGGGCGGATGCCTGCGCGGAGGCGAGAAGGCTGAAGCCCGGCACGACGTTGAGCGCCGCTGCTCCGGCGACCGCAAGGCCGAATCCGAGCACCTGACGGCGGGTCGCCGAAAAGACGCCGATGCGGGCTGGGACAGTATTCTTCATGCCGGTCTCTCTCATTTGCGATCGCAACAGGGTGTGGTCCGCCAATTGGACCTAAGTTTGACGGAACGTCCTTTCAACACCGCCGCCGCCCGCAGGTTCCGAAACCCTGAAGCGCTTTGCGATCTTTCAGATTCGCTTCCTACGCTTCAGGCCCTTTTTTTTCAGCATGTCTTTATTCCGAAACCGGTGCCCGCTTTCGGGAGACATGCTTTAGAACTTGTCGTCCTCCGTCGGGACGAGAATCTCGCGCTTGCCGGCGTGGTTGGCGGGGCCGACGACGCCTTCCTGCTCCATCCGCTCGATGATCGAGGCGGCCTTGTTGTAGCCGATGCCGAGCCGCCGCTGGATGTAGCTGGTCGATGCCTTGCCGTCGCGCAGCACCACCGCCACCGCCTGGTCGTAGGGATCTTCCGAATCCTCGAAATTACCGCCGCCGGACCCGCCCTTGGCCGGGGAATCGTCGTCCTCGTCCTCGTCGTCCTCGGTGATGGCGTCGAGATATTCGGGCACGCCCTGGGTTTTGAGGTGGCTGACGACCTTCTCGACCTCGTCGTCGGAGACGAACGGGCCGTGTACGCGCTGGATACGGCCGCCGCCGGCCATGTAGAGCATGTCGCCCATGCCGAGAAGCTGCTCGGCGCCCTGCTCGCCCAGGATGGTGCGCGAATCGATCTTCGACGTCACCTGGAAGGAGATGCGGGTCGGGAAGTTCGCCTTGATCGTGCCGGTGATGACGTCGACGGATGGGCGCTGCGTGGCCATGATGACATGGATGCCGGCCGCACGCGCCATCTGGGCGAGGCGCTGCACCGCGCCCTCGATGTCCTTGCCGGCCACCATCATCAGGTCGGCCATCTCATCGATGATGACGACGATGTAGGGCATCGGCTCGAGATCCATCTCCTCGGTCTCGTAGATCGCCTCGCCGGTCTGGCGGTCGAAGCCGGTCTGCACCGTGCGCTGGATCGGCTCGCCCTTCTTGGCCGCCTGCGCGACGCGCTGGTTGAAGCCATCAATGTTGCGCACGCCGACCTTGGACATCTTGCGGTAGCGGTCCTCCATCTCCCGCACGGTCCATTTCAGCGCGACGACCGCCTTCTTCGGATCGGTCACGACCGGCGTGAGCAGATGCGGGATGCCGTCATAGACCGACAGTTCCAGCATCTTCGGGTCGATCATGATGAGGCGGCACTCCTCCGGCTTCAGCCGGTAGAGCAGCGACAGGATCATCGTGTTGATGGCGACAGACTTGCCCGAGCCGGTGGTGCCGGCCACCAGCACGTGCGGCATCTTGGCGATGTCGACGATGACGGCCTCGCCGTTGATCGTCTTGCCGAGCGCCAGCGCGAGCTTTGCCTTGGTCTCCTCGAAGTCACGACTGGCGAGGATCTCGCGCAGGTAGACGGTCTCGCGACGTGCGTTCGGCAGTTCGATGCCGATGGCGTTGCGACCGGGCACGACAGCGACGCGGCATGCGATGGCGCTCATCGAGCGGGCGATGTCGTCGGCCAGGCCGATGACGCGGCTCGACTTGATGCCGGGGGCCGGCTCCAACTCGTAGAGCGTAACCACGGGACCGGGCCGCACATGGATGATCTCGCCCTTGACGCCGAAATCCTCCAGCACGCCTTCCAACAGGCGGGCATTCTGCTCGAGCGCTTCCTGCGACAGGCTGGGATCGCGCGCGACGTTCTTCGGTTCCGATAGGAAATGCAGCGTCGGCATCTCGAAATGGCCGGAGCCGATCAGCGATGTCTGCGCCTCGCGCTGGACGCGCGCGCCCTGCTGCGGGCGCGGTGCCGGCGCATCGACGCGCGTGGCGGCGTCGGAGCGGAACTGGCGCACCTCCGTGCCGGGACCAGATTGGCGACGCTCGACCGGCTCGGGCCTGTAACCGGCGTCGTCATCCTCCTCGAAGATATCCTGGTCGTCGGGATCGAGCGAGGGCGCGTGCTCATGCGTCAGCGAGGCGAAGAATTCGGGCTCGACCCGCGCACGCCCGCCGTCGCTGAGATAGGCCTCGGCGCGCTCGGCCGATTCCACGCGCTCGGCGGCCATGCGCCAGGCGCTGGTCTGCGGCTCCGCCGGCAGGTCGAACGCGTCGCGGTCGCGCCGTTTCGCTTCGGCGCGCCTGTGCATCCAGGCACGGAAGGACAGCCACCAATGGGTGATCGCGCCGAGCGCCAGGATGCCCTCATTGTCGTCGTCATCTTCGTCCGGCTCGAACAGGATGGCATCCTCATCGACCGGTTCGGGCCGGGCAGGCGCTTCTTCGGCGACCGCGAAGCCGTTGCGGCGCGAGATCAGCGCGCAACCGTAGACGAAGAGCCAGAGCGCCGGCACGGCGAGCAACACCGCGATGGCCGTGGCGAGCAGGCCCTTCGGATACCCGCCGACGAACAGGCCGGGAACCTGCAGCACCATGTCGCCGAACACGCCGCCGAGACCCGAGGGCAGCGGCCATGTCGGCGGCGGCGTGACGCAGCCTGCGATCGCGGCGGCAAGCAGGGCGAAGCCGAACCAGGCAAGACCGCGCTTCGGCAGCTTGTCGACGCCGCGCGCGGAAAACAGCAGCCAGCCCCAGGCGACCGCAGGCACCAGCGCCGCGACCGCCGAGAGGCCGAAGAACTGCATGGCGAGATCGGAGAAGACCGCGCCTGCATAGCCCATGGCGTTGGTGACGATATTGTCGGTCGCGTGGGAGAAACTCGGATCCGCGACGTTCCAGGTCGCAAGGCTCGCGACCCCGAAGGCGACAGCCGCAAAAAGCGCCAGCCCCGACAGGCGTCCCGCCTGCCGCCGCGCGAACATCCTGATGCCCTGACCCGTATCGCCCAGCGCGAGCGGCGCCGATGCCCCTGAACGCATTCTCTACCCCGTCTGCCTTAGCCTGAACCGGATGCGCGCATCGCGGTCGGATTCGGCCGCCAGACTATTGCCGGGAAGGTTAAGGGGGCATTAACCATGGAGATTTCGCGGGCCTTATCGTCCAGAGCCGCGGACCTGAAAGCCGCTTCCCAGGCTTCCGATCTTGACCAATCGTTAACGCGTTCGTTCTAGCCTTTCACCGATGGCCTCGTGGCGGACGGTTACGCGGCGGATTGCAACTCTGCTCATCCTTGGTTCAAATCCAAGGCGAGGCCTCCATCCAACCGTCTTGCGGTATCGTTCCAGCCGCAATTTATCATCGATTATCTCGCACTCGGCCATGGCATCAGCGTGGCAAATCAACATCAGATGATGCTGATGGCAGTTCCGTTTCTCCATCGTATTCCGGACCGTATTCGACGATCCACAGCCACCACATCGTCACCATGATAACAACGACTGAAATAGTAACGCCGGAGAGATCGGAAATAACTTGTTCAGATCGGCCAGTTCGATCGCCGATTTTCAGATAAAAACAGGCTGCTCCGATCGCGGCAATAAAGCCGATCGGTACGGCGGTGTGCACAAGCATAAATGATTTCCCCCCAAACCCGGATACATCTAAGCATCTCCGGGAACAGCTGTCGATCTCGACCTGAAGGGAAAACACGGCATGCCTCATCGCGACCTGGCGAACAGCACGTTGCTCACCAGGGATATGCAAAGAACAGATCCAAGCAACAATGTGCCACAACAAAGTCGGCGCTTTGACTTTGAGCGAATAATACGGAGATTTCGAAACCCGCCAGCCGCGATGGCGGCAACCACCGGTGTTTCAGCGGCCGGAAGGACTCTGCCGCCTCACCAGTTGGCAGCGCCCTGGCTCCAGACGCCGAAATAGGGACATGCCAGCGTGCCCGGTTTGCTGCGCACGCGATCGACCAGTTCCGGGCGCGCAATACTCGCGGCGGGGCAGAGGGACCAGTTCAGGAGAATCTTGAAATCCTTCGCATTGGCGCGCAGCACCACTGCGGTCCCGGGCGGCAGCGTCGTCGGCATCTGCTTGGCCAGCGATGCATCGAGGGCCTTGAGCCCGATGAACGTCTTGCCGGCTTTTGCCTCGAGCGCCACAGGGTTCTTCTTCTGCATGTCGACGATGGCGTTGGTGATCGTCCCTAGAAACTCCTCGGCGGCCGGAAGCTGTCCCAGGGCCTTGGCGTATCTCGCCTCGAGCTTCGAGCGAACGTCTGCAGACTGTCCTGCCGGTTGGTTGAGCAGAATGAAGCCCAGCACCGCCAGCGCCGCCCCGAGAACGGCTCCGCCGACGAACGCCGGCAGAGAGCGTGTCAGAACCGGGCGCGCCGCCGGGCGGCGGTTACTCCCCGGCAAGCCGGCTTCGGCGGCCGCAGCAGCCTCCGGCGTGGATTTCGGCGCGAAGGACGATTCGATCTGCTCGATCGCGGCCTCCAGCGTTTCCGACAGCAGCGGGGACCCGACCGGCCGGCGCGCCAGCGCGGCACGGGCGGCGTCGTATATTCTCAGACGCTGCTCGGGCGATTGCGCGTTGCGATCGGCAATGGCCTTGCGGATTGCCTGTTCAAATCGTTCCTTGTCCATACCCACCCAAAGATCGAACCCGTCCTTGTCGTACCGCCAGATGCGGCAGCATTGTTTCCTACATCGCTACGGCCGGGACCGCCATCTCGATTTCCTGCCACCATTAAGGCGTGGGAACATGCCGACAAAAAAGAGGCCCGGAACGAGCCGGACCTCAAGGCGTGCGCTCCTTACGGGAGACGCGACTGGATCTGGCAGCGCCGGCGCAGGAGGGCGCGCCGGCGCGGGCGGGCGGCGCTTACTGCACCACCTCGCCATGCTGGGTGACATCGAGACCCTCGACCTCTTCCTGCGTGGTCGGACGAAGGCCGACGATGGCCTTGACCACATACAGGATCACGGCGGTCGCGATCGCCGTCCAGATGATGGTGAACACGATACCGTAGAGCTGCGTCGCGACCGACGCGTCCTTGCCGAGGCTGTTGATGGCCGGGTCGGCGAGCGCGCCGGTCAGGATCGCGCCGACGATTCCGCCCACGCCGTGGACGCCGAAGGCGTCGAGCGAGTCGTCATAGCCGAGCATGTGCTTCACCTTGACGGCGGCGAAGTAGCAGACGATGCCCGCCACGATGCCGATGATGAAGGCACCGGTCGGGTTGACGAAGCCGGCGGCCGGCGTGATGGCCACAAGGCCGGCGACCGCGCCGGAGATGATGCCCAGCACCGACGGCTTCTTGGCGATCATCCACTCGACGAACATCCAGGACAGGCCGGCAGCGGCGGTCGCGACCTGGGTGTTGACCATGGCCGCACCCGCCAGGCCGTCTGCGGCGAGTTCCGAGCCGGCGTTGAAGCCGAACCAGCCGACCCACAGAAGCGAGGCGCCGATCACCGCGTAGACCAGGTTGTAGGGCGCCATGTTGACCGTGCCGTAGCCTTCGCGCTTGCCGAGAACCAATGCCGTCACCAGGCCGGCGACGCCGGCATTGATGTGCACCACGGTGCCGCCGGCGAAGTCGAGCACGCCCGCCGAGCCGAGGAAACCGCCGCCCCACACCCAGTGCGCGATCGGCGCATAGACGATCAGCACCCACAGCGCCATGAAGAGGAGCAGCGCCGAGAACTTCATGCGCTCGGCGAAGGCGCCGGCGATCAGCGCAGGCGTGATGATGGCGAAGGTCATCTGGAAGACGGCGAAGACGTATTCGGGAATGTTCGCCACGCCGGGCGCCCACAGCGTGTCCACCGTGATGCCGGCGAAGAAGGCCTTCGACAGGCCGCCGACATAGGCGTTGCCTTCCGAGAAGGCGAGCGAATAGCCGACGACGAACCACAGCACCGTCATCAGGCAGCAGATGGCGAAGCTCTGCATGACGGTGGCGAGCACGTTCTTTTTGCGCACCATGCCGCCATAGAACAGCGCGAGGCCGGGAATGGTCATCATCAGCACCAGCGCCGTGGACGTCAGCATCCAGGCGGTATTGCCGGTGTCGAGCGCGGCGGCCGGCTCGGCCGCAGCAGCCGGGGCGGCTTCCTGCGCGAAGGCCACGACGGTGCTGAGCGACGCTGCCAGCGAACCCAGCAGGGCGAGGCGCCCGGCCTTATAGGGGGAAAACAGTCTCATCGATCTCTCCATTGGGATGCGTTGGCGGCTCAAAGCGCGTCGGTGTCGGTTTCGCCGGTGCGGATGCGCACGGCCTGGTCGATGCCGTAGACGAAGATCTTGCCGTCGCCGATCTGGCCGGTCTTGGCGGCTCCGGTGATCGCCTCGACGGCCTTGTCCACCATGTCGGCGGCCACGGCGACCTCGATCTTGATCTTCGGCAGGAAGGAGACGGCGTATTCGGCGCCGCGGTAGATTTCGGTATGCCCCTTCTGACGCCCGTAGCCTTTGACTTCGGTGACGGTCAGGCCCTGTATGCCGACGGCGGTGAGCGCCTCGCGCACCTCGTCCAGCTTGAACGGCTTTATGATTGCCATCACTATTTTCATTAGGTTCGCCCTTTGCTGTTGCGGGTCCCCGCTTGATTTCCCCGGTCCGCAACGCGAGCCGGAATGCACGGCAGGATTCAAGCTCCGTGCCAACTGCCCGGGCAACTCATCAAGGCGTTGATAGTAAAAGCGATTTTGGCGAGCGCGCGAAAGAACCTTCGCACATGCAGCAATGCGAATGGCTAAAAAATATGCAATATTTCGATTCTGCCTATCTGGCAGGCTGCTGTTTCAGACGGATAAGCCCTTCCTGCGCCACCGAGGCGATCAGCGTTCCGTCCCGGGAAAACAGCGACCCGCGCGTGAAGCCGCGCGCGCCCTGGCTGGAGGGGCTGTCCTGTGCATAGAGGAGCCAGTCGTCCAGCGCGCAGGGCCGGTGGAACCACATGGCGTGGTCGAGGCTGGCGGCCTGGATATCGCGGTCAAAGATCGCCCTTCCGTGGGCAAAAGTGGAGGTGTCGAGCAGCGTCATGTCGGAGAGATAGGCCAGCACCGCCGCCTGTATGCGACGGTCGGCCGGCACCGGCCCGGTGGTGCGGATCCACATGTTCTGCTGCGGATCGAGCTTCTCGCGGCTCGTGTAGTGCTTCAGCATCACCGGCCGCATCTCGATCGGGCGGTCACGCTCCCAGTAGCGCCTGATCCCGTCCGGTACCGCCTCGCCGAACTTTTCCAGCAGCGCGCGCTGCGACATCAGCGTGTCGGGTTCCGGCACGTCGCGCGGCATCGGCATCTGGTGGTCGAGCCCGCGCTCCTCGACCTGGAAGGACGCCTCCAGCGAAAAGATCGCCTGCCCGTGCTGGATCGCCACCACCCGCCGCGTCGTGAACGATCCGCCGTCGCGGATGCGGTCGACCTCGTAGACGATCGGCACCTTGGTATCGCCGGGACGCATGAAATAGCCGTGCAGTGAATGAACATGGCGATCGGGCTCGACGGTGCGCTGCGCCGCGACCAGCGCCTGTGCGATGGTCTGTCCGCCGAAGACGCGCTGCCATTCGACATTGGGGCTGCGACCACGGAACAGGTTGTGTTCCAGCTTCTCAAGGTCGAGAATGGTCAGCAATTCACCGATCGCCGTCATGTCGTTGTCCTTCGCAGATATGCGGTCGGTTTCGGACAGGACACGAAGGCCGTCAAGGGTTGGAGACGGGTAATCTTTGGAGATGCGATGCGCTGGATACCCTCACTCCTGACCCCTCCCCTCAAGGGGGAAGGGAAGCTGTCGCACGCCAAGTCCCCCTCCCCCTTGAGGGGAGGGGTCAGGGGTGGGGGTAAATCCTTTCCAAAAGGAGCCGGCCATGCCCGCTGAACCATCGAAACTCGATGTCCTGATCGCCGGCGCCGGCTATGTCGGCCTGGCGGCGGCGATTTCGCTGAAACAGGCGCGGCCGAGCCTCGCCGTGGCCGTCGTCGACGCAGCGCCCGAAGGCGTCTGGCAGAAGGACGGCCGCGCCTCGGCGATCGCGGCGGCGGCCTGCCGCATGTTGGACCGCCTCGGCGTGTGGGACCGGATCGCCCCGCAGGCGCAGGCGATCACCGACATGGTCATCACCGATTCGCGCACCGGCGATCCGGTGCGTCCCGTCTTCCTGACCTTCGACGGCGAGGTGGCGCCGGGCGAGCCGTTCGCGCACATGGTCGCCAACCGCGACCTGAACGGCGCGCTGCGTACCGAGGCGGCGCGGCTCGGCATCGACATCATCGAAGGCGTCGCCGTGCAGGGTTTCGACTCGGAGCCATCCGGCATGACCGTGCACCTGGCCGACGGCGCGACGCTGCGGGCGCGCCTGCTCGTCGCCGCCGACGGGGTGAAATCGCGGCTGCGCGACATGGCCGGGATCCAGACGGTGAAATGGGACTACGGCCAGTCCGGCATCGTCTGCACCGTCGAGCACGAACGGCCGCACAACGGCCGCGCCGAGGAGCATTTCCTCCCCGCCGGCCCTTTCGCGACCCTGCCGCTGAAACCGACACGGGAAGGAAAAAACCGCTCATCCATCGTCTGGGTCGAGCGCACTCAGGACGCAGACCGTCTTGTCAACGGCGACGACCTTCTATTCGAGGCTGAACTGGAGCAGCGCTTCGGGCTGAAGCTCGGCCAGATCGCCGTCGCCGACAAGCCGCGCGCTTGGCCGCTGGGTCTGACCCTCGTGCGTGCCTTCGTCGCGCCGCGGCTGGCGCTGGCCGGCGATGCCGCGCACGGCATCCATCCGATCGCCGGACAAGGCCTCAACCTCGGCTTCAAGGATGTGGCCGCACTTGCCGAAGTCGTCGTCGAGGCCGACCGGCTCGGCCAGGACATCGGCGCGCTCGACGTGCTGGAGCGCTACCAGCAGTGGCGCCGCTTCGACACGATGCAGATGGGCGTCACCACCGACGTGCTCAACCGTCTGTTCTCCAACGACATCGGACCGCTCAGGGCGGTGCGGGATGTTGGACTCGGGCTTGTCGAGCGGATGCCGCGCCTGAAGGATTTCTTCATCAGGCAGGCATCGGGGCTTGGCGGGTCGACGCCAAGGTTGCTGCGCGGCGAGGCGATCTGATCCGTTCGGGTTCGGAAGCGCGGCTCACTGCCTGCCTGTGGTTTCCTACCGCCGCGGCAGGGCTGTTAACTTATGGCGTCCCCCTCTCCGTCTCGGCTTCGCCGAGCCACCTCTCCCCATAGGGGCGAGGAACCAAGCTGGAGAGGCTCGGCATGGCAGCGGCAGTTCCTCCCCCCGCCGGGGGGGGAGGTGTCACGCGAAGCGTGACGGAGAGGGGCCAGCGCTATCGGCAATCATTGGAGAGTCAGCCCCCGACCTACTCCGCAAAGAACGCGAAGCGGATGACGAACAGCACCGCCACGATCAGCGTCGCGGGATGGATGTCGCGCCATTTGCCGGTGAAGGCCTTCAGCACCACGTAGGAGATGAAGCCGAAGGCGAGGCCGTTGGCGATCGAGTAGGTGAACGGCATGATGATCGCCGTGATCGCCGCAGGCGCCGCTTCGGTAAGCTGGTCCCAGTCGACCTCGGTCAGTTCGCGCATCATCAGTCCGGCGACATAGAGCAGCGCGGGCGCGGTGGCGTAGGTCGGCACCGAGCCGGCCAGCGGCGAGATGAACAGCGACGCCAGGAACAGGATGGCGATCACCAGCGCGGTAAGGCCCGTGCGCCCGCCCGCCTGCACGCCCGACGCGCTTTCGACATAGGCGGTGGTGCTCGACGTGCCGAGCAGCGAGCCGGCGACGATCGCCGCCGAATCGGCGAGCAGGGCGCGCCCGAGCCGATTTGGCTTGCCCTCCTCGATCAGCTTCGCCCGCTTGGCGACGCCGATCAGCGTGCCGGTGGCGTCGAACACCTCGACCAGCACGAAGACCAGGATGACGTGGACGAGCCCGCTGTGCAGCGCGCCGACGATGTCGAGTTGCAGGAAGGTCGGCGCCACGGAAGGCGGCATCGCGACAAGGCCGTTGAAGGTGCTGACGCCGGTGATCCAGGACAGCACAGTCACGGCGAGGATGCCGATGAGGATCGACCCGCGCACGCGCAGGGCGTCGAGCACCGCAATGACGAAGAAGCCGAAAACGGCGAGCAGCGGTCCGGTCTGCTTGAGATCGCCGAGGCCGACCAGCGTGGCCGGATTGTCGACGACGATGCCGGCGTTCTTCAGCGCGATAATGCCGAGGAACAGGCCGATACCAGCGGCGATGGCGCTGCGCAGCGAATGCGGGATGCCGGCGATCAGCCAGCTTCTGACGCCGGTGACGGTGAGGATCACGAAGATGACGCCCGAGATGAAGACCGCGCCCAGCGCCTGCTGCCAGGAAAAGCCGAGCGCCGCCACCACGGTGAAGGCGAAGAAGGCGTTGAGCCCCATGCCCGGCGCCATGCCGATCGGCCAGTTGGCGACCAGCGCCATCACCGCCGAGCCGAGCGCGGCCGCGATGCAGGTGGCCACGAAGACCGCGTCGCGGTCCATGCCGGTGGTGGACAGGATCTCGGGGTTGACGAAGATGATGTAGGACATCGTCAAAAATGTCGTCAGGCCCGCGATCAGTTCGGTGCGCACGCTGGTACCGTTCTCGGCGAGCCTGAAGAAGCGTTCAAACATGATTTTCCTCCCGTTCGCGAACGCTCCGGGGTCTTGCTCCGCCCACCGGGCGGGAGCCTGCCACGCCCCCCTCCTCCGGTCGGACGCGCAGTATCTCGTTCGCAGCCTTTGCGTGTAGGCGGCTTCGCGATCGCGCGCCACGCCTGCGGCGGTGAAACTGCTTCAAATGTTTTGCGACAATGGCCGGAGCTCCGGACACCGACCTTCGGCGTTGCCGCGCTCGTCTCTCGGTCGCGATGCGGTTATCGTTTGTGCTGCAGCAGTACCCCCACCCCTAACCCCTCCCCGCAAGGGGGAGGGGTTAGGGGTGGGGGTAGAGCACGAAGCGTACTCGCCCTGAGCTTGTAACCTCAGCCGAGGAAATCGGCGCGGTGCGGCGTGAAGGAGTCCACCAGGCGCCCGGCCTCCAGCGCCTTGACGCCGTGGACGAGGTTGGACGGCACAATGAAGGAGTCGCCCTCCTCCAGGGTTTCAGTCCTGCCGTCGATCGTGACCTCGAAGCGGCCCTCGGCGACATAGCTCGCCTGCACGTGCTGGTGGGAATGCAGCACGCCCACGGCACCCTTCTCGAACGCGAACTCGACGACCATCAACTCGTCGGTATGCACAAGCACCCTGCGCTTGTTGCCGTCGGCCGTGGTCATCCAGGCGACCGTCGCAGCATGCGTGAAAACATCTGCTGGGTTCATGAATCGTCACTCCTCATCGCGCCAGCCAGCCGCCGTCGACCGGAATGCAGGCGCCGTGCATGTAATCGGAGGCCCTGGCGAGCAGGAACACCGCCGCGTCGCCGATATCACCCGGCTCGCCCCACCGGCCGGCCGGAATGCGCGACAGGATCGCCGCGCTGCGCTCGGCGTCGGCGCGCAGCGCCTCAGTGTTGCTGGTCTCGATATAGCCGGGCGCGATGGCGTTGACGTTGATCCCCTTCGCCGCCCATTCGCAGGCGAGCAGTCGGGTGAGGCCGAGCACGCCATGCTTGGAGGCCGTGTAGGACGCGACCCTTATGCCGCCCTGGAACGACAGCATCGAGGCGATGTTGATGATCTTTCCCCTGCGCCCTTCTTCCAGCGCCTTGCGGCCGAAGGCCTGACTGAGAAAGAACAGCGACTTCAGGTTGACCTCCATCACCTCGTCCCAGTCGGCTTCGGTGAAATCGACGGCGTCGGCGCGGCGGATGACGCCGGCATTGTTGACCAGACCGTCCAGCGGCCCGGCAGCCCAGACCTGGTCGAGCATCGCCTGCGCGGTCGCCTTGTCCGACAGGTCGCAGGAGGCCGCTTCGAAGCGGCCGCCGCCCGCAGCCTCTATCTGCGCCGCCGTCTCGTCCATCGCCGAGCGTCCGGCGCCGACCACGTCTGCGCCCGCGCGGGAGACCGACACGGCGATGCCCCGGCCGATGCCGGTGTTGGCGCCGGTGACGAGGACGCGCCGGCCTGCCAGGCTGAACGCCGAGAGATCGCTCACCGCAACTCCTCGACCGGCACGGGATCGACGTCGGTGTAGTCGACATTGTCGCCGGCCATCGCCCAGATGAAGGCGTAGTTGGACATGCCGGCGCCCGAATGGATCGACCAGGGCGGCGAGATCACCGCCTCCTCGTTCTGCATGACGATATGGCGGGTCTCGTCCGGCTCGCCCATGAAGTGGAAGACACGCGCCGTCTCGGCGAGGTCGAAATAGAGATAGGCCTCCATGCGCCGGTCGTGCACATGCGCCGGCATGGTGTTCCACACCGAGCCCGGCGCGAGCTGCGTCATGCCGACGACGAGCTGGCAGGTTTCGACGGCCGCGCTGAACTGGAAGATCGAGCGCTCGTTGGAAGTCGCCTGGCTGCCGAGGTCGATGCGCTTGGCGTCGCCGATGCGGATCAGCCGGTTCGGATGCTCCCGATGCGCCGGCGCGCTCAACAGATAGAATTTCGCCGGCTCGCCCGCATTGGACGACGCGAAGGAAACCGGATCGGTTCCCATGCCGAGATAAAGCATGTCGCGCGTGGCCATTTCGTATGTCTCGCTGCCGGCTTCCACGCTGCCCGCGCCGCCGATGTTGACGGCGATCATCTCGCGCCGGTCGAGGAACCGCTTCGTCCCCGTCGGCTTGATCGCCTCAAGCATAAGCGCCTCGTTGCCGGGCATCGCGCCGCCGACGATCATGCGATCGTAATGGGTGTAGGTCAGACTGATCCTGCCCGGTTCGAACAGGCCCGCGACATGGAAGTGATGCCGAAGCTCGTCGGTGCCCATGGCCGCGGCAGCGGCGGGATCGACGGCAAAACGCGTGGAATACTCGGTCTCGAAAGCCATGTCGGCATAGTCTCCTGTCGTGATGGATCAGCGCCGGATGCCGGCGAGATAGTCGGCCTGCTGGCCGACGAGCCGGTCGCTGTAGCGTGCCTGCGCGGCGACCAGATGCGTCCGCATCGCTTCGCGCGCGGCCGGCGCGTCGCCGTCCGAAATCGCCTTCAGCACCAGAAGGTGCTCGCGCTGCAGCTTGGTGAGATAGTCCGCCGAAAGCACCTCGATCGAATACCAGGGGGAAGTGCGATCGCAGGGAATCGTGCGATCGCCGAGCGCATCGAGCATCTCGACATAGAGCGAATTGTTCGTGGCTGCGGCGATCTCCCGGTGGAAGGCGAAGTCCGCCTTGCCGGTCGGCTCGCCGAGCTTCAGCAGGCGCTCGAACTCGAAGAAGGCCTCCTGGATGCGCGCCGCCTGGGCGGCGTTGCGCCGCACCGCGGCAAGCCCGGACGCCTCCACCTCGATCCCCATGCGAACTTCCAGCACGTTGATCGCCTGGCTGACCTTGCTGATCTCCTGGCTGAGCGCCCCCAGCGTCAGCGCCGGATGGTCGCGCACGAACACGCCGGCCCCCTGGCGCGACTCGACCAGCCCGTCGGCGGCGAGGTTCGCCAGCGCCTCGCGGATCACCGTGCGCGAAACGCCGAAGGTCTCGGTCAGCTTCTCTTCAGTCGGCAGCTTGTGGCCGGGCTGGATCTCGCCGGCAACGAGCTGCTTGCGGATGGCGGCCACAACCGTTTCCGAAAGCTTCGGCTTGCGCTCGACCTTCGACCCGATTGCTGTGTCCGACGCCATCATCACCCCCTATTTGAACACGCTCGGCAGCCAGAGCGAGATCGCCGGAATATAGGTGACCAGGCCCAATACGACGATGCCGGCGGCATAGAAGGGCCAGATCGAGCGCATCGATTCCCACACCGTGATCTTGCCGACCGCGCAGGCGACGAACTGCACCGTGCCGACCGGCGGCGTGTTGAGGCCGATGCCGAGGTTGAGGATGACGATGACGCCGAAATGCACCGGATCGACGCCGTAATGCGTGACCAGCGGCAGGAAGATCGGCGTACAGATGATGATCATCGGCCCCATGTCCATGAAGGTGCCGAGGAACAGCATGAGGACGTTGAGCAAGAGCAGCACGACCAGCGGATCGGTCGAGATCATGTTCATGCCCTCGATCAGCGTCGCCGGCACCTTGAGGTAGGCCATCAGCCAGCTGAAGGACGCCGCCGTGCCGATGATCAGCAGCACCATCGCCGTGGTCCGCACCGCACCCAAAGTGGCGTGGACGAAGTCGCGCCAGTCCATCGAACGGTAGATGGTGAGCGTGACGAGGATGGCGTAGAGCACCGCGATGCAGGAGCTTTCGGTCGCGGTGAAGACGCCGGAGCGGACGCCGCCGAAGATGATGGCGATCAGCAGCAGGCCCGGTATGGAGATCAGGCCGAGCCTGCCGACGGTGGCGAAACCGGGAAACGGCTCGGTCGGATAGCCCCGCTTGCGCGCCACGATATAGGCCGTGACCATCAGCGACACGGCAAGCAGCAGTCCGGGCAGGATGCCGGCCGTGAACAAGTCGGCGATGGAGATCCGGCCGCCGCCGGCGATCGAATAGATGATCATGTTCGACGAGGGCGGCAGGAGCAGCGCGATCAGAGCCGCCATCGAGGTGACGTTGACGGCGTAGTCGGCGCCGTAGCCGCGCGCCTTCATCTGCGGGATCATCAGCCCGCCGACCGCCGCCGTCTCCGCGACCGCCGAGCCGGAAATGCCGCCGAACAGCGTCGCTGCGGCGATGTTGACCTGTCCCAGGCCACCGCGAAGATGGCCGATCATCGAGCCCGCGAAGGCGACGATGCGACTGGCGATACCACCACGCACCATCAGGTCGCCGGCATAGATGAAGAAAGGGATGGCCAGCAGCGTGAACACGCTCATGCCGGAATTCATCTGCTGGAAGATGACCAGCGGCGGCAGGCCCATATAGAGGATAGTGGCGAAGCTTGCGATGCCGAGGCAGAAGGCGATCGGCATGCCGATGCACATCAGCACCGCAAAGACGCCGAACAGGATCCAGAGCGCCATCTCAAGCTTCCTTCAGCCGGTCGAGTTCGGCCTCGCCGATCTCTGAAACTTCGTCCTCGTCGTGCAGGTCGCGATCGACGTCGACGCCGGCGAAACGCAGCACCACGCGCTCGACGCAAAACAGCACGATCAGCGCGCCGCCGCCGATCAGCGGCAGATATTTCAACCCTTCGGGGATGCCCAACGCGGGCAGCCGCGCCCGCCAGCCGAGCGCGACGAGCTGGCAGCCGTAATAGATCATGCCGACTGCGAAAGCGGCCACCAGCGCATCGGAGACGGTGCGCAGCCACTTCTTGCTGCCCTTCGGCAGCACGTAGAGCAGCACGTCGAAACCGAGATGGTAGTTCTCGCGCACGCCGACCGCAGCGCCAAGGATGATGAACCAGCTCATCAGCAGCACAGCGGTGATTTCGGTCCAAGAATTCGACCAGTTGAGCACGTAGCGGCAGAACACCTGCCAGGCGACAATTGCCGTCATCGCCACCAGCCCGGCGCCGGCAATGTAGAGCGACGCGGTGCTCAATGCCGAAAACAGCCGGCTCGCCTTGAGGAGAGCCGGCCGGTCGGCCAGCGGCTCCATGGTAATGCCTCTCGCATCCATTGCGATCCTCCCGATCCTAAGCTGGAATCGGGAGCGGCCGAAGCCGCTCCCGACCGCTCGTCACTTCGTCGCCTGGATGCGGGCGACCATGTCCTTGAGCTTGGGGTCCTGGACCCACTTGTCGTAGACCGGCTTCATGGCGTCGATGAAGGCCTGCTTGTCCGGCTCGCTGATCTTGACGCCCTCGCCTTCGACCACTTTACGCGACTTAGCCACCTGCGCGTCCCACAGCTCGTACTGCTTGGCGACGCTGTCCTTGGCCGCCTGCTTGACGATCGCCTGGTCTTCGGGAGAGAGCTTGTCCCAGGTGGTCTTGGCCATGACCAGCACTTCCGGCACGATCAGGTGCTCGTCGAGCGAGAAGTATTTCGCGACTTCCGCATGCTTGGCGGTGTCGAAGGAGGGGAAGTTGTTCTCGGCCCCATCGATGACGCCCGTTTCGAGGCCGGAATAGACTTCGCCATAGGGCATCGGCGTCGCCGTGGCGCCGAGCGCGGCCACCATGTCGACGAAGATGTCGGACTGCATAACGCGGAACTTCATGCCCTTGAGGTCGGCCATCGACTGGATCGGCTTCTTGGTGTTGTAGAAGGAACGGGCGCCGCCGTCATAGAAGGCGAGACCGACCACGCCGTAGGGTTCGAAGGCCGCCAGGATCTCGTCGCCGATCGGTCCGTTCATCACCTTGCGGGCGTGCTCGACCGAGCGGAAGATGTAGGGCAGCGAGGGGATCGTGGTTTCCGGAATCAGGTTGTTCCACGGACCGAGCGAGGTGCGGTTGATGTCGATGACGCCGGCGCGCACCTGCTCGACCGTGTCGGCCTCCTCGCCGAGCTGCGAGGAATGGAACACCTCGACCGAGTAGCGGCCGTCGGTCCGTTCCTTCAGGAGTTCACCGAAATACTTGACCGCCTCGACGGTCGGGTAGCCGTCCGGATGGGTATCGGCGGCGCGCAGCACGGTGGTATCGGCGGCTTGCGCCGCACCGATCATCAGCGACGCGGCGGCAAAAGCGGCCGTCGCCAGTTTGGAAAAATGCATCATCTGGTTCTCCTCCCTTGGATGCTTCGGCGGCGAACCGCCCTGTCAGAGCCGATACGCCTTTTTGGCAAGCGCATAGGCCAGTTCGCGCGCCACCTCGTGCGCCTCGTCCTCGCCGAGGCGATGCTCGGCGACGAGGCGGGCGAGGAAGGCGCAATCGACCCGGCGCGCCACGTCGTGACGAGCCGGAATGGACGGAAAGGCGCGGGTGTCGTCGTTGAAGCCGACGGTGTTGTAGAAGCCGGCCGTCTCCGTCGTCATCTCGCGGAAACGGCGCATGCCCTCCGGGCTGTCGTGGAACCACCAGGCGGGACCCAGCCTGAGCGCCGGATAGACGCCAGCCAGCGGCGCCAATTCGCGCGCATAGCTGGTCTCGTCCAGCGTGAACAGGACGACGGAGAGGCCGGGTTCCGTGCCCACGCAATCGAGCAGCGGCTTGAGCGCGCTCACATAGTCGGTGCGGGTGGGGATGTCGAAGCCCTTGTCGCGGCCGAATTTCCGCATCACGGCCGGCGCATGGTTGCGCCAGGAGCCGGGATGGATCTGCAGGACAAGCCCGTCGTCGAGGCTCATCTTGGCCATTTCCGTCAGCATCTGCGCCCGGAACAGCCGCCGCTCGCGCTCGTCCTCCGAGCCGCTGCGGATGCGATTGAACAATTCCCCGGCGGCCGCGTCCGACAGGTTGGCCGTTTCCGCCGTGGCGTGACCGTGGTCGGACGAGGTCGCGCCATGTTCCTTGAAGAAAGCGCGGCGCCTGCGGTGCGCGTCGAGATAGCCGGACCATGTGCCGGTGTCGCAGCCGGTGATCTCGCCAAATCGGTCGAGATTGCCGGAAAACCCCTGGAAATCGGGATCGACCACGGCGTCCGGCCGGTAGGCGGTGACGACCCGGCCGCTCCAGCCGCTGTCGCGGATCATACGGTGCCAGCGCAGATCGTCGAGCGCCCCTTCGGTAGTCGCGATGACCTCGATGTTGAAACGCTCGAACAGCGCGCGCGGGCGGTAATCGTCCCCCTGCAGCTTTTCGGCGATCGTATCGTAGAAGCGGTCGGCGTTTTCCGGCGTCAGCAAATCGTCCAGCCCGAACAGATCGGAAAAGACGTGATCGAGCCACAGCCGCGTCGGCGTGCCGCGAAACAGATAGTAGTTTTCGGCGAACAGGTGCCAGATTTTTCGGCCGTCCGTCTCGACCGGCGAACCGTCCAGCGTCGGCACGCCGAGATCCTCGAGCCGCACGCCCTGCGAGAACAGCATCCGGAAGATGTAATGGTCCGGCACGATCAAGAGTTGCGAAGGATCGGAGAAGGGTTCGTCAAGCGCGTACCAGCGCGGGTCGGTATGGCCGTGCGGACTGACGATCGGCAGCCCCTTCACGCCCTCATAGAGGGCGCGGGCGACCGAACGCATTCGGTCCTCGGCGGGGAACAGGCGATCCGGATGCGTCAATGCGCTCATAAAGCTTCGAACTCCTCCCGGGCGCTATCGGTAGGGACGAGATGAAATAATGTCAACATACAAAAATTAGACTGTTGTATGATGACTTGTCTTGTCCGTCGATGCGCCCCGGTGTAGGAAACCGGTCAGTGGAGGAATCTCGGAAGCAACAATGCCATCATCTTCAGACCGTCGCGCGACGCCGCCCGGCGGCCGCCTGTCCGATGCGGCCCTTGCCGCGCTGCCGGCCGAAATCGCCGTGCCGGGATATGAGCGCCGCACTGTTACGCCCGGCATCGTCCATCTCGGCGTCGGCGCCTTTCAGCGCGCCCACCAGGCCGTCTATGTCGATGACTGCCTGGCGGCGGGAGAAACTGGCTGGGGCATCGTCGGCGCATCGCTGCGCAGCTCCGGCACGCGCGACGCCCTGGCGCCTCAGGACGGGCTCTACACGCTTGCCGTAAGAAGCGGCGGCGGCGAGCGGTTGCGGATCGTCGGCTCGATCCTGTCGCTGCTGGTTGCGCCGGAGAACCCGTCGGCGCTGCTCGACGCGCTCTCCGATCCGCGCACCCGCATCGTCACCCTGACCGTCACCGAAAAAGCCTATCTGCGCGCCGCCGACGGATCGCTCGATGCCGCGCATTCCGACATCGCCCACGACCTCGCGAATCCCGATGCACCGCGCACCGTGCATGGCTTCCTGGTCGAGGCACTGGCGCGCCGCCGCGCTTCGGGCACGCAGCCCTTCACTGTGCTCACCTGCGACAACCTGCCAGCCAACGGCGCGACCGTGCGCCGGCTCATGATCGAATTCGCCGGCTTGCGCGATGCCGACCTGGCCCGGCACGTCAAGCAGGACGTCGCCTTCCCGTCGACCATGGTCGACCGCATCGTGCCGGCCACCACCGATGCCGACCGCGCCCGCGTGGCGCAAAGCCTCGGCGTCGAGGACGCCTGGCCGGTGATGACGGAGCCCTTCTGCCAGTGGGTGGTGGAGGACAATTTTCCGATGGGCCGGCCGGCCTGGGAAAAAGTCGGCGCCACCATGGTGGACGATGTCGGCCCCTACGAGGACATGAAGCTGCGCCTGCTCAACGGCGCCCATTCGGCCATCGCCTATCTCGGCCTGCTGGCCGGCCACGAGACGGTCGACCGCGCCTTCGGCGATCCGGCGATCCGCCGTTTCGTGGACGGACTCTGGTCCGAGGCGATCCCGAGCCTGCCGGGGGACGCGGGTCTCGACACCCGGCGCTATACGACCGAGCTTGCCGAGCGCTTTTCCAATCCGGCGCTCGCCCACCGTACCGCGCAGATCGCCAATGACGGCAGCCAGAAGCTGCCGCAGCGCATCGTCAATTCCGCGCTGGCCGCCCTCGAGGCGGGCAGGCCGGCAGATCACCTGGCGCTCGCGTTCGCCGCCTGGATCGCCGCCTGCGAGGCGCGCGGCCGGTCCCTGCCCGACCGCCATTTCACCGATCCGCTCGACGAGGCCCTTGGCGCGGCCGCGACAAGGACGCTTGCGCCCGACGCGGCGGTCCGCGCCGTCTTCGACCTGACGGGATTTGCCGCCGCCAGTCCGCACCGCGACGCCTTGATGCGATCGGTGGCCAGCCACCTCTCCTCCTTGCGCGCCGGCGGCCCGGCTGCCGCCTTCTGCACACTCCAGCAAGCCGGGACGACAGAATGAAGCAGACCTGGCGTTGGTTCGGCCCGGACGATCCCGTCACCCTCGCCCATGCCAGGCAGGCAGGCGCCGACGGCATCGTCACCGCCCTGCACCACCTGAACGACGGCCGCGCCTGGCCGGCCGACGAGATTGCCGCCCGCAAAGCGGAGATCGAGGCGGCGGGCATGAACTGGGACGTGGTCGAAAGCGTCATCGTGCATGAGGACATCAAGACCCGCACCGGCGATTTCCGCGCGCTGATCGACAACTACAAGGCCTCGCTGCGGGCGCTCGGCGCGGCCGGTGTCTCGACGGTGTGCTACAATTTCATGGCCATCACCGACTGGACGCGCACCGATCTCGACTGGCCTCTGCCGCGCGGCGGCACGGCCCTGCGCTTCGATATCGTCGAGTTCTGCGCCTACGACGTCCTGGTGCTCGAACGGCCCGGCGCCGAGGCGGACCATCCGGCCGAGCGCATCGAGGCCGCCCGCCGGCGTCTCACCGTCATGAGCGAAGGCGACCAGGCGCGGCTGGAGAAGAACCTGATCGGCTGGGTGCCGGCACGCGAATTCGTCTTCGACCGGGCGAGCTTCCGCCGCGCGCTGGACCGCTATCGCGACCTGACGGCTGACGGCCTGCGCCAGAACCTTCTTTCCTTCCTGGCCGAGATCGTGCCGGCCGCCGAGGAGGCGGGCGTGCGTCTGGCGATCCATCCCGACGACCCGCCATTCCCGCTGTTCGGCCTGCCGCGCGTGGTCTCCAGTGCCGGAGATGCCCGCGCCATCCTCGCCGCGCAGGAGTCGCCGGCGAACGGCCTGACGCTATGTACGGGTTCCTACGGCGCAGGCGCCCATAACGACCTGCCGGCGATGGCGAAGGAATTCGCCGGCCGCATCCATTTCGCCCATCTGCGCAACACAAGTCGCGAGCCGGACGGCTCGTTCTACGAAGCCGAGCATCTCGACGGCGATACCGACATGGTCGCCGTGGTGTCGGCGCTGCTCGACGAGGAACACCGCCGCAAGGCAGCTGGCCGCGCCGATCGGGAAATCCCCATGCGCTCCGATCACGGCCATGCGCTGATCGACGATGTCGGCCACGGCAAGAGCCCCGGCTACACATGGATCGGCCGGCTGAAGGGGCTGGCCGAACTGCGCGGCGTCATGCGCGCGCTCGAACGACCGGGAATGGAGCCATGACGAAGACCCGCATTGCCGTCATCGGTCTCGGCATGGCCGTCGCCCCCCATGCGAAAAGCCTGACAGACCTCTCCGACCGGGTCGAGGTCGCCGCCTGCTACAGCCCGACCGAGGCCAGGCGCAGGGCCTTCGCCGACACCTACGGCCTGCCCGTCGACGACGATCTCGACGCCATCTTCGCCGACAGGACCATCGATGCCGTGATGATCCTGACGCCGCCCAATACCCATCTCGACCTGGTGCGCCGTGCGGCCGAAGCCGGCAAGCATGTGCTTCTGGAAAAGCCGCTGGAAATCAGTTTCCAGCGCTCCGCCGAACTGGTGGAAACGGCCGAGCGCGCCGGAATAAAACTCGGTGTCGTGCTGCAGCACCGGTTCCGGCCGGTCGGCGTCGCCCTGCGGCGACTGATCGAAGAGGGTCGGCTGGGCACGATCGTCTCGGCCTCGGCGCGACTGATGAACTGGCGGCCCCAGAGCTACTACGACCAGCCCGGGCGCGGCACCCTGGCGCGCGACGGCGGCGGCGTGCTCTTGACGCAAGGCATCCACACGCTCGACCTGCTGATCTCGCTGGCCGGCGCACCGGCGCAAGTCTTCTCCTATGCCGTCACCAGCCCGGTGCACCGTATGGAAACGGAGGATATCGCAGCCGCGGCCGGCCGTTGGGAAAACGGCGCCATCGGCACGATCATGGCCACCACCGCAGCCTATCCCGGCCTGCCGGATCAGATCGACATCATCGGCACCAAGGGTACCGCCACGCTTGTCGGCACTGCGCTCGCCGCCCACTTCCACGACGGCACGGCGGTCGACCTGACCGACGACGCCGAAGGCGGCGGGACCGGCGCCGACCCGATGGCCTTCCCGCACCATCATCACCGCGCCGTGCTCGCCGATTTCCTCGACGCGATCGAACGCGACCGCGAGCCGGCCGTCTCCGGCCGCGAGGCGCTCAAGGTGCACGGCCTGATCGCGGCGACGTTGCGGTCGAGCGAAAGCGGCAGGGCGGAGAGCACTGCCATCCCCCTCCCCCTCGCGGGGAGGGGGGCCCGCGGAGCGGGTCGGGAGGGGTAGCCGGCCATGGAGCGCGACGTCATTTCTTTACGTTGAAGCGGTTGAGGTTACCCCTCCCGTCAGGCCTGCGGCCTGCAACCCTCCCCGCAAGGGGGAGGGGAACCGCAGCGCCCTCCTTGACCGCGCAGATAGCGTCCCGACAAACAAAAAGCCGGGCGGTGCCCGGCTTCCGTGTTTCTGTTTCGATCCGCCGCTTATGCGGGCAGGATCGCACCTTCCAGCGTGGTGAGCTGATGCAGGAAGGACTCGGCTTTGGTGCGCGTCTCGTCGTCCTTGGCGTCGGCGACGTCTTCCTTCGCCTCCTGGATGCGGCGCTGGATCTCGTCGCGGTCGATGTCGTTGACATGCGTCGCCGATTCGGCAAGCAGCGTGCAGCCCGACGGCAGGATATCGGCGAACCCGCCGAACACCACGTAGCGCTCCTCGCTGCCCGACGCGGGCTTGACCGTCACGACTCCCGGCTTGACCGTCGTCATGACCGGCGCGTGCTCGGCCATGACCGTCATTTCGCCCTCGGCACCGGGAATGACGACGGATTCGACGTCTTCCGAAACCAGAAGCCGCTCCGGCGAGACGAGTTCGAACTTGAAGGATTGAGCCATCTAAAACTAGGCAGTCGGTAGTCGGCAATCGGCAGTCGAAAAACCTGCCCGCCGTTCGTACCTGACTCCGCTGCCCACTCCCTTTTCCGACTGCCGATTTGGCGACTACCGCTCTTACGCTGCTTCCGCCGCCAGCTTCTGCGCCTTCTCGACCGCCTCGTCGATGTTGCCGACCATGTAGAAGGCGGCTTCCGGCAGGTGGTCGTACTCGCCGTTGCACAGGCCCTTGAAGCCCTTGATCGTGTCGGCGAGGTCGACCAGCTTGCCTGGCGCGCCGGTGAACACTTCGGCGACGAAGAACGGCTGCGACAGGAAGCGCTCGATCTTGCGGGCGCGGGCGACGGTCTGCTTGTCCTCTTCGGAAAGCTCGTCCATGCCGAGGATCGCGATGATGTCCTGCAGCGACTTGTAGCGCTGCAGGATCGACTGCACCTGGCGCGCCACCTGGTAGTGCTCGTCGCCGACGATCAG
This sequence comes from Mesorhizobium hunchu, assembly GCF_040081975.1. Lineage (NCBI taxonomy): Bacteria > Pseudomonadati > Pseudomonadota > Alphaproteobacteria > Hyphomicrobiales > Phyllobacteriaceae > Mesorhizobium > Mesorhizobium hunchu. The sequence continues at coordinate 41,492 of NZ_JBEBMG010000001.1, forward strand.
CGGGTCGAGCATGCGCGAGGTCGAGTCCAGCGGATCTACCGCCGGATAGATGCCCTTCTCGGAGATCGCGCGGTTGAGCACCGTGGTGGCGTCCAGGTGGGCGAACGAGGTCGCCGGCGCCGGGTCGGTCAGGTCGTCGGCGGGCACGTAGATCGCCTGCACCGAGGTGATCGAACCCTTGGTGGTGGTGGTGATGCGCTCCTGCAGCGCGCCCATGTCGGTGGCCAGCGTCGGCTGGTAGCCCACCGCGGACGGGATGCGGCCGAGCAGCGCCGACACTTCCGAACCAGCCTGGGTGAAGCGGAAGATGTTGTCGACGAAGAACAGCACGTCCTGGCCCTGGTCGCGGAAATATTCGGCGACGGTCAGGCCGGTCAGCGCGACGCGGGCGCGGGCGCCCGGCGGCTCGTTCATCTGGCCGTACACGAGCGCGGCCTTCGAGCCCTCGCCGCCGCCTTTCTTGTTGACGCCGGATTCGATGAACTCGTGATAGAGGTCGTTGCCCTCGCGGGTGCGCTCGCCGACGCCGGCGAACACCGAGAAGCCGCCATGCGCCTTGGCGACGTTGTTGATCAGTTCCTGGATCAGCACCGTCTTGCCGACGCCTGCGCCGCCGAACAGGCCGATCTTGCCGCCGCGGGCGTAAGGAGCCAGCAGGTCGAGGACCTTGATGCCGGTGACGAGGATCTGCGCCTCGGTCGATTGATCGACATATTCCGGAGCCGGCTGGTGGATGGCGCGCCTTTCGACGGCGGTGACCGGGCCGGCCTCGTCGACCGGCTCGCCGATCACGTTGATGATGCGGCCGAGCATGCCGGGGCCGACCGGCACCGAGATCGGCGCGCCGGTGTCGGCGACGTCCTGGCCGCGCACCAGGCCTTCGGTGGAGTCCATGGCGATGCAGCGCACGGTGTTCTCGCCGAGATGCTGGGCGACCTCGAGCACCAGGCGGTTGCCGACATTGACGGTCTCCAGCGCGTTCAGGATCGCCGGCAGGTGATCGTCGAACTGCACGTCGACGACGGCGCCGATGACCTGGCGCACCTTGCCCTTCGGCCCCTTGGCGAGATTGTAGCTCGCCGTCGCGCCGCGCGTCTCGACCTTGCCGGGCTTGCCTTCCGCAACCAGCTTGGCCGCTTCCTTCGCCGCGGCGCTCTTGGCCTTGGCGGCTGCGGGAGCCTTTGCCATGGCCTTGGGCGACGCCTTCGCTGCGGCTGGCTTTGCGGTGGTCTTCGAGGCCGCCGCCTTCGCGGCTGTGGTCTTCGGGGTCGCTGCTTTCGCCATCGTCTCTACCCTTTTTCGTCCTTTTGCTTGCATGGTGCGCGCGGCGAACCGCCCGCGCCGCCTGCCTAGAGCGCCTCGGCGCCCGAAATGATTTCGATGAGTTCCTTGGTGATCTGCGCCTGGCGCTGCCGGTTGTAGGTGATCGACAGCCGGTTGATCATGTCGCCGGCGTTGCGCGTGGCGTTGTCCATGGCGCTCATCTTGGCGCCCATTTCGCCGGCGGCGTTTTCGAGCAGCGCCTTGAAGATCTGCACCGAAATGTTGCGCGGGATGAGGTCGGACAGGATCTCGCCCGGCTCCGGCTCGTATTCGTAGACGGCACTGCCGGCAGCCGATTCCTCGCCGGCGGCGGGCGCGGCGGCCGGAATGATCTGCTGCGCGGTCGGGATCTGGGAGATCACCGACTTGAACTGCGAATAGAACAGCGTGCAGACGTCGAAACCGCCCTCGTTGAACAGGCCGATCACCTTCTTGGCGATGGCGTCCGCATTGACGAAGCCGAGCGTACGCACTTCCCGCAGATCGACGCGGTCGATGATGAGCTGGCTATAGTCGCGGCGCAGGATGTCGTAACCCTTCTTGCCGACGCAGATGATCTTCACCGACTTGCCCTCGGCGAGCAGCCGGCGCGTGTGCTCGCGCGCCAGGCGGGCGATGGCCGAATTGAAGCCGCCGCACAGGCCGCGCTCGGCGGTGCAGACGACCAGCAGATGCGTGTCCTCCTTGCCGGTGCCGGTCATCAGCGCCGGAGCCTCGCCACCCGAGCCGACGGCCTGGGTGATGTTGGCCAGCACCGCCGCCATGCGGTCCGAATAGGGACGCGCGGCCTCGGCGGCTTCCTGCGCGCGGCGCAGCTTCGCCGCGGCGACCATCTGCATCGCCTTGGTGATCTTCTGCGTCGCCTTGACCGAGGCGATGCGGTTACGAAGGTCTTTGAGTGAAGCCATGCTTCGAGGCCCGTCCCGTCTTCAGTCGCCTTACGCGAAGGTCTTGGCGAAGGTGTCGATCTCCGCCTTCAGCTTGGCCCGCAGATCGTCAGACAGCGCCTTTTCCTTGCGGATGGCGTCGAGCACCGCCTTGCCGGTCGAGCGCATATGGGCCAGCAGCCCTTCTTCGAACGGCTGGACCTGGTTGAGCGCGAGCTTGTCGAGATAGCCCTGCGTTCCGGCGAAGATCACCGCGACCTGCTCTTCCGTCTTGAGCGGCGAGAACTGCGGCTGCTTCAGAAGCTCCGTCAGGCGCGCGCCGCGATTGAGCAGACGCTGGGTGGCTGCATCCAGGTCGGAACCGAACTGCGCGAAGGCCGCCATCTCGCGGTACTGCGCGAGTTCGCCCTTGATCGAGCCGGCGACCTGCTTCATCGCCTTGACCTGCGCCGACGAGCCGACGCGCGACACCGACAGGCCGACGTTCACCGCCGGGCGGATGCCCTGGAAGAACAGATTGGTCTCGAGGAAGATCTGGCCGTCGGTGATCGAGATCACGTTGGTCGGGATGTAGGCCGACACGTCGTTGGCCTGCGTCTCGATGATCGGCAGCGCCGTCAGCGAGCCGTTGCCGTTGTCGTCGTTGAGCTTGGCGGCGCGCTCCAGCAGGCGCGAATGCAGGTAGAAGACGTCGCCCGGATAGGCTTCGCGTCCCGGCGGGCGGCGCAGCAGCAGCGACATCTGGCGATAGGCGACGGCCTGCTTGGACAGATCGTCGTAGGAGATCAGCGCGTGCTGGCCGTTGTCGCGGAAATACTCGCCCATCGTGCAGGCGGTGAACGGCGCCAGGAACTGCATCGGCGCCGGATCGGACGCGGTAGCCGCGACGATGATGGAATAGTCGAGCGCGCCGCGCTCCTCCAGCACCTTGACGAACTGCGCCACGGTGGAGCGCTTCTGGCCGACGGCGACGTAGACGCAGTAGAGCTTCTCGCTCTCGGGGCCGGTCTCGTGCACCGACTTCTGGTTCAGCATCGTGTCGAGGACGATGGCGGTCTTGCCGGTCTGGCGGTCGCCGATGACCAGTTCGCGCTGGCCGCGGCCGACCGGGATCAGCGCGTCGATGGCCTTGAGGCCGGTCGACATCGGCTCGTGCACCGACTTGCGCGGGATGATGCCGGGCGCCTTGACGTCGACGCGGCGGCGCTCGGTGGCCTTGATCGGGCCCTTGCCGTCGATCGGGTTGCCGAGCGCGTCGACGACGCGACCGAGCAGGCCGGGGCCGACCGGCGTGTCGACGATCGCGCCGGTGCGCTTGACGGTGTCGCCTTCCTTGATGTCGCGGTCGGCGCCGAAGATGACGACGCCGACGTTGTCGGCCTCGAGGTTGAGCGCCATGCCGCGGATGCCGCCGGGGAACTCGACCATCTCGCCGGCCTGGACGTTGTCGAGGCCGTAGACGCGGGCGATGCCGTCACCGACGGACAGCACCTGGCCGACCTCGGAGACCTCGGCCTCCCTGCCGAAATTCTTGATCTGATCCTTCAGGATCGCGGAGATTTCTGCGGCGCGAATGTCCATCAGCCGACCTCTTTCAGTGCAAGCTTGAGCGAATTGAGTTTTGTCTTGAGCGACGTGTCGATCTGGCGCGAGCCCATCTTGACCACCAGGCCGCCGAGCAGCGAGGGATCGACGGTGACCGCGAGCGAGACGTCCTTGCCGGCCACGCTCTTGAGCGCCGCCTTGAGTTCCGTCTGCTGCGCCGCCGACAGCGTATGGGCCGAAGTAACCTCCGCGGAAGCCTCGCCGCGCGCTGCGGCGGCGATGCGGCGGAACGCCTCGATCATGCCCGGCACCGCGAACAGACGGCGGTTGGCGGCGGCGACGCGCAGGAAGTTGCCGGCCAGTCCCTTGATGCCCGCCTTGGCGACGATCGCTCCGATCGCCTTTTCCTGCTCCTCGGCGGAGAAGACCGGGCTCTTGATGAGACGCTGCAGGTCCGGGCTCGACTCGAGCATGGACTGGAACGAGTTCAGGTCGGATTCGACCTTGGCGATGGATTTTTCCTCGCGCGCCAGTTCGAACAGCGAACTGGCATAGCGTTCTGCGACACCGGATATTGGTGAGGAGGACTGGGCCACGGTCCGTCTTTTCTCTCAATTGACAGGCCGCAGATTGTTGGCGCGAGTGAAAACTCTGGCTAAATCTTTGACCTTGCTAAATTTTATTCAAGCTCAAGGGTGCGGCTTCCGCATCCCCCGGCCGAAAGTCGCCTGCCGTCTAGCACAGGGCTTTGCCGACCGCAATGCACGCCGGAAGCGGTTTTCGGGAAGGATTGTCGCATCCGTGGAAAAAGACGGCGCTGTGCCGGCGCGCCGTCCTGTCTTTCAGGGCAGGAAGCCGAAGGCGAAGGCCAGCGGCAGCGCCGCCAGCACCAGTTCGACCACGACCGACGCCCAGTTGAAAGGCGTGTTGGCGCCGTCCGACATCATCGACAGGATCCGCCCGAACGCGGTGAGCAGCCAGGAGAAGCCGAGGGCCATGTAGAGCAGCGGCTGCGCCAGCAGGATGCAGCACAGGCCGACGCCGAGATAGAAGCCCGACATGCGCGCCCTCCCCTCGGCGATCGCCCACGGCTTTTCGGGCCTGGGCTGCAGGCGCAGGATGCGGAAGCACAGGCCCGGCGCGAAGAACAACATCAGCCCGAACAGCACGGTGATCGCCGCGCTGCCGAAAGCCGCCCACTCGCCCTGGCTCACCGGCCACGGAAAGGAAAGGTCCATTGCGCGTATCCCCTCGAACAGCGTCACGTGCATTGAGAATGACGCCCTGCGGAAGTCAAGGGCGACCCATGCGATGCCTCCATATGGCGACCCATGTGGCGGCCCATACGCCGAGGGCGCGGCAAGCCAGAAACCGGCACCGGCCAAACCATCGGGTCTACATGATGTGACGGCGCGACCCGGCCGAAACCATTGATGAATTTTTTCATCAACTTTAAAAGCTCGGAATCGATTTGAGCTCATCGATTGCAGTCTGGAGCGCCGCATGGCCCCGATAACGCGCCGGTCACTTCTCAAGGCATCCGCGGCGACCGCCGGCGCCTTCGGGCTGGGGATCGGCGGCAACCTCGTCGCGACGGCCCTATCGGCGCCCGAGCCGCGCATCCTCAAGACAGCGAAGATCCAGGCGGCGCTGACCGACCCCGTGCCAACCCGAGACGTGCTCACCTGGGGCGATTCCGGCATGCCGCCGGTGCTGCGCATGAAGAAGGGCGAGCCTTTCGCGGCACGGCTGGTCAATGGCATCGACGAGCCGACGACCATCCACTGGCACGGCATGCGCATTCCCAACAAGATGGACGGCGTGCCGTTCCTGGTGCAGCCCTATGTCTACACCGGCGACCATTTCGACTACGCCTTCACGCCGCCCGACGCCGGCACGTTCTGGTATCACCCGCACTGCAACACGCTGATCCAGATGGGGCATGGGCTGACCGGCGTCATCGTCGTGGAGAATCCCGACGACCCGCAGTTCGACGCCGAGATCGTGCTCAACCTCAGGGACTGGCGGTTCGGCGACGACGCCCAGTTCATCGCCCAGTTCCGGCCGCGCGACGCGGCGAAGTCCGGCACCTACGGCACGGTGCGCACCGCCAACTGGAAAGTGCAGCCACAATACGACGCGCCGGCCGGCGGCCTGCTCAGGTTGCGCACGGCCATCACCGACGTCACCCGCATCCACTCCTTCCGCCTAGAGGGCGCGCAGGCGCTGGTCATTGCCATCGACGGCAATCCGGTGGCGCCGACGCATTTCCCGCTCGACCTGCTCCAGCTTGGGCCGGGCCAGAGGATGGAACTGGCAATCTGCATGCCCGACGACGAGGGAGCGGTGGTTTCCCTGCGCGACGTGCGACCAAGCAAGCCGGCGACGTTGGCGACGTTCCGCGCGGTCGGCACATCGCTGAAACGCGATCTGCGCGACGTGCCGGCGCTGGAGCCAAACCCCGTCCTGCCCCCGGACGTGGCGTCGGCCGAGCATATCCCGCTGGTGCTCAGCGCGACGGCGGAACATGCCGCGAGCAATCCGATCTGCGGCTCGCTCGGCTACAGCTTCTGGGCCATCAACAAGGTGCCGTGGACGGGCGACACGCCCGATCCCACCGCGCCGCTGGCGGAACTCAAGCTCGGCAGGAGCTACGTCATCGACATGCAGAACGTGACGCCGCACGCCCATCCGATGCACCTGCACGGCCTGAGCTTCACCGTGCTGTCGTCCTCGACCGGCCCGGTGCGCCCGCTGGTCTCCGACACCTATCTCATCCAGCCCGACGAGCGCGTGCAGCTCGGCCTCGTGGCCGACAATCCCGGCGACTGGCTGTTCCATTGCCACATCATCGAGCACCAGAAGGCCGGCATGACCAGCTATTTGCGGGTAAGCTGACGGCGCTTGACCGACTTAGGCAAGGCGACTCAAAGGAAACTCTGCGGATCGATGTCCACCTGCACGCGCACCGAGCCGCGCGGGCGCGGGCCATCGGTCAGCATGGCGCGGATGAAGGCCTGCATGTCGGTGCGCCGTTCACCGTGGATCAGCAGGCGGAAGCGGTGGCGGCCGGCGACCAGGGCCAGCGGCGCCTCGGCCGGCCCCAGCACCATGATCGCCGCGTCCTCTGGCGCCGCTCGCCGCAGCGCGCGCGCATGGCCTTCCGCCTCGGCGCGGGTCGCGGCGGAAACGATGACACCGGCCAGCCGGCCGAACGGCGGCAGCCCGGCGCGCTCGCGCTCGGCGATCTCGCGCTGGTAGAAGCGTTCCGCATCGCCCGACACGATCGCCTGCATGACGGGATGGTCCGGCTGATAGGTCTGCAACAGGCCGTGGCTCTTCCTGCCGGTGCGGCCGGCGCGGCCGGTGACCTGGGACAGTAGCTGGAAGGTGCGCTCGGCGGCGCGCGGATCGCCGTTGGCGAGGCCGAGATCGGCGTCCACCACGCCCACCAGCGTCATGTTCGGGAAATTGTGCCCCTTGGCGACGAGCTGCGTGCCGATGACGATGTCGGCGTCGCCATTGGCGATCGCCTCCAATTCGAGCCTGAGCCGCCGTACACCGCCGACGATGTCGGAGGAAAGCACGATGGTGCGCGCCTCCGGGAACGCCGCGACCACCTCTTCGGCGATCCGCTCGACGCCCGGTCCGCACGCCACCAGATGGTCGAACGTGCCGCATTCGGGGCAGGCTTCGGGGCGCTTCTCGGTATGACCGCAGTGGTGACACACGAGCTGGCCGCGAAAGCGGTGTTCGACCAGCCATGCGGAGCAGACGGGGCAGCCGAAGCGGTGACCGCACACCCGGCAGAGCGTCAGCGGCGCATAGCCGCGCCGGTTGAGGAAGAGCAGCGACTGCTCGCCCCTCGAAAGCGTCCGGCTGATCTCGTCCAGCAGCACCGGCGACAGGAAGCCGCCTCGCGCCGGCGGTGCCCGGCGCAGGTCGATCGCCTTGAGGTCGGGCAGAGCGGCCTCGGCGAAGCGGGCCGGCAGCATGGCGTGCCGGTAGCGTCCCTGCTCGGCGTTGACCCGGCTTTCCACCGAGGGCGTGGCGGAGGACAGCACCACCGGGAAACCGCCGATATGGCCGCGCACCACCGCCATGTCGCGGGCGTTGTAGAAGACCCGGTCCTCCTGCTTGTAGGCGGGGTCGTGCTCCTCGTCGACGACGATCAGGCCGAGCTGTTGGAACGGCAGGAACAGCGCCGAGCGCGCGCCGGCCACCACCCGCACCGTGCCTTCGGCGACTTGCCGCCAAACGCGCTCACGCATTCTCGGCGGCAGGTCGGAATGCCATTCGGCGGGCCTTGCGCCGAAACGATCCTGGAACCGTTCGAGGAAGGCATGGGTGAGCGCGATCTCGGGCAGCAGGATCAGGACTTGATGGCCCTTCTCCAGCGCCGCCGCCACGGCTTCGAAATAGACTTCCGTCTTGCCCGACCCGGTGACGCCGTCGAGCAGCGTGACCGCGAAGCCGCCGGCCTCGACCGGCTCCCGCAGCATCCCGGCCGCCCGGCTCTGATCGTCGCTCAGGTCCGGCAGGCGGAAGCTCGGATCGGCAGCGGCGACCACGGGCCTGGGCGGGATCATCACCGTCTCGAACACGCCCTGCGCCTTCAGCCCGTCGATGACGGTGGAAGAGACGCCGGCAGCGTGGGCAAGACCCGAGCGGGTCCAGGCAAGCCCGCCGTCGGCCGTCTCCAGGACTCGCTGGCGCGCCGCCGTCATGCGATCGGGCAGGAGCGCTGTGCGTTGCAGGCCTTCGGTCCACGGCTCGGGATCGAAGGCTTCCGGCGCGCGCAGCAGCATGCGCGCCACCATGCCCGGCGCCGACAGCGTGTAGTCCGCGATCCAGTCGACGAAGCGGCGCGTGGCGCGATCGATCGGCGGGCAATCGAAGACCGCTTCGATCGGCCGCAGCTTGCGCGGATCGACATCGCCCGCCGGCCCGTCCCAGACGATGCCCGCCACCTGCCTGGGTCCGAGCGGCACGCGCACGATCGAACCCGGCACCACACGCATTCCTGAAGGAACCGCATAGGTGTAGGGGCGTTCCGCTGGCATGGGCACCAGAACCGGCGCGGCCGCGACATAGGGCGAATCGTCTCGCGTCATCGCGCGTGACCTTGCCCCGACTTTGGTCTAGATCAAAGTCCGACGCCGACAACGGCGCTGGTGCAATCTGCAAATTCCGGGAGACCCTCGGGAAACCCAAAGGAGACCATCATGAAGTTTTTCGTCGATACCGCCGACATCAAGGAAATCAGGGAGCTCAACGAGCTCGGCCTGCTCGACGGCGTCACCACAAACCCGTCGCTGATCCTCAAGTCCGGCGGCAAGATCGCCGAGGTGACGAAACAGATCTGCGACATCGTCGACGGGCCGGTCTCGGCCGAAGTCGTGGCGACCGAATATTCGGCCATGATGAAGGAAGCCGAGACGCTGTCGAAGATCGCCGAGAACGTCTGCATCAAGGTGCCGCTGACGCTGGACGGCCTGAAGGCCTGCCGCTCGATCCGCAACGACATGAACCGCATGGTCAACGTCACGCTGTGCTTCTCGGCCAACCAGGCGCTGCTGGCGGCCAAGGCCGGCGCTTCCTTCATCTCGCCCTTCGTCGGCCGGGTCGACGACACGGGCGTAGACGGCATGGAGTTGATCTCCGAGATCCGCACCATCTACGACAATTACGACTTCGCCACCGAGATCCTCGTCGCGTCGGTGCGCACGGTGAACCATGTGAAGCAGTCCGCGCTGATTGGCGCCGACGTGGCGACGGTGCCGCCGGCGACCCTGAAGGCGCTGGTCAAACATCCGCTCACCGACAACGGCCTCAAGGCGTTCCTCGCCGACTGGGAAAAGACCGGCCAGAAGATCGGCTGATAAGAAGACCGGTTGATAAGACAGGGAAAAGGCGAAGCGCTCAGCGCTTCGCCAGATCCTGCGCGATCGCCAGGTTGAGGATTTCGGCAAGCTCGCGCGCGGCGCGGTTCTCCGCGTCCAATTGGGCGCGGTAGGAAGCGAATTCCTGATTCGGCTTGTCGTAGGATGCCGACATGGAGCGCGTGCCGGTGCTGACCACCTTGCCGGTCTTGGCGTCGGTCAGCCGGTAGCGCGAGGTCAGCGTCACCGTGCCGGCTGTCGGCTGGTCCTGGTCCTTGCTGATCTGCACCGTGGCGGCCGTCTGGACCAGTTCGGTCACGTTGAGGTCGAGTGAATAGAGCGGGTTGTCGGTCCGCTCCTTGCCGCCTGTGAAGGCGAAGATCAGATTGTTGCGCACCTGCTGGGCGTAGCGCGTCGTCACCGGCTTGACGGCGATCGAGGCGAGTTCCGACTGCGCCGTGGCGGTCGAGCCGGGCGAAAGCGGCGCGTTCGAATAAAGCGGCCTCACCGTGCATGCCGACGCCAGCGCCGCCGTCAGGACGACGCCGGCAAGAAGGCCGCGGCGCACGGCCGGACGAGAGGTGCTGCGGGTTTCAGGCAACGACATTGACGATCCTCTGCGGCACCACGATCACCTTGCGCGGCGGCTTGCCGTCCAGCGCCTTCTGCACGACATCCAGTTCGAGCACGGCCTTTTCGACCGTAGCTTGATCCGCGTCGCGCGCAATTGTCAAATCCCCGCGCTTCTTGCCGTTGATCTGCACCGGATAGGTGAACTCGTTGTCCACCGTCAGCGCGGGATCGAACGCCGGCCAGGGCCGCTCCGCGACAAGGCCTTCGCCGCCCAGCGCGACCCAGCACTCCTCGGCCAGATGCGGCATCATCGGCGCGATCATGGCAACGAGGAACTCCAGCCCCTGCCGCACCGCCGCATCCAGACCGCCGTCGCGACGACCCGCCACGATCTCGGCGACTTGCGGCGACAAAAGGTTGGTCAACTCGTAGATGCGCGCCACCGCCTTGTTGAAATGCAGCCGGCCGATGTCCTCGCCGACCGCCTTCAGCACCTTGTGCGCACCGCGCGACAGTTCGGCCGCCGCGCCTGCCTCGCCCACAGCCGGGGTCACGCCGGCAACGGCCGGCTCAGCTTCCGACACGAGCCGCCAGACGCGCTGCACGAAGCGGTGCGCGCCTTCCACGCCGGCCTCGGTCCAGATGACGTCGCGCTCGGGCGGCGAATCCGACAGCATGAACCAGCGCGCCGTGTCGGCGCCGTAGCTGCCGATGATGTCGTCGGGATCGACCACGTTCTTCTTCGACTTCGACATCTTCTCGATCGGGCCAATCTCGACCGGCGCGCCGCCGGCAAGCAGGAAGGCCTTTCGCGACCCGTCGAAATCCTCGACCTTGACCTCGGCCGGGGTCACCCAGCCGTTCGGTCCCTTGTAGGTCTCGTGCACCACCATGCCCTGCGTGAACAGGCCCTCGAAGGGTTCTTTCACTTCGTTCAGGTGACCGGTCTCCTTCATCGCCCGGGCGAAGAAGCGCGAGTAGAGCAGATGCAGGATCGCATGCTCGATGCCGCCGATATACTGGTTGACGGGCAGCCAGCCCTTGCGCCCGTCGACATACTCCAGCGTCGTCGGCGCCTGCGTGTTCCACGGATCGGTAAAGCGCGCGAAGTACCAGGACGAATCCACGAACGTGTCCATCGTGTCGGTGTCGCGCCGCGCCGGCTTGCCGCATTTCGGGCAGTCGGCGTGCTTCCATGTCGGATGATGGTCGAGCGGATTGCCGGGCTTGTCGAAGCTGACGTCGGTCGGCAGCTCGACCGGCAGCGCCGAATCCGGCACCGGCACGGCGCCGCAATCGTCGCAGTGGATCACCGGGATCGGGCAGCCCCAGTAGCGCTGGCGCGAGATCAGCCAGTCGCGCAGCCGGAACTGCACCTTGCGCTCGGCCTGGGGCCGGTTGCCGACGCTGACGGCTTCCAGCCGGTCGGCGACCGCGTCGAAGGCCTCGCGGAACCGCATCCCGTCGAGGAAGCGCGAGTTGATCATCGCGCCGTCGTCGGTGAAGGCGAGGTCCGTCACCTGGAAGCCCTCCCTGTCGCCGCCGTCCGGCAGCACGACCGGGCGCACCGGCAGACCGTATTTGTTGGCGAAGTCGAGGTCGCGCTGGTCATGCGCCGGGCAGCCGAAGATGGCGCCGGTGCCGTAGTCCATCAAGACGAAGTTGGCGACATAGACCGGCAGCGTCCACTCCGGGTCGAAAGGATGCACGACGCGGATACCGGTGTCGAAGCCGCGCTTTTCCGCCGTCTCCAGCTCCGCTGCCGAGGTGCCGCGATGGCGGATGTCCTCGGCGAAGGCCGCCAGTTCGGGATTACCCTCGGCCACCTTGCGAGCCAGCGGGTGGTCGGCGGCGATCGCCATGAAGGAGGCGCCGAAGATCGTGTCGGGACGGGTCGTGTAGACCTCCAGTTCGCTCTCGCCGGCGGGCGCGGTGCCTTCATCCAGCTTCCAGCGGATCAACAGGCCCTCGGAGCGGCCGATCCAGTTGGCCTGCATCAGCTTGACCTTATCGGGCCAGCGCTCCAGCGAATTCAGGCTGTCCAGCAGGTCCTGGCTCATCGAGGTGATCTTGAAGAACCATTGCGTCAGGTCGCGCTGTTCCACCGGCGCGCCGGAGCGCCAGCCGCGCCCGTCGATGACCTGCTCGTTGGCGAGCACGGTCATGTCGACCGGATCCCAATTGACCTTGGCGGATTTGCGCTCGACCAGCCCGGACTTCCAGAAGTCCAAGAACATCTTCTGCTGGTGCTTGTAGTAGGAAGCGTCGCAGGTCGCGATCTCGCGCGCCCAGTCGAGCGACAGGCCCATCGTCTTCAACTGGCCCTTCATCGTCTCGATGTTCTTGTAGGTCCAGTCGCGCGGGTTGACCTTGTTGTCGCGCGCCGCGTTCTCGGCCGGCAGGCCGAAGGCGTCCCACCCCATCGGGTGCAACACGTTGTGGCCCATGGCGCGCCGCCAGCGCGCCACCACGTCGCCCATCGTGTAGTTGCGCACATGGCCCATATGGATGCGCCCCGACGGATAGGGGAACATCTCCAGCACGTAGTATTTCGGCCGCGGATCGTCGTTCCTCGTCTCGAACAGCTTCGCCGCTTCCCAGGCCTTCTGCCATCTGGGTTCGGACGCGCGGGGGTTGTATCGTTCGGTTGCCATTGTCGGAAATTTCGCTTGGATGCTTGCCGCGACCGCGCTTATGCGCTTAGCAGTTCAGAAAACACTGGTGCGCGTGTTCACCACGCTTTGCGCCCATTTTCAAGTTCAACGTGACGTCCCGGCTTCAACGGGTCGTTCCACCAAGGCATCCCCCAAGGTACCAACGTGAACGAAACAGCTTCGAACCCGACAGAGACGGCAAGGCGGCTGGCCGAAGTCTCGGCGAAGATCAGGCAGGCCGAGGCGGAAGCGGAACGCCCCGCCGGCTCGGTCACGCTGGTCGCCGTGTCGAAGACCTTCGACGCCGAGGCGATCCGCCCGGTGATCGAGGCCGGCCAGCGCGTCTTCGGCGAGAACCGCGTGCAGGAAGCGACGGCCAAGTGGCCGGAATTGAGGGCCGGCCGCCCGGACATCGAACTGCATCTCATCGGCCCGCTGCAATCTAACAAGGCGAAGGAGGCGGTGGCGCTGTTCGACGTCATCGAGACGGTGGACCGCGACAAGATCGCCGCCGAACTGGCGAAGGAGATCGCCAGGCAGGGCAAGGCCCTCCGGCTCTACGTGCAGGTCAATATCGGCTCCGAACCGCAGAAGGCCGGCATTGCCCCCAAGGAAGCCGTCGCCTTCGTCGCCCGCTGCCGCGACGAACACGGCCTCGATATCGAAGGATTGATGTGCATTCCGCCGCTGGACGAGAACCCCGGCCCCTATTTCGCGCTGCTGGAGAAGCTGGCGCGCGAGGCCGGCGTCGAAAAGCTCTCGATGGGCATGTCCGCCGACTACGAGACGGCGGTCGCCTTCGGCGCCACCTCCGTCCGCGTCGGCTCTGCCATCTTCGGCCATCGTTGAACCGAACGAAGCTGATCGCTTCCGAAATGAAAAGGCCGGAGCGATCGCTCCGGCCTTTCCGTGTTCATGGACGGTCCGGCCGTCCAACCGGCTACTCCGCCGAGACGATCTGGCCGTTGTCCCACTTGAACATGGAGAAGCTCGGCGAGGACAGGTCGCCGTTCTCGCTGTAGGTGAGCTTGCCGATGGCGGTTGCGATTGGCTGGCCGTCCTTCAGGGCGGCAGCCACGGCGGCCGAATCGTCGGCCTTGCCGACCTTCTCGATACCGGCTTTCAGCACCTGCACGGCGGCATAGGCGTTCAGCGTGAAGGCCTCGGGCGGAATGCCCTTCTCCTTCAGCGCCGCCACCGCCTCGGCCGAATCCGGGCTCTTCAGCGCGTCCGACGCGTTGGTGAACAGCGTGCCTTGCGCCGCCTGGTTGCCGATCGCCCAGTATTCGGTGTTGGACAGGCCCTCGCCGCCGATGATCTGCGCCTTCACGCCGGCATCCGCGAGCTGGCGGGCGAGCAGGCCGCCCTCCGGATGATAGCCGCCGAAATAGATGACCTCGGCACCATCCTTCTTCAGCCTGCCGACCAGAGCGGAATAGTCCTTCTCGCCGGGGGTGAGGCCCTCATACAGCACCTCGTTCACGCCGCCCTTGTTGATCACGGCCTTGAACGCATCGGCGAGGCCCATGCCATAGGTACCCTTGTCGTGGACGATCGCGATCTTCTTATCCTTCAGGTGCTCGAGCACATAGTTGGCGGACACCTCGGCCTGCTGGTCGTCGCGGCCGCAGGTGCGCAGGATGTTGGTGAGTCCGCGGGTGGTGAGATCGGGCGCCGTCGCCGTCGGCGTGACCATCAGGACGCCGTTCTCCGCCAGCACGTCCGAAGCCGCCATGGCGACGCCCGACGTGACCGGACCGACGACATAGAGAACACCGTCGCCGACGAGGCCGTTGGCGGCGGAAACACCCTGCTTCGGGTCGCCGGCGTCGTCGGCGAGCTGGAGCACGACCTTCTCGCCGAGGATGCCGCCGTTCTTGTTGATCGTGTCGACGGCGACCTGCGCACCGTTCTTGACCTGGTCGCCATAGGCGGCGACCGGGCCGGTCAGCGGCGCGATGAGGCCGATGGTGATGTCGGCCCAGGCAGCGGGCGTGAAGGCCAGGGTCGCGGCGACAGCAACGCTCGCGAGCAGCTTCGTCTTCATGGCTTTCCTCCTTGATTGGCCGGCTCCATCGGCCGGCAGGAACCCCGGCCATAGACGCTCGGCCCACCATTGGCAATCAAGGAGAGACAGTCACCCGTACCGTTTGACTGGACCAGTGGCCCGGCCCGATCCGCAACGATCAGTTCAGCACGAACTCGCCGTCGACCTTGCTCCATTCGCTGGGAGCGATCAGCCGCTGATGCGAATAGGTCACCGAATGCAGCGGGCCTTCCAGCTTCGCCTTCCAGAAGTCGATGAACCTGACCAGCGCCGGAAACGTCGGCGCCAGGTCGTAGTCCTGCCAGACATAGGTCTGGAGAAGGTGCGGATGGTCCGGATAATGGTAGAGGATCCGCGCTGTCGTCAGGCCGTAGCCCTTGAGCATCAGGTCCATCTCGGGATGGTCGCGCATGTCTGCCCCTCGGCGTTCGAGCTGGTCCTCCCGAAGAAAAGGTGCGCGCGGATGGTTAACGGTCAACTAAGAGCCGCCCTTTCGGCCAATCTTTATTCAGACGAAACAGGCGTTTAGCAGCACGATTGGTCGGGTGCTGGCAATTTGTCCGGCCGCGCCGCGACACGCTGCCACGCAACCGAACGTCTAATGTTGCCCCGGCGGCGGAACTGGTAATAATGCCCGCGATTTCGCGGCGGACGGCCGCGAGCCGCTGGCTATCGTCGGCGCGCCGGTTCGGGAGGAGAACAGAAATGTCCGAGGTTCATGCCCATCGCGTCCAGGCCGCCTGGAAGAAGAACGCGCTGATCGACAATGAGACGTATCTGAAATGGTACGCCGACAGCGTGAAGAACCCGGACAGGTTCTGGGGCAAGCACGGCAAGCGCATCGACTGGTTCAAGCCCTACACCAAGGTGAAGAACGCCTCCTTCGACGGCAAGGTCTCGATCAAGTGGTTCGAGGACGGGCTCACCAACGTCTCCTACAACTGCATCGACCGGCATCTCAAGAAACGCGGCAACCAGGTCGCCATCATCTGGGAAGGCGACAACCCCTACGACGAGAAGAAGGTCACCTACAACGAGCTTCACGAGCAGGTGTGCCGCTGGGCGAACGTGCTCAAGAAGCACGGCGTCAAGAAGGGCGACCGCGTCACCGTCTACATGCCGATGATCCTGGAAGCCGCCTATGCGATGTTCGCCTGCACGCGCATCGGCGCCATCCATTCGGTGGTGTTCGGCGGTTTCTCGCCGGACGCGCTGGCCGGCCGCATCACCGACTGCCAGTCGAATTTCGTCATCACCGCCGACGAGGGGCTGCGCGCCGGCAAGCGTATCCCGCTCAAGGAGAATACCGACAAGGCCGTCTCCATCGCTGCGAAGGACGGCGTCAAGGTCGACAAGGTTCTCGTGGTGCGCCGCACCGGCGGCGCCATCGACTGGGTCGACGGCCGCGACCTGTGGCTGCACGAGGAGGCGGCGACGGTGAAGCCGGACTGCAAGCCCGAGAAGATGAAGGCGGAGGACCCGCTCTTCATCCTCTACACCTCCGGCTCCACCGGCAAGCCCAAGGGCGTACTGCACACCACCGGCGGCTACCTCGTCTACGTGTCGATGACCCACCAATACGTGTTCGACTACCATGACGGCGACATCTACTGGTGCACGGCCGATGTCGGTTGGGTGACCGGCCACTCCTACATCCTCTACGGGCCGCTCGCCAACGGCGCCACCACGCTGATGTTCGAGGGCGTGCCGAACTATCCGACGCCGTCGCGCATGTGGGAGGTCTGCGACAAGCACCAGGTCAACATCTTCTACACCGCCCCGACCGCCATCCGGGCGCTGCGCGGCGCCGGCGACGAATGGGTGAAGAGGACCTCGCGCAAGAGCCTTCGCGTTCTGGGTTCGGTCGGCGAGCCGATCAACCCGGAGGCGTGGGAATGGTATTTCGACGTCGTCGGCGAGAAGAAATGCCCGGTAATCGACACCTGGTGGCAGACCGAGACCGGCGGCATCATGATCGCGCCGCTGCCGGGCGCCACCGACCTCAAGGCCGGCTCGGCCACCCGCCCCTTCTTCGGCATCGTTCCCGAACTGCTGGACAGCGACGGCAAGATCATGGACGGCGAAGGCAGCGGCAATCTGTGCATCCAGCAGGCATGGCCGGGCATGATGCGCACCGTGTTCGGCGACCATGACCGCTTCGTGCAGACCTATTTCTCGGCCTACAAGGGCAAGTATTTCACCGGCGACGGCTGCCGCCGCGACGAGGACGGTTATTACTGGATCACCGGCCGCGTCGATGACGTCATCAACGTGTCCGGCCACCGCATGGGCACGGCGGAAGTGGAATCGGCGCTGGTCGCGCACGAGAAGGTGGCCGAGGCCGCCGTCGTCGGTTACCCACACGATATCAAGGGCCAGGGCATCTATTGCTACGTCACGCTGGCCGAGGGCGAAACGGGTAGCGAAGCGCTTCGCAAGGAACTGATCGCCCATGTGCGCAAGGAGATCGGCGCCATCGCCACGCCCGACAAGATCCAGTTCGCCCCCGCCCTGCCCAAGACGCGTTCCGCCAAGATCATGCGCCGCATCCTGCGCAAGATCGCCGAGGACGATTTTTCGGCACTTGGCGACACGTCGACGCTCGCCGATCCGACAGTCGTGGACGACCTGATCGAGAACCGCCAGAACAAGAAGGCCTGACGCTGGATATGACCATGATCGGCAGCGCCGTCGAATTGTGGCGCTATCCGGCAAGCTCCTTCGGCGGCGAGCGCCAGGCGACGCTCAGCGTGGGCGAGGATGGCGCGTTCGGCGACCGCCTCTTCGGCCTGGTCGAGGAAGCGACCGGCGAGCCGGCCCGGCCGGACCGCGAGGCCAGGTGGCATAAGGTGCCGCTGGTGCGCGCCCGCCTTTCGGAAGCGGGCACACTGGAAATCGCGCTGCCTGGCGCCGATTGGATGCCAGCCCCTTCAACCGAAAGCGATGCGGCGCTCAGCGCCTTCATGGGTTTTTCCGTCGCGCTCAGGCCGTTCGGCCCCGATGCGGCGCCCGGCTTTGCCGGCCCCTTGACGGAGCCGCGCTATCGCAAGGCGCCGCTCCATGTCCTGACGACCGCCTCGCTGGCCAGGCTGAAGGCCCTGCACCCGGCCGCCGTTCCCGACCCGCGCCGTTTCCGGCCGAGCGTGCTGGTGGAGATGGACGCGGTCGAAGGTCATTTCCCGGAGACGGAGTGGATCGGCCGCCGCATCGCCATCGGCGAGGTCGAACTGACCATCTCGGAACCGTGCCGGCGCTGCGCCTTCACCATCATCGCCCAGGACGGCTTCGACCACGACGCGGAGATCCTGCGCACGCTGGTGCGCAACAACGGCCACAATATCGGCGTCTACTGCACCGTCGACCGACCCGGCCGTATCGAGACCGGCGACCGGGCGCGCCTGCTGTAACCTTCGCTGTTGGCATCAGCCTTCGTTCGCTGCCGGGCGATAGAAGGACGAGTTGATCTCGACGGCGTTTAGGCGCGCCGCGTAGCGTTCCAACTGCGTGCCCTCGTCGGGAAAACGGCCGGCATGGCGCGACGCGATGTTCCATCCGGCAGTGCCGACACGGACTTTACCCATGAACGGGAACTGGGTATCGCACCCGCCGCGTCAAGAGGCATCCTGGGCCGAACAGCCGACTTTCCTTCGCCCGTCCTTTCTTGTAGACCGGGCACCCTGAAACGCGATAACCAACAGCAAGCAACCGGAAGACTGGCCAGCCATGGACAAGTTCACCAAGCTCACCGGCGTCGCGGCGCCGCTGCCGATCGTCAATGTCGACACCGACATGATCATCCCCAAGGATTATCTCAAGACGATCAAGCGGACCGGGCTCGGCAAGGGCCTTTTCGCCGAGATGCGCTACAATGAAGACGGTTCGGAAAACCCCGATTTCGTGCTCAACAAGCCGGCTTACCGGCATGCGCAGATCCTGGTGGCGGGCGACAATTTCGGCTGCGGCTCCTCGCGCGAGCATGCGCCCTGGGCGCTGCTCGACTTCGGCATCCGCTGCGTGATCTCCACCTCCTTCGCCGACATCTTCTACAACAACTGCTTCAAGAACGGCGTCCTGCCCATCACGGTCAGCCCCGAAGACCTCGAGAAGCTGCTCGACGACGCCTCGCGCGGCGCCAACGCCACGCTCACGGTCGACCTGGAAGCCAAGGAGATCCGCGGTCCCGACGGCGGCGTGGTGACGTTCGACCTCGACGAGTTCCGGCGCCACTGCCTGCTCAACGGCTTGGACGACATCGGCCTGACCATGGAGAAGGCCGGGGCCATTTCGGCCTTCGAGCAGAAGAACGCGGCGGCCCGCCCCTGGGCCTGACGGCCTTCGAGCCCGCAACGGCGGCCGTGACCGCCGGCGCTCAGAGACGGAGAGATATCATGCGGCTTGCGCTTGCAGGAGTCGGTGCGATTGCGTTGCTTGCCGTGGCACAGCCGCCGGCCGTCGCGCAAAGCGCCGGCCAGGCGCCGGCGACCGCTGTGGCCAAGCCATCGCCGGACAGCACCTCGCCAGGCATTACCGACGCGCCCGCGACCGACGACGCTTCGGACTCCGACACGGCCGACGCCCTGCCGCCGCCGCTCGCCTTCGAGGGCGGGCGGTTCACCGTCACGCAGCCCGAGGAGTACGGCGAGAAGATCTTGTCCTACGACGGCAAGGAGATCGCGCGCGACTATTTCGTCATGCTCGACAAAGTCGTCGAGGTGTCCGGCAAGAAGGTGGCGATCTACGATGTCGGTCCGGGCGGCAACGCCTGCGGGCCGACCGCGCTGCTGGTCTGGAAGCCCGATGCCGGCGGCGGTATCGAAACGGTCAGGGTCGGCGAGGATTGCGGCGCCCCGCCCGCCGCCGTCTCGGACTACAACATCGTCTTCCTTCCCTATGTCCTGCCCGGCGCCACGGCGCTGGTCCAGACCTGGTCGCCGGAGACCGGGTTGACGACGGCGGGAGAACTGTCCTTCTCGCCCGAGCCCGGCACCGGCTGGAAGGATCTCCGTCCGTCGAAGCTGCAAAGCATGATCGACACGCTGCGCAACGCGGCGGTCTATCGCACGAGCCGCAAGCTGCTCGGCAAGAGAATGGAAGAGGTCGTCACCGGTCTCAGCGTCAGCGGCGCGCCGGAAACCACCAAGATGGGGCTGATCTACGGCAACGGCTGCACGCCGCACGCCTGCGGCGCCGCCGATTCCTTCATGGCCGTCGATACGAGGAACAAGGCCGTCTACTTCGCCCACCAGGGCGACAAGGGCATCGACGCCTGGCCCGCGCTGAAACGCTGGCCGGCCGCCATACGCGGCCTCATGAGCGCCGCGATCGCGCCGAACTGACTGCCATGCGCAAGCTGATCTCGACCGGCTCCCTCTTCGAGAAGACGGCCGGCTATTCGCGCGCCGTCGTGCAGGGCGACTGGTGCTTCGTCTCCGGCACCACCGGCTACGACTACGCGACCATGACGATGCCCGACAGCGTCACGGAGCAGACCCGCAACTGCATGGCGACCATCGCCAAGGCGTTGGAGACCGCCGGCTTCAATCTCGCCGATACCGTCCGCGTCCATTACTACGTCACCGATCCGGCCTCCGTCGATGTCGTCTTCCCGATCCTCGGCGGCTATTTCGGCGAAATCCGTCCTGCCGCCACGATGATCGTGTGCGGGCTCGCCAAGCCTGAGATGAAGATCGAGATCGAGGCGACGGCGCTGCGGAGAACCGCGCCATGACCGTGCGCCGCGTCGTCGCCAACCTGGCGGCAGCCGACATCGCCGCCGCGAGGCGCTTCTATGGCGACGTGCTCGGCCTCGACATCCTCATGGACATGGGCTGGATCGCCACCTACGGCTCGAACGAGCAGATGACGGTGCAGTTGAGCGTCATGCGCGAAGGCGGCTCTGGCACGCCCGTGCCCGATCTCTCAATCGAGGTGGACGATGTCGACAGGGTGCTGGCCGGCATGAAGGAAGCAGGCTTTCCGATCGAATACGGCCCCGCCGACGAGCCCTGGGGCGTGCGCCGCTTCTACGTGCGCGACCCGTTCGGCAAGCTGGTCAATATTTTGATGCACGGCTGAAAACCCGACCTGCGCTGGATCAGCGATTTGCAACCGATTCGCCTTGCGCGCCAGCGCTGCGCCGGTTAGCAAAGCCCCGGTTCGCAAGCATTTTCACGGCATCATTCCAGGACAGGTCTCATGGCTTCCAAAAACCTCTTCCTCCTCTCTGGCGACGGCATCGGCCCCGAGGCGATGGCCGAGGTGAAGAAGCTGATCGCGGCCATGAACGACAAGTTCGGCTCCGGCTTCGTCACCGACGAGGGATTGGTCGGCGGATGCGCCTACGACGCGCACGGCCAGGCGATCTCCGACGCCGACATGGACAAGGCCATGGCGGCGGACGCCGTGCTGTTCGGCGCCGTCGGCGGCCCCAAATGGGATGCCGTTCCCTATGAGGTCCGTCCGGAGGCGGGACTGCTGCGCCTGCGCAAGGACATGGAGCTGTTCGCCAATCTGCGCCCCGCCATCTGCTATCCGGCGCTGGCCGATTCCTCCTCGCTCAAGCACGAGGTGGTCGAGGGCCTCGATATCTTGATCGTGCGCGAGCTGACCGGCGGCGTCTATTTCGGCGAGCCGAAGGAGATCATCGACCTCGGCAACGGCCAGAAGCGTGGCATCGACACGCAGGTCTACGACACGTTCGAGATCGAGCGCATCTCCGGCGTCGCCTTCGAGCTCGCGCGGACGAGGCGCAACCATGTGACGTCTATGGAAAAGCGCAACGTCATGAAGTCGGGCGTGCTCTGGAACGAGGTGGTGACGGCGACCCACAAGGCGAAATACGCTGACGTCAAGCTCGACCACATGCTGGCCGACGCCGGCGGCATGCAACTCGTGCGCTGGCCCAAGCAGTTCGACGTCATCGTCACCGACAATCTGTTCGGCGACATGCTCTCCGACATCGCCGCCATGCTGACCGGCTCGATCGGCATGCTGCCGTCGGCTTCGCTCGGCGCGCCTGATGCCAAGACCGGCTCGCGCAAGGCGCTCTACGAGCCGGTGCACGGGTCCGCGCCCGACATCGCTGGCAAGGGCATCGCCAACCCGATTGCCATGATCGCGTCCTTCGCCATGTGCCTGCGCTATTCCTTCAACATGGTGGCGGAAGCCGACAGGCTGGAAGCGGCGATCGCGGCGGTTCTGGACGAAGGCTACCGCACCAAGGACATTATGTCCTCCGGCATGAAGGAAGTCGGCACCGTGGAGATGGGCGACGCCGTCCTCGCCAAGTTCCTCGCCGGCTGACCCGACCGGGCCGCGCCGGCGGCCACGATCTCGTTGACTCTTGGCGCAAAGCGCGTAAAAGCCGCGCCGAACAGGAATGATTTCATGCGCGGCCTGCTGATGGCCTTTTTCGCCCTCGATTTTCCCGGTCACGGCGTCATGCCGGCCGGCGGTCGTGCGCATGCGTTCTTCGCTTCGACCAAAACCACGGCCAAAAAAACGACCGCCACCACGGTCTGATCTCCCTTGGCCATGCCGATCCTCTCCCCGGCCTGAGCCGGAGGGGGACGGAACCCGCAACGGCCGGCGGGTTCTCCCAGGATCAAGCGGAGAGCGACAGGAGATGTCTTCATGGGTTTCAAGGTTGCGGTAGTCGGCGCCACGGGCAATGTGGGCCGCGAGATGCTGGGCATTCTGGAAGAGCGCGGCTTTCCCGCCGACGAAGTGGTGGCGCTGGCCTCGCGCCGCTCGGTCGGCCAGGAGGTCTCCTACGGCGACAGGACGCTGAAAGTGCGCGCGCTGGAGACCTATGATTTCTCCGACACCGACATCTGCCTGATGTCGGCCGGCGGCAACGTTTCCAAGGAATGGTCGCCGAAGATCGGCAGGCAGGGCTGCGTCGTCATCGACAATTCCTCGGCTTTCCGCACCGACGCCGACGTGCCGCTGATCGTTCCGGAGGTAAACCCCGACGCCATCGACGGCTTCACCAGGAAGAACATCATCGCCAACCCCAACTGCTCGACCGCGCAGATGCTAGTGGCGCTGAAGCCGTTGCATGACGCCGCCACCATCAAGCGCGTGGTCGTGTCGACCTACCAGTCGGTCTCCGGCGCAGGCAAGGAAGGCATGGACGAGCTCTTCACCCAGACGCGCGCCGTCTTCGTCGCCGATCCGGTGGAAGCCAAGAAGTTCACCAAGCGCATCGCCTTCAACGTCATCCCCCATATCGACGTCTTCCTGGACGACGGCTCCACCAAGGAAGAGTGGAAGATGGTGGCCGAGACCAAGAAGATGCTCGACCCGAAGATCAAGGTGACGGCGACCTGCGTGCGCGTGCCGGTCTTCATCGGCCATTCGGAAGCGGTGAACCTCGAATTCGAGAAGCCCATCACCGCCGACGAGGCGCGCGACATCCTGCGCGAGGCGCCGGGCTGCCTCGTCATCGACAAGCGCGAGGACGGCGGCTACATCACCCCGATCGAGAGCGCCGGCGAGGACGCGACCTACATTTCGCGCATCCGCGAGGATCCGACGATCGACAACGGTCTCAACATCTGGATCGTCTCCGACAATCTGCGCAAGGGCGCGGCGCTCAACGCCGTGCAGATCGCCGAGCTTCTCATCGCGCGCGGCCTGATCCAGCCCAAGCAGAAGGCGGCCTGACGTCCGACTTACCGTTTAAAAGCAAGGCAATCGGTATCGGGCACGATACGCCCCCGCCCTTGACCCTTTTCCCCGCAAGGGTGGGGCAATCGCATATGGTGCAGCACCCCCACCCCTAACCCCTCCCCGCAAGGGGGAGGGTGAGACTGTGGCGCCACAGTGCGCCAACCTGGCGATTTCGAGCGAAACGGTGATGTCAGCGTCCCCCTCCCCCTTGCGGGGAGGGGTTAGGGGTGGGGGTTATTGCGTCATGCGCGATCGTCTTGCCGCGGACGCGAAGGAGACAGATCCCGCAGCACATCCATCGCCTCACCCGCCCGGTTGGCCGGCACGAACAGGTGGTCGTGATGGTAAGCGGAAACCGGATTGACGCTGATGCCGGTCGCCGCCAGGGCGGTCGTGACCGCGGCGAGGAACCCGACGGCCTCCAGCGACGAATGGACGGCGAGCGTGATCATCCGGCAACGATAGTCGGCCTCGAGGCCCGCCGTGTGCGCCTCGTCCTCGGACAGGACCAGGGTCGTGCCTTCCTCTTCGCGAAAAGCCATCACCGGCTCGATACCCTGCGGCACTCCTTTCCCGTGCGGCACTGTCGCGAATACGAGGATATCCGGCCGCAGTCGCGGCTGCATGGCACCGATCAGCCGGCCAAGGTCGGTTTCACCTGTTGTCATGAAGGATCTCCCGAAACCACGGTCGATATATCCGGCATCGGCTACGCGTCATTGGTCGACATAACGCCTGAAGAAACGGGAGCCGAGGCCGGTCAGGACCTCGTAGCCGATCGTGCCGCCGCCGACGGCGACCTGATCGACGGATTGCGACGGGCCGATCAGCTCGACCAGGTCGCCGGCCTTCAGCCGGCCCGCCGGAACTGCCGAAATGTCGAGGACGATCGAATCCATCGAGACCCGGCCGACGAAAGGCAGCCGCCTGCCGTCGACGAAGGCAGCCGCCGCGTTGTGTCGCTGCCAGCCGTCCGCATAGCCCAGCGATATGGTGGCGGTGCGCAGCGACGCGGCGGCCCGGTAGGCGTGGCCGTAGCCGACGCCGGCACCGGCACCGACCTCCCGCGTCTGGATGACCCTGGCGTCGAGCCGCACGACGGGTCGCATGGGATTTTCGGCGTCCGGCGTCGGATTGATGCCGTAAAGGGCGGCGCCCGGCCGGGCGAGATCGAATTGCCAGTCGGCGCCGAGGAAGATGCCGGAAGAATTGGCCAGCGAGGCAGGCGCTGCCGGCAGCATGGCGCTGAGCCGCCGGAATTCGAGAAGCTGTGCCTTGTTCGCCGGATGGCCCGGCTCGTCGGCGCAGGCGAGATGGCTCATCACCAAGACGACGTCGATCCCGTCGAGGCCGTGTCTATCGGCGGCCAGGCGCTCCACCTCGCCGGCCGTCATGCCGAGCCGCGCCATGCCGCTGTCCACCTGCAGCGCCGCCTTCAACCGCCGTTCCAGCCGCCGCGCTGTCTGCCGCCATGCGGCGACCTGCTCCGCGCTGTTGAGCACCGGCGTCAAACCGGCTGCCGCGCAGGCCGCCTCCGCGCCTGGCGGAACGCCGTTCAGGATGAAGATGGAGGGGGCCTCTCCGAGGACCTGCCTGAGCGCGATGCCTTCCTCGGCCAGCGCGACGAAGAACGTGTCGCAACCCTCGCGCTGCAGCGCCTCGGCGATCGGAGCGGCCCCGAGCCCATATCCGTCGGCCTTGACGACGCCGGCGCAGGCGCCGCCGCCCAGCCGCGCCTTCAGGAGCCGGTAGTTGGCCCGGACCGCGCCGAGATCGATCGTCAGGACGGCGCCCGCCGACGCCTCTTCGGGTGGCGGGCATCCGGGCGACGGGCAAGGCCGCATGTCTGCAAAGGTCATCGTTGCCTCTTCTGTCACTCCCATCGGTAGCGACAGATGCAGCAGACCGCAATGAAGGCAAAGAAAAACCGGTGCCAGTCTGCTACCGACACCGGATCATTCAGGATTTTGGGATCGTCGCGCTCGGCCTTTCGTCAAGGCCGAGGTTGGTTCGATCCGACGCAGACCCGTGGGCGGGGGGCTTGGGGTTTACGAGCCGGTGCCGGACCGAACCGTCTCAGGCAACGGGTGTAAGGTCGTCGGACATTGGGGCGCGAGCACGGATAAAATGTGGCAGAAACGTGTCCGGCCATCACCATTTCCAACAGTCGTTTCATAAATGTGAGGGGGCGTTTTCCGACATTGCGTCTTTCGGCGGCTCCCGATCGAAGTCTTGCAATTCAGGGCTGAAAGCGCGACCTTGGTCGGCGAAGGTTGGTCGAAGCAAGGATCGCGGCATGGATGATAGCGGCGGCGGCAGGGAGGAGGGGGACGCATCCGCAATATTGATCCCGCTCGGCGAGGCGCGACGGCAGGGACAGGAAATGCCGGTCTCCTTCGACCGCCGCGAACTCGAACAGATTCTGAGACTGTACGGCCGCATGGTCGCCGCCAACGAGTGGCGCGACTATGCCATCGACCACATGACGGACCGGGCCGTCTTCTCCGTCTTCCGCCGCGCCAGCGAGGTGCCGCTGTTCCAGATCGTCAAGGATCCGAAGCTGGCGCGCCGTCAGGGCGCCTTTTCCGTGGTCGCGGCGGGCGGGCGCATCCTCAAGCGCGGCCACGAACTCGCCCGCGTGCTCGGCGTGTTCGACACGAGGCTGAAGCTGGTCAAGGCGTAGCCCCCCCCAGCCCGGCCGCAAAGGGTCGGAAGAGAAACTAGTCTCCCCTGAACCTGCGTTCCGGCCATGACTGCGGATCGGGCGCAAGGTCAGCCCCGCCGTTCATGGCAAGCTGCATGAAGGTGGTGGCCAGCCAGCGGCCATGCTTGTAGCCAGATCCTTCCAGCCTCCCCGCATGGACGAAGCCGAGTTTTTCGTGCAGCCGCACGGAAGCGCTCTTCGGCCCGCCGTCGCCGATGACGGCGACCAGTTGCCGGAACCCGAGCGCCTGCGTGGCCTCGATCAGCGCCTGCATCAGCGCGCGCCCGACGCCGCGGCCCTTCGCCTCCGGCGCCACATAGACCGAATCCTCAATGATGAACCGGTAGGCCGGCCGCGCCCGGAACGGACCCGCATAGGCATAGCCGAGGACGACACCGTCCTGCTCGGCGACCAGATAGGGAAACCCGCCGGCCCGCAGCGTCTCGAAGCGCGTACGCATCTCGGCCTCGTCCGGCGGCTCCAGCTCGTAGGTGGCCGTGCCGTGAACGACGGCATCGGCATAGATGGCGGTGATGCGCGCCAGATCGGCGTCCCCGGCCGGGCGAATGTCGAGAGTGCTCATGGAAGGCTTGGGTCCGTTTCGTCACCCGAAAAGAGCAAAGCTTCCGGCAAAAGAAAAGGGCGACCCTTGGGCCGCCCCTGACATTGCGCTGTTCCAGCGGTCTGGAGACCGTCCTAGCGGCGGTCGCCCATGAACTGCAGCAGGAACATGAACATGTTGATGAAGTCGAGATAGAGCTGCAGCGCGCCCATGATGGCCTTGCGGCCGGCGACCATCACGTCGTCGCCCACATAGTACATTTCCTTGATCTTCTGGGTGTCGTAGGCGGTGAGGCCGGCGAACACCAGCACGCCGATCGCCGAGATGGCGAAGGACAGCGCCGAGGACTGCAGGAAGATGTTGATCAGCATGGCGATGATCAGGCCGAACACGCCCATGATCAGGAACGAGCCGATTGCCGTCAGGTCGCGTTTGGTGGTGTAGCCGTAGAGCGACAGCGCGCCGAAGGCGGCGGCCGTGGCGAAGAAGGTCTGCGAGATCGACGCGGTCGTGTAGACCAAGAAGATCGACGACAGCGACATGCCGACCAGAGCCGCATAGACCCAGAAGGTGGTCTGCGCGGCCGAAACGCTCATCGACTGGACGCGGAAGGACAGGAAGAACACGGCCGCCAGCGGCGCCAGCATCACCACCCAGCGCAGCGGCGAGGCGAAGATGGCGTAGCCGAAGGATGTCAGCATCTCGCCGTTCGGCAGCGTGGCGACAGCCGAAGCGGGATCGGTCGTGGTCGCCAGCATGACGGTGCCGATCGCGGCAAGGCCGGTGATCAGCAGGCCAAGGCCCATCAGGTTGTAGACCTTGATCATGTAGGCGCGCAGGCCCTGGTCGATCGCGGCGTCGGCGTGGCCTGCGGGCACGGCGCGCGTCTGATAGTTGCGGAAGTCAGACATGGGATTCCTCTGTTGCTCTGCCCCGTCGGGTGTCGGGCACCGGCCCAGGCGCCGCTGGCGGGGCTCCAGCATGCCTGCTGCAAATATGAGGGTTATTCTCACCAAGAACAAGACCATGACTGGGCGCAACGCTTCGTGATCGGCTTGCCCTGCCGTGGAACGCCGGCTTTACGGGCCGTAACATGACGAAAATTTAACCCGAGCCACCACCTCTGACCGCATTGCGGGCTGGAAATCAGAGCGTCCTTAGCACGGGTGCGGCCTTTTGCCCGAGAATGCGCCATGTGCCGGCAAGCCCGATGCCGATGGTGAGCGCCAGCGCCAGCACCACCGTGATGAGCGCAACCTCGGGCATGAAATGCGCCGGCAGTCGCATGACGGTCGCCACCACGAACCAGCCGGCCGCGCCGCCGGCGAGCAGCGCGAACGCCGCCGTCGCCAGGCCGATCAGCGCGTATTCCAGCACGAAGGCGATCATCAGCGTGCGTCGCGTCGCCCCCAGCGTCTTGAGCACTACCGCATCGTGGATGCGCGCCCGGTTGCCCGCCGCCAGCGCGCCCGCCAGCACCAGCACGGAGGCGACCAGCGCCACGCCGGCTGCGGCGCGGATCGCCGTGCCGAGCTGGCCGACCAGCCGGTTGACGACATCGAGCGCGTCGCGGACTCGGACCGAGGTCACGGTCGGGAAGCGTTTTGTCACCGCGTTCAGCACCCGCGCATCATCGGCGGCCGTCGCCTTGCGATCGGCCAGCGTCGCCAGCCAGGCATGCGGCGCGCCGGCGAAGGTGTTGGGCGAGAACACCATGACGAAGTTGATGTTCATGGTCTCCCATTCGACCCGCCGGAAGCTCGCCACTTTCGCCGTGACGTTACGGCCCAGCACGTTGACGGTCACCGTATCGCCGAGCTTGAGGCCGAGCGCCTTGCCCTCATCGGCCGCGAACGACACCAGCGGCTCGCCCGAATAATTCGCGGGCCACCATGCGCCTTCGCTCAGCGTCGCATTGGCCGGCTTGTCCGCAGCATAGGTTAGGCCGCGGTCGCCCTTCAGCACCCACGCCCCTTCCGGCGCCACGTCGAGCTTGTCGGCTGGCGTGCCGTTCAGCGCCATGATGCGCCCGCGCAGCATCGGCACCTTGTCGAGCACCCCGGCAGGATCCTCTTTTGCGATCAGCCGGGAAAAATCTTCGACCTCGCTGCCCTGGATGTCGACGAAGAAGAAGTTCGGCGCACGCGCCGGCAGGTTGGCGCCGATCTGGCGGCGCAGGTTGCCGTCGATCAGCGCCAGCGTCACCAGCAGCGTCAGGCCGAGGCCGAGCGACAGCACGACCGAAGGCGTCAGCGCGCCCGGCCGGTGGATGTTGCCGACCGCGAGCCTGAGCGCGGTGGACGAGACGCGCGGGCTTTTCCTCGCCAGCCATTGCACCAGCGCCGCGACCGCCCGCAGCACCAGGAAAGAGACGATCGTGGCGGCGACGAAGATCGCGGCGATGCGGCGCTGATCCGAGACCAGCACAGCGATCGCCGCGAGTGCAGCAGCAATGCCGAGCGCCGTCGCGACATAGGCGAAACGCGGCAGGCCACGGCTTTCGAAACCCATCTCGCGAAACAGCGCCGTCGCTGGCACGTCGCGGGCGCGGCCGAGCGGCAGGATGGCGAAGGCCAGCGTCACCATCAGCCCGAACAGCGCAGCCAGCGCCAGCGCACCCGGGTAGAAGCCGCCCGCGGCCGGAACCGGAATGACCGAGCGCAGTGCCGCCGCGGCGGCGAAGGGCATGGCCGCGCCGAGCAGAAGGCCGGCCGCGATGCCGATGGCGGCGATGATAAGGATCTGCGTCAGGTAGAGCGTGAAGACGAAGCCGCCGGACGCGCCGAGGCTCTTGAAGGTGGCGATGACGCCGCGCTTGCCGTCCAGATAGGCGCGCACGGCATTCGCCACGCCGACACCGCCGACGACCAGCGCCGTCAGGCCGACCAGCGTCAGGAATTGCGAAAAACGCTCGATGTTGGACGACAGCGCCGGCGCGGCATTGGCGCGGGTGCGGATCGACCAGCCGGCCTGCGGGAAATCGGCGTTCGCCTTCTCCTCCGCGGCCCTGACGGCCGCCTCGTCCGCGCCGATGGGCAGGCGCACCTTGTAGGCGTGCTCGACGAGGCTGCCGGGCTGGACCAGCCCGGACGCGGCCATCGCCGCCTGCGAGATCATCAGCCGCGGCGCGAAGCCGAATCCGTCGGAGATCGCGTCCGGCTCGTCCGTGAGCACCGCGCGCAGCTCGATCGTCGCCGACCCCAGCATGACCCGGCCGCCGACCTTCAGCCCGAGACGCTCGAACAGGATGTCGGGCGCGGCCGCGCCGAAGGCGTCGTTCCTTTCACCGAACAGGTCCTGCCGGGAAAGCGCCGGCGCTATGGTCAGCGCGCCGTAGAGCGGATAGGCGGCGTCGACGGCCTTGACCTCGACCAGCGCCTGGTCGGACCCGTCCGTCAGGCGCGCCATCGAGCGCATGCCAACCGTATGCGAGACCGTGCCGAGACCGTCGAGGAAGGCGCGTTCGCGGCCGTCCGCCTCGCGCTGATTGAGTTCGAATCGCAGATCGCCGCCGAGCAGGGTCTGGCCCTGGCTGGCGACACCGGCGGCGATCGAGCGGGCGACGGAATTCACCCCGCCGATCGCGCCGACGCCGAGCGCGATGCAGGCGATGAAGATGAAGAAGCCGGACAGGCCGCCGCGCATCTCGCGCAGGGCGAAGCGGAGGGCGAGAGGGAGGTTTGCGGGCGGCATGGCGGCCTAGAACCGGCAGCCTGTCGAGGTCGCGCTGCATGGCGCGCGTCCCAGAGGAAGAACAATCGCAAACGGTGCAGCACCCCCACCCCTAACCCCTCCCCACAAGGGGGAGGGGGATTTTGCGGCGGCCCCACAGTGCGCCGACGCTGGCGGTTTCGGTCGAAACAGTGGCGCCAGCGTTTCCCTCCCCCTTGTGGGGAGGGGACAGGGGTGGGGGTGCGCGCCAGCCGAAATAAGTGACTTGGCGGGCCAGAGAGAGGCGGAAACAAACAGGTGCTTGGCCGTCATGCGGTCACCAGACGCGCCGGCTCCGCCTCGATCCGTCCCGAGCGCATGGCGACCTGCCGTGCGCAGCGGGCGGCCAGCGCCGGATCGTGGGTGACCAGAACCAGCGTCGTGCCGCGCTCGGCCGCCGTGGAAAACATCAGGTCGGCGATCTGCTGTCCCGTCGACTGGTCGAGATTGCCGGTCGGCTCGTCCGCGATCAGCAGGGGCGGGCGCGGCGCCAGCGCCCGGGCGATCGCCACGCGCTGCTGCTCGCCGCCGGACAGTTCGCCCGGGTAATGCGTCACCCGCGCGCCGAGGCCGACAGCCTCCAGTTCGCGCGCGGCGATGGCGAAGGCGTCGCGACGGCCGGCGAGCTCCAGCGGGACCGCGACGTTTTCCAGCGCCGTCATGTTGGGAATGAGGTGGAAGGACTGGAAGACGATGCCGATGGTGCGGCCGCGAAACGCCGCGATCTCGTCCTCGCTCTTGCCGCCGAGCGTTTCCCCGGCGATGGTCACAGTGCCGGTATCGATGCGCTCCAGCCCGGCCAGAACCATCAGCAGGGTGGACTTGCCGGAGCCGGAGGGGCCGACGATGCCGGTGGCCTCGCCCGCGGTGACCGTCAGGTCGACCTTTCTCAGCACCTCGACGCGCGAGGGACCTTCGCCCAGCGTCAGCGACACGTCTTTCAGCTCGATCACGGCTTCCGGCACGGCTGCACGATCCTATATGGAGTGGGAACAGGCGAGGATTGGCCTCGCTCATATGGGGCCGCGCTCATGCGTTTCAAACACGTCCTGCCGCTCGTCGTCGTGATTGCAATGAGCCTCGCTTCTTCATGGCCGGTTTTGGCCAAGCCGATCGCCATCGTCGGCTTCGGCGACAGCCTGATGGCGGGATACAACCTTGCCCCGGGCGAAGGCTTCACCGACCAGTTGCAGGCGGCGCTGCGCGCGAAGGGTCACGACGTCACCGTCGCCAATGCCGGCGTTTCCGGCGATACGACCAGCAGCGGACTGGCCAGGCTCGATTGGTCGGTACCGGACGGCACCGACCTCGTCATCCTGGAACTCGGCGCCAACGACATGCTGCGCGGCATCGATCCGGCCGAAGTCTCAAAGAACCTCGACGCGATGCTGGCGCGGCTGAAGGCGCGCAGGATTCCGGTCTTGCTCGCCGGCATGGCGGCGGCGCCCAATCTCGGCCATGCCTATGGCGAGGCGTTCGGGACGATCTATCCAAAACTCGCCGGGAAATACGGCGCGACCCTCTATCCGTTCTTTCTCGACGGCGTCGCCGGCAACGCCTCGCTGGAACTGGACGATCGTATGCACCCCAACGCCGCCGGCGTGAAGCGCATGGTGGACGGCATATTGCCGACGGTCGAAAAGGCGCTGACCGCTCTGCCGAAGACGCCGTGAACGGGCAAGGCAACGCTGCCGACGCATTGTGCGATGGACAACAAACCGCTTGCCCTGCTCCCGCTTCGATGATTCGCTGCGGGTGTGGAGTTCGATTCGAGGACAGGAGGCTTTGCCATGCCGCGTCTTTTCACCGCCCTCGAAATTCCGCGTGAGGCCGCCCTTTCGCTCTCGCTGCTGCGCGGAGGCTTGCCGGGAGCGCGCTGGATCGACGTGGAGAACTACCACATCACCCTGCGTTTCATCGGCGACGTCGAGGGCCATGTTGCCGACGAGGTGGCCGACGCGCTGGACAGGGTGCGACGCTCGTCTTTCTCGCTGACCCTGTCGGGCGTCGGCGCTTTCGGGGGAAAGAAGCCGCATTCGATCTGGGCGGGCGTCTCCGCCTCGCCGGACCTGCACGCGCTGCAAGGCGAGATCGAGCGCATCTGCCAGCGCCTCGGCCTGCCTTCCGACCCGCGCAAGTTCATGCCGCATGTCACCCTCGCCAGGCTGCGCAACGCCAGCCCGATCGACGTGGCGCACTATCTGTCGGCACGCGGCAATTTCGCCGCCATGCCGTTCAGGGTCGGCCGCTTCGTCCTGATGTCATCCCGCGACTCGGTCGGCGGCGGACCCTATATCGTCGAGGAGACATGGCCGCTGGCGAGTGGCGACATGCGCCCCGCCAATCGCCAGGACGACGCCCTGGACAATTTCCGGCTGATGCGATGACCGGACGCGCGAAACTGTCTCCGGACGCCATCGAGGAGGCGCTAGCCTCCGCCGACGGCTGGGCGCTGGCAGAGGATGGGACCTCGATCCGGCGCACCTTCACCTTCCGCAATTTCTCCGAGGCCTTCGCCTTCATGACGCGCGTCGCCCTCGCCGCCGAGAAGATGGACCATCATCCCGACTGGTCGAACGTCTACAAGACCGTCGAGGTCGCGCTGAACACCCACGACGCTGGCGGCCTCACCCGCCTCGACTTCGAGCTTGCCGGCAGGATCAACCGCATTTTCGGCGGCTGATCCTTGCAGCCCGCCTCCGCCTTCACCACATTTTGATCGCGGGCCGGTGGTCGGCACCGCAGGGAGAAAGGCTGGATGGCTCAGGAAAAAGGCTTCGATTTCTTTCGCTTCGGCGGCACGGCCGGCGACGAGGGCGAGGTTCGCGCGAAATTCTGGCGGACCGCGAAGAAGGCCGCCAAGCAGGTTCCCTTCATGGAAGAGCTTGTCGCCGCCTACTACTGCGCGATGGACAGGAACACGCCGCTGCGCGCCAAGGGTATCCTTTTGGCGGCGCTCGGTTATTTCGTCCTGCCCACCGACACCATTCCCGACTTCATCTTCGGCCTCGGCTTCACCGACGACATCGCCGTGCTGACGGCGGCGATCACCGCCGTGCGGGCACACATCACGCAGGCCCACCGCTTGGCGGCCCGCGAGGCGCTGGCCGACGAGAGCTGACTGTCGTTTCGCGAACTCGAGCGGCGGCCAGTCAAACTCTCGCCGCTTTCCTGCACTCCAACTCCCGCCCGGGACGGCGCGCTGCTTCGGGCAGCGCGCTTGATTGGCGGCGGGTTCCTTTGGCGGGCCTTCTTTTTGCGAGGGAGTTCACGCTTTGGTAACCCAGATTAAATCAAAATGAAACGAACGGGCGGGGCGCGGCGCCGGCCTGCCCCGATTTTATTTGGACTACAGGAAAGACGATGCGCGGACTGATTGCTACGATTTCGAGCCTAGCACTTTTGGCGATGGCGGGACCGGCGCTTGCACAGCAGGCGACCAAGCTCGGCCAGCACAACGCCTGGGGCACCTACAGCTACCAGGCATCGAGCGGCAAGGTCTGCTACGTGCTCACCGTTCCCACCGACAAGCAGCCGGCCAATTTGGACCACGGCGACGTGTTCTTCTTCGTCAGCCAGCGGCCCGGCCAGCAGGTCTCCTACGAGCCGCAGTTCATCGCCGGCTACAATCTGCAGGACAATTCCAAGGTGACCGCCACCGTCGGCTCCAGGAGCTTCACCATGTTCACGCGCGGCAAGTCCGCCTGGGTGGAGAACGCCGCCGAGGAGCCGCAGCTCATCGCCGCCATGAAGGGCGGTGCCGACCTCAAGGTCGAGGCGAAATCGGCGCGCGGCAATCCCACCAGCTACACCTTCTCGCTCAAGGGCATCACGGCCGCGCTTTCCTCGATCTCGAGCTGCAAGTAACGAGGCGCAGGACCCGCGGCGCGACGGCCGCCGGCTTACAAAGTCCTGTCAAAAGGTCGTCTTGATCAGGCAGCTTCGGGTTGGGCGGGAGCCGTCGCCGCAGTCTCGGCACGCTTGCGCCTGATGGCATCCGCTATGTAGACGCGCGACAGCGCATGATAGAGTGGCTCGTGCGAGATCATGCGCGCCGTGCCGTAGCCGAGCATGGAAGCGCACATCAGCGCGATCACGTTGTCATGATTGCCGGTCATTTCCAGAATGATGACGAAGGCGGTCATCGGGGCCTGCACGACACCGGCGAAATAGCCGGCCATGCCGAGCAGCGCCGCGATGCCGGCGCTGGAGCCGAACAGAACGCCCAGCGCCGATCCGAGGCCGGCGCCGACGGCGAGCGACGGCGCGAAGATGCCGCCGGGAATGCCCGCGATTCCGGTGGCCACGCCCGCCACGAACTTGGCGATGAAGAAATACCAGGGCAGCGGCGTGCCTTCGATGGCGCTGCGCGCCTGCGCATAGCCGGTGCCGAATGTCAGGCCGCCGGCGGCGAGGCCGACCGCGGCCACCAAGAAGCCGCAGACGGCCGCGATCAGCAACGTGCGCTTGAGCGGCGTGTATCGGCTCCAGCGCCGGATCCGCCGCGTCGCCTTGAGCGTCAGCACCGAGAAAGCCGCCCCCAATGCGCCGCCGATCACGCCGCAGGCGACGATCAGGCCGGCGTCGCTGGCGAACGAGACCGTGTCGTGCGACACGCCGAAATAGGTGTAGTTGCCGAGCAGTCCGAGCGAGGCGAGACCGGCCAGGATGACGGCTGTCAGCACAAGGCCGTTGGTTCGTGCCTCATAGGTGCGGCCCATCTCCTCGATGGCGAAGACGATGCCGGCGAGCGGCGTGTTGAAGGCTGCCGCGATGCCCGCGGCCGAACCCGCGAGGATGAGGCCCCGCGCCTGTGTCAGGCCGCCCCAGCGCGCCGCCTGCAGCATCAGCGATGCGCCGACCTGGACGGTCGGGCCTTCGCGCCCGATCGAGGCGCCGCAGAACAGCCCGACGATGGTCAGCCCGATCTTGCCCGCGACCATTTTCAGCGACAGCAGATAGGTGCGGTCGTCGTCGTCGCGCAGGTGCCGCGCCGCGATCGCCTGCGGGATGCCGCTGCCCTGCGAATTGGGAAAGAATGCGGACGCCATCCAGGCGCAAAAGACGAAGCCCGCCGGCGTCAGAAGCAGCGGCAGATACCAGCGCCAGCCGCCGGGCGCGCCGGTCAGCGCATGGAAAAGGTCCTGCGCCTTGTCGGCGAGGACCGCGAAGCCGACGCTGACGAGGCCGATCGCCAGCGCGCCGATCCAGAACACCAGGCGCGGCTGCCAGACACGGCGCGACACCCACATGGCGCGCGTGCGCCTCAGCATCGGATAGCGCCGCGATACCCCGGCCATCTGCAACGTCCCAAGCTTCGTGATCGAAGCGCCGTAGCACGGCAGCGCGGCCAGCGGAACCGTGCTTGACCGATCATCCGCCGACTTTGGGTGCGCAACGGCCCGCACGGCAGGCATGACTCGCGCGTCTTTCCGTGATATGCGCCGCGCTTCCGGCGCCGGTGCTGCTGCAATCGGCCACAAATCGCTTATATTGGACCGGCCATGAGCCTTTCATTCGACCTCACCGCCCCCGGCGCGCGCGATGCGCTGCGTGCTGCCGGCGCAGCGGAAAAGCCGTCGCTGGTCGGCATGGACCGCGCCGAGATGGCCGCCGCGCTCGTCGCCGCCGGCATCGTTCCGGAAAAGCAGGCAAGGATGCGAGTCAGCCAACTCTGGCACTGGCTCTATGTACGCGGCGTGTCCGACTTCGCGCAGATGTTCAACATCTCCAAGGACCTGCGCACCGCCCTCGACCGGCATTTCACCGTCGCCCGCCCCGAGATCGTCGAGGAGCAGATCTCCACCGACGGCACCCGCAAATGGCTGTTCCGCTTCCCTCCGAGGGGCGCCGGCCGGCCAGTCGAGATCGAGACCGTCTACATTCCCGAGGAAGGACGCGGCACACTCTGCATTTCCTCGCAGGTCGGCTGCACGCTCACCTGCTCCTTCTGCCACACCGGCACGCAGAAGCTGGTGCGCAACCTCACCGCCGAGGAAATCCTGGCGCAATTGCTGACCGCGCGCGACCGGCTGGGCGATTTCCCCGACCGCGACACGCCGGCCGGTGCCATCGTGCCCACCGAAGGCCGCAAGGTGTCTAACATCGTCATGATGGGCATGGGCGAGCCGCTCTACAATTTCGAGGCGGTCAAGAAGGCGCTGCTGATCGCCTCGGACGGCGACGGGCTGGCGCTGTCGAAGCGGCGCATCACGCTGTCGACGTCGGGCGTCGTGCCGGAGATCGCCCGCACCGGCGAGGAGATCGGCGTCATGCTGGCGATCTCGCTGCACGCGCCGAACGACGATCTGCGCGACCTTCTGGTGCCGATCAACAAGAAGTTCCCGTTGAAGGAACTGATGGCCGCCTGCCGCGCCTATCCGGGCCTTTCCAACGCGCGGCGCATCACCTTCGAATACGTCATGCTGAAGGACGTCAACGACAGCCTCGACGACGCCCGCGCATTGATCGACCTGCTCAGGGGCATTCCGGCCAAGATCAACCTGATCCCGTTCAACCCGTGGCCCGGCACCAACTACCAGTGCTCGGACTGGGAAACGATCGAGCGCTTCGCCGATTTCATCAACAACGCCGGTTACGCCTCGCCGATCCGCACGCCGCGCGGCCGCGACATCCTCGCCGCCTGCGGGCAGCTCAAGTCGGAATCGGAACGCATGCGCAAGGTGGATCGGCTTGCGCTGGAAGCCATGATGATCGCGGGGCACGGCGAGGCGTGAGCCGCGTCCTCGACTATCTGCTGCGTTGCGTCGCCATTCTCTTCGGCTATGCGGCGGCGTCGCTGGCGGCGAGCGCCTTCCTGCACCTGATCGTCGTTGCCCATTTCGAGACCGGGCTGGAAAACCAGCCGGCGCTGACAACCGCGCCGTTCCTGTTTTCCATTCCCTTCGTCGCGCTGTTCGTGGCCTATTTCGCCTTCCTGCCGGCCGCCGTGACGATCCTGATCTCGGAGGTGCTGGCGCGCCGCGACTGGCTGTTCCACGCGTTGGGCGGAGGCATCGTCGCCGCGATCGTCCTGGGCTTCCTCCATGAAGCCGCCGATCCGGGCTTCGAGGTCGCGGGCGCCATGCCGATGCTGACGGTTCTGGGCAGCGGCATCGTCGGCGGCTTCGTCTACTGGCTGTGTGTCGGTCGTGGGGCAGGCGCCTGGCAAGCCTCCGTAGCGCCCCGGGAGCCTACCGCGCCTGGGCGGTGATGATCTTCAGCGCGAAGGCCGAGAACACGCCCGCGAACAGCCAGTCCACCACCCGCGTCACGCGCGGGCTGGCATTCATGGCGGCGGAGAATTTTTCAGCGGCGAAAACCATCGGCGCCGTCACCGGAATGGACAGCACGACGAACATCGCGCCGAGGAAGAACAGCTTGCCCGGCGCATGAGGGTCGTGCGCGGAGACGAACTGCGGCAGGAAGGTCATGAAGAACAGGATGATCTTGGGGTTGAGCAAATTGACGCCCAAGCCCGCCAGCCACGCCTTCTTCAGCGATACTTTCGGTCCCATTTTCTTTTCCGGCGAGAAGGCCGATCCCTTGGTGATCGCCTGAAAGGCCAGGAAGATCAGGTAGCCGGCACCGAAGAACTTGAGCGCGAGGAAGGCATAGGGCGAGGCGACGATCAGCGCCGACACGCCGACGACGACCAGCGTGGTGTGGATGAGCGTGCCCGAAAGCGCGCCGAACATCGAGGCGAACCCGGCGGCGCGCCCCTGGCTCAACGTGCGCGAGACGAACAGCGTCATGTCCGGCCCCGGCGTGATCGCCAGGATGACGGTCGCGACGGCGAACTGGACAAGGACGGAAAGTTCCGGAACGAAGGTCATGACAGGTCTCGCGGCCTCTCGGCGATGATCTGCTTTAGCCGAAACGGCGAAGGCAAGCCATCCCGCTGACAGTCGGCGACGCTGATCCAGCCCTCAGCCGGACGGACACGGGCTGCGCCGCCGCCCGTCGGCCTTGCGGAACCGGGAAGCGGCGTGATACCTCGCCACGCGAAACCTTGCGCGGAACCCGGACATGTCGAAACTGAACAACGTCAAGAAGGTCGTGCTCGCCTATTCGGGCGGCCTCGACACCTCCATCATCCTGAAATGGCTGCAGACCGAGCTGGGCGCGGAGGTCGTCACCTTCACCGCCGATCTAGGCCAGGGCGACTCGGATCTCGAACCGGCGCGCAAGAAGGCCGAGATGATGGGCGTCAAGGAAATCCACATCGAGGACGTGCGCGAGGAATTCGTGCGCGACTTCGTCTTCCCGATGTTCCGCGCCAATGCGCAATATGAGGGCCTCTATCTGCTCGGCACCTCGATCGCTCGGCCGCTGATCTCCAAGCACCTGGTCGACATCGCCCGCGAAACGGGCGCCGACGCCATCGCGCATGGCGCCACCGGCAAGGGCAACGACCAGGTCCGTTTCGAACTGGCCGCCTATGCGCTGAACCCCGACATCAAGGTGATCGCGCCGTGGCGCGACTGGTCGTTCAAGTCGCGCACGGACCTGCTCGACTTCGCCGAAAAGCACCAGATCCCGATCGCCAAGGACAAGCGCGGCGACGCACCCTTCTCGGTCGACGCCAATCTCCTGCATTCCTCCTCCGAGGGCAAGGTGCTGGAGGATCCGTGGGTCGAGCCGCCGGAATTCGTCCACCAGCGCACCATCTCGCCGATGGACGCGCCCGATCAGGTCACCGAGATCGAGATCGAATTCCTGAAAGGCGATCCGGTCGCCCTGAATGGAGAGAAAAAATCGCCGGCCGAAATGCTCGCCGCGCTCAACGATCTCGGCCGCGACAACGGCATCGGCCGCCTCGACCTGGTCGAGAACCGCTTCGTCGGCATGAAGAGCCGCGGCGTCTACGAGACGCCCGGCGGCACGATCCTTCTGCAAGCGCACCGCGGCATCGAGTCGATCACGCTCGACCGGGGCGCCGCTCATCTCAAGGACGAGCTGATGCCGCGTTATGCCGAACTCATCTACAACGGCTTCTGGTACGCGCCGGAGCGCCTGATGCTACAGGCCGCCATCGACGAGAGCCAGAAGGACGTCGAGGGCACGGTGCGGCTCAAGCTCTACAAGGGCAATGTCATCGTGTCGGGCCGCAAGTCGAAGAAGTCGCTCTACCGCAACGACCTCGTCACCTTCGAGGACGACCGCGGCGCCTACGACCAGAAGGACGCCGAAGGCTTCATCCGCCTCAATGCGCTGCGGTTGCGCACGCTGGCGGCGAGAAATCGCGGCTGACAACCCAAAATATCGAAAAGGCCCGGCATTGACCGGGCCTTTTGATGTGTCCGCCTCTCGGGAACTCAATCGCCGTCGATGGCGGTGGCGATGCGGGCGATGGCCTGCTGGTAGACGCTGGCCGAGTTCCAGCCGGCGATGGCGCCCATGTTTCCGTCCGCGCCGACGCCGCGACGCCAGCCGTGTGCGCGCAGGAAGTTGGCGGTCGAGGCGAGCGCCGTTCCCCTGTCGCGCAGGTTCTTGCTGCCGACGCCGTATTTCAGCACGTTGCCGGGCAGGAACTGGGTGTGCCCGATCTCGCCGTGCATGGCGCCGACCGTGCTCGCGCTCAGCGCGCCGCTGTCGACCAGCTTCAGCGCCGCGATGGCGTGCGGCGTGAAGAAGCCGGGACGGCGGCAGTCATAGGCGAGCGTCAGGATGGCGGACACCGTGTTCTGGTTGCCCATATAGGAACCGAAGCCCGTCTCCATGCCCCAGATGGCGAGCAGCACGCCGGGCGACACGCCGTAGTCGCGCTCGATCTTGTTGAAGAGCGCGGCGTTGGATTTCTTCAGCGAGCGCCCCTTCGAAATGATGCTGGCGGCGCCGCGCCGCTTCATGAAGCTTTCCACCGAGCCGCTGAAAGCCTTGTGGATGGCGCGGTCGGCCTTGATGGTTCCGGTCGCGTAATGGGCGCCCGCCAGCGCCGAAAGACCCCGGCTGCCGACGCCTTCCGCTCTGGCCTCCTGGGCAAATTCCGTTTTCCACGCATCGAACCCGGCGGCGGACTTGCCGCAGCTTGCCGCCTGGGCGGCGCCGGTCAGCAGACCGATAACGGCTGCGCCCACCGCCACCAACAGTCTTCCCTTGGCAAGAAATGCCATCTTTCTCTCCTGATTGCCTGAATCGACCCCTTCGCCGGGAATTTGCCAGCCAACGGCGCCAATGTCACGCCCTGCCGTCAGTCCCGCCAAATGTCGGGACCTTGCCGACGATCACGCGCGAATTGTGACGAAGCGGCGGCGGGTCGCGTTTTTTTGGTCGCGGCTCGACCCAAGAGCTTTCGCCGGCGCGCCCGCTCAGGCGAGATACTGCCCGCCATTGGCCGTCAGGGTCGCGCCGGTGATGAAGCCGGCATCGTCGGAAGCCAGGAAGACGACGCAGCGGGCGATCTCTTCCGGCTCGCCGAGACGGCCCGTCGGAATCTGGGCGACGATGCTTTCGCGCACCTTCTCCGGCACCGCCATCACCATGTCGGTGGCGATGTAGCCGGGGCAGATGACGTTGACGGTGATGCCGGCGCGCGCGCCTTCCTGCGCCAGCGCCTTGGTGAAGCCGATATCGCCCGCCTTGGACGCGGAATAGTTGGCCTGGCCCATCTGGCCCTTCTGGCCGTTGATCGACGAGATGGTGACGACGCGGCCGAATTTGCGGTCCCTCATGCCGCTCCACAGGGGATGGGTCATGTTGAAGACGCCGTTGAGATTGGTGCCGATCACCTCGTTCCACTGGTCCCTGGTCATCTTGTGGAACATGGCGTCGCGCGTGATGCCGGCATTGTTGACGAGCACGGACACGGGGCCGAGATCGGCCTCGACCCGCGCTATCCCTGCCGCGCAGGCATCATAGTCGGCAACCGACCATTTATAGGTCCTGATGCCGGTTTCCTCGGTGAACTTCCGCGCCGCCTCGTCATTGCCGGCATAGTTGGCGGCCACCGAGTAGCCCGCATTTTTCAGCGCGACGGAAATGGCCGCGCCGATGCCGCGAGAGCCGCCGGTGACGAGTGCGGTTTTGGTCATGAGATTCTCCTCCCAAGGAAAAAGGCAATAAGGCAGTGAGGCATTACGGCAGTAGGAGAATAGGATGTCAGACAACACGCTGGCCGTTCCCGGCTTCTTCCTCGTGCTGCCCTACTGCCCTATTGCCTTAACTCAACCCTTCCACGCACATCGCCACGCCCATGCCGCCGCCGATGCACAGCGTCGCCAGGCCCTTCCTGGCGCCGCGGCGCTTCATTTCATGGACGAGCGTATTGAAAATGCGGGCGCCCGAGGCGCCGATCGGGTGACCGATGGCAATGGCGCCGCCGTTGACGTTGACGATGTCCGGGTTCCAGCCCATGTCCTTGTTGACCGCGCAGGCCTGGGCGGCGAAGGCCTCGTTGGCCTCGACGAGGTCGAGGTCGCCCGGGGTCCATCCGGCCTTTTCCAGCGCCTTGCGCGAAGCCGGGATCGGTCCCGTGCCCATGATCGCCGGATCGACGCCGGCCGTGGCCCAGGAGACGATGCGCACGAGCGGCGTGATGCCACGACGCGCCGCTTCCGCCTCGCTCATCAGGAGCGCGCCTGCGGCGCCATCATTGATGCCAGACGCGCTGCCGGCCGTGACCGTGCCGTCCTTGTCGAAGGCCGGCTTCAACTTCTGCATCGCCTCGATCGTTGCGCCGTGGCGGATATATTCGTCCTGGTCGACGATGGTGTCGCCCTTGCGGCCCTTGACCGTCACGGCGACGATCTCGTCCTTGAACCTGCCGGCCTTCTGGGCGGCCTCGGCCTTGTTCTGCGAGGCCAGCGCGAACCTGTCCTGGTCCTCGCGGGTGATCTGGTACTGCTTGGCGACGTTCTCGGCCGTGTTGCCCATATGATAGCCGTTGAAGGCATCCCACAACCCGTCCTTGATCATCGTGTCGATCAGCTTGGTGTCGCC
Source organism: Mesorhizobium hunchu (assembly GCF_040081975.1). Taxonomy (NCBI): domain Bacteria; kingdom Pseudomonadati; phylum Pseudomonadota; class Alphaproteobacteria; order Hyphomicrobiales; family Phyllobacteriaceae; genus Mesorhizobium; species Mesorhizobium hunchu. The sequence goes on from NZ_JBEBMG010000001.1 coordinate 83,993, forward strand.
CATCTTGATGCCGGCGCGCAGGTGCTGGGCATGGGGCGACAGCGACATCGATTCCTGGCCGCCTGCGATGATGACCTTCGCATCGCCGGTGGCGATCTGCTGCATGCCGAGCGCGATGGCCCTCAGCCCCGAGCCGCAGACCTGATTGAGGCTCCAGGCTGTCGTTTCCTTCGGCAGGCCCGCGCCGATCGAAGCCTGGCGCGCCGGGTTCTGTCCCTGCGCCGCGGTCAGCACCTGGCCGAGGATGACCTCATCGACCTCGCCCGCCTCAATGCCGGCACGGGCAAGCAGGTCCCGGATGACGACGGCGCCGAGCTCGTGGGCGGGCGTCGCGGCGAAGGCGCCGTTGAAGGAACCGACGGGAGTGCGCGCGGCGCTGGCGACGACGATTGACGACATGATGTCCTCCGATGCTTCAGGCGTGACAGGACGCCGATCCTCCGACTTTTCTTGCCGTTTCCGAAACCCCTGTCAAACCGGAAATCGGAGCCCGCTGGAAAGTCTCCGGCAAGACCTGACAATTGCTGCGCAGCATTTTGCAGCGCCGAACAATGCCTCAAAACTCCCGCACTGCACAAACCGCTTGGATTCGTGACGGTTTTACGCATATCCTCGGGCATAGGTTGTGATCGTCATCGGCTGCTTACCAAGAAAGCCGCCAGAAAAGCCGATTGTCCCGGGAGGATGTTGATGGCAGCGAAAGACGAACCGGTCGTCATCAAGAAATACGCCAACCGGCGGCTCTACAACACCGGCACCAGCACCTATGTCACGCTCGACGACCTCGCCGAGATGGTCAAGAAGGGCGAGGACTTCAACGTCCAGGATGCCAAGACGGGAGAGGACATCACCCATTCGGTGCTGACCCAGATCATCTTCGAACTGGAGAACAAGGACGGGCAGAACATGCTGCCCATCCCCTTCCTGCGCCAGCTCATCGCCTTCTACGGCGACCAGATGCAGATGGTCGTGCCGAGCTTCCTCGAACAGTCGATGATCGCCTTCTCCAAGGAGCAGGAACGCTTTCGCGAGCAGATGAAGTCCGCAATGGGCGCCTCTCCGATGGACGTCATGAAGCTGACCACGCCGATGAAGGCCATCGAGGAGCAGGCGCGGCGCAATATCGAGATGTTTCAGAACGCGATGCGCATGTTCACCCCCTTCCCCGCTGCGGGACCGGGCGGCCAGTCGGCCCAGCCCTCGCCCGAGCCGGCGGAAAAGGACGCAGCCGACGGCGGCGATCTTCGGGACCTGAAGGAACAGATCGCCGCCATGCAGCGCAAGCTGGACCGCCTGTCGTAGGCTTATCACGGCGAACGTCTCTTTCGCGCCGTGTTGGTGGACGGTCCTCGACCGGTCGGCGGCGTTGCGAGCAGTTCGGCGCTGCTCGTCCCCGAGTCTCGCCTGTGCAGGCAGGCCACGCGGCCGGCCGGCTTGCCTCAGGGACAAGCCATGCGCGACGCTGGCCTTTGCGATAATTCCGCGACAGGGCTAGCGTGAAGCCGATAACCGCGGCTGCCCGGCCGCCTGTTTCGAGAGTTGAAAGTTCATCATGCCAGATTCCGCGCCGGTTCCGGTCTTCGACGGCCACAACGACACGCTGCTCAAGCTCTATCAGTCAAAAAATCCCGACAAGGAAAAGCTGTTCATCGAAGGCGCTCCCGCCGAATGGCACATCGACCTGCCGAAGGCGCGCAAGGGCGGGCTTGCGGGAGGCATGTTCGCGATCTTCCCGCCGCCTCTGGAACGACCAAAGCGTAGCCCCGACGATCCGGAAAAGATGCCGGGCGCGAACGAACCGCTGCCGCCGCATCTGCCGCGCGCCGCCGCCGTCGATTCCACGATCGGCATGGCTTCGATCCTGTTCAGGCTGGACAAGGCCGGTGCTTTGAATATCTGCCGCAGCGCCGCCGACATTCGCGCCGCGATGAAGCAGAAAAAGCTCGCCGCCGTGTTCCATATCGAGGGCGCCGAGGCGATCGACACCGATTTCGCCATGCTGGAGGTGCTTCACGCCGCCGGCCTGCGCTCGCTCGGCATCGTCTGGAGCCGGCCGAATGCCTTCGGCCACGGCGTACCGTTCCGCTTCCCCTCTTCGCCCGATACCGACGACGGGCTGACCGATGCCGGCAAGGAACTGGTCAAGGCTTGCAACCGGCTGAAGATCCAGATCGACCTCTCGCATCTCAACGAGAAGGGATTCCGCGACGTGGCGAAGCTTTCCGACGCGCCGCTCGTCGCCACCCACTCCAACGCCCATTCGGTCTGCCCGCACGCGCGCAACCTGACCGACTGGCAGCTCGGCGCTATCCGCGAGACCCGCGGCATGGTCGGGCTGAACTACGCCACCGGCTTCCTCAATCCCGGCGGACCGGCAGCCGGCGGCGCGACGCTCGAGATGATGATCCGGCATGTGGACGTGCTGCTGGAGAAGCTCGGCGAGGATGGCGTCGGCCTGGGCTCCGACTTCGACGGCGCGCCGATCCCCTCCGAAATCCACGACGCGAGCGGCCTGCCCCGCCTCATCGAGGCGTTCGGGAAGCACGGCTACGGCAAGGACCTGATCGAGAAGATCGCCTGGAAGAACTGGATCGACGTGATCGAGCGCGGGATCGGATAGGACAAGCGCCCTCGCCTGCCGGCATCCTCTTCAGTGTAGAGCGCAATCTTACAGGGCGCCCCACCCCCACCCCTAACCCCTCCCCACAAGGGGGAGGGGTTAGGGGTGGGGGTGGGGGTGCACCGCCATATGCGGATTACACTGCCGTTTACGGAGAGAGGCGCCGACAGGGCCGCGAGAGTCAGTGCCGACGGTGAAAACTCGGCGGCCGTCATAGCGCGCGCCTACGAAGCCGATCCCATCCGTTCCAGCCATTCCTTGCCCACGCCGCGATCGCGAATGATCGGCAGCGGGTCCTGCCGGTCGAGGCGCGAGCAGATGCGGTAGACCTCCAGCGTGCCGGCATCCATCTCGCCGCGCCGATAGAACCACATCGCTGCGGCGTAGCGTGCCCGGCCCGACCAGTCCTCGCCGAGCGGCGTGTTCACCAGGCTCCACTGGAGGGCGGCTTCCTCGCCCAACGCCGCTATGTCCGGCTCCCGCGCCATGCTCAAAAGTCCGCGGGCGGCACCGCGGTGCGCCGATCGAGCTTGACGAAGGGGCGCGGCACGATGCGGGCGCGCTTCATCAGCCGCTCGTATCTCAGCTCGCGCATTGCGTAGATTTCCACCCACAGATCGTCCGTAACCGTATCTCCATAAGGCACTTCCAGCGAGGCGATCGCGATGTTGCGCTTGGCCATCGGCGACCACATGGCCGCGCTCACCAGTCCCGCTTCCTTCTTCCTGCGATGATAGACGACGGCATGCTCGGCGGGAATGTTGCCCTCGATCTCCAGCCCGACCAGGACATGACGCAGCGTCTTTCGCGCGCGCGCTTCGAGGATGGCACGACGACCGTTGAAATGGCCCTTTTGCACGTCGATCATAAAGCCGAGGCCGATCTCGTCGGGCATGCGGGTGCGGTTCGAGCGGACGGCGTGCTCGGCGGTGACGAAATCGGCGTTGGCGACGATCAGCCCTGCTTCGAGGCGCGCGCGGTTCAGCGCCGTATAGCCGATGGCGCGGAGTCCATGCAATTCGCCGGCCTTCACCAAGCGGTCCCACAGCGACAGAGCGAAATCGCGCCCGACGAACAGTTCGTAGCCGAGATCGCCGGTGAAGCCGGTGCGCGAAATGGTGATCGTGCCCCCTTCATGCGGAAACGCCGCAAGCTCGAAGACTTTCAGTCTCTCGACGCCGGCAAAACCGGCAGCGCGCAGAACCGCGAAGGATGTCGGCCCCTGCAGGGCGAGCCCCGCGACGTCCTCGGTCTCTTCCTCGACCGTCACGTCGAAGCCGGCGGCGCTGTCCAGCAGCCAGGGCAGGTGGCGCTCCTGGCTGCAAAGGCGAAACCGCGTCTGCGAGAGGCGAAACAACGTGCCGTCGTCGAGGACGAAGCCCTCGTCGTCGCACCAGGCCGTGTAGTGAACCCGGCCCGCTTTGAGCTTCGCCACGTCGCGCAGCGTCACCTTGTTGCAGAAGGCTTCGGCGTCCGGTCCCTCGATGCGGTATTTGGTCATCGGCGAAATGTCGAACAGGGCGCACTGGCTGCGGATGGCGAAATATTCCAGTTCCTCGTCCCACAGCGAATGCGGCGCGCGGTAGCCCGCCCAGTTGTACCAGTCGCTCGTCTTCGCCAATGCGTCGAGGCGCGGTTGCAACGGCGTACCAAGCCGCAAGGTGCGGAAGTGTGCCTGAGCGGCTGTCCGGTCGGCCGCGATGGGGGCGGCCTGTCCCGCCATGTTCATGACGCCTTCTCCCGCCGTTTTTGATCCGCCATCACCCGCCGCGCGGCGTTCATGCCCGGCACGCCGGAGATACCGCCTCCCGGGTGCGAGCCGGCACCGGCCAGGTAAAGCCCCTCGATCGGCGTGTCGTAGCCCGCCCATCCCGAGACTGGGCGCGACACCAGCATCTGGTCGGCCTGCAGCTCGCCGTGATGCCAATGGCCGCCGGGCATGCGATAGCGTGCCTCGATGTCGGCAGGCGTCAGAAGCTCCGCATGGCGCACGAGCCTGCCGATGCCCGGCGCATGGGCTTCGAGCTGCGCCATGATGGCGGCAAGAAATTTCGGCCGTCCCGGTCCCCATCCCTCCTTCAGCGAATAGGGTGCATACTGCACCACTGCCGAAAGCGTGCAGGCGCCGCTCGGCGCCAGCGATGGGTCGCCAAGCGACGGCAGCGTGATCTCCATCACCGGCTCGGGCGAGAACTCCCCGTATTTCGCTGGATTGAAAGCGCGCTCGACGTGGTCCGCCGACGGCGCGACGACGAGGCGCCCGGAAAGATCGGCCGCGGCGACCCCCGCGAAGTCGGGAACGGCGGCCAGTGCCAGATGCAGCTTCGCCGCATCGCCCTTCATGCGGATGTTTTTGACCTTGCGCACAAAGCCGGTGTCGAGCAGCGGCGCGCCGACGAGGTCGAGGAAGGTGGTGGCGGGATTGGCGGCGGACACGACCGTCCCGGCGCGGATCGCCTCCCCGCTCGCCAGCACGACGCCGACGGCGCTGCTGTTTTCGACGGTGATCTTCGCGACGGGGATGCCGGTGCGGATCGCCACCCCGGCATGCTCGGCTGCGGCACGCATCGCAGCGACGACCGCACCCATGCCGCCTTTTGGCACGATCTGCGCGCCGGGCGCGCCGTTCACGTCTCCGGCAAGCCGGTAATAAAGCCCGAGCAGCGAGGTCGGCGAGCGCGGGCCGAGATGCGATCCCAGGACGGCGTCGAAGGCGAGAAGCCCCTTCAGCCGATCGTCCAACAGTTGCTCGTCGAGCAGGTCGTAGACGTTCATCAGGAGCACGCGCAGGAAATCGCGCATGTCTTCCTTGCCGAGCCGCTTCAGCGCCAACGCCGCCTGCCCGAGCACCGCCATGTCGCCGAGCGAGCCGCCGCCGAGATCCGGCGGACGACGGGAGAGAAAAGGTTTCAGGATGCCGGCGTAACGCAGAAGCTGCGCGCGCAAATCCCGCCACGCGGTCTGTTCCGAAGCGGTGGCGCCGGTCAGCGTCTCTCCATAGGCGCCATGCAGCACGAGGGGATCGCCGCTGCGGGAAAGGGCGACGGAAGGCGCGAGCATTAATGTCTGCGCACCCCCACCCCTAACCCCTCCCCACAAGGGGGAGGGGGACTCGGGCGCGGCAGCTCCCCCTCCCCCTTGTGGGGAGGGGTTAGGGGTGGGGGTGCGCCAAGAGATATCCAGCCCGAGTTCTTCCAAATCGAGCCCACTCACCACCTCGGGATGCAGCCGGTTCAGCACATGCGCGGTCGAGGCATGAAAGCCGGGGAAGAACTCTTCCGTCCGCGCCGCGCCGCCGAGCTCGGCGGCCGCCTCCAGCACCAGCACGTTGCGGCCGCTCTTGGCCAGCAAGGTTGCACAGACCAGCCCGTTATGACCGCCGCCGACGACGATAGTGTCAAATGACGTCATGCGCCGCACTCATATGATGGTCCGGTTTGGCAAGGTCGCGCAGGATCTCCTTGGCCGCGTTGCGGCCTGGCGCTCCCATCACGCCGCCGCCGGGATGCGTGGAGGAGCCGCACATATAGAGCCCGCCGACCGGCGAGCGATATTGCGCGTAGCCCGGCACCGGGCGGTTGAACAGAAGCTGATCGAAGGTCAGTTCGCCTTGAAAAATGTTGCCTTCGGTAAGGCCGACCTCGGCTTCGATCTCGCGCGGCGTGCGCACTTCCATATGGACGATGCGATCAAGGAAGCCGGGCGAATAGTCGGCGATCTGCGACACCACCGTCTCGGCGAAGGCGTCGCGGTCGGCGTCTGTCCACTCGCGCCCTTCCACCTTCGGTGGCGCGTATTGCACGAAGCAGCTCATGAAATGTTTTCCCGGCGCCGCCATCGTCGGGTCGAGCGTGGTCGGGATCATCATGTCGAGGAAAGGATCGGCCGACCAGCGCCCGGCCTTCCAGTCGTCATAGGCGCGTTCCATGCGCTCGACCGAATCGGTGAAATGCAGGTCGCCGCGCAGGCAGGGCGAATCCTTCGGCAGCGCCGGGAATTCCGGCATCGAATCCAGCGCGATGTTGACCTTGCCGGACGAGCCCCTGATCTTGAAGTTCTTCACCCGGCGCAGGAAAGGATCCGGCAGTTCCTTTTCCTCGACCAGTTTCAGGAAGGTGCGCTTCACATCGGCGTTGGAGACGACGAGCCTGCCATGAATCTCCTCGCCGCCGGCCAGCACCACGCCCATCGCCCTGCCTCCCTTGACCAGTACGCGCTCGACCTCGGTGCCGGTGCGGATGGTGCCGCCGGAAGCCTGGAAGGAAGCGGCGAGCGCCTTGGTGACGGCCCCCATGCCGCCGCGCGCATAGCCCCAGGCGCCGACCGAGCCGTCGACCTCGCCCATATAATGGTGCAGCAGCACATAGGCCGTGCCGGGCGACATCGGCCCCAGCGCCGTGCCGATGATGCCGGAGATGGAGAAATTGGCCTTGATGACGTCGGTCTCGAAATACTCGTCGAGGAAATCCGAGATCGACATCGTCCAGAAGCGCAGCGTCAGCGCCATCTCTTCCCGGCTCAGCCCGGCGAATTTCTTGCCGAGATAAAGCATCTCGCCGAGGTCGCGCGGCCTGAAGCTTGTCGGGTCGGGCGCGGTGCGCATCAGAAGCGGCTGGATGAAGCGGCATTGCCGCGTCACATCGCGGGCATAGCGGTCGTAGGCCTCGGCGTCGCGCTTCGAGAACCGCGCGAACTCGCGGCGGTGTGCGTCGTGGTCGCGGTAGTTGGCGAGATAGTCGCCGTCATGGGTGAACACCGCCCCGCCCTCGTAGGCGATGACCTGCAGGCCGAAGCGCGGCAGCTCCAGGTCGCGCATGATCTCGGGCCGGAACAGCGAGCAGACATAGGAGCAATTGGAATAGAGGAAGCCCCGCGTCAGCTCGCGGCTGGTGGCTGCGCCTCCGACCCAGTCGTTCTTTTCCACCACCAGTACGTCGAGCCCGGCACGTTGCAGGTAGCAGGCGTTGACCAGCCCGTTGTGGCCGCCGCCGACGACGATCGCGTCCCAGCCCTTCATCGCGGCGCCTTCATTGTCGCTGCCTTCATGTCGATCTGGCCCGCCTTCCGCGCGACGGCTTGCCGATAACGGAAATCTGCCACGGCGAAAGCCGGTCTGTCTAGACATATTGAATGAATGTTCAACAAATTCCGTTGCGTTTTCCCTTGGACGGAGTAGGCTTCGCTCCCGATCGACAACCTTGCCGGGCACGCAATGATCGACACGGCAACCGCTGAACCGGAATATGACGATACGGCGATCCGTTTCTTGGAGGCGCTGTGGGGCGAGGGCTACCTGTCGCCTGGCGGACCGGAAGAGGTGGACCGCGTGGTCGAAGGCCTGCCGCTGCAAGGGAAGGCCTTGCTTGACATCGGCTGCGGCACCGGCGGCGTCACGCTTCATCTGGCCGAGAAATACGGACTTGCCTGCGCCACCGGCTTCGATGTCGAGAAGCCGGTCGTCGAGGCAGCGCGGCGGCGGACGGAGGCGCGGGGGTCCGCCGTCCGCGCTGTCTTCGTCCATGCGCCGCCCGGCCCCCTGCCCTTTGCGGATGCGTCCTTCGACGTCGTCTTCTCCAAGGATGCGCTGCTGCATGTCCCCGACAAGGACGCGCTGTTCGCCGAGATATTCCGCGTGCTGCGCCCCGGCGGCGTGTTCGCCGCCTCGAACTGGATGATTTCGCATGACGGCGAGCCTTCGCCCGACATGAAAGCCTATGTCGCGGCCGAGGGCCTGTCCTTCGCCATGGCCTCGCCGGCGCGCTACGCCGAGGCCATGCGCCGCGCCGGCTTCGAACGCGTCGAGACGCGCGACCGCAACGCGTGGTATCGCGATGTGGCGCGCGGCGAGCTGGCGAAGCTGAAAGATCCGCTCTACGCCGACGCGGCGGCCGCCGTCGGCGCAGCCTATGTCGACAGGAACATCGGGACCTGGGAGGCCATGCAGAAGGTGCTTGACTCGGGCGAGCACCGGCCCACTCATCTGCGCGGACACAAGCCGGGGCCGGCGAGGTAGCCGCCGGCGATGTTGGAGACCAGTGCGCCCATGACCGCCTCCCGGCTGCAAGACCGATCATCCGAAACCGCCGCGAGCAGGGACGCGTCCGAAAAACGCGGCCGCAAGCAGTCCAAGGAAGTGCGGCGCCTGCAACTGATCGAGGCGACGATCGATTCGCTTGCCCGGCGCGGCTATTCGGAGACCACCATGGCCGACGTCGCCGACGGCGCCGGCCTGTCGCGCGGCATCGTCAACTTCCATTTCGAGAGCAAGGAGAAGCTGCTCGTCGCCACGTTGCAGTTCATGGCCGACGAATACGCCGCGCACTGGCGCTCGGCGCTCCAGAAGGCCGGCGACGATCCCGCCCGCCAGCTCGCCGCCGTGGTCGCCGCTGATTTCGACCGCTCGATCTGCAACAAGCGCAAGCTTGCCGCATGGTGCGCCTTCTGGGGTGAGGCCAAATCGCGCCCGACCTACCAGGCGCTGTGCGGCGCGCGCGACGCGGCTTACCAGAAAGTCATCATCGACCTGTGCCGGACCCTGAAGCAGGGCGGCGGCTATGCCTACGAACCCCAGGCGATGGCGTTGGCGCTGTCGGCCATGCTGGAAGGCCTGTGGCTAAGGCTGATGATGGGCACCGAGGACGTTACCCGCGAAAGCGCGTTGCAGGCGGGCTACGAATTCCTGGTCGCCGTCTTTCCTCGCCACTACGCGCCTGCCGAACCGGGCACGAGACCCGGCGGCAAGCCCGCAATCACGATCGCATAACGGGAACGCAAGGACACGGGAGAACGACGCGATGAAGAGCCTGACACGCAGATTGACACTGACGCTGGCGCTGGCCGGCACGCTGGCGGCATCGGCGGCCGCCCTGGCAATCGCCGAGGACAAGGACCTGGTCGTCTTCGACTGGTCGGGCTACGAGGATCCGTCCTTCCATCCGAAATATGCCGAACAGCACGGCGATTCGCCGACCTTCGCCTTCTTCGGCGACGAGGACGAAGCGTTCGAGAAGATGCGTTCCGGCTTCAAGGCCGATCTCGGCCACCCCTGCTCGCAAAGCGTGGTGAAGTGGCGCGATGCCGGCCTGCTGCAACCGCTCGACACGTCCAGGATCACCGGCTGGAACGACCTTTTGCCGGGCATCATGTCGATGAAGAACCTCGCCACCGACGAGAACGGCAAAGCCTGGTTCATGCCCTGGGATTGGGGCAACACCCAGCTCACCTACAATTCCGACAAGATCGATGAAAAAGACGTCCAGTCGCTCAAGGCCTTCGCCGATCCCAAGTTCAAGGACCGCGTGTCGATCGGCGACAATGTCGACGACGCCTATGCGCTGGCCAGCCTCGCCATCGGGTTGAAGGACTGGACCAAAATGACCGACGACCAGTTCAAGCAGGCCTCCGACTTCCTGCGCCAGGTGCACAAGAATGTCCGCCTCTACTGGACCGACACCACCGATATCGTGCAGGCGCTGTCGGGCGGCGAGATCGACCTCGCCTGGGCCTGGAACGACGCCACGGTGCAGTCGGTCGCCGCCGGCGCGCCGATCAAGTCGAAGAAGGACACAGACGAGGGCATCTCGACCTGGGTATGCGGCTACGTCCTGTTCAAGGATGCGCCCGGCAGCATCGACAAGGCCTATGACTACCTCAACGCCGTCAACGACCCGGAAGTCGCCAAGACCCTGGTCGGTGACTGGGGCTACGGCCAGGCCAACGCTAAGGGCATGGCCAGCGTCGACCCGGCGGTGCTGAAGGAGAAGGGCTACGACGACGTGCAGAAATTCGTCGACAAGACGCTGTTCCAGTCGCCGGTGCCATCCGACCTGAAGCTGAAGATGATCGCCGAGTTCGAGAAGATCAAGGCGGGCTATTGAGCCGGCTGAGCGAACACGGCGGCCCCGAACGGACCGACGTCGTCATCGTCGGCGCCGGTTTCGCTGGCCTGTCGGCGGCGCACGCCCTGCGGGCCGCCGGCATCGATGTCCTCGTCCTGGAAGCGCGCGAGCGCGTCGGCGGCCGGGTCGAGGCCATCGTCAACGGGCTTGGCGAAAGCGTCGACAGCGGCGGCCAGTTCCTGTGCGAGGACATGCCGGAACTGATGGCGCTGGTCCAGGCGCGGGGCCTGACGCTGAAGGAATCGCATCTCGCCGGCCGTTTCGTCGCGCTGCCGCCGGTCAGCGATGTCGAAGCGCACCGGAACTACGCGGCCGCCACGGCGATCCGCGACCGGCTGAATGAATTGTCTCCCGACGCCCCGTCGCTCGCCGGCCTGACCGTGGCGGACTGGCTGGCCCTCCAGTCCGACGACGCCGACGCCAAGGCCGGCTTCCGCTCAATGATCGAAGGCCTCTGGTGCCTGGCGCTGGAGCGCATGCCGGCGTGGTATCTGGTCAGCAACGACCGCCGCGTCACCAACACGGTGGGCGAGCTGCAATATTATGTCGGCGAGACCATGCATGCGCTGGCCGAGCGTCTGGCACAAGACCTCGGCGATGCGGTGGTGTTGGGTGCGGCGGCATCACGGATCGAGCGTCGGCACGATGGCGTGCGGGTATTTGCCAATGTTGCCGCACCCCCACCCCTGTCCCCTCCCCACAAGGGGGAGGGGGACTCCATTGCGACGCCGCCACGCACCTTCACCAGCGATATAGTGCGAAACGGCGGAGCCACCGTCGCCCTCCCCCTTATGGGAAGGGGACAGGGGTGGGGGTACGCAGCGGACAGGTTGACGGTCGCAACGATCGACGCCCGCGCCGTCCTTGTCGCCGTACCGCCTATGATGGCCTCGCATATTGCGTTAACGCCGCCCCTGCCGGCGCCGCTCCGGCACGCGCTGACCGTCTGGGAAAGCGGTGCCGTGATAAAAGTCCAACTGCGCTATCGCACCGCCTTCTGGCGCGAGCGGGGCCTCTCCGGCATGGTGATGTGGCGCGAGCCGCCCGGCCTGTTCGCCTTCGACACCAGCCCCGACGGAGAGCGGCCGATGCTCACCTTCTTCATCGGCGGACCGAAGGCGCTGGCGATGACCGAACTTGACCCTGCGGCGCTGCGCGAAGCCGCGATCACCCATCTCATCGAAGGATTGGGGTCGCCGGCCGCCGAGCCGATCGACGTGACGGTGCGCGACTGGACGCATGATCGCTGGAGCGGCGGCGCCTACAGCGATGTCGTCATCGACCTCGACGCCACCGACGCGGAGGACGTTCTGCGCGCCGGTGCACCGCCGGTCTTCTTCGCTTCTTCGGAACTGTCGCCGTCCTATCCCGGCTACATCGAGGGCGCGATCGTTGCCGGGCGATCCGCGGCCGCAAGGGTCATCGCGTCGCTTAAGCCTCAATCCGCCAGCGCCACCAAGGCTTCGGGATCGTAGGCCAGCCGGATCGGTGCGCCGACCGGAATGTCGTCGGCGCCGAAATCGTTGGTTTCGGTGACGGACAGTGGCTTCTCCAGCCCCGGCACCTCGACGACGAGATGCGTGATCTCGCCGAAATAGTGGCGCTCGACCACCGTGCCGGTGACCTCGTGGCTGGCTCTCGCATCGTCCCACAGCACGCGCAACCGCTCGGGACGGATGCCCAGCGTCGCTCCCTCCCCGTTGCCCGTGAAGGCCGCCGGCCTGTCGGTCCTGACCCGGCCGAAACCCAGCGTGTCGAGGGTGAGCGACGCGCCGTTCTCCTCCACGATCCGGCCCTTGACGAAGTTCATGCCGCCGAGGAAGTCGGCGACCTGGCGGTTGACGGGCCGCTGGTAGATGTCTTTCGGCGAAGCGACCTGCGCGATCCTGCCGCCGAACATCACCGCGATGCGGTCGGACATGGCGAGCGCCTCGTACTGGTCGTGCGTGACCAGCACGAAGGTGATGCCGACCGCCTGCTGCAGCCGGCGCAGTTCCACCTGCATCTGCTCGCGCAGCTTCTTGTCCAGGGCCGACAGCGGCTCGTCGAGCAGCAGCACTTTCGGCCGCATGACCAGCGCGCGGGCGAGCGCGACGCGCTGGCGCTGGCCGCCGGACAGTTCGGTGGCCTTGCGCCTGCCGAGGCCTGTCAGCGACACCTGCGCCAGCGCCTCCTCGACGCGGCGCTTTTCTTCTCCTGCCTCAAGCTTCAGCCGCTTCAAACCGTAGGCGACGTTCTGCTCGACATTGAGATGCGGGAAGATGGCGTAGGACTGGAAAACCATGTTGGTCGGCCGCCTGTTGGCCGCAATGCCGTCCATCGGCTGGCCGTCGACGGCGATGGTGCCCGAGGTCGGATCATCGAAGCCGGCGATCATGCGGAGCAGCGTGGTCTTGCCGCAGCCGGAGGGGCCGAGCAGCGAGAAGAACTCGCCCTCGTTGATGCTCAGATTGGCGTCGTCCAGCGCCTTGATGGCACCGTAGCTGCGCGTCACGCCCCTGATCTCGATCATCGGGCGGCCGGAGCGTTCAGGCCTGGCAGGTTCGGACCCGGAATGGTCAGGCATACAGCCCTCCTTCGGAGTGGGTGCGGCGGGCGGCGCTGCGGCGCAGCACCTCGGCGATGGACAGAAGGACGAAGGAGGCGACCAGTAGCAGCGTGCCCAGCGCCAACACGCCGGGAAGCTTGGCGGCGAAGCGCAACTGTCCCCAGATGTAGATCGGCAGCGTCGCGTCGGTTCCGGTCAGGAAGAAGGCGATGATGAACTCGTCGAGCGAGATGGTGAAGGAGACCAGCAGGCTGGAGATGATGGCAGGCGTGACCATCGGCAGCGTCACGCGCCGGAAGGTGCCGAAGGCGCTTTCGCCGAGATCGGCGGAGGCTTCTTCGAGCGAGCGGTCGAAGCCCTCGAAGCCGGACGTCAGCACCGTCATCGAGTAGGGCACGCAGATCAGCACGTGGCCGAGCACCACGGTGAACAGCGACAGCGACAGGCCGAGCTGAAGGATGACCAGCAGCATGGAGATGGCGACGATGATCTCCGGCAGAACCAGCGGCGCCATGATCAGCCCATTGATCGGCCGGCGGCCGGGAAAGCGGTAGCGGGTGATGGCGCGGGCGGCGAGGATTCCGAAGACGGTGGACAGCACCGCGGCGGAGACGCCGACGATCAAGCTGTTCCACGCTGCGCTCATGAGTTCCGGCGTGTGCGGCAGCCCTTCGTACCATTTCCAGGTGAAGCCGGAGAGCGGGAATTTCGGCGTCGCGGCGGTGTTGACCGAAAAGATCGGCAAAAACAGCACCGGCACATAGAGGAACAGGATATAGACCAGGGCATAGACGCCGAGCCAGCCGTCCCGCGGCAGGATGCGCCTCAGCCCGCTCATCGCGCCCTTCCCGCCGCCCAGCGGATGATCAGCACCGCAGCCCCCGCCATCAGCGTCACCACGATCATGGTGGTGACCGAAAGCGCGGCGCCCAGCGGCCAGTTCGCCGCCCTGCCGAACTGCGCCTGGATGGCGTTGGCGATCATCACGCCGTCCTTGCCGCCGACCAGCTTGGGCGTGACATAGTCGCCGACGGTCGGGATCATCACGATCAGCAGCGCCGAGATGACGCCCGGCGCCGACAGCGGCAGCGTCACGCGCAGGAAAGAACGCAGCGGCCCGTCGCCGAGGTCCCTGGCCGCCTCGATCAGCGTGCGGTCGACCTTCTCCAGCGACACGAAGATCGGCAGGATGGCGAAAGCCGCCCAGGCATGCACCAGCGTGATGATGACGGCGGTGGAATTGTAGAGCAGGGCCGTGATCGGCTCATGGATGATGCCGAGCGCCTCCAGACCGGAATTCAGCACGCCGTTGTAGCCGAGGATGACCTTCCACGACATCACCCTGAGCAGGTAGCTGGTCCAGAACGGTATGGTGATGAGGAACAGCCACAGCCCCTTGTGGCGGCCACCACGGAAGGAGATGTAGTAGGCGATCGGATAGGCCAGCGCCACGGTCAGCACGCTGGTGGTCAGCGAGATGTAGAGCGAACGGCCGAGCAGGTCGCGGTAGATCGGCTCGGTCAGCGCGATGCGGTAATTCGCAAACGTGAAGGTGCGGTCGATGGTGAGGTAGTGCTGCGTCCAGAAGGAATGGGCGATGACCACGAAGATGGGCAGCACGAGAAGGACAAGCGCGTAGAGGAAGGTAGGCGATATCAGGGCGAAGCCCTGGAACGACTCGGATTGCAGAAGGGATTTTCGCCGCGGACGGGTCGCCGCAAGAGAGGAGGAACCTTCCGCAGCCGCCGTCATCGCCAGGCTCCGGAATTCGTGCTGGTTGCTGGCTTGGGTCGTCCCGCCACGCTGCCTTCCCGTTTGCCGCCGGTTGTTCCCCTTCATCATGTTCCGATGAGCCAGCTTGCGTTCAACATGAGCGCATCCGGCGATTGAAATCAAGCGGTATTTCTGCAAAATTGATTGAACGGACATTCAAAATGAAGTGAAGAAAGTCGCCTTTTTGAGCAACTTGATCCTTCACCCGGCAATGCGGCACGGAGACGAACATGGCGGCGATGCGCGAAGCGAAACCAGTGGAAAGCCGTGATCCGGAGGACGCCGTCGATCTGGCGACGCGCCATCTCGTCCAGCCCTGGCCTTACGCCGGCTCGGTCGGCGCCGAGGCGCGCGCGCTGATCGGCGAAGGCGACGGCATCTATATCACCGACGGCAGCGGCAAGAAGTTGATCGACGGCCCGGCCGGCATGTGGTGCATCAATATCGGCCATCGCCGCGAGGAACTGGCGAGAGTCATGTACCAGCAGGCGTTGCAGCTTTCCTACAACACCCCCTGGTACACGATGAACGCGCCCTCGGCGGAACTGGCGCGGCGCATTGCCGGCCACGCGCCGGGCGACCTCTCCCACGTCTTCTACACCACCGGCGGCTCGACCGCGGTCGAGACGGCGCTGCGTTTCATGCAGTTCTACAACAATGTCCGCGGCCGGCCCGAGAAGAAGCTGATCCTCAGCCGCGGCGGCGCCTATCATGGCTCGACCTACCTGTCGGCCTCGCTCAACGGCCGCCCGCGCGACCGTGACTGGATGGACGGCGCCGACGATCTGGTGGTCAAGCTCACCGCGCCGAACCCTTTCCACCGCCCGCAGGGCGTCACAAAAGAAGGCTTTGCCGATTTCCTCGTGGGCGAATTTCGCCACACGATCGAGCGGATCGGCGCGGACAGGATCGGCGCCTTCGTCGGCGAGCCGATCCAGGCCTCGGGCGGCGTCATCGTGCCGCCGGACGGCTATCTCAGGCGCATCCGCGAGATCTGCCGGGCGAACGACATCCTTTACGTCTCCGACGAGGTCGTCACCGCCTTCGGGCGGCTCGGCTCCGTCTTCGCCTCCGGCGAGGTATTCGGCCTCGACCCGGACATGATCACCTTCGCCAAGGGCGTTACCTCCGGCTATTTCCCGCTCGGCGGCGTCGTGATTTCCGAACGATTGCTGGAGGACCTGCGCCGCTCCAACCATCCGGACGCCCTGTTCGGCCACGGGCTGACCTACACCAGCCACCCGATCGGCTGTGCAGTGGCGCTGAAGAACCTCGACATTCTCGAAACCGAGCTACTGGCCCACACGCAGCAGGTCGCACCCTATTTCCAGGCACAGCTCAAGACGCTGGAGGCGCTTCCGCTTGTCGGCGAAGTGCGCGGCATGGGGCTGATGGCCTGCGTCGAATGCGTGGCGGACCGCGAAAGCAACGATCCGCTGGAACTCGACAAGGACGTCGGCAAGCGCATCGACCAGCACTGCCACGACCTCGGCCTTTTGGTGCGGCCGCTGATCAACATGTGCGTGATGAGCCCGCCGCTCACCATCACTCGCGACCAGATCGACGACATGGTCTCCATCCTGCGCGAAGGCATCTCGCGCACCATGGACGACCTGCGCCGCGAAGGCGTGTGGAACGGCTGAACCCGGCTACTTGGCCGCCGCCCGCTTCGCTCTTGGCGCGGCCTCGGGATCAGTTCCGCGACAGCAGCGCGTCGTTGAGTGCTGCCATGTCCTTCTCGTCCGGCGCCGTTTCGAGGTTGAGCACCGGCACCTGCCTGCGCAGATGGTCGTGATGGGTGCGCACGCCGTATTCGAGATCGGATAGGTAGAAGCCTCCGAACGCCTCCGACAGCATGGATTCGTTCGACCAGACGGAAAGCTGAACGTCCTCCGCCATCGTGTCGCGGTCGATGCGGTAGGCAAGATAGCGCGCCGCCGCCTGCTCGCGCGTCTCGTCGCGGCAGCGGTAGATCGCACCGCGCAGCAGCGTCTTGCCGGTCGTGAGCGGGAATTCCTGGTAGAACTGCACGGTTTCCGGCGTCGCCGCGATCACCGCGTTCGGGAAGATGCCGTAATAGACCCACGCCTCGCGCAGGTCTTCCGGCAGTTCCGGCGGGCGCGGCGCGATCTTCACATACTGCCTGACGCTCCAGCGCCGGCCCGCATGGGGATTATAGGTGGCGAACGACCGCGACACGCCGTTGAGGAATGGCTCGTCGTAATAGGTCGCGCCGTAAAGGTCCTGCAGCGCCGGATGCGCCATGGCGACATGGTAGCCTTCATTGTCGACGTCGCGCACCGACTTCCAGTTGACCGGTGTCGTCTGTGTCCAGATGCCCCAGGACGGCACCATGTCAGCGGCGCGATAGTGGGCGAACTCCGGCTCGATCGGGGCGAGCAGTTCCGCGACGGAAGGCTGCGGGCCACCCTTGCGGAAGCGGATGAAGATGAAGCCCATCCAGATCTCTAGGTCGAGCGGCATCAGTCCGAACTCGTCCTTGTCGAGATCCGGGAAGGAGCGCGGGCGCGCGGCCCCGCGCAACGTACCGTCGAGATTGTAGACCCAGCCGTGGAAAGGACAGACCAGCGCGTTCTTGCAGGTGCCCTTCTCGTCGGCCACGACGCGCGAGCCGCGATGCCGGCACATATTGTTGAAGGCACGCACCACGCCGTCCTTGCCGCGCACGACCAGCGCCCGCTCGCCGACCACATCCATGGTCAGATAATCGCCGGCGCTCGGCACGTCGCTGACATGCCCGACGATCTGCCAGTGATTGCGGAACACGCGCTCCTTCTCCAGCTCCAGCAGCGCGTCGGAATGATAGCTCCAGCCCGGCAGGCCCCTGCGGTCCCACTCGTTGGGAACTGCGACGTCACGGAGATGCGGGTTCATGGGTGAACTCTTATTTTGTTTGAACGATCATTCAATATGATCATAATTGACGTTTAAAAGCAATGATTTGTAAAAATACAATACGCGGCATGCGGCGCAACAAAGCGCTCGGTTCAAGAAATTTCTTCGATTTTTCGGGCGGTTAAGCCGAGTCAGGACGTCCTTCCGGGGCCGCGCAGCGGAACCCGGAACCCAGAGCGGGACCGTTGCCAATCCGGGTCCACATGAGCAATGCGGGCGGACTTGATTCCGGGCTCCACTGCGCGGCCCCGGAAGGACGCGAAATCGCGCCTGGGTGAATCCGGCTGTTTACAACCTAGTGATCCTTCGGCCGGTTCGTCTCGAAGGCGGTCTTCTTCTCCGAAGACGCTTCGGTCTGGTGGCGCGCCTGCCACTCGGCATAGGGCATGCCGTAGACGATCTCGCGCGATTGGTCTTTCGACAGCGCCACGCCATCGGCCTCCGCGGCCTCGCGATACCAATTGGACAGGCAGTTGCGGCAGAAGCCGGCCAGGTTCATCAGGTCGATGTTCTGCACGTCGCTGCGCTCGCGCAAATGCTCGACCAGCCGGCGGAAGGCGGCGGCTTCGAAATCGCGTTGCTGCTCGGGGCTGAACTCGCTCATGGCATCTTCCTTTCCGGCAGGCCCGCGCTCACAGCGGGCCGGTGCGCGAGCCGTACATCCTGACCTCATGTATATCGGGTCGGCGGTTGATGGCGTCAACGATCGGGGCCAGCCGGTTCGCCCATGCGACGGCGCCGGTGTTGTCGGCAATGAGGTCCTGGCGGATTTCCACCAGCGCGTGCGCGAAGCCGTTGACGATGGCGTGCTTGAACATGGTGTCGCCGCGCAGCGCCCCGTCATAGGGCTCGTTGTCGCCGACGACCAGATCCGCCTCGGCAGACAGCGCCTCGATCAGCGGTTTTGGCGCGCGGTCGTCGCTGTCCCACAGGATGCCGACATGCCACGGGCGGGCGACGCCCTGCATGACCGGCGTGAAGGAATGGACAGAAAAGAGGAAAGGCGCAACGCCGGACGCCTCGGCGACGGATGCCACCATCGACGCCACCGCGTCGTGATAGGGCCGGTAGAAACGGACCAGCCGGCGCTCGCGCTCCTCAGCCGTCATCGGATAGTTGCCAGGCACCACCGTGCCGTCATAGAGCTGCCGGATCAGCGTCGGGTCGTCCTCGCCGCGGTTGGGATCGATCAGCAGCCGTGAGAAATTGGCCAGCACGGCCGGCGCGCCGAGAAGCGCGGCCAGTTCGCGCGTCACCTTCTCCACGCCGATGTCGTAGGCGATATGCCGGTCGAACTCGGACGCCGGCAGGCCGAGCGCGCCATACTCATCCGGCAGGGCGCGGCCGGCATGATCGGCGACCAACACCAGCCCTTTCCCGCGATCGCCCTCGACCAGATCGAAGGGCGAAAAGACGGACAATCGGGTCATCACGGAAATCTGTTCTTGGCGGTTGGGGAGGGCGTTCGGGCTCGTCATCTCATTTCATGAAGCCGGCTGGGGCGCAATGCCGTTGTTTGGCCACGGTTTTTGCGGGAAACTGGCATCCAGCGGCGAAGAATCGCGCAACCGGGCTCCTAAATCGATTGGATTGAGGGTCGGAGGCGCGTTGACATGCGGCGGGAGTTTTCCGAAAAGGGGCGACAGAACATGCTGAAATGTTTCCCGAGAGGTTTGAGGATGGTCGCCGCACGGCCGCGCGCGAACACGGTTGACGGCCGATGGCTCGTCCTGCTCGGCGTGCTGGTCCTGCCGCTCGTCGCCGCCTCGCCGGCGCGGGCCGACTTCCGCGTCTGCAACGCCACTCAGAATCTCGTCGGCGTCGGCATCGGTTACCGCGCCAAGGCCGGCTGGATCACCGAAGGCTGGTGGCACATCGAGGCGTCGAGCTGCAAGACGCTGATCGAGGGGCCGCTGTCGTCGCGTTTCTATTATCTCTATGCGGAAGACGCCGAGCGCGGCGGACGCTGGGACGGGCCGATCTCGATGTGCGTGGCGGAAAAGGAATTCAAGATCGCCGGCGTGACCGACTGCGTCGCCCGCGGCTTCCAGCGCGCCGGCTTCCAGGAATATGACACGGGCGAGCAGTCGAGCTGGATGGTCCAGCTCACCGACCAGCCCGCGCCGGCAGGCGGCTCCGCCGCCGCGCCTTCAGGCAACGGAACGCCCGCCGGGAACAAGGGGGCCGCCGACGACGGCAGCCCGGAAAGCAAAGGTCAATGAGACGCAGCCGCAAGGTCAAGATCCTCGCCACGATCGGTCCCGCCTCCTCCGACGAGGCCATGCTGAAGAAACTCTTCGAGGCGGGTGCCGACACCTTCCGCATCAATATGAGCCATACCGACCATGAGCTCATGCGCACGCTGGTAAAGCGGATTCGCACGGTCGAGCAGGGTGTCGGGCGGCCGATCGGCATCCTGGCCGATCTCCAGGGACCGAAGCTGCGGGTGGGGAAATTCGCCAACGGCAAGGAGACGCTCGAAGTCGGCCAGGCCTTCACCCTCGACAGTGATCCGACGCCCGGTGATTCCACCCGGGTCTATCTGCCGCATCCCGAAATCCTCGCCTCCGTCGAGCCGGGCCACCGGCTGCTGATCGACGACGGCAAGCTGCAGCTCAAGGCCGTGAAGACCGACGGCAAGACGATCGTCTGCACGGTGGTCGCCGGTACGACGATCTCGGATAAGAAGGGCGTATCGCTGCCCGACACCGATCTGCCGGTCGGCGCGTTGACCGACAAGGACCGCGCCGACCTCGACGCGGTTCTCGATGCCGGCGTCGACTGGGTGGCGCTGTCCTTCATCCAGCGGCCCGACGACCTGGCCGAGGCGCGCAAGATCGCGCGCGGCCGCGCCCTGCTGATGTCCAAGATCGAGAAGCCGCAGGCCGTCGCGCGGCTGCCCGAGATCATCGAACTGTCGGACGCCATCATGGTGGCGCGCGGCGATCTCGGCGTGGAGGTGCCGCTGGAGAACGTCCCCGGCATCCAGAAGCGCATCACCCGCGCCGGGCGCAAGGCCGGCAAGCCGGTGATCGTGGCGACCCAGATGCTGGAATCGATGATCACCGCCCCCGTACCGACCCGCGCGGAGGTGTCCGATGTCTCGATCGCGGTGTTCGAGGGCGCCGATGCGGTGATGCTGTCGGCCGAGTCGGCCGCCGGCGCCTACCCGGTCGAGGCGGTGGCGACGATGAACCGCATCGCCGTCCAGGTCGAGAAGGACCCGCTCTACTCGGGTATCATCAACGCCCAGCGTTCCGAGCCGGAACCGACCGGCGCCGACGCCATCTCGCTCGCCGCGCGCGAGATCGCCGAGACGTTGAAGCTGGCGGCGATCGTCACCTACACCGCCTCCGGCACCACCGGCCTGCGCGCCGCGCGCGAGCGGCCGCAGGTGCCGATCATCGCGCTGTCGCCGATCCTCGACACGGCACGGCGGCTGTCGCTCGTCTGGGGCACGCATTGCGTCGTCACCGAGGATGCGCGCGATCTCGACGACATGGTCAACCGCGCCTGCCGCATTGCCTTCGAGGAGGAGTACGGCAAGCCCGGCGACCGCATCATCATCACCGCGGGCGTTCCGCTACGCACGCCGGGATCCACCAACATGCTGCGCATCGCCTATCTCGGCCCGGACGGGCAAGGGGGGCGGTAAGGCAGTAGGCAGTAGGCAAGCCTGGAACGGCCGCGACCGGCGATCAATCCGACTGCCGATTGCCTTCCCTCGATCCGCCTTAGATGGATTCGCCGGCGAGGTCTTCTGAAAGCGTCGACACCTGCTGCTGCGCGTTGCGCAGCATCGGATAGATATCGAGCACGCGCTGCCATGCCTTGAGCGCCTGCTCCTTTCGCCCCGTGTCGGCCATGATCTGCGCCAGGCCCGAGAGGGCGCCGAAGTGGCGCGGCTCCAGTTCCAGCACCCTGTCGATGTCGGCCATCGACTTGGCGTAGTTCTTCATCAGGAAATTCACGGTGGCGCGGCGGTTCCAGCCTTCCACGAAATCAGGCTGCAGCGTCACCACCTCGTCGAGGAAATCCATCGCGACGTCGAACTTCTGGTCCTGGATGGCCTTTTGTGCCCATTGCATCATCAGGTCGACGGACGCCGACCCCGAATCGTTCCAGACCATGTAGATCTGGTTGGCGATGCGCTCGGCGGCCTTCTCGTTGCGTTCGCGCTTGAGGTCGGCGAACAGCTTGTCGAGACGCTCGGCCCGGGTGCCGGGCGTGGCCTGCGGCGGCGCGACGTCCCGTGCCGCCGGCCCTGCCGCCAAGGCCGATGGGGCAAGGGAAACACTCAGGAAAGACGTCGCCAGAACGGCAAAAACGATCCGCATGGGCTGGAGTCTACTTCCATCCCGCGGATCGTCAAACCGATTTGTGCGTGAAAGCGCCGCTCTTGCGAGAGCGTCCGCCGCTCAGCCCTGGCGCGCCTTGTAGCGCGGGTCGGTCTTGTTGATGATGTAGATGCGTCCCTTGCGGCGGACCAGGCGGTTGTCCCGGTGACGCGCCTTGAGCGCCTTGAGCGAGTTCTTGATCTTCATGGCATTGCCCGTCAGTTCTGTGCCCCTACGGGCCAACCAAAAGGCGCGCCCGAAAGCGCGCCGAATTCGTGGCTTGGCTCATAAACGAGGCGCATAGGGGCTGTCAACCGCCAGTGCAGAGTTCCCCTCCCCCTTGAGGGGAGGGTGGCCAGCCGAAGGCTGGTCGGGAGAGGTCGCCAACCCTGGGACACGACCTCAGGACCGTGAAACGATGGTGATGACCTCCTCCCGCCTCGCTTCGCTCGGCAACCTCTCCTCAAGAGGGAGGGAAAGTCGGCGTCACCCGCGTGAAATGCCCCATCTTGCGGCCCGGCCGGGCCTCGGCCTTGCCGTAGAGATGAAGCATCACGTCGGGTTCCGCCAGCAGCGCGGGCGCACGCCCGACATCGTCGCCGATCAGGTTTTCCATCACGCAGTCGGCATGGCGCACGGTCGAACCGAGCGGCAGGCCGGCGACGGCACGGATATGCTGCTCGAACTGGGAGACGAGGCAGGCCGCTTCCGTCCAGTGGCCGGAATTGTGGACGCGCGGCGCGATCTCGTTGGCGATCAGCGATCCGTCGGCCATCGCGAAGAACTCCACCCCGATGACCCCGACATAGCCGAGCGCATCGAGGATGGTGCGCGCTGCCTCATGCGCGGCGGCAGCCGTCTGCGGCGGGATCGTCGCCGGCAGGGTGGAGGTGTGCAGGATGCCGTCGCGGTGGACGTTTTCCGCCGGGTCATAGGCAGCGAACGCGCCATCGGCCGCGCGCGCGGCGAGGACGGACACCTCGCGCTCGAAGGCGACCAGCGATTCCAGGATCAGCGGCACGCCGCCCATCGCCGCGAATGTCCCGTCGAAACCGACCGTTTCCATGTTGCGGAACACGCGCTGGCCCTTGCCGTCATACCCCATGCGCCGGGTCTTGAGCACGCCCGAGCCGTCGAACGCGGCGAGCGCTTCGGCAAGCTGCGCATCGTCGTCGACGGGCAAGAACCGCGCTGTCGCGATGCCGATGCCGTTCAGGAAGGTTTTTTCTACCAGCCGGTCCTGCGCGACTTCCAGTGCGCGCGCAGGCGGCCGGACAGGAACCGAGGCCGCCAGCGCGTTCGCGGCGGCGACGGGAACATTCTCGAATTCGTAGGTGACCACCGCCGAGACCGCCGCAAGCTCGGCGAGCGCGGCCGGATCGTCATAGGCGGCGACGATCTGACGGTTGCAGACCTGGGCTGCCGGGCAGTCCGCCTGCGGCTCCAGCACGACCGTGCGATAGCCGAGTCGGGCCGCGGCCATGGCCAGCATTCGGCCGAGCTGGCCGCCGCCGATGATGCCGATCGTCGTGCCGGCCGGCAGCATCGCGCTCATGCCGCATCCGTCGGCTGGGCGGCGACCTTCGCCGTCTGCTCGGCGCGCCAGGCATCGAGCCGCGCGGCCAATGCCTCGTCGGACAGCGCCAGCACCGCCGCGGCGAGCAGCGCGGCGTTGATCGCGCCAGCCTTGCCGATCGCCAGCGTGCCGACCGGAATGCCGGCCGGCATCTGGACGATGGAGAGCAGCGAATCCTGCCCCGACAGCGCCTTCGATTCCACCGGCACGCCGAACACCGGCAGCGGCGTCAGCGCTGCCGTCATGCCCGGCAGGTGGGCGGCCCCGCCGGCGCCCGCCACCACCACCTTATAACCGGCGGCCTTGGCGCCCCTTGCGAAGTCGTAGAGCCTTTCCGGCGTACGATGCGCCGAGACGATCAGGCTCGTGTGGGAAATGCCGAGCGCCGCGAGCGTATCGGCGGCATGCCGCATCGTCGCCCAGTCGGACTGGCTGCCCATGATGATGGCGACGTCGGCGCGCTGGTCGGTCAAGGGCGCGGTCTCCCGTTCAAGGAAGGCCGCGCCTTAGCGGAAATGGGCGCGCATCGCAAGGCAGGCGGCCGCCAACATCAGGCAGGCAGGGCGCCCACCCCTTGAGGCTGCCCGCCACCCTGCGAGCGACGGGACGGCTGCGCGCGATGCAGATACACCGCGAAAGTATCCCAGGGCGGCGTGATGGAAAGCTGGGAGAGGATCCGACACACCTCGCCGCGATGGATCGCCGAATGCAGCGCGACATGCATGAGCATCTCCTGCCGGGTCATGTAGCCTTTGTCTCCGTCGGTGAAAGTAAAAGCGACCGGACCGGAAAGTTGCTTCAGGCCGACCTTTTGAAGGTACTCCTGGTACCAACGATCTGTCGCCACCACCGCGGCGTGAAGCTCCTTCAACGCCGGCGTCTCGGCCGTGCGATCGGAGCCATATTGGCGCCCGGCGCCGCCCAGATGCCCCGCGAATATCCGCGCAACGACGTGATAATGATCGATCAGCCCAAGCGCCGTATCGAGTTCGGCAGCCTGCTTCCCGGGATCGAGGGTGGCCAATCTGCCGAGCAGATCGTCGTTTGCCCAGGCCTGATATCCATATAGGGTGCGAAGCATTTCGATCATGAGGGGCTTCCCGGCTCGAAGAAAATGCGAGTAACTTCTCCATATTCTGGACGGGAGCGCCTGATTGTCTACTCGCATTGCAAAACGCAAGCCTTCCATGCGCAAGGAGCCCCGCCAAGCCAGGTCCCGGGCGACGGTCGAAGCGGTCATCGAGGCTGGGGCTCGCATTCTGAGCGAAAGGGGATGGGCCGGCTTCACCACCAACAAGATCGCCGAGGCCGCCGGTGTCGGCATAGGGTCACTCTATCAGTATTTCCCCGACAAGGTCTCGTTGGTGGACGCGATCAGGCGGCGGCATCTGGACGACAGCCTCGCCGCCGTCGAAGGCGCGCGAAGGCAAGGGCAGCCCCTTGCCGAATATCTGGAAATCCTGGTCTCCAATATAATCGAGGCGCACAGCAAACATCCCGGCCTGCACAGGGTGCTGCTCGACGAGGCTCCCGGCCTTGAGGCCTACAGAGACCAGAACAGCCAAGTGGAAACGCGCTACCTTTCGCTCTACGCGCAGGCGGCAGCCGTCTATCGCCCGCACGATCCGCACGCAGAGGCCGTCGGCCTCATGATCTCGGACATCGTCGACGGGGTGATCCACAACGCGGCGCGACGCGGAACGCTGAATGACCCTGGCATCCGCAGGGAGTTGGTCAGGATGATCCGTCTCTATCTGGAGGACGAGGGTTAGAATCGGGAATGACGGGAATTCCTGTCTTCAGGGGCCGCTCCGCCGGATCGTCGCGCTCACGCGATGATGTCGGGAATGATCCTGTCTTCCAGCGCCGAGAGCCGGTCCTTGACGGCGAGCTTCTTCTTTTTCATGCGCTGGATCTGCAGCGGGTCGCAGCCGGTGGCGATCATCGCGTTGATGGCGGCGTCGAAATCGGTGTGCTCCTGTTTCAGCCGTGCGAATTCGAGACGAATCTCGGCCTGTTCCTGTTCCGACATGTCCACCATCTGGGTTCCGGCGCACGGTCGCGCATATGGGGCGGGACCGGCTTGAAACGTCCCCGCCGGCGCTCTGCGCATATCACATTTCACGATGTCGGGAAATGCTACCACGCGGCATTCGACATCGCGATTGTAAGGTGGCACAGTGTCATCCAGCCGTCATGAAGGCGGACCTGCGGTGGACGGCCTTCGACGGTTGCAATCGAGGAAACCATGAAAGGGAGAACCAATCATGTCTCTTGCATCCCATCTTGATGAGCTGCGGAAGAAGCATGGCGACATCGAGCGCGAGATCGACGAAGCCTTGCTTCATCCATCGGTAGACGACCTCGAGATCGTCAACCTGAAGCGGCGCAAGTTGGCCCTCAAGGACGAGATTGAAAAGCTGGCGGGAAGCCCGACCACGCACTGAAGACCCCTATTCTGACCAGAAAGGCCATCCGGGCCGGCGACAAATATCGTCGCTGGCCCGTGGTCCGGTTGTTTCATTCGATTTCCACCCGGTTTTCCGCCGGCGGGACATAATATTGCCTGTTCCGCCGTGTTTTCAGGAATGGCGGACGGAACGATTTGTCGTTGCGCCGGCCCTGAACCATTGACAAGCCCGGCGGCGTCCGCCACCTCATGCCCGGTGCGCGTGCGAGCACGGCGAAAGAACCAGATGCAGGACCGCCGGCAATGACCGGATATTTTTCCTCTCCCTTCGAGCGCCGCAGATCGGTCGGCGTCGATGTCGGCGGCGTGGTCGTCGGCGGCAGCGCGCCGGTCGTCGTGCAGTCGATGACCAACACCGACACCGCCGATATCGACCGCACCGTCGCCCAGGTCGCGGCACTTCACCGCGCCGGATCGGAGATCGTGCGCGTGACGGTCGATCGCGACGAGAGCGCGGCGGCCGTGCCGCGCATCCGCGAGCGGCTGGAGCGGCTCGGCATCGACGTGCCGATCGTCGGCGACTTCCACTATATCGGCCACAAGCTGCTGGCCGATCATCCGGCCTGCGCCGCGGCACTTGCGAAATACCGCATCAACCCCGGCAATGTCGGCTTCAAGGACAAGCGCGACCGCCAGTTCGCGGAAATCGTCGAGATGGCGATCCGTTACGACAAGCCGGTGCGCATCGGCGTCAACTGGGGCTCTCTCGACCAGGAACTGCTGACCCGGCTGATGGACCAGAACCAGGCACAGGGTTCGCCGCTCACCGCCATTGAGGTGACGCGCGAGGCGATCGTGCAGTCGGCGATCCTGTCGGCCGAGATGGCCGAGGAGATCGGTCTTGCGCGCGAAAAGATCATCCTGTCGGCCAAGGTCAGCGGCGTGCAGGACCTGATCGCCGTCTACACCGAACTGGCGAAGCGCTCCGACCATGCGCTGCATCTCGGCCTCACCGAGGCCGGCATGGGTTCCAAGGGCATCGTCGCCTCTTCCGCCGCGATGGGCATCCTGCTCCAGCAGGGCATCGGCGACACGATCCGCATCTCGCTGACGCCCGAGCCGGGCGGCGACCGCACCCGCGAGGTGCAGGTGGCGCAGGAACTGCTCCAGACGATGGGGTTCCGCCAGTTCGTGCCGATCGTCGCCGCCTGCCCCGGCTGCGGCCGCACGACCTCGACGGTGTTTCAGGAACTGGCGCAGAACATCCAGGACGACATCCGCGCCAACATGCCGCTCTGGCGCGAGAAGTACCCCGGCGTCGAGCAACTCAAGGTCGCGGTGATGGGCTGCATCGTCAACGGCCCCGGCGAATCCAAGCACGCCGACATCGGAATATCGCTGCCCGGCACCGGCGAGATGCCGACGGCGCCCGTCTTCATCGACGGCGAGAAGGCGGCGACCCTGCGCGGCCCGCGCATCGCCGAGGATTTCCAGAAGATGGTCGCCGACTACATCGAGCAGCGCTTCGGCCAAGGCATGCAGGCCCAAGAAATGCAGGCAAGAGCCGCCGAATAGCGCTTCAGGCCGCGCCGTGCCTCTTTCAACTACCCCCACCCCCGACACATCCCCTCAAGGGGAACGGGAATCTGCTGCGCCCTTGTCCCCCTCCCCCTTGAGGGGAGGGGTCAGGGGTGGAGGTAAACTCAAGGGCGCACTGTTCGTACTGATCCTCGTTGCTTTCGGCTCTCCTGCGGTTGCCGACCCTCCGCATTCGCTGTCGGCGCGCGAGCGGCTGATCGACCGCGTCTGCGCGCTGATCGCCGCCGAGGCCGACCGCAACGGCCTTCCACGAGAGTTCTTCGCCCGCCTGATCTGGAAGGAAAGCCGCTTCGACCCCAACGCCGTGAGCCCGGCCGGCGCGGAAGGTATTGCCCAGTTCATGCCCGGCACCGCGAAGATGCGCGATCTGGCCGATCCGTTCGACGTCGGCCAGGCGATCGCCGCTTCCGCCGCCTATCTGGCCGAGATGCGGGCCGGCTACGGCAATCTCGGGCTGGCGGCGGCCGCCTACAATGCCGGCGAGTCGCGGGTGACGCGCTGGCTCAATTCCGGCGGCTTCCTGCCGCTGGAGACGGAGGACTACGTGCTCGACATCATGGGCGAGCCGTCCGACAGGTTCATGGACAGTGTCTATCAGGGCGCCGTTCATCCGCTGGATCCCAAAATGCCGTTCGCGGTCGCCTGCCGACGGTTGCCGGTCATCGAATCCAGTGTCATCGCCATGTCGACGATTCCGACCAAGCCGTGGGGCGTGCAGGTGGCCGGCAATTTCCGCCGCGCCGCCGCCGTGCGCCAATGGCAGCGCCTGCAAGCCCGCTTCCCGGCGCTGCTGGCGTCCTACGAGCCGGTGGTGAGCCGGGTGCGCACGCCGATCGGCCGGCGCGGCATCTATGCGGTCCGCATCGGCGCCGACAGCCGCGGCGCCGCCGACGCCATCTGCCGCAAGCTGCACGGCGCCGGCGGCTCCTGCGTCGTCAGGAAGAACCGCTGACTTTCAAGCCCGAGCCTCAGGCGGGCCTCCCGAAAGGCAGTGCTTCACGAGACCCGGACATCGAGACATCAGCCCGCCGCAGCCATCCGGGCCTGGGCGCGCGGGAAGAAGATCGCCCGGGCCGGATCGACGTCGTAATGCGCTTCAAACGCCGGCGCATCGCCAGCGAGCTGCGCCACCGACTCGAGAATGTAGTCCACCTTCTCGTCCGGCAGCAGGACGCTGAAGTTCAGGCGCGTGAAACCGGGCTTGCTGAGCTCGTCGCCGGCAAGGATGGCCTGCCTCATCGCCTCGGAGCGGTCGTCGTCGATCGACAGCAGCCGGTGGACATACGGCCCGGCACAGGCGCAGCCCCCGCGCGCCTGGATGCCGAACCGGTCGCTCAACATGCGCGTGACCAGCTGCTGGTGGACGTAACCGCCCTTTTCGTTCCTCACCCGGAAGGAGAAGATCGGCAGCCGGTCGGGACCCGGCAGGCCGAGCAGGTCCAACTCCTCAATATCCTTCCAGGCACGGAAGGCACGCTGCACAAGCTCCTTGTTGCGCGCCGCCATGACATCCGCTCCGATCGCATCCTTGACGATAAACGCCAGCGCGGCGCGGATGTCGCCGACCACGTTGGGCGTGCCGGCTTCTTCGCGGGCTTCCAGGCTGTCGCTGTAGTCGTGCCGGCTCGGCGACACGAATTTCACCGTGCCGCCGCCCGGCCACGACGGCGTTTTCGCGGAGACTGCATCGCGGCGAACGATCAGGAGTCCGGAGGCGCCGGGGCCGCCGATGAACTTGTGGGGAGAGACGACGACGGCGTCGATCTCCGCGCCCGGAGCCGGCGTCATGGCGATCGGCAGATAGGGGCCGGCGCCGGCATAGTCCCAGATCATCCTTGCGCCGGCCGCCTTCACCATCGCGGTGATCGTCGCGACGTCGCTGGTGATACCGGTGATGTTGGAGGCTGCCGACAGCGCGCAGATCGTCAGCTCCGGCGCGCCGTTACCGAGCGCGTCCTCCAGGCAGGACAGGTCGGGCCCGCCGGCCGGATGCTCGGGGACTTCCACGATCTCGGCCCCGCTCTCGCGCCAGGGCAGTATGTTGGAGTGGTGCTCGTAGGGGCCGATGACGATCCGGACCCGCCTGCCCGCCGCGACGGCGTCCTCAACGCCGAACAGCCTGACGAGGCGGTTGATCCCGGACGTCGCCCCCGAGCCCGTGAAGATCACGGCGTGCTCCTGCCCCGCCCCGCAGGACTGGCCGATCAGCGCTCGCGCCTCGCACCGCAAGCGCGTCATGAAGCCGCCACAGAACGACGCTTCCGTATGGCTGTTGGCATAGTAGGGAAGCACGTCCTCGAGGACGAAGCGCTCGATCTGGTGAAGCGCGCGGCCGGACGCGACATAGTCGGCGTAAACGAGTTGCTTCTCTCCATAGGGTCCGGCGATCTTCGCCTTGGCACCGACGAGACCGTCGCGGAGCGAGGCGACAGGGTCCGCGCTCGTCAAGCCTTGGCGAAAACGGGAAAGCGGCGAGTCGTCTCGACTGGCCGATTGGCGGGTTCTGTCCACGGTCGTTCTCCGAGAAGCGGATATTGACACGGATCATAAACTGCCTCACGGTCAAAAAATTCATCTATCTTCTCGGATTTTTCGCGAAAATCAGATCATATGAACGATTCACAGGTAAAACTCGATAGTTTTGACACAAAGATTCTGACGGCCATGCAGCGCGACGCAAGCCTGTCGCAGCGCGACCTGGCGGAGAAGGTTGGCCTGTCGCAGAACGCCTGCTGGCGCCGCCTCCAGCGCCTCCATTCCGTCGGGATGATCCGCGGAACGCACAGCGTCATCGATCTCGAGGCGCTGGGCCTCGACCTCGTCGTCTTCGTGATGATCCGCACCCGTCATCACTCGAAGGAATGGATCGATGCGTTCCGCGCCCATGTCGAGCGGTTGCCGCAGGTGATCGATTTTTACCGGATCGGCGGCGACTGGGACTATCTGATCAAGGTCGTGACGCGAGGCATGTCGGGCTACGACGCCTTCTACCAGAAGCTCATCACCAATTTCGATCTGTCGACGGTGACGGGCTTCTTCTCCATGGAAGCGATCATCGACAACCGGCCCGTGGATCTCGGCCAGTTGCGATAGATGAGAGCTCTCAGGTCCGCAGCCTGAGGGATTGCTCCAGCCTGTCGGCGATCCGCGTGACGATGTAGGCGATCGTCATATAGATCACGACGGCGATCACGAAAGCTTCGAGATAATAGAAATTCAGGGCGGCGGTCAGTTGCGACTGCGCGAAGATGTCGACGACCTCGATGGCGAAGCCGAGGGACAGCGCCTTCATGATGACCATGATCGACGTCGTAAGATCGGGGATGGCCGTGAGCACCACCTGCGGCAGCAGCACACGTCGGAACAGCTGGCCGCTCGTATAGCCCAGCGAATAGGCTGCGTCCGACTGACCGGTGTCGAAGGCGTTCAGGGCACCCTTGATGATCTCCGCCTGGAATGCCGCGACACAACCGGTGATCGCCAGGACAAGGATGACCCAGTTGGGCATTTCGTGGGCGTTGGCGTCGATGCCCAGCACAGAGTACAGGGACTGCAAGGCTGCGGGCAGGCCGAAGTAGGAGAGAAAGATCACGATCACCATCGGCACGCCCTTCAGGATGATCTTGTAGACGGTGACAAGTTCCCGCAGCACCGGCACCCGCCTGTATTCGACCAGCGCGAACAGGCTGCCGACGATGGTCGACAGCACGAAGATGATGGCCGCCATGCCAAGCGTCAGAGGCACGGCGCCAAGGATTTCCCGCGCGTCCTGCAGAAGAATATCGCTCTCGAACATGCTTCAATATCCCTGCTTCAAACGTTGGCGATCATCGCGGCCCTGGCTCGGCCTCTGGCCGTCGCTTCGGGCGCCTGCATCGGCGAGCGAAGCTCGAAGAAGCGGACGATGAGCCAGGCGATCAGGCACAGCACCGAATAGATGACCGCGAGCACCAGATATGTCTCGAACTGGTACTGGTTGTAGTCCCGTTCCATGATCAGATGCGCGGTCGCCATCACGTCGGCGGCGCCGATATACATAACCAGCGCGACGTTATGGATCAGGTAGATGACGGAGTTGCCGTAGCCCGGCAGGCCGATATGGACGGCCTGGGGGCCGACGATACGGAAAATCTTCTGCCGGAAGGTATAGCCCAGGCTGTCCGCCGCATCGTGCTGGCCGCGCTCGACCGCCAGGTAGGCAGGACGCATGACCTCTGACAGATAGCCGCCGTGATAGAAGCTCAGCGCCACCATGGCGGCGACGTTCGGCGAGAAGAAATCGTCGATGCCGAACAGGGCGACCAGCAGCGGCAGACCGTAGAACGCGACGAACAGTTGCAGCACGACGGGAACGCTGCGGGCGTAGGACACGTAGAGATCAACCAGGTTGCTGATCACCGGCACCCTGCGAACCCGCAGGGTGGTAGCGATCAGCGCCAGGCAGAAGCCCACGACAAGAGCCGTGAACGTAATGGCGAGCGTCAGCGGCAAGGCCGAGAGCAACTCGGGGATCATGGCGGAAAGATCCACGTCGAAACACTCCTTTGCAATACAGCTTGCCGCTGAGGATGAAGCCGGCCCGGCCGATTACTTCATGTACTTGACGATGTCCTCGCCGAACCATTTCTCCGAGAGCTTGTCCATCGTGCCGTCCTCCCTCAGCTCCTTGAGGGCCTTGTTGACGTCCTCGGCGAGAACCTTGTTCTCCTCCGACCGGTGGATCAGCATGTAGGTGTTGTTGCTGTAGACCGGTTCCGACGCCACGACGTCGAGCTTCTTGTTCTGGATGACTTCCTGCTCGCCGAGATTGGACGGCAGCACCAGCGCGTCGAACTTGCCGTTCTGGACCTCGTCGAGGCGGTTCGGATACGGAATGCCGGCGCTCGACGCCGTCACGTCCAGTTTGTATTGCGGGTTCTCCTTCTGCCAGTTCATGATGAACTTGTAGGTTCCGCCGCCGGCCGTGGTCGGCACGATCTTCTTGCCGACGAGATCCTTCATCTCCTTGATGCCGCTGTCCTTGCGGCTGTAGATCTTCATCAGGCTGGCGCCCATCGGATTTTCGGGGATGATGAACTGCTTCTCGCGCTCGGGCGACTTGTAGTAGCCGCCGCAGGCCATGTCGTATTTGCCGGTGGCGAGGCCGGTCTCCTGCGCGATGTCGGCGACGCCTTCCATCTCGAACTTGTATTGCGGCAGCTTCGCGTTGATGGCCCTGAGCAGGTCTGGCTCGTAGCCCTGCGGCTCGACGCCCAGCGCGCCCCAGGCGAGCGGCTTGGATTCGGCCGCCGTCGCGATCTTGACGGTGCGCACCTTCGCGGCCTGTGCGAAGCCGGTTCCCGTGGCGGCGAAGGCGAGCGCCACGCCTCCGGCAATGGCGAGGGCATGGCGACGGTTATAAATGGATTTGTTCGCAGGCATGTCTGACGTTCCCTTCTTACTGGAGTGAATATTCGGAGTTGAGGAACTGGGCGAGCCGCGGGCTGGACGGCGACTCGAAAATCTCGTCCGGGCTGCCATCGGCGGCGACCATGCCCCGATCCATGAAGACGATCCTGTTCGAGATGCTCTTCGCGAACTGCATCTCGTGCGTCACCAGCAGCGAGGTGATGCCGGACGAGGTGACGTCCCTGATCACCTTCAGGACCTCGCCCACCAGTTCCGGGTCGAGCGAGGAGGTCGGTTCGTCGAAGAGGATGACGTCCGGCCGCACGGCCAATGCGCGCGCGATTCCGGTCCGCTGGAGCTGGCCGCCGGAAAGCTGCGAGGGATAGTGATCCTTGCGTTCCGTCAGGCCGACCCGTTCGATCTCGCGCAGGGCGATGTCGCGCGCCTCGTCCTTCGACTTGCGCTGCACCACCACGAGCGGGTCCATCACGTTCTGCAGCACCGTCATGTTCTTGAAGACGTTGAATTGCTGGAAGACCATCGCGGTCCTGAGCCGGATCGCCTGGATCGCAGCCTTGTCGGGACGCCGGTAGTCCATCGTGATCCGATCGAAGGCGATGGTCCCGGAACTCGGCCTGGCCAGGTAGTTGATGCATTTCAGCAGCGTGGTCTTTCCCGTGCCGCTGGGGCCGATGATCGACACCACGTCGCCGCGCTTCACCGACAGGTCGACGCCGTTCAGGATCTGCGCGCTGCCGTAGGACAGTTTGATATCTTTGAGTTCCAGCATCTGTCGGCTGCCTTATTGCGCGAGGAGCGGAAAAGCGGCGAGCCGAACGAAACGATCGTCCGGGCCCCATGAACTGATGCACATCTTGTTCCCCTTTTTATGGCCAAGGATCGGTCGCCTGCCCAACCGCCGGCAAAACGTCCGCGCCCTCATTTCACCGGCTCCGCATGGCCCAGAACGTGCATCAGGCGGTTCGCCCAACCGAAGATCGAGATGGCATGGATCAGGTCGATGATCTCGACATCGTCCATGCCGGCGGCCCGAAGCGCGGCGATGTCTTTCTCCGTCGCCTCCGACGGCGTCACCGACAGGCGGCGGGCAAAATCATAGATGGCCGCGTCGCGTGGCCCGAGCGTCTCCGGCTGATCCAGATAGAGTGCGCTGACAACGTCGTCGCTCTTGGTCAGTTCCGCATGCCGGCGGGCGTGGACGACGGCGCAGTACCTGCAGCCGTTGACGATCGACGCACCCAGCGCGCCAAGCTCGCGATCGGGCCGGGCAAGACCGCCTTCGACATACATGATCGCGTTGAACAGGATCGTGCGGGCGAGATAGCTCTCGGGATCATGCGCGAGCGTGCGCACATAGTCCGACACCTTCTTGGCCGACGGCGTCACCTTCATCGCGTCGAGCTGTTCCGGCGTGGCCTCGGACAACTCGACCGGTGCGATGTAGGGGCGCCAGTCCAACGGCTTGAGACGCACCGAGGTCATGATGCCGACCTCAAGAGCCGCAGGCCGGCCGCCACCCGGGTCTGGAAATTGACGAAGGCGATGAGTTCGGAGAGCGCGATGATCTGCGGATTGCTCAATCCGACCTCGGCGAGCAGCGCGATATTTCGCGCCTCCGCCCTGCTCGGAGTCAGCGTGACCAGGTCGGCATGCCTGGCGATGGTCGCCAGCGGCTCGTCCAGATCGGTCTCCCCGACAGCCATAGCTTGAATCTGCCCGGACGGACCAAGCGCGGCCAGTTGGCCGTCATATTCCTCCACCAGCGCCGCATCCGCATTCAGCGCGGCCATGCGACGGGCAAGGGCAAGCCGCAAATCCCGCGCCAGACCCTGGTCGTTCGCCGGCTGCAGAACGGACAGGCGGCACGCTTCCGCCCCTTGCACGAATTCGGGCCGAAACCGCCGCGCCATGAAGAGAGCGTCGTCCTCCGACAGGCCGGCGGCCTTGTCCATCGCGTCGATCACAATGCGGACTCCTTGTGCAGCAGAGGGGTGGAATCGACCCATTCGTCGCCGAGAAGTTCCGGGGTATCGTAGGCGATCAGGCTGGCGAAATGCGCCTCGGCGTCCTCGGCGAACAGCGAGGCGGCGATGCCGCGGACCAGACGGTCAGCGCCGGCGCTGACGGCCGGAATGTCGCCGGAGACCTTGCCATGCGTCAGCATGGCCGCGTCGTTGAAGCAATGGATATGGGCCAGCATCGGACAGGAGCCTGGAACCCGTTCCCTGAACTCGAAGGCGGGGCCGAGATCCGGCGCCTCCGCCATGCTCGCGCGTGCGGGGCCCATCTCCGGCCTGTAGCGGCCGTCCGCCCAGGTGCGGATGTAAGGGGCGATCGCCGCGAACTCCGGACGGTCGCTGAAGTCGTTCGAAAAGCCGGTCGCCGCGATCAGGAAGTCGTAGCGCAGCGGTCCCTGCGTGGTTTCGACCAGCAGGCCGCCCGCATCCTCCTTTACCGACAGGATGGCGCAGTCGAGAAGGAAGCGCGCATTGCGATGGCTGGACACGCGCAGCGTCGACGAACGCGGCGGCGGTGTCTGGGTCGCGGCGGTATAGTCGATGAATTTCCATTTCCACGCATCGGGCAGGTCGCGCATTCCCAGCACGACGCCAGGGCTGCCGATGCCGGTGAGCTTGTTGATGCGGGGCATTTCCTTGCGCCGGATCAGCATGTCCACCGAGCCGGCGCCGGCCTCGAGCGCGGTGGCGGCATTGTCCATCGACGAGGCGCCGGCACCGATGACTGCGACACGCTTGCCTCTGAGCGCATCGAAATCGATGTCGTCGGCGGAATGCGCCCAATAGGCGCGATCGACGCCCGTCAGGAAATCCGGCACGGCGAAGCCGCCGAGGCCGGACCGGCCCGTGGCCAGCACCAGGCGCCGGGTAAGAACACGCCCCGTCTCCGCGCCCTCGACATCGATCGCAATCAGTCCGTCCACGAAAGAAATGCCGGTCATGCGCACCTCGTTGCGCACCGGCAAGGCGAGCACCTTGCGATACCAGACGAGGTAGTCCATCCACTGGTCCTTGGGAATCTTGTCCAGGGATTGCCAGGCATCCGGGCCCCATTGCGCGGTGAACCATGCGCGGAACGTCAACGGAGCCAGTCCGAGCGCGGGACCGCTGAGTGCCTTCGGCGACCGGAGCGTCTGCATGCGCGCAAATGTGACCCACGGTCCTTCGCGCCCCGCCGGAGCCGCATCATAGGCAACCACATTGGTGATCCCGGTCAGCACCAGCTTGGCCGTCGCCGCGAGTCCGCACATGCCGGCGCCGATGACGACGACATCGCGAACCGGTTCGCCGTCGTGCGAATGACGCGGCACCCAGGGCTTGGCCGGCAGTTCGAGATAGTCGAGATCCTGCGCGAGCCGCGCTTCAAGCGCGGCAAGCCCCGTCGCGGCGGATGGCGCGGACGTATGCTTCATATCCCCGTCCCGTGGTTCGTACCCGATGCGGGATCGGTCACCAATTGGCCGGCCAGCGCCGGATCGAGTTTCCTGAAGCCGACGATCGATCGTTCCGCCACCGCTTCGACCGCATCGACCAGCGCCTGGGCAACTGGCCGAAGGCGGCGCTTCTCGGCCGCCACGACGCCCCAATGAAACAGCACGGTCACGTCGAGCGGACGGATGACGACGCCGGGCAGCGCCACGCCGTACGCCGTCAAAGGGTCGATGACGGCCGCGACGCCGGTGCGGCGCACGACCTGCAACGCACCATAGGCCGTATTGGTCCGGATCACGGGCCCGGTATCGACGCCCTTGGCCGCCAACGCCTTGGCGACATGCAACTGGAAGCGCAGCGGGTTGAGCAAGGTGGCGACCCGGCGCCCTGCGAAAGCCGAAAGCGGAATGACATCGAGCCTGGCCAGCGGATCGTCCTCCCGCACCGCCGCGACATCGGGCGCCGAATAGAACCGCAGGACATCTAGCCCCGGCGTGTCGAGCGGCAGGCTTGTGAACCCAAGCTCGGCGCGCCCGCCGCGTACTTCCTGGGCGACGATCGAGGGAAGAAATTGTCCGATATGCGTCTCGTCGGGCAGTTCGTCGCTCGGGATCTCGGCCAGCGCCATCGGCAGAAGGCCCGTGCCGATCGCTGAGGTCGTGACGATCTGCAGGGTACGTCCCCGGCCCGCGGCAATCATCTTGGCGCGCGCAGCCAGTTCCGTGAACGACATCAGCAGACGCCGTGCTTCCTCCTCGAAAGCCGCGCCCTCCTCGGACAGTTGCACGCGCCGGCCGACGCGGTGCAGCAACTGGAAACCGAGCTCGGCCTCGAGGTCCTGGATGGTGCGCGTTACCGCGGGTTGGGAGCGCCCGAGCATGTCAGCCGCCTTGGTGATGCTGCCGCTGGCAGCAACCGCAAGGAAAGTCTGGAGATCACGGGTTTCCATACGCACCTTAAATGCGAATTCTGTATAAGTTAGATCATCTCATTCGTTTTCCGTATCTGTCAAGGCAAAGACCGTGTCCGCCTCGCCCGGACATTGAGGCGATTTTTCCAATTCAGCGCTTGATGGAAGCACGTTGTCGCGCAACCCGGCATCGCCGTCACCGGGCATGTCGATCAGGTCGTGCCGGAAGAGAACCCGCTGCGGCAAAGGTCCGCCAACTCCGCGTCCGACAGTGCATCGAGGCCCAGCGCCGGAAGAATGTCATTGTCCAGCTTGAGGTCGCGGCCGTAAGCGGCCGACAGGATCGAGATGCCCGCTTCATGGAGAACCGCCGGCTTCCCGCTGACCTTGCCCAGCAACACGGTCGGCAGCAGGCCGAACGGGACGTCTTCGAGCACATAGCGGCTATCGGCGGTTGTCGGACCGAAGCCGCCGCGCCCCTGGCGTTCCATTTCCTGGTTCATCTCCGAAACGGACCCCACCGGAACATGGAACGACAGGGAAAAATGCTCCTGCACGGTGCGAACGGCGATGCCGAAATGGTCCGCGATGGCCAGCCGCTCGGCGTCGAGAGCCTCGATGACGCGCCCGACCGCGGGCGTGACGTTCCCGCCCTGGCTCCACTGCTCGCCTTTTTCCATCCTCGTGAGGTTGAGAAGCGCGATCCCCAGATGGTTCTGCGGATTGAGATTGCTGAGCGCGATCGCCAGCATGCCGTCGCGCTTGACGAAACGATCGCCGAACAAGGCCGTGCAAAGCTCGTAACCCTGTTCCCGAGCGCTGAAAGGCAGCGTCGCGACATCGATCTTCTGGCGCACGGTGCTGACATGGACTTCGGTCGGTCCCTGCTGCCGCCCGGTCAGGAGGGTCGTGCCCCAGACGACGATCGGCAAACTGACATTGCGCTGCGCCAATTGCTTCGAGATATACAACGCCCCGAAGGACCCGTGCGAACTGACGATGACCGGCAGACCGTCGACCAGATGGGGCACGGCGGCGTCCATCACCATCCTGTGGCCGTTGACGGGCAGCGCGATCACCACCGCTTCGGCATGGTCGATGGCTTCCTTGCAATCCCCGGCAACGCGGACCGGCACCGTTGCCTCGATATCGCCCGTGGCCTTCAGCAATTCCCCGGCCGCCAGAGCCCTGGTGCGGCCTCCCGACGGCGACCACAGCATCGGCTCATGGCCGGACTTTGCCAGATACGCGGCCATGCCATACGCGATTGCCCCGGCTCCAAGAATGCTGACCCGCATGATAGTCTTCCCTGCAATGCCTTCGAACGAATGAAACCGCTGTGCCGGGCGACACAGCCGATGAACAGATTGATCCACTTACTGCATAACTTATGCAGTCTCATTCACAATCTGTATGTCAAAACTGAAATGACGACGCGAAGCGACGAGGACCATCGATGAGCGGCATGACAGGAAACGAACCCGACCAGCTCTATCACGATCCGGACCTGGTCCAGTTCTATGACCTTGAAAACCAGGGCGGAGCCGACTTCGCCTTCTGTCTCGATTTCGCGCGGGACGCCCGTTCGGTGCTCGATCTCGGTTGCGGCACCGGCCAGCTTGCCGCAGCACTCTCAAGCGGGCGCGTGGTCACCGGCGTCGACCCGGCCGGCTCCATGCTGGAGGTGGCGCGGCGGCGTCCGGGCGGCGCGGCGGTGGAGTGGATGGAGGCGGACGCGCGGACCCTGCGCCTTGATCGCCGCTATGATCTGGTTGTCCTCACCGGCCATGCCTTTCAGGTCTTCCTGACGCGGGACGACCAGTTGGCGGTGCTGCGCGCCATTGCCCGCCATCTCGCCCCGAACGGCCACTTCCTCTTCGATACCCGTAACCCGGCCGCACGCGAGTGGGAGGAATGGACGCCTGAAAATTCGCGCCGGACGGTCGATCATCCGGCCCTTGGCCCTGTCGAGGCGTGGAACGACGTCGAACGTGACGAAGCGACGGGCGTCGTGACTTACCGGACCGTCTATCGCATTCCTTCGGACGGACGGCTGCTCGGCGCCTCCTCGCGCATCGCCTTCCCCGACAGGGAGACGGTCGCTGCGATGATGACGGAGGCCGGCTTGCGCGCGGACCGGTGGATGGGCGACTGGCAGGGTGCGCCCTGGCGCGACGAGGCGCCCGAAATCATCCCCATCGGCCGCCTCGCGCCATAGCGACGAGGCAAGCCGCGCCCTAGGCCCGCTTCGCCACCGTTTCGCTCAGCCAGTTTCCGATCTTCGCGCCGAGCCGGTCGGGCGAGATCGGCTTGGACAGGTAATCGTCCATGCCGCAATCCAGGCACTTTTCGCGATCACCCTTCAACGCGTGCGCGGTGACACCGATTATGGGGATATGGATGTCCCTGTCCGCCTCTTCGGCGCGGATCGCACGGGTCGCCTCATAGCCGTTCATCTCCGGCATGGAGACGTCCATCAGGATCAGCCGTGGCGACAGGGTGCGATACATTTCCAGCGCGGTGCGGCCGTTCCCGGCGATGCGGTAGGAAAGGCCGAGGCCGGAAAGGATCTGCCCGAAGACGAGCTGATTCACCTCGTTGTCCTCGGCGATCAGGATATCGATGGGCGCCGTGCCCTGCGACGATGCCTGTCCGCCGGCCTGGTCCGAGGCGCCGCGCACGACGGTCAGCGCCGGGGGCGACTGGAGCTGCGGCGCGTTTTCGCGCACGAACTGCACCTTGCCGGTCATGGCGCGCGCCTTCTGGATCGCCGAGATGACGGTGCCCAGGAGAACGGCCGAGCGCGCCGGCTTGGTGAGGTGGGCGGCAATGCCGTATTCCAGCACCAGCTTGCCGAAATCGACCTGATCGACCGAGGTGAGCAGGACGACGGGAATGGAGGACAGGCGGCTGTCTGCGGCGATGGCACGGGCCACGTCGGCGCCGCTCATGCCCGGCATTTGGTAGTCGAGGATGATGCAGTCCACCGACGCGCCGATCTGGCTGGCCCGGTCCAGGAAGGCAAGCCCAACCGCGCCGCTCTCGGCGGCCGCGCAATCGAAGCTCCAGCTGCGGAGCTGTTCGAGCAGGATGTCCCGGTTGACCGGATTGTCGTCGATGACCAGCACGCGCGCGCCGGTCACGTCGCCGGGCACCAAATCGTCCTCGTCGCGCGCCTCGTGGACCGGAAGCGGCACCGAGAACCAGAACACCGACCCGCGCCCGACCGCGCTCTCGACGCCGATCTTGCCACCCATCAGGTCGACCAGCCGTGCGGCGATGGCGAGGCCGAGGCCGGTGCCTTCGTGGCGGCGGGTCGAGGAGGAATCCACCTGCGCGAACTTCTCGAAGACGTTCTGCAGCTTGTCGGCAGGAATGCCGATGCCGGTGTCTTCCACGCGCACCTTGAGCTGCACCATGCCGTCGACTGTCTCGCCGCCGACATCGATCAGCACGTGGCCCTTCTCGGTGAATTTCACCGCATTGCCGAGCAGGTTGGTGACGATCTGGCGGATCCGGCCGGCATCGCCGACGACGAATGACGGCAGGCGTGGATCGACGCGCACGATCAGTTCGAGATTCTTCTCCGCGACGCGCGCCGAAACCAGCGTTGCGACGTCCTCGACCGCCTCGGCCAAGCGGAACGGTGCGGGGTCCAGCGTCAGTTGCCCGGCGTTGATCTTGGAGAAATCGAGAATGTCGTTGATGATGGTGAGCAGGGCGTTGCCCGATTTCACGATGACGTCGGTGAAGGTCTTCTGTCGCGGCGTGAGATCGGTCTTGGCAAGCAGTTCGGCCATGCCCAGCACGCCGTTCATCGGCGTCCTGATCTCGTGGCTC
Source organism: Mesorhizobium hunchu (assembly GCF_040081975.1). Classification (NCBI taxonomy): domain Bacteria; kingdom Pseudomonadati; phylum Pseudomonadota; class Alphaproteobacteria; order Hyphomicrobiales; family Phyllobacteriaceae; genus Mesorhizobium; species Mesorhizobium hunchu. The sequence goes on from NZ_JBEBMG010000001.1 coordinate 125,278, forward strand.
ATATTGGCCAAAAATTCCGATTTGGCCCGGTCGGCGGCCTCGGCCTTGTAGAGGGATGCCGCCGTTTCCGCGAATGCGCGTCGGATCGCCTTTTCCATCGGCCGGAAGATCCAGAAGGCAACGATCACCAGAACCGCGAACAGCAGCCCGCTCGCCCAGGCAAGCAGGCGGTCGGCGGTCGCGTCGGCATGGTGGCGCTCCACGTCCAGGGCCGTGCGCACCTTGATCAGCATGGGTTGTGAGAACAGCTTGTTCTGATTGCCGATGTCGCGCGCGCTCCAGTCGTCGACGGTGATCGCCGCCGCCATCCGGTTCAGGTTGCGCACCATGTCCTTCGGGGACCAGAAGAGGTCGCCGTTGATGGCCGCCGAAGAGAGGACGTCGCGCGTATCCTTCGACAGGCGCGGGTAGACCGCGCCGATCTGGGCGGACAACGCATCGATTTCGCCGCCGATGCGCTTGACGTAGGTGCGGGCGACGGCGGCCAGGTCCCCGCGCGTACCGGCGCGCCAGTTGCCCGACGCGGTTTCGGCGAACTCCGTCGCGTTGCGCAGGTCCTTTGTCAGCGCGACCAGGTTGATGCTCGCCGTGTCCACGTCGCGGCGGAACGTGGTGATGTGGTTGAGGGCGAGCATGGTGGCGACCGCCGCCACGGCGATCAGCAGCAGTCCGGAGACATAGCGAACCCGGATCGACCGGATGAAGGACGAGTAGTCAGGCATCGCAACCCCAAACCCATACGAGCCAGTTTAACGGTCGCGATTACGCTCTATTACCATTAACATTTCGTGTTGCGCTGCACCGTCATCGACCCCGCGTCGCGATAAAGATCGCCGCCTCGCCCAGCATCCCGGCGCGATCGCCGTAAGGTTCGAGCAATTCACGCGCCTGCTCGACGAGACCGGCAAGCTGCCGGCGCGTCCACGCTTCGCCGTGAAGCGATGCCAGCGTCGCCTTGCCGGCCGCGGCGTCCTTGCCCGTCGCCTTGCCCATGGTCGCCGTATCGGCGGTCAGGTCGAGCAGGTCGTCCGCAAGCTGGAAGGCGAGGCCGATCGCTGCGCCGAACTCGCCCATGCGCTCGCGGTCGGCAGGCCGCGCGCCGGCGACGATCGCGCCGGCCTGGCAGGCGAAGCGGATCAGCGCGCCCGTCTTCATCGCCTGCGTGCGGATGATGTCGGCCTCGCCGATGCGGGTGTTTTCCGCAGCCAGGTCGAGCATCTGGCCGCCCACCATGCCGCCCGCGCCGGCCGCCCTTGCCAGCGCGAGCACGAGGGCTGCGCGATCGTCACCGGCGAGCGGGGTTGCCTCGTCGGCCAGGATATCGAAGGCCAGGGTCAGCAGGCCGTCACCGGCCAGGATCGCCGTCGCCTCGTCGAAGGCCTTGTGGACGGTGGGTTGGCCGCGACGCAGGTCGTCGTCGTCCATCGCCGGCAGGTCGTCGTGGATGAGCGAATAGCAATGGACGCATTCCAGGGCGGCCGCGACCCGCAGCGCCGCCTCCCGGGCGCCTTTCGGCGCAAACAACGCGGCTGTTTCCAGGACCAGGAAGGGCCTAAGCCGCTTGCCGCCGTTCAGCACCCCGTGGCGCATCGCCGCCATCAGCCGCTCGGGACGGTCGATCTCGCCCGAAAGCGGCCGCGCGCCCAGCAGGTCGCGCAGCAGCGCCTCGACCTCGAGGGCACGGCGCGCCAGCGCGCGTTCGAAGCTGGTCTCCTGGCTGGTTTCCCGATCTTCACCCATGACGGCGAGCGGTAGCGGACACTCAAACGTTGCGCAAGGCGTCCGCCGCCTTTATGCCCTTGGGTTCAAATGGCGAGGTTGGACGGGCTTGGCTGAGCCGACGATCGATCAGGAGGCCGAGGGGCTGGACATGGCGTCGGGGCGAAGACGCGGGAGGACCGGCGCTCGCAAGCGCTGGATCAGGCGCCTGCTGGCGGCCGCCGTGACGTTGGCCCTGATTCCGATGGTCCTGACCTTTCTCTACATCCTTCCCTTCGTGCATCCGGTCTCCACGCTGATGCTGAAGGACCTGGCGACTTTCACGGGCTATGACCGGCGCTGGGTTTCCATCGACGACGTCGCCCCCGTGCTCGCCCACTCCGTCATCATGTCGGAGGACGGGCAGTTTTGCTTCCATCACGGTATCGACCTCGGCGAACTGAAGGGCGTGCTTGACGATGCGATGGACGGTGACCTGACGCGCGGCGCCTCGACCATCACCATGCAGACGGTGAAGAACCTTTTCCTGTGGTCGCGGCCGCTGGCAAGCGTGCGCAAGCTCGCGGAGCTGCCGCTCGCGGTCTATTTCGACGCCATTGTTTCAAAACGCCGCATCATGGAGATCTACCTCAATATCGCCGAATGGGGACCCGGCATCTACGGAATAGAAGCAGCGGCGCAATATCATTTCGGCATCCCGGCGAAGAGGCTTTCGCGCCGGCAGGCGGCCTTGCTGGCGGTCACGCTGCCCAATCCGATCGAGCGCAACCCCGCCAGGCCGGGTCCGGGCCTCAGGCGGCTGGCCAACATCATCGAACGCCGAGCCTCGAGGTCGGGCGCCTATGTGGGCTGCCTGCAGTAGGCCAAGCGGTAAAAAAATTACCGCCGCCGCTGGCCAAATGGCCCGCGCGCGTGTATAGGCCAGCCACTTTATCAGGAAATCCGGCCCGCAGGCGGCCCTTTCGCGAGGGCAGGCCGGGCTTTTGACCGACAGCGGAGCATATCCATGGCCGTACCGAAACGAAAGACCTCCCCCTCGAAGCGCGGTATGCGCCGCGCGGCCGACGCGCTCAAGGCGCCGACCTATGTCGAGGACAAGAACTCCGGCGAGATGCGCCGCCCGCATCACATCGACCTGAAGACCGGCATGTATCGCGGCCGCCAGGTTCTGGAGCCCAAGGAAGGCTGAGGCTTTCCGACGTGCAAGCAGTTCAAGACCGGCCTCTGGCCGGTCTTTTGCTTTATCGGCCCGTTTTGTCGGCCCGTCCGGCGGACGAGAGAACCCGCTCAATTGGAGATGCCCGATGCTCGCCGCTGTTCCGCTCCTGATCGTTCCCTTCCTGATCTACAATCTCGGACTTGCCGGCGTCTTCGGCCAGGGCGTGGACGGCGACCCGTGGGCCGGGACCATCCTGTCGGTGAACATGATGTCGGGCGGCGTCTTCTCGATGACGCTGGGCGACCTGATGATCGTGATCGCGCTGATCTTCTTCTTCGTCGAAGTGCTGAAATCGACGCGCACCTCCAACGCCTCCATCCTCGACCACCTGCTGTCGACCTTCGTCTTCGTGGCTTTCCTCGTCGAGTTCCTGCTGGTGAAGGGTGCCGCCCGTCCGGTCTTCTTCATCCTGATGGTGATCACGCTGATCGACGTGCTGGCCGGCTTCTCCGTGTCGCTGCGCTCGGCAGGGCGCGACGTCAATCTGCATTGACCGGCTGATCAGAGACGGCAGCGCTGGTCAGCCGTCCCAGAACTGGTCGAGCCACAGATTCAACCTGAAGAAGCCGGGATTGCTGACGGCGTAGACCCGGCGCGTACCCTCGGCCGTGGCGCTGACCAGGCCTGCGTCGAGCAGCACTTTGAGATGCTGTGAAACGGCCGGCCGGGACACCGGGAGGCCAGAAGCCAGTTCGTTCACCGTCTTGGGGCCACGCCTCAATTCCTCCAGCAAATATCGACGATTGGGATCGGCAATAGCGAGGAAGGCGTCGGCATGCGTCATGCCTCATATTTGAGACAAGTTTTTGGAAATCTCAACCACTGGTTTTGACGGCGGTCACGAACCTTCCGGCTGCGTCCGCGGATCGAGGCGCACGGCCTCCGGCGTGAGCGCGCGTTCGGCTGGCTGCGTCTTGAAGGCTTCGCGGTCCTCGATCGGCACCGGCGCGCGGACGCGGATGCGAAGCAGCGTGTAGGCGGCGAGCCCCAGATGGGCGAGCGCCGTCGCCAGGAACAAGCCTTCGGGCTGCAATCCCATAAGCGCGGCGCCGAGCAGCGGTCCGATCATCGTGCCGAAGCCATAGAGCATCAGCAGCCCGCCCGAGACCTTCACGAAATCCTCGGGATCGGCATGATCGTTGGCGTGCGCCACCGCGATCGAATAGAGCGTGTAGGCAAAGCCGCCGTAGCAGGCCGCGAATACCAGCACCAGGGTCGCGGATTGCGGCCGGAAGATAAAGATGACGAGAGCAAACAGCGCCGCGCAGAAACCGGCGCCCGCCAGGACGTAGCGCCGGTCGGTGCGGTCGGAAATCCGGCCCGCCGGCAGTTGCATGGCCGCGCCGGCGATGACGACGAGGCTCATCATCAGCGCGATCGCCGCCGTCGGGATGCCTATGCGCGCGCCGTAGACGGCGCCGAGCGTGCCCCAGGCGCCGTTGGCGACGCCGATCAGCAGGCAGCCCACCGCCGACACGGGCGAGTTCACGTAAAGCCCCTTCAGGTCGAGCTTGACGTCCTGCAGCGGCTTCGGCGTCGACTGGGTCGAGACGGCGGTGGGAATCAGCGACAGGCAGAAGAAGATGCCGGTGATCATGAACAGCGACGCCGAGTGGACGTCGCCGCCCGCGACGATCATCTGGCCACCCATGATCGAGGCGTAGGTGACCATCATGTAGAGACCGAAGACGGTGCCGCGGTTCTCGTTGGTGGCTTTCTCGTTGAGCCAGCTCTCGATGATCATGAAGGCGCCGGCCATGGTGAAGCCGGTGAAGGCGCGCAGCACGATCCAGGCATATTCGTTGATGATCAGCCCCGTCAGCAGGGCAACGATGGCGCCGGAGGCGGCGAACGTGCCGAAGGCCCGCACGTGACCGGCCCGGCGCACGATGCGCGGCGCGAAGTAGCAGCCGGTGACGAAGCCGCTGGCCCACGCAGTGCCCATGAGACCCAGCGCGGCGGTGGAGAAGCCCTCCGCCTGGCCGCGCAGCGGCAGAAGCAGTCCGTGAAGCCCCGATGCGGCAAGCAGGAACGCCGTGCCGCGAAGCAGGGAAAGGATCGGGCGGTAGGTTGCGAACATCGAATCGTCCGGTCGGTTTTGCCTGTCGCCGGGAACACGGCGTTTCAGGCTTTTCGGAGGCGGGGCGGGGCCGTATGGTCAGTTCCGGCGAAACAGCGCCTCGGCGGCGGATTTCGTCTGGCCCTTGGCGGCCAGTTCCACCTCCAGCCGGCCGATCTCCGCGCGCAGCAGCTCGATTCGCTCGTTCAACTCGCCGACCGACAGCAGCGCCAGGTCCTGGCCGATCTCATGCGTTTTCGGCTTCCTGTGCGGTTCTTCGTCGAAGATCGCCACTTGCTCCTCCGATTGGCGTTTGCGTGCCTGCCCAATCAGCATACATAGGGCGGACGGCGGGTCAAAACCCTTCGACGAACGAGACGAATTGCCATGACGAAAGCGCATCCACTCCCGGCCAAGATGACGGCGGTGGCCATTTCCGAACCGGGTGGGCCGATGGTGCTCAAACCGGAGCGGCGCGAGGTGCCGCAACCGGGGCCCGGCGAGATCGTCGTGCGCGTCCACGCCGCCGGCGTCAACCGGCCCGACGTTCTGCAGCGTCGGGGCGTCTACCCCCCGCCCCCCGGCGCGTCCGACCTGCCGGGCCTCGAGGTCGCGGGCGAAGTCGCGGCCCTCGGCGACAGCGAATCGCGCTGGCGCGTCGGCGACCAAGTCTGCGCGCTTACGCCCGGCGGCGGCTATGCCGAATATGTGCGCGTGCCCGCCGGTCACGTCCTGCCCGTGCCTGCTGGCTTCACCTATACGGAAGCTGCCGCGCTGCCCGAGACCTTCTTCACCGTTTGGCACAACGTGTTCGAGCGCGGCGGCCTCAAGGAAGGCGAATCCTTCCTCGTGCATGGAGGCTCTTCGGGCATCGGCACGGCCGCCATCCAGCTCGCCTCGGCTTTCGGCGCGCGGGTCATCGCCACCGCCGGCTCGAAGGAAAAATGCGACGCCTGCCTGAAGCTCGGTGCCGAGCGCGCCGTCAACTATCGCGAGGAGGACTTCGTCGCCATCGCCAAGGACGCAACCGGCGGAAAGGGCGTCAACGTCATCCTCGACATGGTCGGCGGCGACTATGTCAGCCGCAACTACGACGCCGCCTCGATGGACGGGCGCATCGTGCAGATCGCCACGCTGGGCGGCGCGATGGCCAATGCCGACATCTCCAAGCTGATGGTCAAGCGGCTGGTCCATACCGGGTCGGCGCTTCGCCCGCGCACCGTCGCGTTCAAGAACGCGCTCGCCGCGGCATTGGAGGCCCAGGTTTGGCCGCTTCTCGCCACCCGCCGGGTGGCACCCGTCATGGACATGATCTTCCCGCTCAGGGAGGCCTGGCGCGCCCATGAGCGGATGGAGGAAGGCGATCACATCGGCAAGATCGTGCTCGACGTGGGTTGACAGCCAACCTTGCACAATAAAACGGCTTTTTGCTGCCATGGCGCGTTTACTGCTTGTAAATGCTGCAATGCACAACAAGCATTGATGCCATGCAAAAATATCTGTTCACCAATTGGGCAGGAATGCCTATCTGAGCGGCATCGAATTCAAGAACCGTTTGGAGACAATCATGAACCTGATCCGCAGCTACAAGAACTGGCGCCGCTACAACCAGACCGTCCGCGAGCTGAGCCGCCTCAACTCCCGCGAGCTCAACGACCTGGGCATCACCCGCTCGGACATCGAGCGCGTCGCCCGCGCCGCCATCTGAGCGGCAAGGCGCAGACCGAAAGCAGAACCGAAGCCGGCGCGTTCGCCGCGCCGCCGGTTCCAGGCCCGCCGGACACAGTCCGGCGGGTTTTGTTTTGCCTGCTTCGTCCTTCTCCCCGAAACGGTTGCGATGCCGGCCGGGAACGGCTATAGGAAACGCGATTTCCCTATTTGGTGGCCCTAAACCACCGCCCGCGCCGGGACGCGGGCGAACGAGAAGGATTTGCTTCATGGCCAACACGCTGCTCATGCCCAAGGCGACCGCCGTCTGGCTGGTCGACAACACCGCCCTTTCCTTCGACCAGATCGCGCAGTTCTGCTCGCTGCATCCGCTCGAGGTGAAGGCGATCGCCGACGGCGAGTCGGCGCAAGGGATCAAGGGCATGGACCCGATCATGACCGGCCAGCTTACCCGCGAGGAGATCGCGCGCGGCGAAAAGGACCCGAATCATCGCCTCAAGCTCTCCGACCCGAAGGTCCGCGTGCCGGAATCCAAGCGCAGGGGGCCGCGCTACACGCCGCTGTCCAAGCGCCAGGACCGCCCCAACGCCATCATGTGGCTGGTGCGCAACCATCCCGAATTGAAGGACGCGCAGATCTCGCGCCTGGTCGGCACCACCAAGTCGACCATCGAGCAGATTCGCAACCGCACCCACTGGAACGCGGCCAATCTCGTGCCGATGGACCCGGTGACGCTCGGCCTCTGCTCGCAGATCGACCTCGACCTCGAGGTGCAGCGCGCCTCGCGCGGCCGCGAACCGGCCGCACCGACCGGCGACACGCTGCTGCCGGCCTCCCTCACCGAGCGGCTGACGCCCGAGCAGCCGAAACCGAAGAGCGAGGACGACGAACTCGACGCCGACGCGGTGTTCGCCAAGCTCTCGGCGCTGAAGTCGAAGGACGGCGACAGCGACGAGGAATAGGCGCGGTCTGTATCACTGCCGCGGTCGGGTGCCTCCTTCGACGCAGGAAGGAGGCATGGCCCTGAAGTCACGCCCAATGCGACAGTGCGGCGGTCAGCGTGATCGCCGCCAGCGCCAGGACGGCCAGCTTCCAGAAATCCTTGCGGCGGCGCAGGCCCGGCCAGCCGAGCGGCTTGATCAGATGGACGGCCATCAGGCCGAGAATGACGAGGGCGAGCGCTTTCGACATGCCGCCTTTGAGCATTGCCGCGCGCACCTGTCAAAGCGTTGCTGCGCGGCTCTGCCGCATCCGCCCTTAGTCAGGTGGACGCCTGCGCCGGTCAGGCGCTAAAACCGTCCCAGGCAGTCGCGACAGGGAGGGTCGAATGACGTCACGCTATCACACGGTCCATGAAGGCTGGCGACACGATCCCGATGCCTTCTGGGCCGAGGCGGCAGAGGCGATCGACTGGTATCGGCCCTTCGACTCGGTTTTCGATGCCGCCGCCGGCGTTTACGGCCGCTGGTTTCCCGGCGCCACCTGCAACACCTGTTTCAACGCCCTGGACCGCCACGTCGAGAACGGGCGCGCCGACCAGCTCGCGCTGATCCACGACAGCGCGATGACCGGTGCAGTCCGCCGCTTCACCTACCGCGAATTGCAACGCGAAGTGGTGGCGCTGGCCTCGGTGCTGAAGAACCAGGGCGTCGAAAAAGGCGACCGCGTCATCATCTACATGCCGATGGTGCCGGAAGCCATGACCGCGATGCTGGCCTGCGCGCGGCTCGGCGCCGTGCATTCGGTGGTGTTCGGCGGCTTCGCGGCACGCGAACTCGCCACCCGCATCGACGACGCCCGACCGAAGCTGATCGTCTCCGCCTCCTGCGGCCTCGAACCCGGCCGCGTCGTGCCCTACAAGCCGCTGCTCGACGGCGCGATCGACATGGCCGGCCACAAGCCGGACCGCTGCCTGATCCTCCAGCGCGGCGAGCTCGCCTGCGAGCTGACGCCCGGCCGCGACCTCGACTTCGCCGACCAGGTGGCGCGCGAAAGGGCCGCCGGCGCCTGGGTCGACTGCGTGCCGGTCGCGGCCGCCGACCCGCTCTACGTGCTCTACACTTCCGGCACCACCGGCCAGCCCAAGGGCGTCGTCCGCGACAATGGCGGCCACATGGTGATGCTGAAATGGACGATGGAGAACGAGTTCGGCGTCAGGCCGGGCGAGGTCTTCTGGGCGGCGTCCGATGTCGGCTGGGTGGTCGGCCACTCCTATATCGTCTACGCGCCGCTGCTGCATGGCTGCACCACGGTGATGTTCGAAGGCAAGCCGGTCGGCACCCCCGACGCCGGCACCTTCTGGCGCGTCATCGCCGACCACGGCGTCGCCGCCCTGTTCACCGCGCCGACCGCCTTTCGCGCCATCAAGGGCCAGGATCCGCAGGGGTCCTTCGTGTCGAAATACGACCTGTCGACATTCCGCACCCTGTTCCTTGCCGGCGAGCGCGCCGATCCAGAGACGATCAAATGGGCCGAGCGGGTGCTAAAAGTGCCGGTTATCGATCATTGGTGGCAGACCGAGACCGGCGCGCCGATCACCCAGAACCCGGTAGGTCTCGGCATGCTGCCGGTGAAATACGGCTCGCCGGGCGTGCCGATGCCCGGCTTCGACGTGCGCGTGCTGGACGATGCCGGCCACGAGATGCCGAAAGGCACGCTCGGCAATGTCGTGATCAAGCTGCCGCTGCCGCCAGGCAGCCTGCCGACCCTGTGGAACGCGGACGAACGCTTCCGGCAGGCCTATCTCGAAGAATTCCCCGGCTTCTACAAGACGGCGGATGCCGGGCTGATCGACGAGGACGGCTACCTGTTCGTCATGGCGCGCACCGACGACATCATCAACGTCGCCGGCCATCGGCTGTCCACCGGTGCGATGGAGGAAGTGCTGGCCGAGCATCCCGACGTCGCCGAATGCGCCGTCGTCGGCATGGCCGACGCGATGAAGGGGCAGGTACCGCTCGGCTTCGTGGTGCTCAACGCCGGAGCGGCCCGCGAGGAGATCGCGATCGAGAAGGAGGCCGTCGCGCTGGTGCGCGACCGCATCGGGCCTGTCGCCGCCTTCAAGACCGTGCTTGTCATCAAGCGCCTGCCGAAGACGCGGTCGGGCAAGATCCTGCGCGGCACCATGCAGAAGATTGCCGACCGCGATGAATGGGCCATGCCCGCCACCATAGACGATCCGGCGATCCTGGACGAAATCGCCGCGGCGCTTTCGGCTCGACAAGGCGGATCATGAGAGTGCCTGCTTGGCGATAGCCGCACTGCACTGTTGAATCGATCCGCGCCCTGTATAAGTCTGGCGATCCATCTCCTGCGGTCGCGCGCGGCCGTTGGACTGCATGGAAGGGCTTGCGATTGGTACGACACCTCCTCCTGCGCTTGTGGCATTCCTTCTCGGGCGTCGGCCTTTGCCTCGGCACCCTGTTCTTCGCCGCCTCACTGACCCCGAGCCTCATCCCCCGCAGCTTTCTCATCCAGGGCGTGCTGTCGGGCCTGTGTTTCTCGATCGGCTATGCGCTTGGCGTCGGCTGGCGCTGGCTGTGGCGGTTTCTGGAGCTGCCCGCGCCGAAACGCAGACTGCGTCACATCACCAACCTGGCGGCGGTCCTCGTCTGCGCGCTCGTCGTCGCCGTCTTTCTCTGGCGCGCGGCAGGATGGCAGAACTCGATCCGCGCCCTGATGGGGCTCACGCCGGTGGACACCGGGCATCCGCTGGAGGTCGGCGCGATCGCGCTCCTGACCTTCCTCGTCCTGCTGGCGCTGTCGCGCCTGTTCCGGCTCACCCTGGTTCTCATTTCGGATGCGCTCAAGCGCGTCATGCCGATCCGCACGGCCTATGCGATCGGAACGGCGATTGCGGCCGTTCTGTTCTGGACCGCAGCGGACGGCCTTCTGTTCCGCTACGCCCTGCGGGTCGCCGATAGCTCGTTCGAGCGGCTGGACAGCCTGATACCGCCCGATGCCGTGCCGCCGGACGATCCGATGAAGACCGGCAGCGCGGCCTCGCTGGTGCGCTGGCAGGATCTCGGGCGGATGGGCCGCGATTACGTCGCCACCGGCCCCACGGCCGCCGAGATCGGCGCCTTCACCGGCCGGCCGGCGAAACAGCCCGTTCGCGTCTATGTCGGGCTCCACTCCGGCGAAAGCCCGCGGGACCGGGCGAGGCTGGCGCTGCGCGAGCTGATCCGCGCCGGCGGCTTCGACCGCTCGACGCTGATCGTCGCGACGCCCACCGGCACGGGATGGATGGACCCCGCCGGCGTCGATACGGTCGAATATCTGCGCGGCGGCGACGTCGCCACCGTGGCCGTGCAATATTCCTACCTGGCGAGCTGGCTGTCGCTTTTCGTCGAGCCCGGCTACGGCGCGGAAAGCGCGCGCGCGCTGTTTTCCGAAATCTACGGCTACTGGACGAAGCTGCCGAAGGACCATCGGCCAAGGCTCTATCTTTTCGGTCTCAGCCTCGGCGCGCTCAGTTCCGAGCAGTCGAATGAACTGTTCGAGGTGCTAGCAGACCCCTATCAGGGCGCCCTGTGGGCAGGGCCGCCCTTCCCGAGCCGCATCTGGAACTGGGCCGTGGCCGGGCGAGACCCCGGCACCCCGCAATGGCTGCCGCGCTTCCACGACGGCTCCTATATCCGCTTCACCGGATTGCAGGACGCGCTCGATATTCCCGGCGCACATTGGGGGCCGATGCGCGTGGTCTACCTGCAATATCCGAGCGACCCGATCGTGTTCTTCGACACGCATTCGCTCTACCGCGAGCCGGATTGGATGAAGGCGCCGCGCGGCCAGGACGTCTCGCCGCAATTGCGCTGGTATCCCATCGTCACCTTCCTGCAATTGGCCGTGGACATGATGATCGCCACCACCGCGCCGATCGGCCACGGCCATGTCTACGCGCCGGGCAACTACATCGACGCCTGGGCGCAGGTGACGGCGTCCGGCTGGCCGAAGACCGAGATCGAGCGGCTGAAAAGCCATCTTGCCGGAAGATACTGACAGGTTCCGGCCAACGGCGTCCTGCCGTCCGTTCCCGCGCTCCGGCGTCCTCGTCGCGGCAGTTCGCCGGCGCGGCGGCAATTGCGATCACGGTCCTGCCATCCGGGCAATATGCGAGCGGCCGCTCCGCATCCTGACGGACTGCTGTCAGCAGGGGTATGCGATATTGCGGCGGTTCAATCGAAGGAGGCCGCCATGTCCCGTTTTTCGCTTCTCGCCGCCATGAGGCACTACGCCGGCAGGATCCGCACCATCCGCAACGAAATCCGGACGGAACGCATGCTGGGCAGCCTTTCCCCGCAGATGCGGGCCGATATCGGCTGGCCGGACCGCTATGGACGGCGACACGGGTTCGACGGCTGATTCTTTTTTCTTTTCGGCGTCACTCTTGGATCGATACGATGGGTGTCCCACATAGCAAGGCCAGCGACCGGCCGATCGCGTCGGACCCTCCTGACAATATGCTGTCAGGAGGGTCGTGCGATAGAGTGTCGGGGGCGCATGACGGGAGCGGGGCCGTCGACGACGCCGAGGGATCACACGATGAGACGTGCCGACAGGCTCTTTCAGATTGTCCAGCACCTGCGCGGCGGCCGGCTGGTCACGGCCCAGAAGCTGGGCGCGTGGCTCGAGGTTTCCGAGCGCACCATCTACCGCGACATCGCCGACCTGCAATCGACCGGCGTGCCGATCGACGGCGAGGCGGGCGTCGGCTACATGATGCGGGAAGGCTTCGACCTTCCGCCGCTGATGTTCACGCGTGACGAGATCGTGGCGCTGGTCGCCGGAGCGCGCATGGTGCGCGCCTTCGGCGGGGCGGCGATGGCGCGCGCGGCCGACGAGGCGCTGGTCAAGATCGGCGCCGTGCTGCCCGACAACGAGAAGGACCGCATCGCCCGCACCGAGATCCACACGCCCATGTGGGTGGTCAGCGACGAAGCCCGCGTCAACATCGACCTCATCGAGCGCGCGGTGGAAAAGCGGCAGGTGCTCAACATCGGCTATTGCGACGAGGCCGGCCGCTCCACCCAGCGCGACGTGCGACCGCTCGGCCTGTGGTTCTGGGGCAAGGTGTGGACGCTGGTCGCCTGGTGCGAGATGCGCGACGACTTCCGCGCCTTCCGCATCGACCGTATCGGCGCCATCGTCGTTCCCGGCCACAGCTTCAAGCCGGAGCGCGGCAAGCAGCTCGCCGACTTCTACCGCGCGGTCGAACGCAGCGAAGCCTACGGCATGGGGCCGGCGGCACGAGGGGCGTGACCCTCGGAGTTCGTCATCCTCGGGCGAAGCAAGGAGCGCAGCGACCCAGCGCAGACCCGAGGATCCATGCCTGAACCCTTGGTGAAGCCACCGACGGTCAAGGATGTTCGGGGACCGGCGCTTTGCGTCGGTGCTCTACGACCACCGGCGGCCGGCCCTCCGCTATGGCTCCGGGCGTTCGTCGTTCGAAAAGCCCATTAGGGGGCTTTTCGTCGGCCCTGATAGGGCCGACCACTCCTCACCCCTGCGGCTGGGGTTCCATGCCGCTTTCCGGCTCCGGACCCTTCTTCTTGCCGCGGGCGGCGCCGGCTTTCGGCACGGCCGAGCCGCGGCTCGGCGGCGTGTCGTCACCAAGGTCGCGCGACGGCTTGTTGCCGGCGAGCAACTGCTTGATCTCGTCGCCGGACAGCGTCTCGTATTCCAGCAGGCCCTCGGCGAGCGCCACCCAGTCCTTCTTCTTCTTGGTCAGGATGGTCTTGGCCGTCGAATAGGCATCGTCGATGAGGCGGCGCACTTCGGCGTCGATGATCTGCGCGGTCTCTTCCGAGATGTTCTGCTGGCGCGCCACCGAATGACCGAGGAAGACCTCTTCCTGGTTGTCGCCATAGGCGACGTGGCCGAGCTTGTCGGAGAAGCCCCAGCGCGTCACCATGGCGCGTGCCAGCTTGGTCGCCTGCTCGATGTCGGAGGAGGCGCCGGACGTGATGTTCTCCTTGCCGAATTTGAACTCCTCTGCCACGCGGCCGCCCATCATGATGGCAAGGCGCGAGATCATGTATTTGTAGCTCATCGAGTAGCGGTCGCCCTCGGGAAGCTGCATGACCATGCCGAGGGCTCGGCCGCGCGGGATGATGGTCGCCTTGTGCAGCGGGTCGGCCGACGGCACGTTGAGCGCCAGGATGGCGTGGCCGGCCTCGTGATAGGCGGTCAGCTCCTTCTCGGCCTGGGTCATGGCCGAGGAGCGGCGCTCGGCGCCCATCATGATCTTGTCCTTGGCGTCCTCGAACTCGGCCATGGTGACGAGGCGCTTGTTGCGCCGCGCCGCCATCAGGGCCGCCTCGTTGACGAGGTTCATCAGATCCGCACCAGAGAAGCCGGGCGTGCCGCGCGCGATCGTCTTCAGGTCGACGTTCGGCGCCAGAGGCACGTTGCGCACATGCACCTTCAGGATCTTCTCGCGGCCGACGATATCGGGGTTCGGCACCACGACCTGGCGGTCGAATCGGCCTGGTCTCAGCAAGGCAGGATCGAGCACGTCGGGCCGGTTGGTGGCGGCGATCAGGATGATGGATTCGTTGGACTCGAAGCCGTCCATCTCGACCAGCAACTGGTTCAGCGTCTGCTCGCGCTCGTCGTTGCCCCCGCCGAGGCCGGCGCCGCGATGGCGGCCGACCGCGTCGATCTCGTCGATGAAGATGATGCAGGGCGAATTCTTCTTGGCCTGGTCGAACATGTCGCGCACGCGGCTGGCGCCGACGCCGACGAACATCTCCACGAAGTCCGAGCCCGAAATGGTGAAGAAGGGCACGTTGGCCTCGCCCGCGACCGAGCGCGCCAGCAGCGTCTTGCCGGTGCCGGGCGGGCCGACCAGGAGCACGCCGCGCGGAATCTTGCCGCCGAGGCGCTGGAACTTCTGCGGATCGCGCAGGAACTCGACGATCTCCTCCAGATCCTCCTTGGCCTCGTCCACGCCGGCGACGTCGGCGAAGGTGACGCGGCCATGCGCCTCGGTGAGCAGCTTGGCCTTCGACTTGCCGAAGCCCATGGCGCGCCCGGACCCCGACTGCATCTGGCGCATGAAGAATATCCACACGCCGAGGATGAGGATCATCGGCAGCCACGAGATCAGATAGCCGAACAGCGTGTTGGAGCCGTCGGTTTCGGGCCGCGCGTTGATGGTGACGTTCTTGTCCTCGAGCCGCGACACCAGCGTCGGATCGCCCGGCGAATAGGTTTGGAAGCCGGTGGAATTGTCGACATAAGAGCCGGTGATGCGGTCGCCGGCGATGGTCACCGCCTTGACGCGGCCGCCCGACAGGTCCTGCAGGAACTCCGAATAGGCGATGTCGCGCGACGCCCCGCGCGTCTGCGGAGCCTGGAAAAGATTGAACAGGGCGATGAGGAGGACCGCGATGATCGCCCACAGCGCGAGGTTGCGATAATTCGGATTCATTTAGGTTCCCGTTGGCGCCCGAAACCGGGCGCGCGTCGTGAGGAAGGTTTCCACGCTAACATAGGGAGAGCGCCACTCCTTGCCAAGCACAACAGCATGAAGCGGTTAAGCATTGGACTATGGTTCGAAGCCGATGGAACCGCAGAACGGCGGATCGGGAATGGCCGACGCACCGATGAGGGCTGCGGCCGCCCGCGCCGGGGCGAGATCGAAGCTCGGCAGGAACGACCGCCAGGGTGCCAAGACAGGCTCGGCACGGAAGAAATCGTCACCCTGCGGCACGTCGGAGCCTTCTTTTCTCCGCCTTAGGGACGGTTCCGCCGACAAAGCCGCCCTGATCAAGCCCGGTGGCGCGGCTTTCGCGACAATTCCGTTGACCGCCGGCCCCGCCGGTTCGATCACCGTTTCGGAGCCGCCGCCATCAAACGTGATGCGCCGCCTGCCGTCCCAGACCATTTCCGGCACGGCATGGCACGGTACCGGCAGGCCGCGTCTTTCGCGATGCAGGAAGACGCCGGAACGTCTGCGATCGACCACGCATCGCGACAATGTGGCGCGCCTCCCGCCTGCAGCCAGACCGGCAAGGGCTGCCTCCGTCTTGCCCCCCGGCGGCAGGAAGGTCGTGCCACCGATCACGGCCAAGAGGATGCGCAGGGCTTGCCGCGCGGCTTCTCGGTCGGCGACGTCGGCGAAGGCCGGATCGAGCCGCACCAGCCCGGCGACCGGACAGGCGGCGTGATCGCGGATGAGAAGGGCGGCCCGTCGCCCCAGGTCCACGCGCCGGCGAGCGGCGGCCTGCGCGAGTGCCAGCATCTCTTCCACGGGCGCGGCTGTCCGCTCCCGATCGGCCCGCACCCGGGATCGCTCGAAGCGCGTGTCAGCATTAGTCGGATCGTCGAACCACGCCACGTCCTGCCTCCGCAGCCAGCCGCGCAGTGCCTCGCGCCGGCAGCCGAGCAGCGGGCGCACGATCCAGGTCGCGCCGTCGTGCAGCGTCGCCGGCGCCATGCCTGCGAGACCCGGTTCGCCGGCGTCTGCGCTGCGGGCCTGCCGCATCAGGACGGTCTCCGCCTGATCGTCGGCGGTATGCCCTGTCACCACCAGCGCGATGCCGGCCTCGCTGGCGGCCTGCGCCAGGAGGCGATAGCGCGCCTCGCGCGCGGCCTGTGGCAAGCCTGTATCCGGTTTCGGTCCGGTCCAGACAAGCGTGCGATGGGCGATGCCGCGAACCGCGCAGAAGCCCGCGACGGCGGCGGCTTCCGCGGCAGAACCCGCGCGCAACGCGTGGTCGATGGTCACCGCAAGCAGGGATGCCGCGGGATGGAAACGGTCGAAATGCTTTTTGAGGAGAAGAAGAAGAGCGGTTGAATCGCTGCCGCCGGAGACCGCCACGACGGCGCCGCCGGAAAAATCGAAGGACGAGAAGGCTGCTGACGCGAGATCGAAACCGGCGTCGCGCGTCAGCACGATGCGAGGGCCTCTTCCTGCTTGATGCGCGACTTCAGCGCACCGGAAACGTCGGGGTAACGCTTGCCGATCTCGCTGAAGGTCGCGCAGGCGACGTCGCGCTGATGGAGACCGACAAGCGAGACGCCGAGTTTCAGCATCATGTCGGGCGCCTTCTTGGCCTTGGGGTAGTCCTTGGAGGCGGCGAGGAACACCTCGGCCGCGTCGCGGTATTTCTGCTGGCCGAGCAGCGCTTCGCCCAGCCAGTAATGCGCGTCCGGTGCCTTGGAATCCTTCGGGAAACGGGAAATGTGATCTCGAAAACCCTGCTCGGCGGTCTTGTAGTCGCCCGACAGGATGAACTGGTAGGAATTGCGGTAAAGCTCGTCGGCATTGTCGGTCGGCGGCAGCGAGGCGACGACCGTGCCGCCGTCCTGTGCGCCCGCGCCCTGCGTGCCGCCGTCCTGGGTGTCGTTGTCCTGCGAAACCGCAGCCGGCTGCGCCGGCGCGGACGCCGCGCCCTGCCCGGCATCGACGACGTTGCCGTTCTTGTCGACCGTGATGGTGCCGAAGGTTTTGGGCGGCATGCCCCGGCCCGCCTTGCCGGGAGCGCCGTCGCCCGAATCCATGATGACCTCGCCGATCTCATCGGTCGACTGGCCGGACTGACCGGGCGCGGCTGATGCCGTCTGCGCGCCGTTGTCGACCGGTTGCGCCGGCGCCTCGGCGACCTTCCTGGCGGTCGGCTCGGTCGCCTCCGATTTCTTCTGCTTGCCCTGATCGCCGCCTTCCAGTTGCTGGAAGCGGAACTCGTTGTCTTCCTGCTGCTTGCGGATCTGCTCCTGCATTTGCAGGATCTGGAAATTGAGTTCCTCGATCTTGCCGTTCATCTGGCGGATCTGGTCCTCGATGCCGACCGTGCCGACGCCGTTGGACTGTTGGGCGACCTGCGTCTGCGGCTCTTCCTTCTTGCCGTCGCCGCCGAACACGCCGAGCGTCGGCAGATGGAAGGAGAAGCCGGAATCGGCGTCGCTGCCGGAACCGGCCTGGACGGTCGGGATCGTCATGGCGGACACGAGCAGTGCTGCCAGCGTGCCGCTGAGGAGTGTTCGAAAGTGCATATGCTTCGCGCCTCGGAAATCAAAAGCCGTTCGATGATCGTGCGGCAGGGTCACGACGGGTCGATCCGCCCACAGCCCAGCCGGCTCGGCTTTTAGCAGGACGCGAGACTTCGGCCAAATTTTGTTTATGGCCTGCAATCAGGCAAAAGGCGGCCCTGAGGCCGCCTTTTCATAACCGATGTTGCAATTTTGCGGCGCGGCCGCTTCAGGCCCGCGCGAACTCAGCTGCCGGCGCCTGAAAGCGTGGTGACGGCACGGCGGTTCTGCGACCAGCAGGAGATGTCGTCGCAGACGGCCACCGGACGCTCCTTGCCATAGGAGATCGTCTTCAGGCGGTTGCCGGAGACGCCCTGCGAAATCAGGTAGTCGCGCGTGGCGGCGGCGCGGCGAGCGCCGAGCGCGAGGTTGTATTCGCGCGTGCCGCGCTCGTCCGCATGACCCTCGACCACGATCTGGTACTGGCTGTACTTGTTCAGCCACTGGGCCTGGCGGGCCAGCGTCTGCTGGGCATCGGAACGGATCGCCGAGGAATCGGTGTCGAAGAAGATGCGGTCGCCGATATTGACGGTGAAGTCCTGCGAGGAGCCGGGCGTGGCGCTACCGGCGCCGCCGAGACCGAGATCGGCCGCGCTGTTCATCTTCTTGGACGCGCAGCCCGCGATCGCCAGCGATGCCACCAGCGCGATCATGACCGGATTTGCTGCAAGTTTTGCGATACGGCGCATGCCGCCTCTCCTTCGCATTCGAATGATTTCGTTGAACTCTCAGTAACCACGTTTGGGTTAACCGGGGCTCAAGAAACACGGTTAAAATTCGGTTTCGCCCACCATCCCGAAGACGTCCCCCGAGGAAGCTCCATTCAATGGCCCGCTGTATGGGCCATCGTCGTATTTGGCGCGGACCCTAGACTTAAATACGGCCAAAACGCGGCCAAGCCATGAAAAGGGGCCACAAACGGCCCCTTTTCGAGTATAGTGGACGGCAGGGCCCTCTCTATTCGAGCAGCGGCGACCAGGCCGGGTCAGAGGCGAAGTTGGCGGTCGGGATCGACTGCTCGTTGCGGCCGGTCAGGTCGATCGAGAACAGCTTGGGGCCGCCCGAGCCGGGCGCTTCGCGGAAGAACATCAGCACCCGGCCGTTGGGCGCCCAGGTCGGGCCTTCCTGCTGGAAGCCAGTCGAAAGGATGCGCTCGCCCGAGCCGTCCGTCCTCATGACGCCGATCTGGAACTGCCCGCCCGACTGCTTGGTGAAGGCGATCAGGTCGCCGCGCGGCGACCAGACGGGCGTCGAATAGACGCCGTCGCCGAAGGAGATGCGGTGCTGGTTGGAGCCGTCGGCGCCCATGACGTAGATCTGCGAGCGCCCGCTGCCGCCGCCGCGGTCCGAGGTGAAGACGATCTGCGAGCCGTCCGGCGAATAGGACGGCGAGGTGTCGATGGCCGTCGAGTTGGTCAGCCGCGTGGTGGTGCGGCTCCTCAGGTCCATGGCGAAGATGTTGGAATTGCCGTCGTCGCGTAGCAGGCTCATGATGACCTTCTGGCCGTCCGGCGAGAAGCGCGGGGCGAACGTCATGCCGGGGAAATTGCCGACGAGCTCGCGCTGGCCGGTCTCGATCTGCAGCAGGTAGACCCGCGGCTGGCCGCCCTCATAGGACATATAGGTGATTTCCTGCCGGTTCGGCGAGAAGCGCGGCGTCAGCACGATGGACGAGCCGTTGGACAGGTAGCGCACATTGGCGCCGTCCTGGTCCATGATGGCGAGCCGTTTCTTGCGCGCGTTCTTGGCTCCGGATTCGTCGATGAAAACGACGCGGGTGTCGAAATAGCCCTTCTCGCCGGTCAGGCGCTCATAGATCGCGTCGGCGATGATGTGGCCGATGCGGCGCTTGTTGGCGTCGTTAGCGAAGAACTGCTCGCCTGCCATCTGTTGGCCGGCGAAGGTGTCCCACAGCCGGTATTCGGCGCGGATGCGTCCGTCCGCCTCCTTGGAGACGCGCCCGGTGACCAGCGCCTGCGCGTTGATGACCTTCCAGTCGTCGAAGCGCGGCGCCATGTCGGGATTGGAGATCTTCTCGATGAAGGCGCCGTGGTCGAGCGGGGCGAACAGGCCGGAGCGCTTGAGATCGGCCTCGACGATGCCCGATATTTCCGGCCCCAGCCCCTCGCCCTGGAAATCCGTGATGGCGATCGGCAGCGGCTCGATCGTGCCCTTGTTGACGTTGATCTCGACCAGCGCGCGGGCGGGCAGCGTGGCGAGCGCGCAGAAGCCGGTGGCGACGGCGCCGATCATCATGAGGGTGGCAAGAAATTTCTTCATATCGCGTGAGCCTCGTTTTCTGGCGGGCTGTGAGGGGCGGGCCTGAGAGTTTTAGAATCCGTTCAACATGTCGCTCGGATCGAAATTGACCACGATTTCCGACCATGTGTCGTATTTGTCGGCCGGAAGATTGAAGGGCGCGCATTTCTGCACCGCCCGCACCGCCGACTCAGCCGCGGTTCGGGCGGGGCCTGACGAGGCGCCGCCCTTGACCACCTGCGGGCGGCCTTCCAGCTCGCCCGAGCGGTCGAGCCGGAACCGCACCGAAACCTTGAGCGTGTCGGCGTCGTCGACGCCGGCGGGAATGCTCCAGCAGCCGCCGAGCTTCTGGCGCAGCGCGTCCATCTCGTTCTGTGAAAGCTTGTTGCCGCCGGTGTTCTTCTCGCCGCCCAGCGCCGATTGCTGCGTCGAGCGCTTGGCGCCGCCGCCGGCGGATTTCTCCTTATTGAGCAGCGCGGCGATCTTGTCGTCCAGCGATTTGTCGTCCGATTTTGGCCGCGACGACGCCTCCTTGGACGGCTTGTCGGAATCCTTGTGGTCCGGCGCCTTGGCCGTCTCGGCCTGCGCCGCCTGCGGCTTCGGCTTGGCCTGCGGCGCCGGGGCCGTGTCGGGCAGCCTGACGCTTTCCTCCGGCTGCTGGGCGTCGATGGTCTGGGCGATCGGGTCCGGCTTGTCGGGCAGCGGCTGGGCGTCGGCCGCCTTCTGCTCGGCCGGCTTGGGCGCGGGTTCGGGCTGCTTGACGGGCTGCGGCGCCGGGTCCGGCTCCTTGACGGGATCGGGCTTCACCTCTTCCTTCGGCGCCGGCTTGGGAGCGACCTCCGTGGCGGGGACCGGCTTGGGCTCTTCCTTCGGCTTCGGCACGTCCTCGGGCTTGGGCTGTTCCTTCGGCTCGGGCGCCGGCGCGGAAGCATCGGCCGACTGCACCGGCTTCGGCTTGTCCTCGGGCGTCGGCGGCTTGTCGGTGTCGATGCTGTTGTCGCCGGCCTTCTGCGCATCGGGCACGATGTCGGGGCGCTTGGTCGGCGTCGGCGCCGCCTGCTCGCGCATCGTCGCCTTCTTGTCGCCCTCCTGGATCTGCGTGATCGATTCCACCGGGACGATGTCGACCGGCAGCGACTCCACGTCGCTCACGTCGAAAGCGGACGGCGCGCGCAGGGTGAACAGGCCGAAGGCCAGCACCGCGGCATGCAAGACCACCGATGAGGTGAGGCCCGCGCGCATGTCCGCCTTACTGATCCTGTTCCTGCAGCGTGACCAGGCCGATGTTCTTGAAACCGGCCGCCGAGATGCGCGCCATCACCTTCATGACCGTGCCGTAGTCGGCGACCTTGTCGCCACGCACATAGATGCGTTCCTCGTAGCCCGTCTTGGCGATGGCCTGCAGCTTCGGCACCACCTCCTCGATCGGGATCTCGGTTTCCTGGAGGAAGACCTTGCCCTGCGGATCGATCGACACGGTGATCGGCTGCGTGTCCGAGTTCATCGCCTTGGCCTGCGTGTCGGGCAGGTCGATCGGCACGCCGACCGTGAGCAGAGGTGCTGCCACCATAAAGATGATGAGCAGCACCAGCATGACGTCGACCATCGGCGTCACGTTGATTTCGGACATCAGCCCGTGATGGCGGCTGCGCCGCCTGTGGCCGCGCCCGCCGCGGCCGGAACCGCTTGCGCTTACAGACATACCCATGGTGATCTTTCCTCAGGCCGCAGCCTTGGCCACGACCTTTTCATCGATTTGGCGCGACAGTATGGCGGAGAACTCATCGGCGAAGCCTTCCATCCGAACTCCGAGCTTGCCCGAGTCCGACGACAGCTTGTTGTAGGCGATGACGGCAGGGATGGCGGCGAGCAGGCCGATCGCAGTGGCGAGCAGCGCCTCCGCGATGCCGGGCGCCACCACCGACAGGTTGGTGTTCTTGGAGGCCGCGATTGCCTGGAAGGAGGTCATGATGCCGACCACCGTGCCGAACAGGCCGATGAAGGGCGCGGCCGAGCCCACCGTGGCCAGGAAGCCGAGTCGGCCTTCCAGCCGCTCCATCTCACGCGTCAGCGCAAGGTCCATCGCCTTGTCGATGCGGGTCTGCAGCGCCAGCGGCGACTTGGCGCCCTTCTCGAAGCTCTTCTTCCATTCGCGCATGGCGGCGACGAAGATGGCGCCCATGCCCGTTGTCTTGCGGTCAGACAAAGTGCGGTAGAGCTCTTCCAGCGACTGCCCCGACCAGAACACCTGCTCGAAGCGGTTGAGCGAGACGCGCATGCGTGCATAGGCGATCAGCTTGTCGATGATGATCGCCCAGGTCCACACCGAGGCGGCGAGCAGGCCGAGCATGACCAGCTTGACCACCCAACTGGCCTGCAGGAACAGCGCCCATATGGACAGCGACGCCGTCGGTTCGGCGAGTGCGATATTTTCCATCAGCAACGATCCTTAAGATTCCGGGCTCGGCTCCTGGCTTGCCCCTGGCGCTGTACCTTCGTGGCCCCGTTACCCGAAAGCTTCCGGAAATGCCCGAAATGCGCCGTTCGCGGCGTTATTCAGGGCAAATGTTGGTGAAACGAAGGCGGTTGGATTCCTCCGATTTTCACGGATATCTTCATGAACCGTTATGGTTAAGGATGAGTTAGAGAATACGGCGCCGGTTCCCTCTCCCTTGAGAGGAGGATGGCCGCGCAGCGACAGGTAGGGATAATCTCAACCGCACTGAAGCTATTTCGAGGTCGTATTTCTACGGCTCGCGACCGGTCCCCGCGCCTACGCGCCGCCCTTCGCCTCAAGAGGAAGGAATGGGTTTTGCCGGCATGAAAGCCGCGATCCACTCCTTCGGAAACCGCTTCGGCCGGCCGCCTTCGCCGATGATGGCGGCCTCGACCCTGGCCCGCACCAGGAGGTCCTCGCCACGCTTCAACTCCTGCCCCATGACGATGCGGGCCCCCGAGATGGAGGCGGCGCGCGTCTCGACCGTCAATATGTCGTCGATGCGCGCCGGCTGAACGAAGTCGATCTCCATGCGGCGCACCACCCACACGATGCGCTCGCCATGCTTGCCTTCGATCAGCTCGGTATGGTGGACACCGGCGAGGCGCAGGAAGTCGGAACGGCCGCGCTCGAGGAACTCCAGATAGCGCGCATGGTAGACGACGCCGGAAAAATCCGTGTCGGCGTAGTAGACGCGCGCGATGAGCCGGTGCCCGGCCGACGTCAGCTCGCCGGCAAGGCCGACACGTGGCGAAAGTGGATCGGCGCCGTTCACGGCTCCTCCTGGAACAGACTGATCTGCTGCTGGACGAACTCCTTCGGCGCCTCCAGCCCGAGATGCCGCCAGGCGTTCGCCGTCAGCACGCGCCCCCGCGGCGTGCGCTGGATGAAGCCCTGCTGGATCAGATAGGGTTCGATGATGTCCTCGATGGCGTCGCGTGGTTCCGAAAGACCGGCGGCGATGGTCTCGATGCCGACCGGACCGCCACCGAAATTGCGCGCGATCATCGAAAGATAGCGGCGGTCGAGCGCGTCGAGGCCGAGCGCGTCGACCTCCAGGCGGACCAAGGCCTCATCGGCGATTTTTCGGGAGATGGTGTCCGCGCCCGCCACCGCGGCGAAATCGCGCACGCGCCGAAGCAGCCGCCCGGCGATGCGCGGCGTGCCGCGCGCGCGCCTGGCGATCTCGACCGCGCCCTCGTCGTCCAGCGGCATGCCGAGGATGCGTGCGCCACGCCGCACGATGAGTTCCAGTTCCTCGACGGTATAGAAATTGAGCCGCACGGGGATGCCGAAACGGTCGCGCAGCGGATTGGTGATGAGGCCCGCGCGGGTGGTGGCCGCGACCAAGGTGAAGCGGGCGAGATCGATCTTGACCGAGCGCGCCGCCGGCCCCTCGCCGATGATCAGGTCGAGTTGGAAATCCTCCATCGCCGGATAGAGGATCTCCTCCACGGCCGGATTGAGACGGTGAATCTCGTCGATGAAGAGGACGTCGCGGTCTTCCAGGTTCGTCAGCAAGGCGGCGAGGTCGCCGGCCTTGGCGATCACCGGGCCGGAGGTTGAGCGGAAATTGACGCCCATCTCGCGCGCCATGATCTGCGCCAGCGTCGTCTTGCCGAGCCCCGGCGGTCCGACGAACAGCACATGGTCGAGCGCCTCGCCGCGCCCCTTGGCGGCCTCGATGAAGACTTTCAGATTGGCGCGCGCCTGCGCCTGGCCGACGAAATCGTCCAGCGCCTGCGGACGCAAGGTCTGGTCGGCATCCTCGCCGCGCTTGTCGGGCGAGATGAGGCGGGGTGAGAGGGTCAAGAGAGAAGTTCCATGCCCGGAACGGATTTCGCGGCGTCTTTATCGAAGGTGAAGGTCGTTGCGACGCCAAGTTCACGGTTTCGCAAGGCGATGACGGCATCGGAAAAATCGGCGCTGCCGCTTTCGAAGACAGCAAGCGCCTTGCCAGCCACGTGCAGAGCCTCGAATTCGATGTGCTCGACCTCGAGAAGGTTCCTGAGCGCTACCGCCAGCCGTGCCCTCGGCAGCTTGTACCGTGAGCGCAGAACCCAGAAGAATTCCAGCAGCACCGGCAGATAGACGAAGCCGGCTTCCTCTTTGCAGAGCGTCTTCAACAGGCGCTGCGCTGCAGGCGATTGCACGGGATCGTCGTTCAGCGTCGCGCGCAGCAGGATATTGGTGTCGAGACCGATCAACTGACTGACTTGCCTTCTCCCGTTGGCCCTTCGACATGTCCGCTGATGCCATCTCCCACCGCATCGTCATAATCGTCGATTGTCGTGTCCGGCAGCGCATATTCGGCCAATGCGCCGAACAGGGTTTCAACCGGCCGATTGCGCGGAATGATCAGGTAACCCTGCTCCATTTCGATGAAGGCGATCCGATCGCCCGTTTGGAGACCGAGTCTTTCGCGAACTTCGAAGGGTATCGTTGTCTGCCCTTTGCTGGATATTCTAGCTTCGATCCCCATCGTAAGGATTACTCCGATTTCCTTACATATACTGCGTTTCGCCGAATTTCACAACAAGTGCAACCTACCGCGCCAGCTCCTTCAGCCCGAGACGGATGAGCTTGGCCGAATCCGCGTCCTCACCGCCCGTCTTGAGCGCCGAGGCGACCGCGTTGGCGGCGACGTCGCACGAGTAGCCGAGATTGACCAGGGCGGACACCGCGTCCGCGACCGGAGCCGGCGCCACGCCCTCCCCCAGTTCCTGCTTCAGCCCGATGGTGCCGGAGGCTTCGCCGGCGAAGGCCGGCGCCTTGCTCTTGAGTTCCGTGACGATGCGCTCGGCCACCTTCTTGCCGACACCGGGTGCCCGCGAAACCATGGCGACGTCGCGCAGCGCGATGGCGTTGGCGAGTTCTGCCGGTGCCAACGTGGACAGCACAGCCAACGCGACCTTGGCGCCGACGCCCTGCACGTTGTTCATCAGCAGCCGGAACCATTCGCGCTCCAGCGCCGTCCGGAACCCGTAGAGCCGGATCATGTCCTCGCGCACATAGGTCTCGATGAACAGCACCACCGCCTCGCCCGGAGACGGCAGGGCGGCCAGCGTGCGGGCCGGGCAATAAGCGACGTAGCCCACCCCGTGCACGTCGACGACGCAATGGTCCTCGTCGATCTCCTCCAGCGTGCCCTTGAGCTTGCCGATCATGGGACGACCTTTATGGATGGGTGTCGGGTGAGACGATACGCAGTAACGGGAAATACGCGCGATAGCGCGCGGTGTCCCGGGTGAGCAACCGATAGCCACGGATCGTGGCATGTGCACCAATGTAAAAATCCGGCAGCGGCGACCGCTTTGGGCCGCCGTCCCGGCGGTAGGCGACGAAAGCCTTTCCGGCTGCGAAAGCGGCCTCCCACGGCAAATCCTCGCGAACGAAGCGCGACGGCGACAGCGCTGACTCAAGGTCGGCTTCGAGCGGAAAACCCGCAGCCATTTCTGCGTAGACAATCTGGTTGATCACGATAGGTCCCTGCGACCGAAGGCGCTCGATGGTGCGGGTCGACCATTCTTCCCAGGCGCTGCCTGTATCGAACAGGTCGATCAGAACGTTGCTGTCGACCAGCGTCGACATCAGTCCCTCAACAGTTTGAAAAATTCGTCGCCGGTCATCCCGCCAAGGTCCATGGTTCCCTTATGGCGGCGGATATGGTCCATGAAATCCGCAGTCGCGGCCCTGGACTGGGAACTCGTCGCAGGGCGTATCAGCGCACCGTCCTCGCGCAGATCGAACTCGATCTCACTGCCGGGAACGATGCCCAGCTTGCGGCGAACATTCTTCGGAATGGTGACCTGGCCTTTTTCGGTGACGCGCATGGTAATACCTCTTCGGTATTACCTATCGCCCATACTGGAACAAGTCAAGAACATTCAGGCGATCGCCAGTCTTGCAGCCAGGCTTTGCCGGTGATGCGCATGGCAGATGGCGATGGCCAGCGCGTCGGCAGCGTCGTCGCCGTCGAAGCTGGCCTTCGGCAGCAGCACCTTGACCATCATGTGGATCTGCTTCTTGTCGCCGTGGCCGACGCCGATCACCGTCTTCTTCACCGCGTTCGGGGCGTATTCGGCGACCGCCAGGCCGGCCAGAGCCGGCACCAGCATGGCGATGCCGCGCGCCTGCCCGAGCTTCAGCGTGGCGGACGCGTCCTTGTTGACGAAGGTCTGTTCGACCGCAGCCTCGTCCGGCGCGGCGTCACGCAGCACGCCGGCGAGACCGTCATGCAGCTGGCACAGCCGCGCCGCCAGCGGCGCCTTGTCGTCGGAGCGGACAGTGCCGGCGCCGACGAAGCGCAGCGAATTGCCCAGGCTTTCCACCACGCCCCAGCCGGTGCGCCTGAGGCCCGGATCGATGCCGATGATGCGAATCGCCTGCTGCATGACGCCGAGTGTATCTCCCCGGAAGAGCCATGCCAGCCAAATGTGAACAAACAGGAAACGAAAGCGTCGATGCGCTCAGCCGCGCGCGAACGCCGTATTGAGCAGTGTGATCTGGTCGGAAACGGGATTGGCATGGCGTACGGCCGCCCGGAACCCCTCGGCGCCGCCCTTGCCGTAGACCTCCTCGTCCATGCGCCGCACCAGCGACTGCAGCCGGAGCGAGCGGGTGACGAGATCGACAAACTCCTCCGGCAACTCGCTCCAGCCGGAAGCCTCGTCATGCGCCGAAGCCGTGTCGAGCCTGACCTTGGATTTTTCCGAGGCCACCTGGTCGCGGGTCATCTCGCCGGAATTGGCGGCGCGCTGCAGAAGCAGCCATGACGCGATCTGCATGAGGCGCGTGGTCAGGCGCATCGATTCGGCCGCATAGAGCGTCGCGCCCAGACGCGACAGCTTCTTGGCTTCGGCGCGACCCCTTCCGTCGAGATACTCGGCGGTCTGCTCGACCAGCCCCATGCCCTCGTCGTAGAGCGGCTTGAAGGATTGGGAAAAAACCCGGCGCTCCGCAAGCTTGACGGTTTTCGCGCTTTCCTTCGACGTCTCGCTCATTTCCTGTTCCGCCTGACAACCCGGCTGATTCGGCCCTTGCAGCCGCGCCCGCACCCTATACGACACGGTTTTGAAAATGCGCTGCCGTACCCACGAAGGCAAGCGCATGTTTAACAAACGGTTAACGCGAGGGTTCCGGTGCGAACCGGATAAAAAAAGAGCCGCGATGAGCGGCTCTCAGGAGTTTAACAGGGAGGCGTCAAACAAAGTGGCTCCAACCACTCGGTAAGAATCCAGATCACTGGATAGCCACAGTAAGCCCCTATAAAGGTAAACAAAGCCTTAACCGGCCCGGGAATTTTTTATGCGCAGCGGCAAAACTGTGCCGTAGCGGCACAGTTCGCGGCGACGGGTGCGGCAGTCTCAAGCCGGTCGATAGACGGTGCGCAGCGCGATGAAGGCGAACAGCGCCATCGCCGCGTAGAAGCCGATCGAGCCGACGGCCGTCATCGCTTCCATCGCTTCGTTTCCGGCCAGAAGCAGATAAAGGCCCGCCATCAGAAGGATGCCGCTCACCGCAGCCAGCCAGAAATGCAGTTTCGCCAGCGCGCTCGCGGCCGCTGCCGGAAACAGATGGTAGAAGAAGGCGAAGACCGAGGACATCAGCCATCCCGCCACCATGACATGCGCATGCGTCGGCATCTGCGTATGATCCTGGCTGATCGCCATATCGATACCCAAGCCCATGCCGATCAGTGCATAGACGATCGCAAGCGTGAAGAAATTTCGCGCCACTCCCTGCATGTCCTCCCCCCTTCTGCCCGGCGCGTGAAAGCCCCGGCGCCCAAAAAATTCGATACGCCTTTGCTCCAGCGATGTTTCAGGACGATGTCGCGCTCGCCTCGATCTTTTATTATTTTAGCAAAATCTAACGAATAAAGCACCGTAAGGCAAAGCCTCAGCGCACAGGCATCCATCCCGTCACGCGGACGGCAGCGAGCCCGGATGTCGACAGAGGGTAGATGCGGCTCTGTCCAATTGCCAGGTCAGCCCTGGCTCGCCATCTCGCGCAGCCGGAATTTCTGGATCTTGCCCGTCGAGGTTTTCGGGATTTCGGCGAAGATCACCGCCTTGGGCACCTTGAATCGGGCCAGCAGCGAGCGGCAGTGCTCGATGATCTCCGCCTCGGTCGCCGTCTTGCCCGGCTTCAGCTCGACATAGGCGACGGGAACCTCGCCCCACTTGTCGTCCTGGCGGGCGACCACACCGCAGGAGGCGATGGCTGGATGCCTGTAGAGCGCGTCCTCCACCTCGATCGAGGAAATATTCTCGCCGCCCGAAATGATGATGTCCTTCGACCGGTCCTTGAGTTGGATGTAGCCGTCCGGATGCATGACGCCGAGGTCGCCAGAATGGAACCAGCCGCCCGCGAAGGCATCGTCGGAGGCCTTGCGGTTCTTCAGGTAGCCCTTCATGACGATGTTGCCGCGGAACATCACCTCGCCGATGGTCTGGCCGTCTGCCGGCGTTTCCTCCATCGTCTCGGGATCACGGACGCTGAGCCCTTCCAGCGCCGCATAGCGCACGCCCTGGCGCGCCTTCTTCGCGGTGCGCGCGCCCTTGTCGAGCCCGTCCCAGTCGCCTTGCCATTCGTTGACGACGGCCGGACCGTAGGTCTCCGTCAGCCCGTAGAGATGCGTGACGGCGAAGCCAGCGTCGGCCATGCCGGACAGCACCGCTTCGGGCGGCGGCGCCGCCGCGGTATTGAAGGTCACCGTCTGTGGAAAGGCGCGGCGTTCGTCCTCGCCTGCGTTGATCAGCAGCGACATCACGATGGGCGCGCCGCACAGATGGGTGACGCCGTGATCCGCGATGGCGTCGTACATCGCCCTGGGCCTTACCCAGCGCAGGCACACATGCGTGCCGGCCTGCACGGCAACAGTCCACGGAAAACACCAGCCGTTGCAGTGGAACATCGGCAGCGTCCACAGATAGACGCAGTGCTTGCCCATGCCGGCATGGATCGTGTTGGTATAGGCCATCAGCGCAGCGCCGCGATGGTGATAGACAACGCCCTTCGGATTGCCGGTGGTGCCTGACGTGTAGTTGAGCGAGATCGCGTCCCATTCGTCGTCCGGCATCGACCAGGCGAAATCCTCGTCGCCGGACGCCAGGAACGCCTCGTAATCAAGGGAGCCGATGCGCTCGCCTTTCGGATAGGGCGCGTCGGCGGCGTATTCGGGATCGTCGTAGTCGATCACCAGCGGCTTCACCTTCGCCAGCGCCAGGGCCTCCCTGATCACGCCGGAGAACTCCCGGTCCACGATCAGCACCTTCGTTTCGGCGTGGTCGAGCTGGAAGGCGATGACGGCCGCGTCGAGGCGGGTGTTAAGGCTGTGCAGCACCGCCTTCACCATCGGCACGCCGAAATGCGCTTCCAGCATCGGCGGCGTGTTGGACAGCATCACAGTCACCGTGTCGCCCTTGCCGATGCCCTTTTTCGCCAGCGCCGAGGCGAGCTTCAGCGCGCGCCGCCAGAACTCGCGGTACGGGATCCGCTGGGTGCCGTGGATGATGGCGACGTGGTCGGGAAACACCTTCGCCGTCCGCTCCAGATAGGAAATCGGCGTCAGCGGCTGGTAGTTCGCGGGATTCTTGTCGAGATCCCGCTCGTAGGGGTTGGCCATCCCGTCCTCCACAAAAGTGCTTCGGCAATGTCTAAGCACAGCTCCGGGATGGCGTCATCCTCTACAATATGCCGACCGCTCCGTCCCAGATGAGCTTGAGCGACAGGACAAACACCAGCGTATAGGTGACGGGATAGAAGATTTCGGCGCGCATGCGCTTGACGATGGCCGCGCCGGCAAAGGTGGCGGCGATCGCCACCGGCATCAGCGAGGCGGCGGCGGTGAGATTGCCGGTGTCGAGCTCGCCGAGCGCGAAATAGGGAATGAGCTTGACCGCGTTCATGATGGCGAAGAACAGCACGCTGGTGGCCGTGTAGAGCTTCGGATCCTGCCTGAGCGGCAGCGTGTAGACCTGATAGGGCGGGCCGCCGGAATGGGCGACGAAGCTGGTGAAGCCCGAGACCGTGCCCCAGAAGGCCCCCGCTGCGACGTTGTGCGGATGCGGCGTATCCTGCCCGGCGACCTTCTGCCACAGCCATCTCAGCACGAAGCCCAGCGCCACCACGCCGACGATCAGCTTGACGGCGGCTTCCGTCACCACCAGCGCCGTCAGCCAGCCGATGCCTATGCCGGCAAAGGCGCCGGGCAGCATGTTGCGGAGCGTGATCCAGTCACGCCGGTTGCCGCGCCATGCCCACAACGCGGCAAGGTCCATGAGCACGAGGATCGGCAGCAGGACGGCGGCCGCCTGCACCGGCGGCATCACCAGCGCCATCAGCGGCACGCCCATCACCGCCATCGCGCCGCCGAAGCCGCCCTTGGAGAAACCGATGAGCGCCACCGCGGGAATGGCGGCGGCATAGAACCAGGGATCGCTGAGAAGGCCGGTCATGTGCGGATGTCGAAGCGGAAGGACGGCACCTCATAGCGGAGTTCGCCCGGCGCGGCGATAGAAATATGGAACGGGCATAGGTGTTCGCCTTGATAGCGGCGCGGGCGCCATCTATCCACGGCACCGGACAGATGAAAGAAGCCGAGGAGGCCGTCATGGGCGAGATCGCATTCCGCCGCGCCGCAGAAGAGGACGTCGCCGCCATCGTCGCCATGCTGGCGGACGATCCGCTCGGCGCGACCCGCGAGGACCTGTCGACGCCGGTTGCCGCCGCCTATATCGAGGCGTTCCGCGCCATCGCCGCCGACCCGAACCAGTATCTCGCCGTGATGACCGACGACGGCACGGTGGTCGGCACGCTGCAACTGACCTTCATTCCCGGACTGTCGCGCAAGGGCGCGCTGCGCGGCCAGATCGAGGCGGTGCGCGTGGCCGCCGGCAGCCGTGGCGGCGGGCTCGGCCAGCGCCTGTTCGAATGGGCGATCGCGGAATGCCGCCGGCGCGGCTGCCGCACCGTGCAACTCACCACCGACAGGAGCCGCGCCGACGCGCACCGCTTCTACGACCGGCTTGGTTTCACGGCCAGCCATATCGGCTACAAGCTCGCCCTTTGAAGCTCGTTAGGCATGGTTCGTCGCGAGCCTGTTCAAGCTCGGCGCTTTGCTCTATGCCGCATTGCAACCATCTTCGCCCCGCATAGGCGGGCAGGGTCCCAGGGTTGGCGATGAACGACAAGACACAACCGAACCGCTGCCGCATCGTGCTCCTGGCCGGGCCGGGCGTCGAGGCCGGGCAGCTTCAGGGCGCGCTCGACGGCGGCGACGTCGCATCCGTGATCCTGTTCCGGGAAGGCCTCGACGAAGCATCCTTCCAGTCGCTCGCCGAAAGGCTCGTTCCGCTGGCGCAACAGGCGGGCGCGGCCGCGATCGTCGCCGGCGACACGCGCATTGCCGGCCGGGTCCATGCCGACGGCATCCATGTCGAGGGCGGCAAGGCCGAACTGGCCGAGGCGATCGAAAAATTCCAGGCGAAGATCATGGTGGGCGCGGGCGGCGGCAAAAGCCGCGACGAGGCGCTGGAAATCGGCGAGGAGCGGCCCGACTACCTGTTCTTCGGCCGGTTCGGCTATGACGGAAAACCCGAGCCGCACCCGCGCAACCTTTCGCTCGGCCGATGGTGGGCCGAGATGATCGAGATTCCCTGCATCGTCATGGCCGGTTCGGATCTGGAGTCGGTGCGCGCCGTGGCCGCGACTGGCGCCGAGTTCGTCGCCCTGTCGGCGGCGGTGTTCGGCGAGGGCGCGGATCCGCGCACGGCGATCGCCCGCGCCAACGCGATGCTCGACGAACACGCGCCGCGCTTCGGGGACTGATCGATGCGGCTCGCGTCCATCGCCGTCATCGTATCGGCCGCGCTCTGCATGGCCGGTCCCACATGGGCGCAGGAAGCCGCGAAGCCGAAAGCCGCCGGCCAGACGGCAGCAGGCAAGATCACCACTGATGGAACCGCTGGGGGCAAGCCTTCCCCGGACAAGGCCCAGCCAAAAGGAGCGCAGCCGGAGAGCGTGCAGCCCGAAGCCAGGCAACCGGACGGAAAATCGGTCGAAGCGCCGGTGCTCGTCCCGCCGCCAGCGCTGCCGGCGCCAGAGGCGCCCGACCTGTCCCGGTTCGGCGACAGGCCGCTGGTGAGCAAGCCCATCTCCAATCCGCTTCCTCAACCGGCGACCACCGACGAGCCGCCGCCGCTGTCCTCGGCCGACACGATCGACCCGTCCCGCTTCGGCGGCCGCCAGCCGGACGCGGCCTACGGCGCCTACCAGCGCGGCCTCTACAAGACGGCGTACAATCTCGCCCTCGTGCGCGCCAAAAACGGCGACCCGGCGGCCGAGACGCTCGTGGCCGAGATCCTGTCGCGCGGCCTCGGCGTTCCGCTGAATGCGGCGGAAGCGGCCAAATGGTATCAGCGCGCCGCCGAACAGGGTGTTCCCGAAGCGCAGTTGCAGTACGCGCTCATCCTGCTCGACGGGCGCTACGCGACGAAGGACGAGAAGGCGGCGCATGCGCTGATGCAGGCCGCCGCCGAAGCCGGCAACCCGCTGGCGCAGTTCAACTTCGCGCAACTTCTGGTGTCCGAGGATCCCGGCGATGCCGGCCTGGCCAGGGCCATCCCCTATTACGAGCGCGCCGCCGCGACCGGCCTGCCCGACGCGCAATACGCGATGGCGCAGGTCTATGCCAACGGCGTCGGCGGCCGCAAGCAGGACGACGCGCGGGCGCGCGGCCTGCTGTTCCAGGCGGCACGGCAGAATTTCGACACCGCGCAGCTCGATCTCGGCGACTGGCTGATCCAAGGGCGGGGCGGCAAGCGCGACTACAAGGCCGGCTTCGGCTGGACGAAGGTCGCCGCCGAGGGCGGCAACGTCGCGGCGCAGAACCATCTTGCCAAGCTCTACATGATGGGACTCGGCGTCGAGCCGGACACCACGCTTGCCGCTGCGTGGTACATCGTCGCCCGCCGCGCAGGCCTGATCGACGACGAGATGGAAGACTTCATGAACGGCCTGACGGATGCCCAGACCAAAGAGGCGCTGAAGAAGGCGAACCGGCTGCCTTGACGTCCGCCGGCGCCTGAAGGGCGCGAGCGTTAGTCGGCGGCGGCAATCTCCGGTTTACCCGTTTGCAGGCATAAGGGACGGGGCGCCGCAGCGGAGCGGCGGCTGCTTGGATGAGGTGCGATGATCGATCCCGGTGCTTTCGAAGCCTACAGGAACTCGCCGAACGGGAAGACGACGCTGCCGCGCCTGATCGCCGGCGTTGCCGTCATCGTCGTTTTCTGGGTCCTGTCCACGCTGGCCGTGATCTTCGCGGGCATGTCCGTTTCGGCGTGGCTCCAGGCCGGCGCCGGCCAAGCACCGGATATGGCCGGCTTCCTCGCCACGCCCGTCGGCGTGCTGACGGCGCTCGGCTCCTTCGCCGGCATCTGGATCGGCGCCTGGGTCGCCATGCGCTTCATCCACGGCGAGGCGCTGTCGGCGCTGTTCGGCAACAGCCGGCGCATCTCCTGGAACGGATTCGCCAAGGGATTCTGCGCGGTGATCCTCACCTCGCTGGTCTCCGAGATCCTGCTCTACGCGATGCAGCCCGAGATCGCGCGCGGCACGATCGACTTCATGTCCTGGCTGACGGCGCTCGGTCCCGTCGCGCTGCTGACTTTCCTCCAGACCTCCTCGGAAGAGCTGTTGTTTCGCGCCTACCTGCCGCGCGGGTTGGCCAAACGTTTTGTCAGCCCGGTCGTCTGGGCGCTGCTGCCGGTGCTGGTCTTCACCTCGCTGCACTGGAGCACGGCCGCCACGCCCGTCATGAACGTCATGGGCCTGACGACGATCGCCGTCTTCGCCGCCCTTTTGATGACGCTGGTCTACGCCACCGGCAACCTCGGCGCGTCCTTCGGCGCGCATCTGGCCAACAACCTGTTCGGCTTCCTGCTGATCTCGCACCAGGAGGCCTACAACGCCTTTGCCCTATTCGTCGCCCGTCCGCTGGAAGGCGCAGGGTGGAGCGAGGCACAGGCGCTTCTGATCGGCGGCATCGGCATCGTCTCGACCCTGCTGACGGGCCTTCTCCTGCTGCATCCGCGTTCGCCGCTGAAGGTCGAGCCGGACCTCGGATAGCGCCGGCGACCGCTTACACATGCACCTCGCCGAACCCGCCTTCGTCCTTGTCGTCGAGCGAGCGGCGGGCGGCGACGAGGAGCCAGAGGTAGAAGACCGCCACGCCGAGCACCACCGCCCAGCCGGGGATGGGGCCGAGCCGCGCGTTGAGAACCACGTCGCTCCAGGAATGCACCAGCGTCAGGCTCGCTCTGTCGTCCTGCAGCCGCGGCGTCGATATCTTCAACACCCAGGCCAGCAGCAGGATCAGGAACATCCAGATATAGTTGCGCCTGAGCCGGCGCGAATGGGCGTCGGCGTAGGAGATGAAGAATTTCGGCTCGCGCAGGTTCTGGCCGACGATCTGCAACCAGTTGGCGGAGAAATCCTGAACCGGCGAGAAGATCTGCGCGAAATAGTGCCGCTCGAACTGGCGCACCCGGTAGCGGTAGACGTCGAAGAAGCGGTAGCGGCGCGCCTCGATCATCAAAAGCAGATAGACGAGAACCATCGCGAACAGCAGCACACCGTGATGCGAGGACGGCGTTGACAGCGAGACCGAAAGCAGCGCCGCCACCACGGTGATCGCCCAGTTGGAGGTCTGGTCGATGCGCTCGCGCCAGCCGGCCATGCGGCCGATCTCGGCGCGATAGTAATGCACCATCGCGGTGACCGTCTCGGAATGGCTCGACGGCAGCAGGGACGGCTGGATTTTTGTCTGTTCCTCAGCCATGCCCTGTCTCCTCCGCTTCATCCCGTCGCACTATAGCATAGCGCGGATTCAGGGTTTGGCTTGACTTGGCGGGCGATTTCCTGTCTACACGCCGCGACTTTCCGCGACGAACCTCTCGCGAAAGCCGACCGGGACGCCCCTTGAGGGCTTTTCACGATCCCGGAGGCCAACATCCGGCAGCGCGATGCGCCCCCGGGTGCTTTTTGGTTTTGGGCTTTGCCCGTCGGTTTTGCTTGGACCTTCGGCGCGAAGGCACTACCTCTCGGGTTTTCATCCCGAGACCGAAGGAAGATGAATGTTCGAGAGCTTACAGGAACGCCTTGGCTCCATATTGAACGGCCTCACCGGCCGCGGCGCGCTTTCGGAGGCTGATGTCTCGGCGGCGCTGCGCGAGGTGCGCCGTGCGCTGCTGGAAGCCGACGTCGCGCTGGAAGTGGTGCGCTCGTTCACCGACAAGGTACGCGAGAAGGCGGTCGGCGCGGCGGTGCTGAAGTCGATCAAGCCCGGCCAGATGGTGGTCAAGATCGTTCATGACGAGCTGATCGCCATGCTGGGCGAAGAGGGCGTCGCCATCGACTTGAACGCGCCGGCGCCGGTCGTCATCATGATGGTCGGCCTGCAGGGTTCCGGCAAGACAACCACCTCCGCCAAGATCGCCAGGCGCATGGGCGACCGCCAGGGCAAGAAAGTGTTGATGGCCTCGCTCGACACGCGCCGCCCGGCCGCGCAGGAGCAGTTGCGCCAGCTCGGCGAGCAGGTGAAGGTGGCCACGCTGCCGATCGTCGCCGGCCAGACGCCGGTCGATATCGCCAAGCGCGCCGTCCAGGCGGCCAAGCTCGGCGGCCACGACATCGTCATCCTCGACACCGCCGGCCGCACCCATATCGACGAGCCGCTGATGGCCGAGATGGCCGACATCAAAAAGGTCTCGTCGCCGCACGAGATCCTGCTGGTGGCGGATTCGTTGACCGGCCAGGATGCGGTCAATCTGGCGAAAAGCTTCGACGAGCGTGTCGGCATCACTGGTCTCGTTCTGACCCGCATGGACGGCGACGGCCGTGGCGGCGCCGCCCTTTCCATGCGCGCCGTCACCGGCAAGCCGATCAAGCTGATCGGCACCGGCGAGAAGATGGACGCGCTGGAGGAGTTCTATCCCAAGCGCATCGCCGACCGCATCCTCGGCATGGGCGACATCGTCAGCCTCGTCGAGAAGGCGGCAGAAACCATCGACGCCGAGCAGGCGGCTGCGATGGCCAAGAAGATGCAGTCGGGCAAGTTCGACCTGAACGACCTCGCACAGCAGCTTCAGCAGATGTCGAAGATGGGCGGCATGGGCGGCATCATGGGCATGATGCCCGGCATGGGCAAGATGAAGGACCAGATGGCGGCCGCCGGTCTCGACGACCGCATGTTCAAGCGCCAGCTCGCCATCATCTCCTCGATGACGAAGGCCGAGCGCGCCAATCCGGACATGCTCAAGCACAGCCGCAAGAAGCGCGTCGCCGCCGGCTCCGGCACGGACGCGGCCGAGATCAACAAGCTGCTCAAGATGCACCGCTCCATGGCCGACATGATGAAGGCGATGGGCGGCAAGGGCAAAGGCGGCGGCATGATGCGCGCGGCCATGGGCGGCCTTGCCTCGAAGATGGGACTTGGCGGGCTCGCAGGCGGCATGATGCCCGGAATGGGGGGAATGCCGGACCTGTCGAAAATGGACCCGAAGCAGCTCGAGGCGTTGAAGAAACAGGCGGAAGCCGCCGGTCTCGGCGGGCCGGGCGGTCTGCCGAAAGGGCTTCCAGGCGGGCTGCCGGGCCTGGGCGGCAGTGGTCTGCCGGGCCTTCCCGGAGGCATGAAGCTGCCCGGCATCGGCGGCCCCGGCGGGCTGCCCGGTCTCGGAAAGAAGAAGTGAGGGGCGCATGAGCAAGGAGACGGACATGGAGGATGCGAAAAAGGTCCTCGCCGGATATCGTGCCTCGATCGACAATTTCGACGCCATCCTGATCCACACGCTGGCCGAGCGCTTCCGTTGCACCCAGGCCGTCGGCGTGTTGAAGGCCACGCACAACCTGCCGCCGGCAGACCCGAACCGCGAGGCCGAGCAGATCGAGCGGCTGAGACGGCTCGCCAGGGAGGCCCATCTCGACCCGGACTTCGCGGAGAAGTTCCTCAATTTCGTGATCAAGGAAGTGATCCGTCATCACGAGCAGATCGCCGCCGACAAGAACGGCGGATGACCGAAACCCCGGCCGAACAACCCGAAGGCCGGCGATATCAACCTACCAATTGCGACATTCCAGGAGACATGAAATGGCATTGAAGATCAGACTGGCCCGCGCGGGCTCGAAGAAGCGCCCCTACTACCACATCGTCGTCGCCGACGTGCGCTCGCCGCGCGACGGCCGCTTCATCGAGGCGGTCGGCGCCTGGAACCCGCTGCTGCCGAAGGACGGCGAGCGCGTCAAGCTCGACGAGGAGCGCGTCAAGCACTGGCTCGCGCATGGCGCCCTGCCGACCGACCGCGTGCTGCGCTTCCTTGACCAGGCCGGCATTTCCAAGCGCGACGCCCGTAGCAACCCGACCAAAGCGCAGCCCGGCAAGAAGGCGCAGGAACGCGCTGCGCTGCTGGCCAAGGCCCAGGAAGATGCAGCGGCCGCCGCCGCCGAGGCAGCCGCGGCTCCGGCCGAGGCAAGCGCCGAGTAAGGTCTGGCGCCACCGACGGCGGCAAGCCACCTCGGTCAATCGTTGGATCAAAAAGAAAACCGGGCGTTCATGCGCCCGGTTTTCCTTTTTGCGAAACTGCCGACATCAATACCCGCGATGATGGCGGTGACGACGCCAGTCGTAGTCGCGCGGGCAATCCGCGACATAGGTCCGGCCATAGCGTCCGCGATAACGGCACTGGCCGCTCTCGGTGGCATTGCCGATCAGCGCGCCGGCAACCGCGCCGACCGCACCGCCGAGGACCGCGCCCTCGACCGGATCGCCGGCAACCGCCGCACCCACGGCCGCGCCGCCGAGGCCGCCGACGGCCGCGCCCTGTTCCGTCCGCGAGCATGCGCCGAGCGCCAAGCCCATCGCCGCGATGAGTATCAGTTTCTTCATGGTGGTTCCTCTCGAATCTGTCACCCCGTCGATCCTCAAACGCCTGAACCGCGGATTCGATCCATTCGGCGAACGATGCCACTGTGCCAGACACGGCGGAACCGTTGGCTGCCTCTTGGCCGCGCACCCGAAATCCGGCAGGGAAGAGAGGACCGGCCAGCGTGACGGCCGGGATCTGGTGAAGGAAGATTGCGATGAAGATCCTCATACTGGGCAGCGGCGTGGTTGGTGTCACATCCGCCTGGTATCTTGCCGAGGCTGGCCACGAGGTGACGGTCCTCGATCGTCAGCAAGGCCCGGCGCGGGAGACGAGCTTCGCCAATGCCGGCGAGGTGTCGCCCGGCTACTCCTCGCCCTGGGCAGGCCCCGGCGTGCCGATCAAGGCGATCAAATGGCTGACCATGAAGCACGGACCGCTGGTCATCCGGCCCCTGGCCGATCCGGCCATGTGGTCATGGGTCTTCAGGATGCTTACGAACTGCACGGCCGGACGCTATGCGCTCAACAAGTCGCGCATGGTGCCGCTGGCCGAATACAGCCGTGATGTTCTCAAGGCGCTGCGCGCCTCCGCCGGCATCGCCTATGACGAGCGCGCGCAGGGCACGCTCCAGCTCTTCCGCAAGCAGAAGCAGCTCGACGGCATCGGCGGCGACGTCGAGGTTCTGAGAGAGTACGGCGTGCCGTTCGAGGTCCTCGACCCCGCGGGCTGCATCGCCGCCGAACCGGGACTGGCCTCGGTGCGCGAAAAATTCGTCGGCGGGCTGCGTCTGCCGGGCGACGAGACCGGCGATTGCCAGATGTTCACCACCAGGCTGGCCGAGATGTGCGCCGCGCGCGGCGTGACCTTCGAATACGGCACGACCGTCGAGGCGATCCGCACCGAAGGCGGCAGGGTCACCGGCGTCTCTACCAGCGCGGGCGAGCGCACAGCCGACGCCTACGTCATGGCCATGGGCCCCTATTCGCCGCTGTGGATGCGCCGGATCGGCCAGCCGATCCCGGTCTATCCGATCAAGGGCTATTCGATCACCGTACCGATCACGGACGCCGGCAAGGCTCCGGTCTCGACAGTGATGGACGAGACCTACAAGGTCGCCATCACCCGTCTCGGAGACCGCATCCGCGTCGGCGGCACCGCCGAGATCGCCGGCTACGACCTGAAGCTGCGCGCCGCCCGCCGTGCCACCCTCGAGCATTCGGTGACCGACCTTTTCCCCGGCAGCGGCGACGTCAGAGCGGCCACCTTCTGGTGCGGCCTGCGGCCGATGACGCCGGACGGCCCGCCGATCATCGGCCCCTCGAAATACGCCAACCTCTACTTCAACACCGGCCACGGCACGCTCGGCTGGACCATGTCCTGCGGTTCGGGACGGGTGCTGGCCGACATCGTCTCCGGCCGCAAGCCGGACATCGACGTCAGCGCGCTTGGCGTGACGCGCTACGGCTAAAGCAATTCCAGCAAAAGGGCGCAGCGGTTTTGCGTCCGGAATTGCGTAAGAACAAAAGGATAGAGCATTGAAGGCGATTCTGTCTTCGCCGGAAATGCTCTAGAACACCGGACTGAAGGACGGATTCCGGCTTTCAGAAAAATCCGATGCTCGATAAAGGCGGCTATTGCACCGTCCAGCCGCCATCGATGGAGATGGCCGCGCCGGTGATAGAGCGGGCCATGTCGCCGGCCAGGAACACGGCGAGCGCCGCGACTTCCTCGATAGCGACGAAGCGCTTCGTCGGCTGCGAGGCCAGAAGCGCCGCCTTCGCTTCCTCCTCCGAGACGCCGCGCGTGCGCGCCTGGTCGGGGATCTGCC
Organism: Mesorhizobium hunchu; assembly: GCF_040081975.1. Lineage (NCBI taxonomy): Bacteria > Pseudomonadati > Pseudomonadota > Alphaproteobacteria > Hyphomicrobiales > Phyllobacteriaceae > Mesorhizobium > Mesorhizobium hunchu. The sequence continues at coordinate 165,490 of NZ_JBEBMG010000001.1, forward strand.
TTTCCACCAGCGGCGTCCACACATAGCCGGGGCAGATGGCGTTGACGGTGATGCCGAACGTCGCCAGTTCCAGCGCCGTCGTCTTCGTCAAGCCGGCAATGCCGTGCTTGGCCGCCACATAGGCCGACTTGAAAGGCGAGGCCACCAGCGCATGCGCCGAAGCGATGTTGATGATGCGGCCGCCGCCGCGCGCCTTCATGCCGGGAATGACCGCCTTGCTGGCGTGGAAAGCCGACGACAGGTTGATCGCCAGGATGGCGTTCCACTTCTCGACCGGGAATTCCTCGATCGGCGAGACAAACTGGATGCCGGCGTTGTTGACCAGCACATCGACGCTGCCGAAAGCTTCCTCGGCGCCGGCGACCATCGCGTCGATCTCGTCCGGCCTGGTCATGTCGGCCGGGGAATAGGCGACGTCGACCGAAAATTCCTGCGCCAGTCCCAGCCGCAGCGCCTCTATCTCGGCCATGTCGCCGAAGCCGTTCAGCACGACGTTCATGCCCTGCGCGCAGAAGGCGCGGGCGATGCCCAGGCCGATGCCACTGGTGGAGCCGGTGACGATTGCGGTGCGTCTCGTGTTCATGATGGACCTCGCTGCCGATGCGCCCGAACCGGCGCTCACGGTCTTTATAGGACAGTGTTCGGGTTTGTGCGCCGCAACAGAAACCGGCGCGGGTTGGCTCAGGTGAAGAGCTGGCGGTCCTGCTCGACGCGCAGGGCGATGAAATCCGCCACCGTGTGGATGCGCGGAATGCCGCGCATGGATTCATGATAGACCAGCCAGTAGGCGCGGCGGATCGGCGCCACACCCTCCACCGCCACCAGTTCCGGCATGGCCCGCGCGATGAAGGTGTGCAGGATGCCGATGCCGGCGCCGGCGCGCACCGCCTCCGCCTGGCCGAGCGCCGAGGAGATCATGAAGCCGGCGTCCCAGGCGGGCGAGAATTCCTCCGCATAGTCCAGCGACGGCGAAAACACCAGGTCGGGCACGTAGCCGACCAGCCGATGGCTCGCCAACTCCCGCCTCTCCTGCGGCAGGCCATGGGTGGCCGCGTAGCTCTTCGCGGCGAACAGGCCGAGCGAATAATCGACCAGCTTGACGGCGACCAGCCTGCCCTCGGCGGGCCGCTCGGTGGTGATGGCGATGTCGGCCTCGCGCCGCGACAGGGAGAAGGAGCGGGGCACCGGCACGAGCTGCACCTTCAGTTCCGGATGCTGCTCGACCAATGCGCCGAGGCGCGGCGCCAGATAGCTGACGCCGAAGCCGTCCGGCGCGCCGACCCGCACCGTGCCGGAAACCTGCCCGTCGCCCTCGGCAAGTTCGGCGCGGGCGGCGAGCATGTCCGCTTCCATCCTTTCGGCGATCACCAGCAGCCGCTCTCCCGCCGGCGTCAGTTCCGAACCGGTGGTGAGGCGCCGGAACAGTTTCGTCCTGAGCGCTTCCTCGAGCGCCGCGACGCGGCGCGACACGGTGGCATGGTTGAGCGAAAGCCGCCTGGCCGCGCCGAGGATCTGCCCGGCCCGGGCTACGGCAAGGAAGATGCGGACATCGTCCCAGTTCATGATCGGCCGGCTCCCTTACAAAGGCCGAACGTTCCACGGCGCGCTATCTATGCGCCAAATGAAGACGATTTCAATCTTGTTCGTTGTTTTGCGCACATCGGCTCACCATCCGCTCGCATTGCATTTCACCCGGGAAGGGCGACAATGGCGGCGAATAGACCTTTAGGGAGCGAAACCATGATCGAGTACGGACATTTCATCGGCGGCAAGCAGGTCGCCGGCACGAGCGGACGCAAGCAGGATGTCATGCAGCCGTTGGACGGCTCGGTGCGCGCCACCGTGGCGCTGGCGTCGAAGGACGAATTGCGCAAGGCGGTCGAGAACGCCAAGGCCGCGCAGCCGGCCTGGGCCGCCACCAACCCGCAGCGGCGCGTGCGCGTCCTGATGAAGTTCCTCGAACTGGTGGCGCGCGACAACGATGCGCTTGCCGAGCTTCTGGCGCGCGAGCACGGCAAGACCATCCCCGACGCCAAGGGCGACATATTGCGCGGCGTCGAGGTGGTCGAGTTCGCGCTCGGCATCCCGCATCTGATGAAGGGCGAGTTCACCGAGGGCGCCGGCCCCGGCATCGACATCTTTTCCGTGCGCCAGCCGCTCGGCGTCGTCGCCGGCATCACGCCCTTCAACTTCCCGGCGATGATCCCGATGTGGAAATTCGCGCCGGCGATCGCCTGCGGCAACGCCTTCATCCTGAAGCCCTCCGAGCGTGATCCGGGCGTGCCGATGAAGCTGGCCGAACTGATGACCGAGGCCGGCCTGCCGGACGGCATCCTCAACGTCGTCAACGGCGACAAGGAGGCGGTCGACGCCATCCTCGACGATCCGGACATCAAGGCGGTCGGCTTCGTCGGCTCCTCCTCGATCGCCGAATACATCTATGCGCGCGGCTGCGCCACCGGCAAGCGCGTGCAGTGCTTCGGCGGCGCCAAGAACCACATGATCATCATGCCCGACGCCGACATGGACCAGGCGGTCGATGCGCTGATCGGCTCGGGTTACGGCGCGGCCGGCGAGCGCTGCATGGCCGTCTCGGTCGCGGTTCCGGTCGGCAAGGCAACCGCCGACAGGCTGGTCGAGAAGCTCATCCCGCGCGTCGAAAGCCTGAAGATCGGCCCGTCCACCGACCCCGCCGCCGATTTCGGCCCGCTGGTGACCGCCCAGGCGCTTGAGCGCGTCAAGAACTATGTCGATATCGGCGTCAAGGAAGGCGCCAAGCTTCTGGTCGACGGGCGCGGCTTCAAGATGCAGGGCTACGAGAACGGCTACTATATGGGCGGCTGCCTGTTCGACGACGTGACGCCGGACATGCGCATCTACAAGGAAGAGATCTTCGGCCCGGTGCTGTCGGTGGTGCGCGCGCATGATTTCGAGGAGGCCCTGCGGCTTCCCTCCGAGCACGAATACGGCAACGGCGTCGCCATCTTCACTCGCGACGGCGACGCCGCGCGCGAGTTCGCCGCACGCGTCAATGTCGGCATGGTCGGCGTCAACGTGCCGATTCCGGTGCCGGTTTCCTACTACACCTTCGGCGGCTGGAAGCGGTCGGGCTTCGGCGACCTCAACCAGTACGGGCCGGATTCGGTGCGTTTCTACACCAAGACCAAGACGGTGACCCAGCGCTGGCCCTCCGGCGTCAAAGAAGGCGCCGAGTTCGCCATGCCGACGATGAAGTAAATTTCAACTTCGGCGCATGAATGCGAAGGCCGCGGATGTTCCGCGGCCTTTTTGCTTTTTTCGAGCTGCGCCCGCGTCCTGGTTTTCGGATCACCGGCGCCGCCTCTCACCTGCCTGCCGGCATCCTCGCCCCATCGTTTACGGAAAGAAGAGTAAGGGCAGTATCGACGGTCAAGATTCGAGGCCGCATTATTTCCAGATCAGTCCCGCCTTCATCGCCAGCTTTCCGCCCGGACCGTGCACGGCCGCGAACAGCAGCCCCGCCAGGAAAGTAAAGTGGTCGACGAAGAAGCCGAACTCGGCCTGGTTGCCCTGCCAGTGCGACGGACCGTGGAAGGCGACAGCCAGGAAGATCACATAGACGCCAGCCAGCAGCGCCGCCTCGGAGAAGAAGGCACCGCTCAGGAAGGCAAGCACGAGCGCGACCTCGAAAAGCGCCGCCAGCCAGGCGAGCAGTAGCGGGAACGGGAAGCCGGCGGCGGCGATGTAATCGGCTGTCGCCTGCATACCGGCGAACTTGAAGCCAGCGGCCATCGCGAAGATGGCGGCGAAGATCAGTCTTGCGACGATGACGGCGATGGTCTTGCCCATGATGAATCCTCTCCTCCGATCATGCCGGCAGGTCGCCGGCCTGATTGAAAGACGCGGCAGCGGGCGCGCAGCCGACAATGCTTGCAGGATTTTTCCGCGAACACGGGAATCCGCCGGGCGGACAGGCCGCTCACCGCATCGCCGCCGCCTGCGCGTGCAGGCGCAGCAGCGACATCAGCCGATCGGCCTGCTCGCCGGCCTGGTCCTCGTCCTTTTCGAGGATGGCGCGGATGAGCGCGACGTGATTTGCGGCCGATTCGGCCAGCCCGGTGCCGCTCTGGAACCGATACCAGAAGCGGCGGCTGTGCGTTTGCAGCGGCGCCGCCACCCGCGCCGCGAAAGAATTGTCGGCGGCGCGCGCCAGCGCCTCGTCCAGCGACTTGTCCGCTTCCAGGAAGCCGAGCACGTCCTTGGCGATCACCGCCTCGTGCATGGCGACGCCCGTCGCCTGGAAATGCACCGCCGTCTCGTCGGTGAGGAAGCGCGCGGCCGAGCGGGCCAGCACCATCTCCACGCCGCGGCGCGCATCGATGACGCGCAGCCAGTCGCCGGCATTGAGCGGCGCCACGACGATGCCGGCGCGCGGCCGCACTTCCAGCAGTCCTTCCCAGGTCAGCCGCTGGATCGCCTCGCGCACGGGGGTACGGCCGAGCGACAGACGCTCGATCAGCACCCGCTCGGTGACGACAGCGCCGGGCGCCAGCTCGAGCGTGACGATCAGCTTTTCCAGCACGCGGTAGGCCCTGGCGCTGGCCAGCTCCGCCGTCTGCTCCCGTTCGGTCGTCAATGCGTCCAATAGTTCGCCTCCATCTGCCGAAATTTGATATATCAGCCCGCTCCACCGCTTGACAATTTAATTCGCCGCAGATATACCTCTGATATATCAGATGGAGACAAGCCATGTGGACAGGCGTTTTTCCCGCAGTCACCACCAAATTCACCGAAGACGACCGGCTTGACCACGCCGAGATGGAGCGCTGCTTCGCGCTGCAGATGGAAGCCGGCTGCGACGGCATCATCGTCGCCGGCTCGCTCGGCGAAGGACCGATGCTCAGCCAGGACGAGAAGATCGACGTGCTGAAGACGGCGCAGAAGGTCGCGGGCAAGAAGCCGGTCCTGCTCACCATCAACGAGCCGGGCACCCGCGAAGGCGCGGCGATCGCCAGACGCGCCGCCAAGGAAGGTGCCGACGGGCTGATGATCGTGCCTTCGCCGATCTATCACACCAACCCCCAGGAAACCGTGGCGACGCTGAAGGCGATGGCCGCTGCCGGCGGCCTGCCGGTGATGATCTATTCCAACCGCGTCGCCTACCGCGTCGACGTCACCGTCGAGGTGATGGAGGAACTGGCCAACGATCCGCTGTTCGTGGCGATCAAGGAATCGTCCGACGACATCCGTCGCTCGACCGAGATCATCAACCGCTTCGGCAACCGCTTCGACCTGTTCACCGGCGTCGACAACCTCGCCTTCGAGGCGCTGTCGGTGGGCGCCATCGGCTGGGTGGCCGGGCTGGTCACCGCCTTCCCGAAGGAGACGGTGGCGATCTACCGGCTCATGAGAGAGGGCCGCCGCGAGGAGGCACTCGCCATCTACCGCTGGTTCCGGCCGCTGCTCGACCTCGACGTCTCGACCTATCTGGTCCAGAACATAAAGCTGGCGGAAGTGCTCGCCATCGGCACCAATGACCGCGTGCGCGCCCCGCGCCAGCCGCTGACGGGCGAGCGCCGTGCGCAAGTGGAGAAGATCGTACGCGACGCGCTGGCGGTGCGGCCGGAACTACCCAAGCTCGATCTGGCGAAGGCGGCATAAGCAGCGGGTATCACATATGAATTTACCCCCACCCCTTACCCCTCCCGTCAAGGGGGAGGGGAATCTCCAGCGTCTCAGAATCCCCCTGCCCCTTAAGGGGAGGAGTAAGGGGTGGGGGTATGACTTCTCTGACACCGGCGGTCCAGCATGACCGACGCGCCGAAATCGCATGTCGCTGTCGTCGGCGCCGGAATCGTCGGCATCTGCACAGCAGCGAACCTCGCCGAGGCAGGCTATTCCGTCACCGTCTACGACCGCACCGGCATCTGCGAGGAAACCTCGTCGGGCAACGCAGCCGCGCTTGCCTTTCCCGATCCGCTGCCGCTGGCGCACAAGGGCATGCTGAAGAAGCTGCCGCGCTGGCTGATGGATCCGCTCGGACCGCTGACCATTCCGCCGGCCTACCTGCCGAAGCTGGCGCCATGGCTGATCCGCTTCATGCGGGCGGGCGACCCGCGCAAGTTCGACGCCGGCCTCGCCGCGCAGGCCGCGCTGATGCGGCTGGCCGAGGAAGAATGGGCAGGCCTCGCCGCGCGCGCCGGCGCCGAGGGCATGATCAGCCATGAGGGCGCCATCGACCTCTACGAAGGCGAAGCCGAATTCAAGGCGTCCCTGCCCGGCTGGGCCGCGCGCGACCGCTTCTCCATTCCCTACGAGCACGTCTCGGGCGCCCGGCTGACCGAACTCCAGCCGGGTCTTTCACCCCGCTTCACCCACGGCACCTTCATGCCGACATGGAAGACCGTCGCCGACCCGAAATTGTTCGGCAAGGCGATCTGGGCCTATGCCGAAAGCAGGGGCGCGCGGTTCGAGAAGCGGACCGTAACAAGCGCGAGCACCGCTCCGGCCGCAGGCGCCAGCGCCGGCGTGGAGATCGCCTTCGCCGGCGGCGGCACGGCGCATGCGGACAGGCTCGTCATCTGCGCCGGGGCATGGTCGCATCATCATGCTGCCGGCTTCGGAGACCGCATCCCCCTCGAAACCGAGCGCGGCTACAACACCACCCTGCCTGTCGGCGCTTTCGATCTCAAAAGGCAGCTCACCTTCGTCGGCCACGGCTTCGTCGTCAGTCCGCTCGTCACCGGCCTGCGTGTCGGCGGCGCGGTGGAACTGGCCGGGCTGAAGCGGCCGCCGAACTACGCCCGCGCCCGCGCCATGCTGGAAAAGGCAAGGCAGTTCCTACCGGGCCTGAAGACCGAGGGCGGGCGCGAATGGATGGGCTACCGTCCATCGCTGCCGGATTCGCTTCCGGTGATCGGCGCGTCACGGCGCGCGCCGAACGTTTTCTACGCCTTCGGCCACGGTCATCTCGGCCTCACCCAGTCCGCCGCGACGGGGCGGCTGGTGTGTGACATGATTTCAGGGAAAAGACCGGCGATCGACCTTGCGCCGTTCAGCCCGCAACGCTTTTAGTATTCGCTCAGCTCTCGGGTCCAGCCACCATGTCGCGCCATACCTTCACTTGCATCGACGGCCACACCTGCGGCAATCCCGTCCGCCTCGTGGCGGGCGGCGGGCCGCGCCTGAACGGCGCGACCATGATGGAGCGCCGCGCGCATTTCCTCGCCGAGTACGACTGGATCCGCACCGGCCTGATGTTCGAGCCGCGCGGCCACGACATGATGTCGGGCTCGATCCTCTACCCGCCGACGCGCGACGATTGCGACGTGGCGATCCTGTTCATCGAGACCTCCGGCTGCCTGCCGATGTGCGGTCACGGCACCATCGGCACCGTCACGATGGCCATAGAGAACGGGCTGGTGAAGCCGAGGACGCCGGGCGTGCTCCATCTCGACACGCCGGCCGGTCTGGTGAAGGCGGAATACAAGGAGGTCGATGGCTTCGTCGAGGAGGTACGCATCACGAACATACCCTCCTTCCTCTACGCCGAGGGCCTGACGGTGGACTGTCCCGTGCTGGGCGAGATTGTCGTCGATGTCGCCTATGGCGGCAACTTCTACGCCATCGTGGAAAAGCAGAAGAACTATTCCGACCTGGCCGATCATTCGGCCGGAGACCTGATCGCCTGGAGCCCGGTGGTGCGCCAGCGGCTGAACGAGAAATACGAATTCGTCCACCCGGAGAGCCCCGGCATCAACCGCCTGTCGCATATGCTGTGGACGGGTGCGCCGAGGGATCCGCAAGCCCATGCGCGCAACGCCGTGTTCTACGGCGACAAGGCGATCGACCGCTCGCCCTGCGGCACCGGCACGTCGGCACGGATGGCGCAGCTGCGCGCCAAGGGCAGGCTGAAGGCGGGCGACGAATTCGTGCATGAATCGATCATCGGCTCGCTGTTCAAGGGCCGCGTCGAGAAGGACGTGAGCGTCGGCGACAGGCCCGCCATTGTCCCGTCGATCGGCGGATGGGCGAGGCAGACCGGGTTCAACACCATCTTCATCGACGACCGCGATCCGTTCGCGCATGGCTTCGTGGTCAAATAGGAAGAATTCGCCGAATTGAGGCGGGAAAACAGGGGCTGACACCTCGTCTCAAGAGCGCAATCTTTCGTCTGGACAGGTTTGTTTCCCGGCGGAATCTTCGAAAACGCGTTTCGTTTTCATGGGAATCATCAAAGACATTGCGTTGTGCCAATGATAGGGTCCGCGATGGTCCATCGGGGTAGCCGGGTAAGAAGCGGTCGATTGGAAAGGTGGTTCAATTTCGCGCGAGCCGCGCGAAAAATCACGTTGCAATCCGGGCTCGAAACCTTAGGACTAGGGGAAATACCAAAAAGGACGCGTCCAGCCGGACGACGTTCCAGGGGAGCATTGTAGAATATGCAGTACTTCGTTCAGCAAGTGATCAACGGGCTGACGCTGGGGTCGATCTACGGATTGATCGCGATCGGCTACACGATGGTCTACGGCATCATCGGCATGATCAACTTCGCCCACGGCGACCTCTTCATGGTCGGCGCCTTCATCGCCCTGATCGTTTTCCTCATCCTCACCTCGCTGTTCTATTCGGTGCCCGTCGTGGTGGCGCTGCTGATCATGATGATCGTGGCGATGCTTCTGAGCGGCCTCTACAACTGGGTGATCGAGAAGGTCGCCTACAGGCCGCTGCGCGGCTCTTTCCGGCTGGCGCCGCTGATCACCGCCATCGGCATGTCGATCGCTCTGTCGAACTTCGTGCAGGTCACGCAGGGCCCGCGCAACAAGCCGATCCCGCCGATGGTCAGCCAGGTTTACAACATCGGCGGCGTCAGCGTTTCGCTGAAGCAGATCATCATCGTCGTCGTCACGGCAGTGCTGCTCGCGATCTTCTGGTACATCGTCAACCGCACGCCGCTGGGGCGCGCGCAGCGCGCCTGTGAGCAGGACCAGAAAATGGCGGCGCTGCTGGGCATCGACGTCGACCGCACTGTCTCGCTCACCTTCATCATGGGCGCAGCCCTTGCCGCCGTCGCCGGCACGCTGTTCCTGATGTATTACGGCGTGGTCGCCTTCTCGGACGGATTCGTCCCGGGCGTGAAGGCCTTCACCGCGGCGGTGCTGGGCGGCATCGGCTCGCTTCCGGGTGCGGTGGTCGGCGGACTGCTGATCGGCTTCATCGAGAGCATGTGGTCGGCCTACTTCTCCATCGACTACAAGGACGTCGCCGCCTTCTCGATCCTGGCCATCGTTCTGATCTTCCTGCCCTCCGGCCTTCTCGGTCGGCCCGAAGTCGAAAAGGTCTGAGCATGACCGCCACCGTTTCCGCTTCGCGCGAAGCCGCCAACCCTGTCGCGCGCGCCGTGCGCGAGGCGCTGTTCGCCGGCGTCGTCTCGTTCGGCATGTTCGTTCTGCTGATCGGGCTCAAGACCGACCAGAACATCCGCAACGAACTGGTCCTGGTGCCACGCTGGGGGCTGCTGGCCGCCGTGGTGGCGCTGACCATGCTCGGCCGCTTCCTCTATGTCGGCTTCATTGCGCCGGCGATGGAGCGGGCCAAGGCCGAGCGGGCCAAGGCGCCCGTCGTCGTCAAGGAGCCCGGCTTCATCCGCCGCAACTCCAACAAGATCGGCATCCTCATCCTGTTCCTGTTCCCGGTCGTGGCCGTGTCGCTGGTCGGCCTGCAGGGATCGCTGAAATGGGTCGACAATTTCGGCATCCAGATTCTCATCTACGTCATGCTGGCCTGGGGCCTGAACATCGTCGTCGGCCTCGCCGGCCTGCTCGACCTCGGCTATGTCGCCTTCTATGCCGTGGGTGCCTATTCCTATGCGCTGCTGGCCTCGCACTACGGTCTGTCGTTCTGGATCCTGTTGCCCTGCGCCGGCATCATGGCTGCGATGTGGGGCGTCATCCTCGGCTTCCCCGTGCTCAGGCTGCGCGGCGACTATCTCGCCATCGTCACGCTGGCCTTCGGCGAGATCATCCGCATGGTGCTGGTGAACTGGCGCGTCGTCACCAACGGCTCCGCCGGCATCTCCAGCATTCCGAAAGTGTCTTTCTTCGGCCTGATGTCCTTCAACGTCAGCGACCCGAACTACATCGCCAAGGTGATGGGCTGGGCGACATCGGGCGTCTACTACAAGATCTTCCTCTATTATCTCATCCTGCTTTTGTGCCTGCTCACCGCCTTCGTGACGATCAGGCTGCGCCGGTTGCCGGTGGGGCGGGCGTGGGAAGCGCTGCGCGAGGACGAGATCGCCTGCCGCTCGCTCGGCATCAACACCACCACCACCAAGCTGACCGCCTTCGCCACCGGCGCCATGTTCGGCGGCTTCGCGGGCTCCTTCTTCGCCGCCCGCCAGGGCTTCGTCAGTCCCGAATCCTTCGTCTTCCTGGAATCGGCGATCATCCTCGCCATCGTGGTTCTGGGCGGCATGGGGTCGCTCGGTGGCATCGCCGTGGCGGCGGTGGTGATGATCGGCGGCACCGAGATCCTGCGCGAACTGCAGTTCCTGAAGGTGATCTTCGGGCCGGACTTCACGCCCGAACTCTACCGCATGCTTCTGTTCGGCATGGCCATGGTCATCGTCATGCTGTGGAAGCCGCGCGGCTTCGTCGGCTCGCGCGAACCGACAGCCTTCCTGAAGGAACGCAAGGCCGTCTCCGGCTCCTTCACCAAGGAGGGCCACGGCTGATGAACGCGAGCACGACCACTTCGGTGACACCTATGTCCACGACCGACGCGTCCATGACCGACACCATCCTCAACGTCGAGCACCTGTCGATGAAGTTCGGCGGCCTGGTCGCGATCGGCGACTTGTCTTTCCAGGCCAGGCGCGGCGAAATCACCGCGCTTATCGGCCCCAACGGCGCCGGCAAGACGACGGTGTTCAACTGCATCACCGGCTTCTACAAGCCGACCGAGGGCATGATCACGCTCAACCGCCGCGACGGCTCCAGCTATCTTCTAGAGCGGTTGCCGAACCACGAGATCCCGGCGCGCGCCAAGGTGGCGCGCACCTTCCAGAACATCCGCCTTTTCTCCGGCATGACGGCGCTGGAAAACCTCCTGGTGGCACAGCACAACAAGCTGATGAAAGCCTCCGGCTACACCTTCCTCGGCCTGTTCGGCTTCTCCTCCTACCGGCAGGCATCGGCCGAATCCATCGAGCTCGCCAAGCACTGGCTGGAAAAGGCCGAGCTGATCGATCGCGCCGACGACCCCGCCGGCGACCTGCCCTACGGCGCCCAGCGCAGACTGGAAATCGCGCGCGCCATGTGCACCGGGCCTGAACTTCTGTGTCTCGACGAACCCGCCGCCGGCCTCAATCCGAAGGAGTCGCTGGCGCTCAACACGCTGCTGATGGACATCAAGAACAACACCGGCACCTCGATCCTGTTGATCGAGCACGACATGTCGGTGGTCATGCAGATTTCCGACCATGTCGTCGTGCTGGAATATGGCCGCAAGATTTCCGATGGGGATCCCGAAGCCGTACGCACAGATCCGAAGGTCATCGCCGCCTATCTCGGCGTCGACGACGAAGAGGTCGAGGACGTACTGACGGAAGTCGGCGACGACGAGGTCATCGAGCAGCTCGATACCGGCCCCGATGCCGGGCACGGGCCGGGAAGTTCCGCGTCCATGATGGCCGGGCCGATCTCCGACTCGGTGGAGCATGGCGACGAGGGCGAGCGCGTCACCGTCTCGAAAGGCGCCTCGCGCGCCGCCCAGGTCGAGGCGCGCCAGCGCCGGGTTGCCGGGGAAAACACCGCAGCGGCCGCCGCAAAACCGGCGGCGGCGCCCAAGGCCGGCGCGCGCAGCAAAGCTTCCGCCCAGTCCAGGGCAAGCCGATCGAAAGCCGCGTCCGGAGCCGCAGCGGCCGCGCCGAAGACGAAATCAGCGGCGCCCGAGGCAGGCGCGCCCACGACAAGGGCGCCAGCCAGAGCCTCTAATGCCGCAAGGTCCGCCGGAACGTCATCGAAGCCGGCCGCGGCGAAGACACCAGCCCGGAAGACTCCGGCTCGGACGGCGCCGGCGACCGGAGCCCCGGCGAAGACGGCCGGTCTCTCCAACCGCCTCGCCGCGCCGCGTGGCGGACGGCCCGACAATCTCACCCGCATCAAGGGCATCGGCTCGGTCAACGAAAAGAAGCTCAACGAACACGGCATCTTCCATTTCGACCAGATCGCGGACTGGAAGAAGGCCGACGTGACGCTCGCCGAAACCTATCTCGCCTTCGACGGGCGCATCGCCCGGGAGGAATGGGTGAAGCAGGCGAAGCTTCTGGCTAAAGGCAAGGAGACCGAGTTCTCGAAGCGCGTCGATGCCGGCAAGGTCGCGACAAGCCACGCGTCCGCCCGTGCGGCTGCCGGGAGACGAACCGCCAGGCCCGCGGCAGGTAAGCGCGGAGGGCGTAAGTGATGGCCGGTCAAACGCTCCTCGACGTCAGGGACGTCCACACCTATTACGGCAACATCCGGGCGCTGAACGGCGTCAATGTCGAGGTCAAGGAAGGCGAGGTCGTCGCGTTGATCGGCGCCAACGGCGCCGGCAAGTCGACGCTGATGATGACTATCTTCGGCAAGCCGCAGGCGCGGACCGGCACGATCACCTTCGCCGGCACCGACATCACCAAGCTGCCGACCCATGAAATCGCGCGTCTTCGCATCGCCCAGTCGCCGGAAGGCCGCCGCATCTTCCCGCGCATGACGGTGATGGAAAATCTCCAGATGGGCGCCAGCCTCGACAACCTCAAATATTACAACGAGGACGTCGAGAAGGTGTTCACGCTGTTCCCGCGCCTCAAGGAACGCATCGGCCAGCGCGGCGGCACGCTATCGGGCGGCGAGCAGCAGATGCTGTCGATCGGCCGCGCCCTGATGGCCCGCCCCAAGCTGCTGCTGCTCGACGAGCCGTCGCTGGGGCTGGCGCCGCTGATCGTCAAGCAGATCTTCGACGCGATCGGCGAATTGAACCGCACGCAGGGCCTGACGGTTTTCCTGGTCGAGCAGAACGCTTTCGGCGCGCTCAAGCTGGCGACCCGCGGCTATGTCATGGTCAATGGCAACGTCACCATGAGCGGCACCGGCAAGGAACTGCTCGCCAATCCAGAAGTGCGCGCCGCCTATCTCGAAGGCGGCCATCATTGAGACGGGGAGAGTGAAGCCATGCAGGGTATCCTCCATGAAGAAGGCTCGATCTGGCAGTTCCTCTTCATCACCGTCCTCCTGGGCGGCGGCGCGGCCTGGCTGACGGGCAAGGCGGCCGCGCAGACCTGGCGCAGTCCCACCGTGCTTTTCTTCTACCTGCTCGGGCTCGGCCTGGCCGTGCGCTTCATCCACCATGCGCTGTTCGACGGCACCATGTTCTCCCTGCACTACTATATCGTCGATACGATCGTGCTGATGATACTGGGCTTCCTCGGCTACCAGTACACACGCACCGAGCAGATGGTGACGCAGTACAATTGGCTTTATGAACGATCTTCCTTGTTGAGCTGGAAGTCAAAAGGCTGACGTTCATGATTAACGCCGTTTTCGGGACGAAACGGCGTGACAACGGCCCGGAAATGGGCAAACTGACCTTTCTGCGATAAGGGTGGGCATCGCATGAAAGCATCATCCACGCCCACTCCGTAAATGGGAGCGTATCAATGAAGAAATCACTCTTGTCGGCCGTGGCCCTGACCGCGCTGGTCGCGTTCGGTAGCAGCGCGTGGGCCGACGTCCTGATCGGCGTCGCCGGCCCGGTTACGGGTCCGAACGCCGCCTATGGCGCGCAGTTGCAGAAGGGCGCCGAGCAGGCCGTGGCCGACCTCAACGAGGCCGGCGGCATGAACGGCGAGAAGATCGTCCTTTCGGTCGGCGACGACCAGGCGGACCCGAAGCAGGGCATCTCCGTCGCCAACAAGTTCGTCGCTGACGGCGTCAAGTTCGTCGACGGCCACTTCAACTCGGGCGTCACCATTCCGGCCTCCGAGGTCTATGCCGAGAACGGCATGCTGATGGTCACGCCGGCAGCCACCAATCCGCAGGTGACCGAGCGCGGCATGTCCAACGTGTTCCGCATCTGTGGCCGCGACGACCAGCAGGGCGCCATCGCCGGCAAGTACATCGCCGACAACTTCCCGGACGCCAAGGTCGCGGTCATCCACGACAAGACGCCTTACGGCCAGGGCCTCGCCGACGAGACCAAGAAGGCGCTGGAAGCCAACAACCATCCGGAAGTCATGTATGAAGGCGTGAACCCCGACGACAAGGACTTCTCGGCCCTCATCGCGAAGATGAAGGAAGCCGGCGTGAACCTGATCTACTGGGGTGGCCTGCATCCGGCAGCCGGCCTGATCATCCGCCAGTCGCACGACCAGGGCCTGAACGCGATCCTGTTCTCGGGCGACGGCATCGTCTCCAACGAGTTGGCCGCGATCGCCGGCGACGCCGTCATCGGCACGCTGAACACCTTCGCGCCCGACCCGCGCAACAATCCGAACGCCCAGGAAGTCGTGGAGAAGTTCCGCAAGGCCGGTTTCGAGCCGGAAGCCTACACGCTCTACTCCTATGCGTCCGTGCAGGTGATGGTCGAGGCGGCCAACAAGGCCGGCTCGAACGATCCCGCCAAGGTCGCCGAGACCCTCAAGAAGGACGGCCCGTGGAAAACGGTTATCGGTGACCTCAGCTTCGACGAGAAGGGCGACACCACCGGCAACAACTACGTCATCTACGAATGGAAGAAGGGCGACGACGGCAAGATCGGCTACTTCGAAAAGAAGTAAGCCACACCGTTTCGTTCAAGAATCGAAGCCCGGCGCCCAGCGCCGGGCTTTTTTCATGCCGTCGGGCACCAAGCCGGCAAAGGCGAATTGAAGTCGATTTCAATCGGTTGAATTGATGCAATGTATTTTTGGTTGCGCTGCAGCATTTTCCCGTTATTCATGAGCCTCCTCAACATTACGCTACGGGAGCGCGTTCTTGGCCATCAGCAAGATCCTCGTCGCCAACCGGTCCGAAATCGCCATCCGCGTCTTCCGCGCGGCGAGTGAACTGGGCATCAAGACCGTGGCGATCTGGGCCGAGGAAGACAAATACTCGCTGCACCGTTTCAAGGCGGACGAGAGCTACCAGGTCGGGCGCGGGCCATGGCTGGCGAAGGACATGGGGCCGATCGAGAGCTACCTGTCGATCGACGAGATCATGCGGGTGGCGAAGCTCTCCGGCGCTGACGCCATCCATCCCGGCTACGGGCTACTCTCGGAAAGCCCCGAATTCGCCGAGGCCTGCGCCGAAAACGGCATCACCTTCATCGGCCCGAAGCCGCAGACGATGCGCCGGCTGGGCAACAAGGTCGCTGCCCGCAACCTGGCGATAGAGGTCGGCGTGCCGGTCGTGCCGGCCACCGATCCGCTGCCGGACGACATGGAAGCGGTGAAGAAACTGGCCGAGCAGATCGGCTACCCGGTCATGCTCAAGGCGTCCTGGGGCGGCGGCGGACGCGGGATGCGCGCCATCCGATCCGAAGCCGACCTCGCCCGTGAGGTCAACGAGGGCAAGCGCGAGGCGAAGGCCGCCTTCGGCAAAGACGAGGTCTATCTCGAAAAACTGGTCGAGCGCGCCCGCCATGTCGAGGTGCAGGTGCTGGGCGACACCCACGGCAACGTCGTGCATCTGTTCGAGCGCGACTGCTCGATCCAGCGCCGCAACCAGAAGGTCGTGGAGCGCGCGCCGGCGCCGTATCTCACTGACGCGCAGCGCCAGGAACTGTGCGGCCACGCGCTGAAGATCGCCCGCGAGACGGACTATGTCGGCGCCGGCACCGTCGAATTCCTCATGGATGCCGACACGGGAAAATTCTACTTCATCGAGGTCAATCCGCGCATCCAGGTCGAGCATACGGTGACCGAGCAGGTGACCGGCATCGACATCGTCAAGGCGCAGATCCATATCCTGGACGGCGCCGCGATCGGCACGGCGGAGAGCGGTGTGCCGGCGCAGGACGGCATCCGTCTCAACGGCCATGCCCTGCAGTGCCGCATCACCACGGAGGACCCCGAACAGAATTTCATCCCCGACTACGGCCGCATCACCGCCTATCGCGGGGCGACCGGCTTCGGCATCCGTCTCGACGGCGGCACGGCCTATTCGGGCGCCGTCATCACCCGCTACTACGATCCGCTGCTGGAGAAGGTGACGGCCTGGGCGCCGACGCCCAAGGAAGCAATCTCGCGCATGACCCGCGCCCTGCGCGAGTTCCGCATCCGCGGCGTGGCCACGAACCTGACCTTTCTGGAAGCGATCATCAACCACCCGGCTTTCGCCGACAATTCCTACACGACCAGGTTCATCGACACGACGCCGGAACTGTTCAGCCAGGTCAGGCGTCAGGACCGCGCCACCAAGCTCCTCAACTATCTGGGCGACGTCACCGTCAACGGCCATCCCGAGACGCGCGGCCGGCCGAAGCCGAATCCGGCCGCCGCAGCACCCGTTATCCCCTGGTTCACCGGCCCGGTCCCCGACGGCACACGCCAGCGGCTCGACGCGTTCGGGCCGGAAAAGTTCGGCCAATGGATGCGCGCGCAGAGAGAGGTTCTGGTTACCGACACGACGATGCGCGACGGCCATCAGTCGCTGTTGGCGACGCGCGTGCGCACGCACGATATCGCCGCGATCGCCGGCACCTACGCGCGGGCGCTGCCGCGACTGCTGTCGCTCGAATGCTGGGGCGGCGCGACCTTCGACGTCGCCATGCGCTTCCTGACCGAAGACCCGTGGGAGCGGCTTGCGCTGATCCGCGAAAAGGCGCCCAACATCCTGTTGCAGATGCTGCTGCGCGGCGCCAACGGCGTCGGCTACACCAACTACCCGGACAACGTCGTGCAGCATTTCGTCAGGCAGGCGGCCGCCGGCGGCATCGACCTGTTCCGCGTCTTCGATTGCCTGAACTGGGTGGAGAACATGCGCGTCGCCATGGACGCGGTCGGCGCCGAAGGCAAGCTGATCGAGGCGGCGATGTGCTACACCGGCGACATCCTCGACCCCGACCGGGCTAAATACGACCTGAACTACTATGCCGGGCTGGCCAGGGAACTGGAAGCCGCCGGCGCCCACATCATCGCCGTCAAGGACATGGCAGGCCTCTTGAAGCCCGGCGCGGCGCGCGTCCTGTTCAAGGCGCTGCGCGAGGCGACCGACCTGCCGATCCATTTCCACACGCACGACACGTCCGGCCTGTCGGCGGCGACGGTGCTCGCCGCGGTGGAGGCAGGCGCCGACGCCATCGACGCGGCGATGGATTCTTTCTCGGGCAACACCTCGCAGCCCTGCCTGGGCTCCATCGTCGAAGCGCTGAAAGGCACCGACCGCGATCCGGGTCTCGACCCCGAATGGATCAGGAAAATCTCCTTCTACTGGGAGGCCGTCCGCAACCAGTACGCCGCTTTCGAGAGCGATCTGAAGGGACCCGCTTCGGAAGTGTACCTGCACGAGATGCCGGGCGGCCAGTTCACCAATCTGAAGGAGCAGGCGCGCTCGCTCGGGCTGGAAACGCGCTGGCACGAGGTGGCGCAATCCTATCACGACGTCAACCTGATGTTCGGCGACATCGTCAAGGTCACGCCGTCCTCCAAGGTGGTGGGCGACATGGCGCTGATGATGGTGAGCCAGGACCTCGCCGTCGCCGACGTCGAGAACCCGGCCAGGGACATCGCCTTCCCGGATTCGGTCGTCTCCATGCTGCGCGGCGATCTCGGCCAACCGCCGGGTGGATGGCCTGAGGCGCTGCAGAAGAAGGCGCTCAAGGGCGACAAGCCCTATACAGTGCGGCCGGGCTCGCTGCTCGCACCGGCGGATTTGTCAAAAAGCCGCAAGGAGATCGAGGAGAAACTGGGACGAAGCCTCTCCGAATTCGAGTTCGCCTCCTGGCTTATGTATCCGAAGGTGTTTTCCGACTTCGCCGCCGCGCAGGAAACCTACGGCCCGGTCAGCGTGCTGCCGACCCTGACCTATTTCTACGGCATGGACCAGCAGGACGAAATCTTCGTCGATATCGAGAAGGGCAAGACCCTCGTCATCCGCTGTCTCGCCATCGGCGACGTCGACGACAAGGGCATGGTCACCGTCTTCTTCGAGCTCAACGGCCAGCCTCGGCGCGTCAAGGTGCCGGACCGCGTGCACGGCGCTTCCGCCGCGAAGGCACGGCGCAAGGCCGACGCCGGCAGCGATGCCCAGGTCGGCGCGCCGATGCCGGGCGTGGTGTCGGGCGTCTCGGTCGTGGCCGGCCAGACGGTCAGGGCCGGCGACGTACTTTTGTCGATCGAAGCCATGAAGATGGAAACGGCGCTGCATGCCGAGCGTGACGGCACGATCGCCGAAGTGCTCGTCCATGCCGGCGACCAGATCGACGCCAAGGACCTGCTGGTCGTCTATGCCTGAAGCAGCGGGCCGAAAAGCTGGCCCGCTACAGTGCGACTCGCTTGGCCAGGTTCACGTGCCGCACTGCAAGCCTTTGTTTTCGCATGACGTTGCCCCAGAACGGCTATGCACTTTTGCGCGACATGCTTCAATGGCTCGCTGCGCCGTCGCTGATCGCGGCCAGCACGCCCCTTATGTCGAGCGTCGAGAACGGCTTCTCCAGCATGAACGGCCGCTCGCTTACCGGCAGCGCCTCGATCTCGGCCTTGGCTCCGACGAGATCGCCTGTGACCAGCACGAAACGACGCGCCAGGAGGGGCCACTCGTCAAGAAGCTGGCGATAGATGCTCATGCCGCTGACGGTCGGCATGCGCAGGTCGGAAAAGACTATATCGGGTTGCCGCCCGGCCTTCAGCATCTCGGATGCGGCCAGCCAGTTCGAGGCGACATCCGACCTGATCCCCATCAGGTCCAGTATGTCCGACAACGACGCGGCGACGTCCGGCTCGTCGTCTATGATAAGGGCACGCCGCAGGCCCGGCGACCCGGCAGCGCCTTCGGCGACGTGCAGGCCTGAGGAGACGATGCCGGGCAACTCGACGACGAAGCGGGCGCCGTGCGGCTTGACTTCCTCGAACCGGACGCGGCCTTCGTGCCGTTCGACGATGGACTTCGATATCGAAAGGCCGATGCCGGTGCCGACGCCCACCGGTTTGGTGGTGAAGTAGGACTCGAAGATGCGGTCGCGGATCGCCTCCGGCACGCCCGGCCCGTTGTCCTCGACCGAGAAACCGGCACTGCCGCCGGCGGCGCGGTAGGTACGCACCCTGATCGAGCGCTGCCCGTGCTGCACGCCCGCCAGCGCGTGCTGGCTGTTGATGAGAAAATTCGCCGCCACCTGGGTAAGGTGGTCCGCATCGGCCATCACCAGCAGAGGCCCCTCGGCAAAATCGCTGTCGATGAGGATGCCGTTCGAGCGCGCGCCATAGGCGGTCAGCTCCAATGCCGCGCGCACCACCTGGTTGAGATCGGTCTCGGCCTGCGCGGACGGATGCAGCCTGACCATCGACAGGAACGACTTGACGATGCGGCCGCAGCGCTCGGCGGCGGCGCGCACCTTTTCCGCCCGCACCTTGGTCTGCGCGTCCGGCGCGAACTCGTGCAGCAGCGTCGACTGCGCCACCACCACCGCCAGAGGGTTGTTCAATTCATGCGAGACGCCGGCGAGCAGCGAGCCCATCGCCGCCATCTTCTCGTTCTGGTGCAGCTTCTCGCGCTGGCGATGGATTTCCTCCTCCGCCTGCAGCCTGTCGCGCAGGTCGCGCACCGAGCCGATGACGATGCGCCGGTTGGCGACCTTCACCTCCATCGCCGTCAGTTCGATCGGGACGATCTCGCCGGCGGCGTTCTGGGTGACGGTCTCCATGCGCCGGCCCACCATCGGCGCCCCGCGCCCCGCCAGATACTCGCCGCCGTTCGAGAAGCCTTTGCGGTAGTAGTGCGGAATGATCGTCTCCAGCACGTCCCTGCCGACGATCTCGGCCTTCGGCCAGCCGAACAGCTTTTCGGCCGCGGGATTGAACTCGACGATCTTGCCGCTCTCGTCGACGACGATGACGGCATCGAGCGATGCCTGCAGCATCGCTGCCCGGATCACTTCCGAGACATGATAGTCGGACAGCGAGCGCTCGATGGCATCCGAAAGCGCCAGCGCCACGATCTCCATCGCCGCGCGCTCCTCGTCGGTCCAGACGCGCTCGTTGACGCAGTCGTTGATGGCGATCGAGCCCCAGGCGCTGCCGTTGGCGAGGATCGGTACGGAAAGAAAGGACTTGATGTGCTGGTTCTCGAAATCCCGGCGCAGGAATCCTTCGATGTCGCGCGTGAGGCCGGCGAACATCTTGCCCTGCCGGCCTTCTTCGGCAACACGCCCCATCAGCGGGTCCATGTGCACGATCGCCTGCGGAATGATCGAAGGCGGCGCCGACACGGCGGCGATCGATTTGTCGACCCAGTACGCCTCCACCGTCTGCGTCAGACCTTCGCCGGGCGCGTCTTCCAGGCTGAAGACGATGGCGCGGTGGCCGCGGAAGGAGCGGCCGAGCAGTTCGAGGATTTCGTCGATGTCCTGCCGCCAGTCAATCGCCAGGCGCAGCCTGCGCATGATGCGGGCGGCGGCTACCGCGACACTGTCCTCCTGCAGCGCGCGCCCGGTGCTCGGCAGTGCCGCCTCTGTCCTGAAGAACGGGAAATCCGCGCTCATGATCCTGTTTCGTCGCCGGCGGATAGCGAGAAGATATACCCTTCGCCGCGCACCGTGCGCAGGAATCTCGGGTTCGACGGATCGGCCTCGATCTTCTTGCGCAGCCGCATGACGCGGATATCCACGGCGCGCGAGGATTCGGGGTCTTCGCCGAGGCCGATCGCCCCCGAAATGACGCTTCGCGTCAGCAGGCGGTTGGCGCGGGTGACGAAAATCTCCAGCACGTCGAACTCGCTCTTCGCCAGTTCGATCGGGACGCCGCCGGGACCCGTGACCCGCCGGCTGTCGAGATCGACGCGGTGTGGGCCGAATTGGATCGACCGACGCGGCGCCGGGCGGGCTTCGGCCTTGGCCGCGACAGGTTCGGGCACCCGGCGCAGGACTGAGCGCACGCGGGCGAGGAGCTCGCGAAGCTCATATGGCTTGACCACATAGTCGTCGGCGCCGAGCTCCAGCCCGACGATGCGGTCGAGCGCGGTTCCCGCCGCGGTGGCGTAGATGATGCCGGTCGGCCGCAGCGACCTCAACCAGCGTCCGAGCGACAGGCCGTCCTCTCCGGGCATGGCGATGTCCAGGATGGCGAGGTGAAAGACGCCCCCTTCCAGCATGGGCCGCGCTTCCGCTGCGTTCGACGCCGTCTCGACCTCATAGCCGTTTGCGGCCAGATATTCGGCCACGGCGTCCCTCAGGTCCGGCTCGTCCTCGACGATGATGATCCTGGCGCGCACGGCCGCTTTGTCCCCGCTTTCAGCGGAAGGTAGATTGGGTGTAAACATATTGTCCAGGGCTCATGTTTGTGGCTGTGACGGGGTGGCATGGCACGGGCGACGGTGGTGCTCATCTGCGTTGCGGAAAGTGTTCGCGACCATCTCCGCGCTCATCTCGAACGGCGCGGCCATGATGTGCGCATGACCGCGCAAGCCTGGGAAGCCGAGGCGTTTCTGGATGGCGGCCGTATCGACGTGGCCGTCGTCGGCGACGCAATGAGCCCGGCACAGGGCCGCGACCTGCTCAGGCGCCACGGGCGCGAAGGCGGTCCCGACTTCATCCTGGTATGCCGGCGCGGCGAACTCGTCGACAGGGTCCTTGCGCTGGAACTCGGCGCCGCCGACGTCGTCGAGAGCCCGCTCGTCGTGCGCGAGCTCGCCGCCCGCATCGGCGGATTGCTGGCGCGCCGAGGACGCAACCGCCAGGAGTTGCTGGTGCTCGAAAACGCCACGGTCGACCTGCGCTCGGCCATGGTCATGCACCGCTCGGGCGACGAAGGTCAGCTTTCGCCGGGCCAGGTCGCCCTTCTCAAACTCTTCATGGCAAGCCCCCACAAGGTGCTGACGCGCGACGACATCATTGCAGCCGCACCGGCAGAAAGCACCGACGCATTCGACCGCTCGATCGATTCGCGGATCGTCAGGCTGCGCCGCAAGCTCGACACCGAGACCATTACGACGATACGCGGCGCGGGCTACCGGTTCGACCCGCCCGACAATCCGGCGGATTGAGCGCAGGCGGCCCATCCTCGCCATTCAGGCGAAAGCGTTGGAAGCGCCGTCACGGCTCTCGCGCGGAACGGACGCGACACCCATCGCCGCCGGCAACCACGGAAAAGTCTTCCGAAGCACATTCATGTCGACAGGCTCCGACTGCTTCGTTGCCCTGTCTGATGGCCCGCTGTATCCGCTTCATGCCGCATGGCCGTCGGCATTATTGCAGCAGGTTTCAGATTGGCGTCGGGAGGCGGGAGGGTCGTCCAAGGCTCGGGGACGTGTCCTTCAAGCGCAAAACCGCATCGATGCCGCAAGGCATTCGCCCAAAGCAGCCAGGTGGCTCGGTCATGCGGCCGCAGATGTCTAGAGCATTTCCGGCGAAAACAGAATCGCCTTCAATGCTCTATCTTTTTGTTTTTACGCAATTCCGGCCGCAAAACCGCTGCGCACTTTTGCTGGAATTGCTCTATCGCCGGTCCGGACCGGTCCGCCCCATACACGGATCGTCGTCGGGCGGACGGCGTCAACCTTTTCTGGTCGCAGCCGTTTTCTGCTTCGCGGCCTTGGCCGGTTTCACCGACTTGACGGCTTTGGCCGATTTGACGGCCGGCTCCGCTGCCTTGCGTTTCGCCGGCTTCGCACTGGCTGCCGGCATGGCCGCGATTTCTCTTTCGGCCTCGCGCCAGTGCCGCTCATGCGCGCCGTCCGGCCGGCCT
This sequence comes from Mesorhizobium hunchu, assembly GCF_040081975.1. Lineage (NCBI taxonomy): Bacteria > Pseudomonadati > Pseudomonadota > Alphaproteobacteria > Hyphomicrobiales > Phyllobacteriaceae > Mesorhizobium > Mesorhizobium hunchu. Next base: position 188,381 of record NZ_JBEBMG010000001.1, read on the forward strand.
TCCCGCTCCCATATCTCGTATGCGCGCCTTTGAATGCTGCCGTGCTTGTCGTCTGCCATGGAAGCGTCTCCCGCTGGAACCGAGAACGATGCGACGCGGCGGCCCGTCCGCCGCAGGCAGCACGAGTATCCGGCGAAATAGCCGCCGGCGCCAGCCCCGACAGGCACGGACGGCTAAGAATATACGTGGAAGGACAATCCCGAGGAGCGGCGCGGCGCCGTCATGGTTTGGTCGGATGCTCCAGCGCCTGGCGGCCGAAATCGGGCGCGTCGATTTCCTGTCCCGCCTCGATGATCGAGCGCCGGATGGCGCGCGTGCGGGTGAACAGGTCGAACAGCTTGTCGCCGTCGCCCCAGCGGATCGCCCGCTGGAGCGAGGCGAGATCCTCCGAAAAGCGCGCCAGCATTTCGAGGATGGCGTCCTTGTTGTGCAGGCACACGTCGCGCCACATCGTTGGATCGGAGGCCGCGAGGCGCGTGAAATCGCGGAAGCCGGAGGCCGAGTATTTGATGACCTCGCTCTTGGTCACCGATTCCAGGTCGTCGGCGGTGCCGACGATGTTGTAGGCGATGATGTGCGGCAGGTGCGAGACGATCGCCAGCGTCATGTCGTGATGCTGCGGGTCCATGGTGTCGATATCGGAACCGCAGCGGCGCCAGAATTCGGCCAGCTTTTCAAGCGCGGCCGGATCGGTGTCGGGCAGCGGCGTGAAGATGCACCAGCGGTTCTCGAACAGGTCGGCGAAGCCCGCGTCGGGACCGGACTTTTCCGTACCCGCCAGCGGATGGCCGGGAATGAAATGCACACCCTCCGGCACGAAGGGCTGCATCTGCGCGATCACCGAGGCTTTGGTCGATCCGACGTCGGTCAGGATCGCGCCCTGCTTCAGCGCCGACGCGATCTCCTCGGCCACCGCGCCGGACGCACCCACCGGGACCGAGACGACGACGAGATCGGCATCGCGCACCGCTTCGGCGGGATCGGTGAAATAGCTGTCGCCCAGCCCCAGTTCCTCGGCCCGCTTCAGCGTCGCGGCGCTGCGCGTGGCGATGGCGACGTGGCCGGCCAGCTTCTCGCGCCTGATCACCCGTGCCAGCGACGAGCCGATCAGGCCGATGCCGATCAGCGCGATCTTGTCAAACAAGGGGTCGGTCAAGGGTTCGGGCATTTTTGGAGCTGTCACGACTGGTCTTTCAGGAATTCGGCGAGCGCGGCGACGACGCCGCGATTGGCTTCCTCCGTTCCCACCGTCATGCGCAGCGCATTGGGAAAACCGTAGCCGGCGACACGCCGCAGCACGTAGCCGCGCGCGGTCAGGTAATCGTCGGCCTTCGCTGCCGAATGTTTTTCGATCCCGGGGAAATGGACGAGGAGAAAATTGCCGACGCTCGGCGTCACCCGCAAGCCGAGCTTCTCGAACTCTCCGGTCAGCCAAGCAAGCCAGCGCTCGTTGTGGGCGACGCTGCGGGCAAGGTGCTCACGGTCGCGGATGGAGGCGATGCCGGCCTCGATCGCCGTTGCGTTGACGTTGAACGGCCCCCGGACGCGGTTGACCGCGTCGACGATCGCCAGCGGCCCGTACATCCAGCCGATGCGCGCGCCGCCGAGCCCCAGCTTGGAGAAGGTGCGCGTCATCACCACGTTGGCGTTGGAGCCGGCCAGTTCGATCCCGGCCTCGTAGTCGTTGCGCCGCACATATTCGGCATAGGCACCGTCGAGCACCAGAAGCACGTTCCCCGGCAGGCCGGCATGGAGCCGCTTGACCGCGTCGAACGGCAGGTAGGTGCCGGTCGGGTTGTTGGGATTGGCCAGGAAGACGATCCTCGTCCGATCGGTGACGGCGGCGAGCATGGCGTCGACGTCCGCCCGCTCGTCCTTCTCCTTGACCTCGACCGGCGTCGCCCCGGCGGTCTGGATATAGATCTTGTAGACCATGAAGGCGTGTTCGGTGATGACCGCCTCGTCGCCGGGCGACAGGTAGATCTGCGATAGAAGGCCGAGGATTTCGTCCGAGCCGTTGGAGCAGACGATGTTGGCGGGGTTGAGCCCGTGCGCCTCGGCGATTGCCTCGCGCAACCGGCGCGCCGACCCGTCCGGATAGACATCGAGCCGCGCCGCGACCTCTCGCGCCGCTTCGATCGCCTTTGGCGAGGGACCGAGCGGATTCTCGTTGGAGGACAGCTTGTGGAGCTTCACGCCGACAGGCGCGGCGCTCTTGCCCGGCACGTAGGCGGCAATGTCCATGATGCCCGCGCGCGGCTGCGGACGCGACTGATCCTGTGCCTTTTCCATCTCTTCCACCGTAAAGGCCTGTCCTGCGCAGGCGCTGCGGGAATACAGGGCGGCAGCGCGCCTGTCGAGGGGCAGGCGACCGCGCCGTTGACGCCGGGGCGCAATGGTCCTAAGTACCGAGCTGGAATTCGTGGTGATTTGCCGGTCGGCTTGCAGCCACGTTAAAGAAGTCGCTAAAGGGCCGAAAGGGTAACTCCCGTACGGACCGGTCGCGATTTCGCCGCCGGTCTTTTTATTGGAGTGCCGATAGCCATGCCGATTAAGATTCCCGATCAGCTTCCCGCGCGCGAAGTGCTGGCCCGCGAGGGCGTGGCGATCATGGACGAGAAGACGGCGCGGCGGCAGGACATAAGGCCCCTGCAGATCGCCCTGCTCAACCTGATGCCCAACAAGATCCGCACCGAGACGCAGTTCGCCCGGCTGATCGGTGCCTCGCCGCTGCAGGTCGAGCTGACGCTGGTGCGCATAGGCAACCACAAGGCCAAGAACACGTCGGAGGAGCACCTGATCGCCTTCTACCAGACCTGGGATGAGGTGAAGGATCGCAAGTTCGACGGCTTCATCGTCACCGGCGCGCCGATCGAACTGCTGCCGTTCGAGGAGGTCACCTACTGGGACGAGCTGACCCGCATCCTCGACTGGACCACCACCAACGTCCATTCCTCCTTCTTCATCTGCTGGGGCGCCATGGCGGCCGCATGGCACTTCCACGCGGTGCCCAAGCACACGCTGGAGAAGAAGGCTTTCGGCGTCTACCGCCACCGCAACAATGCGCCCGCCTCGCCCTACCTGGCCGGCTTCTCGGACGATTTCGCCGTTCCGGTCTCGCGCTGGACCGAGGTGCGCGCCGCCGACATACCGGCCGGCTCCGGGCTGGAACTGCTGATGGAATCCGACGTTACCGGCCCCTGCATGCTGGCTGAGAAGACCGGCAACCGGCTCTATATGTTCAACCACATCGAATACGATTCCACCTCGCTGAAGGAGGAATACGACCGCGACGTCGAGGCCGGCGTGCCGATCGCCGTGCCGCACGAATACTATCCCGGCGACAACCCGGCCAGCCGCCCGCTCAACCGCTGGCGCTCGCACGCCCATCTCCTGTTCGGCAACTGGATCAACCAGGTCTACCAGACCACGCCCTACGAGATGGAGGATATCGGCAAGGCCGCTCCCGCAGACGGGGCGTGAACAGAAGGGGCAACCCTATTTCCGCTTCTCCTTTCGCGGCGTCGCCGGCGGCGGTTCCAGCGCCCCGGCCCTGACCCGCGCCGGTTTCAGCGGCGCGCCGCCCTCGTGCTTGACGATTTTCAGGGCGCGCGGGAAGAAATCATAATTGTGCTGGCCACGGCCGATATTGATGATCGTCGCGTCTGGCAGTTCCTTTTCCAACAGGTCGAGCACCCGCTTGAGCGTGGCGCCGTCGAACGTATCGAGCGCCTCGTCGACGATCATCCAATCCGGTTTGTGCAGCGAAATCCGGGCGAAGGCGAGAAGACGCGCCTCGTCGTCGTTCAATTCATGCTCCCAGCGCGCGCTGCGGTCGAGCGAGCCGGCGAGATGGTCGAGCCCGATCGCCTTGAGCGTACCCTCCAGCGCCGTATCGTCCCGATGCGACGCGCCGGCTCCCGACAGGGCCTCGCGCAAGGTGCCGGGCGGGAAGTAGGGCGTGCGCGGAATGAAGGCCGGCGCCTCGCCCTTCGGCATGCCGATGCGGCCGCTGCCCCAGGGCCACAGGCCGGCCAAAGCCCGGAAGAACAGCGTCTTGCCGGTGCCCGGGTCGCCCGTCAACAGCACGTGCTCGCCCTTCCTGATCACCGTTTCGTCTTCGGCCAGCCGCGTGCAGCCGTCCGGCGACTTGATCTCCAGGTCGGAGAAACTCATCGTGTCGTCGTCGTTCCCGGCGATATCGATGCGATCTTCGCCGCCATGCAACGCATCGCTTTCGGTCAGCGCCATGCGGAAATCGGCGACGCGCATCAGCGTCGCGCGCCAGTCGGCAATGGAGCCGATGTTGTTGACGAACCATTTGAGCGAGGAATGCACCTGGTTGAACGCGCCGACCGCCATCATCAATCCACCGAAGGTGATGTCGCCGGCGAAATAGACGGGCGCCGCCACCAGGATCGGCGCGACCACGGTGATCCAGCCATAGGTATCGGTCACCCAGGCCAGATTGATCTGCGCGGCGTAGATGCGCATCATCGCCTTCAGCGTCTCGCCGAGGTCGAGATTGAGCCGCTTCTTCTCGTCCGGCTCGCCGCGCGCCAGCGCGATGGCGTCGATATGGTCGTTGACGCGCACCATCGAGTGCCGCAGCTCCGCTTCGCGCGTGTAGCGGTCGCTGTTGAGCTGGATCAGCGGCCGGCCCACCGCCCAGCTGATCAGCGAGGCGAGACCCGCATAGAGGAAGGCCGCCCAGACCATGTAGCCGGGGATGGCGAAGGCATGGCCGCCGACATGGAAGACGAAGCCGGACGACAGTGACCACAGCACGCCGACGAAGGAGACGAGCAGGATCAGCGCCTGCACGAATCCGATGGCGAGCCCCGTCGTGAGATCGGAAAGATGCGCCGCGTCCTGCTGCATGCGCTGGTCCGGATTGACGCCGATGGGACCGGCATGGGTAAGGCGGAAGGCCCGGTTCGGCCGCATCCATTCCTCGATCAGGTCCGCCGTCAACGCCTCGCGCAGGCGCAGCCTTATGCGCTGGTTGAGCCATTGCTGGCCGATATTAAGGACGAGCAGCCCGCCGGCGATCGCCGCGAACACCATCAACTGATGCAGGAACTCGGCAAGGTCGCGCCGTTGGATGGCATCGTAGAAGGGTTGGTTCCAGCGGTTGAGCAGGATCTGCCCGAACGCCGTGGCGCCGATGATGACAAGGATGGCGAGCGAGGCCCAGACGATCCGTCTGGTGACGGGAGAGCCCGCAAGCCCGGACCGGATCGCGGCGAGCTGGTCCCTCAGGCTGCTGGTCTGGACCTCGGCGACTTCAGGCGTATTCATGCGCCGCCGGCTCCGCGCGTCAGTGCCTCAGCCTCGCCACGGCCGTGCATGCCGAGCCCAGTCGCGCCCTGCGGCGACAGAACCGGCACGAAGACGCGGCGCGAGGCGCGTTGCGCCACCGGGACGCCCTGGTAAAGCCGCTTCTGCGCCTCCACGGCGATGACGCCGGAAAAGATCGGCCACAACCGCCGCCCGCCGCGTTCCAGGAGATTGTGCAGGCGCATCATGAAGCGGCGACGCGACGGCGGGAAATGCAACGCGTCCGCCCACCGCGCCGGCGTGAAATTGGCCTCCCGCAGCAATTCGTTGAGCTGGCTGCGCGAATAAGGCCGTCCGGTGCCGAAAGGCGTGTGCTCGAAGCGCGCCCACACGCCGCGCCGGTTCGGCACGACGATGACGACGCGCCCGGCCGGCGACAGCACGCGCCAGATCTCGTTCAGCGTCTCACGCGGGTTTTCCGCGTGCTCCAGCGAATGCACCAGCAGCATCCGGTCGATCGAGGCGTCGTGCAGCGGCAGTTCCTCGTCGAACACCAGCGCGGTCGCCGCCGGGCCGGTTGCGGGCCACACCACGGCGCCCTGGGTGGCCGGCATGAAGGCGAAAACCCGTTCGGCCTCAGTGCCGAACCGCTCCAGCCAGGGCAGCGTGTAGCCCAACCCTACCAGCCGCTCGTTGGGAACGGTCGCCCAGATCGACGACAGCGCCATCGTGATCGCCCGCTCCGCCAGGTGGCCGAGCGTGGTGGCATAGAAGGAGCGCAGGTCGACGATGTCGGAATGCATGGTGGCCGGACGGTATCCGCGATGCCGATGAAGTTCAACAAAGGCGCACCGCAATGACATTGCCGGGTGACAGCGACGCCCATGCGCCCTATCTGTGCCTTGTCGACCCGAATGCAAGAGGAGTAGCCCGATGGCCGTCGAGATCGAACAGTTCATGTGCCGCTCGGACAATTTCGGCATATTGATGCGCGATCCCGAGACCGGCGACGTGGCGCTGGTCGACGCGCCCGAGGAAAAGCCCATCCTGGAGGCGATCGAGCGCACCGGCTGGACGCCGAAGCTCCTGCTCGTCACCCACCACCACGCCGACCATGTCGAGGCCAATCTGGCGCTGAAGAAACGCTTCGGCCTCAAGATCATCGGGCCTGATGCGGAGAAGGACAAAATCCCCGGCATCGACGACACGGTGCGCGAAGGCTCGACCATCGCCTTCGGCAATGACGAGATCCAGGTCCTCGAGACGCCCGGCCATACCGCCGGCCACGTCTCCTACTACCTGCCGCAGTCCGGCGTGCTCTTCGCGGCCGACACGCTTTTCGCGCTCGGATGCGGACGCCTGCTCGAATGCGGGCCGGAGGTCATGTACGAATCGCTGAAGCGGCTTTCCGACCTGCCGCCGGACACCACCGTCTATTGCGGGCACGAATACACGCTCGCCAACGCCCGCTTCGCGCTGACGGTCGATCCCGACAACAAGGTTCTGCAGGATCGAGCGAAAAAAATAGAAGCGCTGCGGGCCGAAGACAAGGCGACGCTGCCCACCACCATCGGGGAGGAACTGGCCACCAACCCGTTCCTGCGCTGGTCGGATCCGGCGATCCGCAAGCTCCTCGGAATGGAGCAGGCCACCAGCGAAGAAGTGTTCGCCGAAGTCCGCCGCCGCAAGGACAATTTCTGACGATGGACGCCGCCGGCATCGTCGCGACGCTCGACATGAAGCCGCATCCGGAAGGCGGATGGTATGTCGAGACCTTCCGCGATGCGCCCGAGGGCGGCCGCGGCCATTCCACCGCCATCTATTTCCTGCTGGAGCGCGGCCAGGTTTCGGCCTGGCACCGCGTCAGGGATGCCACCGAGGTCTGGCATTTCCATGCCGGCGCGCCACTGGCACTCTCCGTTCACGAGGAAGGCGGCCCGGTTATCGAGCATGTGCTGGGCTGCGACCTCGCGGCCGGCCAGCGGCCGCAGGCGGTGGTGCCGGCGGATTGCTGGCAGATGGCGCAAAGCCTCGGCGAATGGACGCTGGTCGGCTGCACGGTGGCGCCCGGCTTCGATTTCGCCTCGTTCGAGATGGCGCCGCCCGGCTGGGAACCGGCCGTCAGGCCAGAAGCAACGCCAGCGTGATCGCCAGCAGCACGACATAGCAGGCCGCCCACGGCAGCGGGCGCGGCGCTTTTCCTCCGGTCGATCTGGCAAGGAACGCTTCCCAGCTCTCGTCCCAGAAGATCGCGCTGCCGGCGGCGAACAGCGCGAGCGCGGCAGCCCACGGCAACGGGCCGTGGCGTATGACGACCAAGGCAGCCAGCAGCGCCGGCGCCAGCGTCCTGACGGCAATCCTGAGCAGCCTTGAACCGCCCGCTTCGACGGCGAAGACATGGACCAGCGCGGCGACGACGGAGAACACCAGCAGCGCGTTGGCCGTTCCCTCGATGCCGCCGGGAAACGGCATCAGGCCCCGGCTCCCGCCGAGGCTTTTGCGTCCCGTCCGAACAGCATCGACTTTGCCGCCAGCACCGCGCCGCCAGTAATCAGCACGCAGGCCGCCAGGATGCGCCAGCTCGGCTCGGCGAAGCCGGCTGCGATCAGCACCAGCGTCGACAGCAGCGGCGCGGCGTAGCTGGCGGCGCCGAGGATCTGGATGTTGCCGCGCTTGACCCCGATGTCCCAGGCATAGAAGGCCGCGCCCACCGGCATCAGCCCGAGCCCGAGCACCGCCAGCCATTGCACGGCACCCTCGGGCCAGACGGTCTCTTCGAGCGCCAGATGGCAGACGAGCGACAAGAGCGAAGTCGCCGCGCAGAACCAGGTGACGACGGTGGTCGGCACCTCGGGAAAGCGCCGCGACAGCAGCGAATAGGACGACCACAGGAGCGCGCAGACGCCCGCCATCGCATAGCCGAAGCCGTAGCGCGCGTCAAAAGCCAGCCCGCCGCCCTTGGTGACGATCAGCACCGTGCCGGCGAGGCCGAGAAGCGCCCCGGCGACATGGTTCCAGGCCAGCTTCTCGCCCGGCATCAGCGCCGAGCCCAGCACGATCAGCAGCGGCCACAGATAGGCGATGAGGCTCGCTTCCACCGCCGGCGCGTTGCGCAGCGCGGTGAAATAGAAGAAGTGATAGCCGAACAGGCCGGCGATGCCGATCAGCCAGACCTGCGGCGGGATGCGCTCGCGCACCGGCGGCGGCGGCGAAAAAATCCGGGCGGCAAGCCCGACGCATGTGCCGATGGCGAAGCAGATCGCCGAAAGCTCGAACGGCGGCATCGAGCCCGATGCGTCGGTCAGGAGCGCCAGCAGCGCCCACATCGCCACCGCCGAGAAGCCGATCAGGGTCGCGCGCGCCATGTCCTCTCCGTGGAACGCGCGCCGTCGCGCGCCTCAGCCTGCCTCGAAACGCCGCGCGTGGATGGTGATCGTGCCGATCTGCGTGCCCACCGTGGCGTGGATGGGCGCATATATGCCCGTTCTTCCGAGCGGCGCAAAGGTCACGACGATGCGGCTCTTGGTCCTCAGGAACTCCAGCGCCTTGCGGCCCTTGCGATAGCCGGAAACCGGCTGGAACTGCATGCGGCAGGTGACGGTCGGACCCTCGTAGCCCGTCACCGCGATCGTGCCCTTCTCGACCGGGCTCAGCACCAGGTTGGCGCGCATCTCGCCGTCATACATCTTCACGGTCCTGTCGCAGACCTTGTCGAGGCTCGGCGCCGGCACCGCCGTCGCGGCGATCGGATCGGCGACGCCCGCCAGATCGCCTGCCCTGAGCGGGAACCAGTTCCTGCCGCGCTTCTTCGGCGGCGGCAGCACTTTCGTGGAAACGACCCGCCCGCCGGCGAAGCGGATGTCCACCAACGACGCCTTCTTGCCGGACGTGTAGTCGGCACGGAAGGCCGTCGGCACCAGTTGATCTCCGGCGATGCGTCCGGTCGCCTTCAGCGTGCCGCGCGTATCGTCGAAGATCGTGGCGAGGCCGGCGCTGGCGACGCTGCCATCGATCGAATAGGCGCCGTCGGCATAGCGGCTGGAAAAGCTCGCCCGCGCCAGCGAGAGGCCGAGATAGGAAACCGTGTATTCGCCGCGAAACGAACTCGGCTCAGCCGCCGGCGCGGCGGCCGTGCCGGACAGCATCGTAGCGAGCGCGCAAAGGCCAAGGGCGCAGACGGAGAGGCGCGAGCGGCGGGCGAGGTACAGATGGGGCATTGCAGGAGCGGCTCCGGCTGATCCAGGATGATGTCCCTTGTCGCAGTCCTTCGGCGTCAAATCCGGCGTTTGTAAGAAATCCTGCGAACAGCTTGCGCTTGACGCCCCGGCCAAATGCCACTATGGGAACGCCAACTTTTCCATAAGGCCGCATTGCATCCCGCGCGCCGCCAGGCGCGGATTGGGATGTTTGGCCGAGAGACAGAACCAAGGGTAGAACAATGTCCCGCGCTTGCGAACTCACCGGCAAGGCCGTCCTGACCGGCAACAATGTGAGCCATGCCAACAACAAGACCAAGCGTCGCTTCCTGCCGAATCTCGTCAATGTGACGCTGATCTCAGAAGCGCTGAACCAGAATGTGCGCCTGCGCATCTCGGCCAACGCGCTTCGCTCGGTCGAGCATCGCGGCGGCCTCGACGCTTTCCTGGCCAAGGCCGACGAGAAGACGCTGTCCCAGCGCGCCCGCCTTCTGAAGAAGCAGATCGCCAAGAAGCAGGCCGAGCAGCCGGCCGCCTGACCGGGCGCCCAATCAGGCGACCGATACCGCGGGCGACCTCAAGCGGCCGCTCCACTGGTTCCATTACCCAGGATAAAAAAATGAGTTTCTTCTCCCGTTACCTGCCCTTCGTGGCCGCCATGGCGCTCGTCGTAGTCGCCTCAAACGTGCTGGTCCAGTTTCCCATGCAGGGAAGCGTCGGCGGCCTCGCACTGGCCGACATCCTGACTTGGGGCGCCTTCACCTATCCCTTCGCCTTCCTGGTCACCGACCTAGCCAATCGCCGCTACGGGCCTGCCGTCGCGCGCAGGATCGTCTTCGTCGGCTTTACGCTGGCCGTGGCCTGCTCCATCGTTATCCCGCCGCTGCTCTTCAAAGCCGGCCTGATCGAGTTCGAGATCGCCGCCAACCGGCTGGTGCGCATCGCTGCAGCGTCCGGCGCGGCCTTCCTGACCGCGCAGCTGCTCGACGTCACCGTGTTCAACTGGCTGCGCCGGCAGAGCTGGTGGCGCGCGCCGATCTTCGGCACGCTGGTCGGTTCGGTGTTCGACACGGTGGTGTTCTTCTCCGTCGCGTTCTCGGTCGCCTTCGCCTTCGTCGGCCCGGGCGATTCCTTCGCGCTCGAGCAGGCCCCGCTGATGGGCGCGTTTCCGGTCGAGACCATGCGCTGGATTTCGTGGGCCTTCGGCGACCTTTCGGTGAAGCTGATCATCGCCGTCTTCGCGCTCATCCCCTATCGCCTGATCGCCGCGCGCTGGATGCAGCCGGCCCCCGTCCCGGCAGGCACGTGAAACCCGCGACGTGATTCCCTGGATCGCCCTCGACAGCGCCGCGCTTCCCGACGGAAGCGGCGAGCTTCGGCTGAAACGGCGCGGCGCCGAATTCTCCATCATGCTCGGCGCCAACGAGCTGATGAACAGCCGGTTGAGTGGTTCCGAACAGGCACTGGCGACGCTCGCCTGCGAACGGATCCGCGGTCGCGCGCACCCGAAGATCCTGATCGGTGGGCTGGGCATGGGATTCACCCTGCGCGCCGCGCTCGCCGCCCTCGGCGATGACGCCGGGGTCACGGTGGCCGAGCTGGTGCCGGCGGTCGTCGCCTGGGCGCGCGGGCCGATGGCGGATGTGTTCGGAAATTGCCTCGACGACCCGCGCGTCACCGTCAGGCAAGCCGATGTCGGCGAGGTCATCCGCACGCGGAAATCGGCATGGGACGCGATCCTGCTCGACGTCGACAACGGGCCGGAAGGCATCGTCCACGCGGCCAACGACCGGCTCTATAGCAGGGTTGGCCTTGGCGAAGCCCGGGCAGCGCTCGAGCCCGGCGGCGTGCTCGCCGTCTGGTCCTCTGGCGCGGATCACGGCTTCACCCGGCGGCTTCGCAACGCGGGTTTCGCCGTCGAGGAGAACAAGGTGCGCGCCAACGGCAAAAGCGGCGCGCGCCATGTCGTCTGGATTGCCGTAAAGCCGGTAGGCAGGCCCTGAGGGCGCTCCTGAACCGCGCCGCCACTCAATCGGCGTGCAGGACGAACTCCAGATAGAGATTGCGCTGCAGGATCGACTGGTTGTCGTCTGAGATGAGCGACACCACCACCGCCCCGTCCTCGCGGACCCAGGCGTCGATGCCTTCCATATTGTCGATCTGCTGGCTCATGTCGGCCTGCATCAGCACCGGCCCGTCGAGCACCGCGCCCTTGGCGATGTCCTTCCCGGCGATGCGCCGCAGCCGCAGCCGCACCCCGGTCAGGAAGGTATAGCTGCGCTCCAGAAGCAGCAGGTCGCCGTCCGGCAGGAAGGTTCCGTCCGAAATATCGAAACCGTCAGTGCGCTTCACCGTGAAGACGCCCTTGCGCGGGCCTTCGATGATCGCGCCGAAGATGTTGCCATGCTGGTCGATGCTCTTTTCCGAGACGGCGACCAGAGTACCGCCGAGCGGGCCGTCCGGCGGCGCATGGACCACGGTCTCGAAACCGCGGTTCTGCCGCAGCTCCCGCTTCGGCACGAGAAAGTCGAGCTGGCGGAACGCCCCCTTCATGTTTCCCGGCTCGATCCGGAACTGCTCGATGCGGTGATCGCGCTCGAAGCCGACGGTGGCGATGCCGTCGCGCACGTCCAGCGCCTCGGCGTCGCCATGCCGTTTGTCCTCGACGGGCCGGCCGTTCGCATCGATCATCCGCTGCATGTGGAAGCCGGCGACGCCGCTCGGCCGTCCCTGCGCGTCGTGCTGCACCGTGCCGAAGAACCAGAAGCCGGTGTCGGCGACGCCGATGAAATCACCGCCCGGTTTCAGGAAGCGGAACGCCGAGAACGAACCGAAATCGGAGGAAGGCCCGGACAGCTCCAGCCCGCCGACGAATTCGAGCGCGCCGAACCGCTTCTCGTCCGGATGGGCGGGGCGGAAGCTGTCGATCCGGCGCACAGTGACGTCGATCGGCTCGACGGCGGGACGGTCGGCGGCGAAGGCTGGAAGCGCCAGCGTCAGGGACAGTGCCGTGACGAACCGGCGAAGGCTGCCGATTGCCTCGGATGGCGCCAGCCTCATCCGGCGCGCCGCAGCCCCGCGCCGCGCGATCCACGCGCGCTTTCCTCGCCGAACAGCGAGGCGAGCTGCTCCGTCATGGCGCCGGCGAGTTCCTCGGCGTCGACGATGGTGACGGCGCGGCGATAGTAGCGCGTCACGTCGTGTCCGATGCCGATGGCCAGCAGTTCGACCGGCGAACGGGTCTCGATCAGGTCGATGACGGCGCGCAGGTGCCGTTCCAGATAGTTGCCCGGATTGACCGACAGCGTCGAATCGTCGACCGGCGCGCCGTCCGAGATCATCATCAGGATCTTGCGCTGCTCGGGCCGGCCGATCAGCCGGTGATGCGCCCAAAGCAGCGCCTCGCCGTCGATGTTCTCCTTGAGCAGCCCCTCGCGCATCATCAGGCCGAGATTACGCCGCGCACGCCGCCACGGCGCATCGGCCGATTTGTAGACGATGTGGCGAAGGTCGTTCAGCCGGCCGGGGCTGGCGGGCTTGCCGTCCTTCAGCCACTTCTCGCGCGCCTGCCCGCCCTTCCAGGCGCGGGTGGTGAAGCCGAGGATTTCCACCGAGACGCCGCAGCGCTCCAGCGTGCGCGCCAGGATGTCGGCGCAGGTGGCGGCCACCGTGATCGGGCGGCCGCGCATCGAGCCGGAATTGTCGAGCACAAGCGTCACCACCGTATCGCGGAACTTGGTGTCGCGCTCCTGCTTGAAGGACAACGGCTGCATCGGGTCGATGACCACGCGTACCAGTCGCGCCGGGTCGAGATAACCTTCTTCGAGGTCGAAGTCCCAGGACCGGTTCTGCTGCGCCATCAGGCGTCTCTGAAGGCGGTTGGCGAGCCGCCCGACCACGCCCGAGAGATTGGCGAGCTGCTTGTCGAGGAAGGCGCGCAGCCGGTCGAGTTCTTCCTCGTCGCAGAGCTCCTCAGCGCCGACGGTCTCGTCGAACTGCGTGGTGTAGACCTTGTAATCGATGTCCTTCGACAGGGAATCGAACGGATTGTCCTTGCGCTTGGCCTCGCCGGGCGTCTCGGCATCGGCCTCTTCCTCGGCAAGGTCCTCGGACGTCGCCTCGGTCGCCTCGGCTTCGGCACCCTCCTGCTCGTCTTCGGAAGCCTCGGCGTCTTCGGTCTGCGTGTCCTCGCCGGAGGAATCGTCCTCGCCGCCTTCCTCGCTCTGCTCCTCGCCCTGCGGCTGGTTGTCCTGGTCGTCCTCGGTGTCCTCGCTCTCCTGGTCGTCGCCGAGTTCCTCGGCCATATCCATGGAGGCCAGCATCTCGCGCACGACGCGCGCGAAGGCCTGCTGGTCGGAAAGCTTGTCGGCCAGGCCGTCGAGATCGGCGCCGGCCTTCTCCTCGATCCAGGAGCGCCACAGCTCGACCATCCGCTCGCCGCTCTTCGGCACCGCGCGGCCGGTCAGCTTCTCGCGCACCACCAGCGCCAGCGCTTCCTCCAGCGGCGCGTCGCCACGGTCCTTGACGTCGGCGAGATTGGCCCTGGCGTATTTGTCCTCCAGCATGGAGGAGATGTTGTCGGCGACGCCCGACATCATGCGCGAGCCGATCGCCTCGACGCGAGCCTGCTCGACGGCATCGAAGATGGCACGGGCCTGCTTGCCTTCCGGCGCCAGTTTCATGTGGACGCGCTGGTCGTGGCAGGCGCGCTTGAGGGCCATGGAATCGCCGAGTCCCCGCGTCACCGCGACATCGCTGCGCGACGGCTTCTTGGGGAGTTCCGGTAAGCGCGCCCGGCTGCCGGCCAGCGCCGGACGGTCCTTGGCGAAGCCGACCTCGAGTTCCTTGTCGCCGGCGATGGCGCGCATGGTGACGGTCATCGAGCGCTTGAAGACGTCGGTGTCCGAGCCGTTCTTCGGCTTGTTGCGCGTGTTGTCGCCGGGTCCGGGCATCGGGGCCCTATCTTATCCCAGCACCACGTTGGCAGCGCTTTCGGGCAGGTCCTCGCCAAAGGCGCGCTGGTAGAATTCGGCCACCACCGGCCGCTCCAGCTCGTCGCACTTGTTGAGGAAGGTCAGCCGGAACGCCATGCCGATCGAGCCGAAGATCTCGGCGTTCTCGGCCCAGGTGATGACCGTGCGCGGGCTCATGACGGTGGAAAGGTCGCCGTTGATGAAGGCCGAACGCGTCATGTCGGCGACGCGTACCATCTTGTTGACGATGTCCCTGCCCTCCGCGTTGCGATAGTGCTTGGCCTTGGCCAGGACGATGTTCACTTCATTGTCGTGCGGCAGGTAGTTCAGCGTCGTGACGATCGACCAGCGGTCCATCTGCGCCTGGTTGATCTGCTGCGTGCCGTGATAGAGACCGGTCGTGTCGCCGAGGCCGACCGTGTTGGCGGTCGCGAACAGGCGGAAGGCCGGGTGTGGGCGGATGACGCGGCTCTGGTCGAGCAGCGTCAGGCGACCCGATGATTCCAGCACGCGCTGGATGACGAACATCACGTCGGGCCGGCCGGCGTCGTATTCGTCAAAGCACAGCGCGACATTGTGCTGGTAGGCCCAGGGCAGGATGCCGTCGCGGAACTCGGTCACCTGCTGGCCGTCCTGCAGCACGATGGCGTCCTTGCCGACGAGGTCGATGCGGCTGACATGACTGTCGAGGTTGACGCGCACGCAGGGCCAGTTCAACCGCGCCGCGACCTGCTCGATATGGGTCGACTTGCCGGTGCCGTGATAGCCGGACACCATGACGCGGCGGTTATAGGCGAAGCCGGCGAGAATCGCCTGTGTGGTGGCCTGGTCGAACAAATAGTCCGGGTCGACGTCCGGCACGTGCTCGGTCGCCTCCGAATAGGCGGGCACCACCATCTTGGATTCGAAGCCGAATGTGTCCTTCACCGACACCGTCGTGTCGGGCAGGTTGGCCATGTCTCGATCGACCTTGTTCATGCGTCTCAACGTCTCCACGGGCGAAGCGCTCGGCCTCGCCGGCAATCCTGTCCGTCCGGGGGCGGTCTTAGAACCTTTTCCCGGCATAAGAAAGCGGGAAAAGGCGCCGGAGCCTTGTCAGCAAAGCCCCGCCTGCTTCAGCACGCGATAGGCCTGCAGCACATCGCGGAACCGGTCTTCCGAACCTCTGTCGCCGCCATTCGAGTCGGGATGGTGGCGCTTTACAAGCTGCTTATAGCGCGCCTTGATCTCGGCGCCAGTCGCCTTTGTATCAAGGCCAAGCGTTTCCAGCGCCTTGGCCTCAAGCGGGCGCGCCTTGCGCTCGCGCGGCGGCGTGCTCGCGCGACCCTCGTTGAACAAGTTGAAGGGATCGCGCACGCTGCGATAGTAGCCGGCGCGGCCCGAGCGCGATTGCGCGAAGTCGGGCGAGAAGCGCGCTCCGCCGGCCGTCCCCATCTTCCAGGTCGGCCGGTGGCCGGTCAGCGCCTCCTTCTGGAAGCGCGCGACATCGGTATCCGCCAGTCCGGAAAAATAGTTGAAGCTCTTGTTGTATTCCTTCACGTGCTCGAAGCAGAATCGGAAATACTCGCCTTCCTTCATCCGGCCGACCGGCGCGCGATGCGTGCCAGGCTCGCGGCATCCGTCCCACTGGCACAGCGGCGCATGCGACTTCAGCTCGGCGTCCTTTTCCGGCCGGATGCGAATCTTCTCGAAATATTTCGGATAGGCTTTCATTGAACCCGACTTATGGGGCGTTCGCGGATGCGAAACAAGAATTGACATTTCGGCGATGATCGCCCTAACCGCTGAATCGCGGCTTAAAGACCGGCGGTGTGGCCATAGTGGGACAATGCCGTCTATGTGGTGAAGGAGGCCTGCCATGTCCATACAGGCGACGATCGAGAAGAAGCTGACGGAAGCATTTTCACCGGAGCGGCTTTCCGTCGTCAACGAAAGCCACCTCCATGCCGGCCATCATCATCTCGAGAACGGCGAGGAACAGGAATTCGACGGCACCGGCGAGACGCATTTCCGCGTCCGCATTGTCGCGCCGGCCTTTGCCGGCATGAGCCGTATCGAGCGCCACCGCGCAGTGAACGAACTTCTGACGCCGGAACTGAAGGCCGGCCTGCATGCGCTCGCCATCGAGCCGGCGGCGCCGGGCGAAAAAGTCCGGTGGTGACTACCAGATCGTTTCGACGCCCGCATAGCGCCTTATCTTTTCGTCGGCAGTAACGAGTGGAGCGCCCAGTTTCTGGGCGGTGGCGACGATAAATCTGTCGCCGGGATCCTTGTGAAAGTCATCCCCGAGTCGCGTGCTTCGAACTGCGATCTCATTGTCGATCGGAACGAATTTTATTGCGGCGGCGCGGCCAACCGTCTCGAGCCATTCGAAAACATCGCTGGAAAGGCCGATCCTCTTTCTCGATGTCAGAACCGCGATCTCCCACGCGGTCGCTGACGACACGAAGATGGTTCCCTTCTCTCGCTCGCTTTCAAGGGCTCTGAGCGCAGGTGTGCTCAAGCGCGCTTCGTCACCGGAAAACCACCACAACAATATGTGGGTGTCGATGACGATCACCGAAGCGCTTCCCATTCGTCCTCGTCGACGGCCGGCCCGAATGGATCGTCATACCACAGCACCGATCCTTTCAGGATGTCGAGCGGATCGCGCGTATCTTCGGCGATGGGACGCACCTCCAGTTTCGGCTTGCCGTGCTCGGTGATGACGATGGGTTCGCCGCTCGCTTCGATCTGGCGAAAATACTCCAATGCCTTTGCCTTGAATTTCGATTTTGACACGTGTGCGGTCATGGCCACCTCCATCGCACGATCATATCGAAAAAATATGACCATGGTCAATGACCATGGTCATCATATACGGATCTGACCCTCGACCACCGGCCTGATCCTCAGCCGCGCGATACGGTTCTTGTCGCGCTTCATCACCACGAAGCGCTTGCCGTGGAAGGTGAAGGCCTGCCGCTCGTCGGGGATGGACCGCGTCTCGTGGATGACCAGGCCCGCGATCGTCGTCGCCTCGTCGTCGGGAAGGCTCCAGCCCAGCGCGCGGTTGAGGTCGCGGATCGGCACGGTGCCATCCACCACCACCGAGCCGTCCGCTTCCTGGCGCACGCCCTGCATGTCGATGTCGTGCTCGTCCGCGATTTCGCCGACGATCTCCTCGATGATGTCCTCCAGCGTCACCAGCCCCTCGACCTCGCCATATTCGTCGACCACGATGGCGATATGGGCCTTGCGCCTGAGGAACGCGTTGAGCTGCTCCTGCAAGGTCGTGGTGTCGGGCACGAACCAGGGCCTGGCGGCGATCTTGACGACATCGATCCGGGCAAAATCGTTTCCCGCCTCGTTGAGGGCGCGCAGCAGGTCCTTGGCGTGCAGGATGCCGATGATGTTGTCGAGCGAGCCTCGCCAGAGCGGCATGCGCGTGTGCGGGCTTTGCAGGATCTCGCGCACCACCGTCTCGGACGGCAGGTCGGCATTGACGGAGCGCATGTTGGTGCGGTGGACCATGACATCCGAGACTTCGAGCTCGTTGAGTTCGGTCAGCTCGAACAGCGCGTCGAGACGCCGGCCCTGCGCGGTGGACGCATCGGTCGCCTGCGCCGCTTCGCCGTCGCCCGGCAAGCTCGCCGCCGCTTGATCCGCCGCAACCGGCACATAACCCATCGCCCTCGCCAGTCGATCGCGCAGCAGAGCGGCCAGGAGCCCCAGCGCCGCCAGGACCGCGGCGACGATCCAGCCGGCCGTGCTCATCCCGGACGGTTCTCCTTCAGGCCCGGATGGTTCTCCTTCAGGAAGGAGAGCACCTCCGATGCCGGCACGTCCCTGGCGATGAACGCCTGTCCGATGCCGCGCGTCAGGATGAAGGTCAGCGCGCCGCGGCTCACCTTCTTGTCCTGCGCGATGAACGACAACAGCGCCTCGGCGTCCGGCAGGCCGCCCGGCACATCGGCCAGGCGCCACGGCAGGCCGACCGCCTTCAGATGCGCCTCGACCCGCGCCGCGTCGTCGGGGCTGGCAAGGTTCATACGCGCCGAGAACCTGTGCGCCAACGCCATGCCGATGGCCACCGCTTCGCCATGCACCAGCCGCGCCCCGTCATACTGGACCGCGCCTTCCAGCGCATGGCCGAAGGTGTGGCCGAGATTGAGCAGCGCGCGGTCGCCGGTCTCGAACTCGTCGCGCGCCACCACGTCCGCCTTGGCGCGGCAGGATTGCGCGATCGCCTCGATGCGGGCCGCACCGCCGGAGAACACCTCGCGCCAGTTCTCTTCCAGCCAGGCGAAGAAATCCTGCCGGTCGATCAGCCCGTATTTGGCCACCTCGGCATAGCCGGCGCGGAATTCGCGCGGCGGCAGCGTGTCGAGCGCGGCGGTGTCCGCCAGCACGAGCTTCGGCTGATGGAAGACGCCGACGAGGTTCTTGCCGCGCGCGCTGTTGATGCCCGTCTTGCCGCCGACGGAGGAATCGACCTGCGCCAGCAGCGACGTCGGCGCCTGGATGAAGTCCATGCCGCGCCGCACGATGCCGGCGGCGAAGCCGGCAAGATCGCCGATGACGCCGCCGCCCAGCGCGATCACCGCGTCGCGCCGCTCCAGCTTCGCCGCGAGTACGCCGTCCACCACCTCCTGCAGATGGGAAAAGCTCTTGGTCTTCTCGCCCGGCGGCAGGGTGACAACGGCGGACGCGACGCCGGCCCTGTCGAGCCCGGTCTGCAGCACCGGCAGTTGCGCCGCCGCGACGTTCTCGTCGGTGACGATCGCCACCCGCGCGCCGGGCAGCCTCGCCGCGATTTCCTCGCCCGCGCGCTCCAAGAGCCCTGGACCGATCAATATGTCGTAGGCGCGCGCGCCGAGACCCACCTCTATCCTGACCGGCTCGCTCATGACCGTGCTTCCCCCACCGGCGCCTCCGCCGGGTCCAGATGACGTGCCAGCGCCTCGACAGTCTCGGCCGCGATCACATCCTTGCGTTCGTCGCGGGTCGTCACCGTGATGTCGGCCTTCGCATAGACCGGATAGCGCTCGTCCATCAGCCTCGCCAGCACGCCGCGCGGGTCGTCGTTCCTGAGCAGCGGCCTGTTCTGCTTCTTGGAAACACGCTCCATCAGGAGGTCGAGGTCGGCCTTCAGCCAGACCGACACGCCGTGGGCGTGGACGGCTTCCTGCGTCTGGGGATTCATGAAGGCCCCGCCGCCGGTCGACAGTACCTGCGGCCCGTTCTCCAGCAGGCGCAGGATGACGCGCTGTTCCAGCGACCGGAATTCGGTCTCGCCATACTGCTCGAAGAGCTCGGGAATGGTCATGCGCGAGACGCTCTCGATCTCGTGGTCGGAATCGATGAAGGGCAGGCCGAGCATGCCCGCGACCTTGCGGCCGATGGCGGTCTTGCCCGCGCCCATCAGCCCTACGAAGACGACCGAGCGCGCGCCAAGCGCGGCAAGCAGCGCAGCGTAACCATGCGGCATCGCGTTGGCGGAACGAGCGGACATGCAATTCCCTTTCGCCGGCGTATCGACATGAAAAGCCCCGTTGCGTCAAGCATGACAGGCCCGTCATCCGTCCCGGCCGGCCTTGAAATAGGAGGAAGGCCGTCCCATAACGGCACGCACCCCTTGAGCAGAGCGCGACGGATCCCGCCCCCATCATGCCGACCCTGTTCCGCTTCGTCTTGATCCTCGCCGTGCTCGCCGGCCTCGCCTACGGCACGATGTTCGCGCTGGTCATGTTCGTTGAGCCGAAGCAAACGGAGCTCTCCGTAAAAATCCCGCCGGACCGGCTGGACCCTGCCCGGAAGCCCGGCTCCGGAATAGCGGAACCCGGAATGGTCGAGCAATGAACAGCGCGGCGCGTATTGATGCCTTCCTGGAAATGATGAGCGCCGAGCGTGGGGCGGCCCAGAACACGCTGGACAGCTATCGCCGCGACCTCGAGGACGCGGCAAACCGTATATCCGGCGGGCTGGCGAACGCGTCCCCTGCCGACCTGCGCGCCTGCCTGGCGGAAATCGCCGACGAAGGCTTCGCGCCAACCTCACAGGCGCGCAAACTGTCGGCGCTGCGCCAGTTCTTCAGGTTCCTTTACGCCGAGGGCCTGCGCGCGGACGACCCCACCGGAACGCTCGACAGTCCGCGCAAAGGGCGACCGCTGCCGAAGACCATGAGCGAGGAGGAGACCGGGCGGCTGCTCGACCGAGCGGCCGTGGAAGCGACGACCGCAGGCGATAGCGGCGGGCGCGTGTCGGCGCTGCGCCTGCATGCTCTGGTGGAGGTTCTTTATGCGACGGGCCTGCGCGTTTCGGAACTGGTCGGACTGCCGGTGACCGTGGCGCTGCGCGACGAGCGCTTCTTCATCGTGCGCGGCAAGGGGAACAAGGAACGCATGGTGCCGCTTTCGGCCAAGGCGCGCGCGGCGATGAAAGCATGGCTTGGCGCGCGCGAGACTGTGCCGGCGATGGCCGAAAGCCCGTTCCTCTTCCCCGCTGCGTCCGAAAGCGGCCATCTGCCGCGCCAGGTCTTCGCGCGCGACCTGAAGGCGCTGGCCGCCCGCGCCGGCATCGCCTCGGCGAAGGTGTCGCCGCATGTCCTGCGCCACGCCTTCGCCAGCCACCTGCTGCAGAACGGCGCCGACCTGCGCGCCGTCCAGCAATTGCTCGGCCATGCCGACATTTCGACCACGCAGATCTACACGCATGTGCTGGAGGAGCGGCTGGTCCGTCTGGTCAACGATCATCACCCGCTTGCCGACTAGGCGCGCTGCCGCTATGTGAGGGCGAAGTTTTCGCGGCTGGCAACGCTTTCTTCAGCCTTGTGCAGCCACTCGTACCGCCTTCCCCCTGGCGCATTGGTCCGCTCGCGAATGTACAACTATCTCGATTTCGAAAAACCGGTCGCCGACCTCGAAGGCAAGATCATCGAGTTGAAGAAGCTCGCCGACAATGGCGAGTCCGTCGATGTCGGCGATGAGATCGCGCGCCTCGAGAAGCGTTCGCGCGATGCCCTGCGCGACGTCTACAAGGCGCTGACGCCGTGGCAGAAAGTGCAGGTGGCCCGCCATCCCGACCGCCCGCACTGCATCGACTACATCAAGGGCCTGTTTACCGATTTCACCGCGCTGGCAGGCGACCGCAATTTCGGCGAGGACGAGGCTATCGTCGGCGGCTTCGCCCGCTTCCGCGGCGAGCCGGTGGCCGTCATCGGACAGGAAAAGGGCTCGGATACGGCCAGCCGGCTCAGGCACAATTTCGGCTCGGTGCGGCCGGAAGGCTACCGCAAGGCGGTGCGCATCATGGACCTGGCGGATCGCTTCGGGATTCCGGTGGTGACCCTGGTCGATACGGCCGGCGCCTATCCGGGCGTCGGCGCGGAAGAGCGCGGCCAGGCCGAGGCGATCGCCCGCTCGACCTCCGCCTGCCTGGCGCTGAAAGTGCCGTCGATCTCGGTGGTCATCGGCGAGGGCGGCTCCGGGGGCGCCATCGCCATCGCCACCGCCAATCGCGTCTACATGCTCGAGCACGCGATCTATTCGGTAATCTCGCCGGAGGGCGCGGCATCGATCCTGTGGCGCGACACCACGCGCTCGAAGGACGCCGCCACCAATATGAAGATCACCGCGCAGGACCTTCTGGAGATGAAGGTGATCGACGCCATCATCGCCGAGCCGCTCGGCGGCGCCCACCGGGCACCGGAGACGGTCATCGCCGCCACCGGCGACCTTGTTGCCGGCACGCTGAAGGAGTTTGCCGCCTCCAACGCCGATTTCCGCGAGCAGCGCCGCGAGAAATATCTCGCCATGGGGCGTAATCTCTAGGAAACCACGCTCACTCGGGGCGAATTATGGCCGCCCCGCGGCGTTTCCGCCACAAAAATGCCTTTGCTTTCGGCTGAAAGAGGCATCTGGCGGCCCTTTGTGGTAATGAAATCTCAAGGTTAACGACTTTAGGGTCGAGACAGCCTGCGGTCGGACGCCTGCAACCCGGCCGCGCAAGAAAAACAGACGAAACCTTTGGTCATGCTCACCAAGCTCGCCCGTACCGGAATGTTGATTGCAGCGCTCGGCATCGCCGGCTGCACCGAATCCTCGGTCAAGGACTTCGCACCGCAATACGCCAACCGCGAACTGCCGCAGAAAATCCTCGCCTCCATGCGCGCCAAGGACATGGACAAGGGCGCGCCGATCATGGCGCGCATCTTCAAGGAAGAGAACACCGTCGAGATCTGGAAACAGAAGCGCAACGGCCGCTACGACATCATCGCCACCTATCCGATCTGCAAATGGTCGGGCAAGCTCGGCCCCAAATACACCGAGGGCGACCGCCAGGCGCCGGAAGGCTTCTACACGGTCCGTCCCGCGCAGATGAATCCGAAGTCGAGCTATCATCTCTCCTTCAACATCGGCTTCCCGAACGCCTACGACAAGGTCAACGGCCGCACCGGCGCGAACCTGATGGTTCACGGCGCCTGCTCCTCGTCGGGCTGCTACTCCATGACCGATCCGCAGATCGAGGAGATCTACGCATTCGGCCGTGACGCTTTCCGCGGCGGCCAGAAGGAAATCCAGATCGAGGCCTTCCCGTTCCGGATGACCGCGGCCAACATGGCACGCTACCGCAACGACCCGAACTACAATTTCTGGAAGATGCTGAAGGTCGGCTACGACAATTTCGAGATCACCAAGGTGCCGCCGAAGGTCGATGTCTGCGAGAAGCGCTACGTCTTCAACCAGGTCGCGGCCGACGGCCAGGCATTCAGCCCGGCCGGCGCCTGCCCCACGACGACCCAGCCGGATGCGCTGAAGGTCGCCTACACCGAATACCAGAGCAAATACGATGCCGCCTTCAACGCCGCACTCGGCGGCGCCAAGCCGGCGCCGAAAGCCTCCATCCTCGGCACCAAGGAAGCCGCGATCGTCGCCGACTGGTCGAAGCGCCGGGCGCGCGGCGAGCGCGTGCCGATCGAGCCGCCATCGTTGAATTCGGACGGCTCAGTCACCGAGACGTCCCGCATGGGACGCATCGATTCGCCGCTCGGCCGCAAGATGGCGGCCATCGACGCCGAGAAGGCGGCCAAGCAGAAGGCCGAGGAAGAAAAAACCGCAGCCGTCGCCGCGGCAAAGGCCGCGAAGGAAGCCGAGAAGCAGCGTCTTGCCGAAGCCAAGGCCGCGAAGACCGCACAGCCCGAGTCGACGGCGACCATCGTCGCGCCCGCGCCGGCGCCGGAAGCCGTCACCCAGACGGCAGCGGACGACGGCGGCGTGATGTCGAAGATGAAAAAGCGCCTGTTCGGCATGTTCGGCGGCTGAGCCCGCCGCCTTGCCCGTTTCCACGGACGACGGCCATGCCGTCTACGATCTCAAGGGGCTGAACTGCCCGCTGCCGGTCCTGAAGGCGCGCAAGCGGCTGGCGGCCATGCCACCCGGACGGCGGCTGTGGCTGGAAACGACCGATCCGCTCGCCGCGATCGACATTCCCGCCTTCTGCGCCGAGACTGGCCATCTGTTGATCGAGACAGTACGCGCAGGCGACGGCGGCCACAGGTTCCTGGTGGAGCGCGGCGGCAGTAGCGGCGTTCCTTCTCCCCGTTTACGGGAGAAGGTGTCCCGAAGGGACGGTGCCGACAGCTGAGGCGTCGCCTATGGTGTCGGACCCCCACCCCTGTCCCCTCCCCGCAAGGAGGAGGGAGACGCTGGCACTGCCGTTTCACCCAGAAAAAACTATGCCGGCGCGTCGCAACGCTGCCGCAAAGTCCCCCTCCCCCTTGCGGGGAGGGGTTAGGGGTGGGGGTAAACGACGGCCGCCACAGTCCTGCCTTGCAGGAAGAAAAATTACCGCCCAGCGATGGCCAGCGGATTGTTTTCCAGCGCTGCCCGATCGGGCGTGTCGACGGCCGGCCTGTCGGTGAGCGCCGAGAACAGGCGGGCGACATAGTCCCCCGGCATGTCGAGTGTGATCAGCACCAGCCGCGTGCCGCGCCGGTCGTCCGGCCACGCAGGCAGCCGCGCCGGCGGATGCAGAAGGCGCTGTACGCCATGGATCACCAGCGGGCGCGAGGGGTCCTCCCTCAGCTCGATTACCCCCTTCATGCGCAACAGCCTGTCGCCATGCGCCGAGCGCAGCAGATCGAGGAACATCTCGATCGCGGCATAGGCAACCGGACCATCATGCACCAGCGAATGCGTCTTTACCCGCTCGTCGTGATGATGGTGGTCATGTCCATGCCCACCATGCCCATCGTGGCCGTCATGATCATGATGATGATCGTCGTGGTCGTGATGATCATGATCCGCGTGCGCTTCGGCCTCGCCCAGCCAGCGGCGCACATCCGCGCTTTTCGTCGCCGGATTGTAGAGCCCGCAATCGAACAGGTCGGCGACGTTGGCATCCTGGACCTCAAGCACGCGGGCGCCCGGATTGATGTCGTGCAGGCGCGCCTTCAGCGCATCCACCGTCTTTTCGTCGGCAATATCCGTCTTGGTCAGTACCAGCCGGTCGGCCACCGCCGCCTGCTTGAGCGCCTCGACATGAACGTCGAGATTGGCCGCGCCGTTGACGGCGTCCACCAGCGTGACGACGCCGTCCAGCCGGAACGCCTGCACCAGCACCGGATGGCCCATGATCGACTGCATGACCGGCGCCGGGTCGGCGAGGCCCGTCGTCTCGATGACCACGCGCGCCAGCCGCTCGATCCTGCCGGTCTGGAGCCGATCGACGAGATCGGCCAGCGTATCGACCAGTTCGCCGCGCACTGTGCAGCACAGGCACCCGTCCGAAAGCTGGATGATCCCGTCCGACGCCTGCTCCACGAGGAGATGGTCGATGGCGACGTCGCCGTATTCGTTGATGATGACGGCAGTGTCGGCCAGCGCCGGGTCCTTCAGCAGCCGGTTGAGCAGCGTCGTCTTGCCCGCACCGAGGAAGCCGGTCAGCACCGTGACGGGAATGGGAAAGGCAGCCATCAGTTGCCGCCCGCCCGGTCGCCCTGCGCCGAAGCCGCCTCGAATCCGGCCGGCGGCGGCAGGTCGGGACGCCAGCCGGGTATGGGCACGTCCGCGAAGGCGTTGCCGTTCTCGTCCTGCATGGCCTTTGGCACCGGACCGGTGGCGCCGCCGAGGCTGATGGCGACCAGCGTCGGATGGGCGAGCTTTTCCTGGTAGGGCGATTTGGGCTTGTCCGCGGCAGCCTTGGCCGGCGGTGCCTCGGACTGCTCGGCCGCCGTCTTCTTGTGGCAGACGACGTCGCGCATGTCGTTGGGCGAAACCGTGTCGCCATAGGGCTTCAGCGTCGCGATCGTGGTCGTGCTGCCGTTCGGCACCGCGAAACCGACGTCGAGCAGGCGCGCCGCGGCTTCGGCGCGGCTGATCGCGCTCTTCTCGCCCAGCACCACCGCCACCAGCGTGCGGCCGTTACGCGTCGCCGAGCCGATCTGGTTGAACCCGGAGGCGCACACGAAGCCCGTCTTCATGCCGTCCGCGCCGGCATAGCGGCCGATCAGCAGATTGTAGTTGGGAATGGTCCGCTTGCCGAACGCCAGCCCCTCGATGGAGAACCACGGCTGGTATTGCGGAAAGTCGCGCCGCAGCGCCGTCACCAGCAGCGCGAGGTCCCGTGCCGTCGTGTACTGCTCGGGCGAGAACAGCCCGTTGGGATTGACGAAATGCGAGCCGGTCATGCCGAGCCTCGCGGCCTCGGCGTTCATGCGCTCGGCGAACGCAGCCTGCGAGCCGCCGATATTCTCCGCCACGGTCATGGCGATGTCGTTGGCCGACTTCACCAGCATCATCTCCAGCGCCGTATCGAGCCGCATCACCGTTCCCGGCTTGAGTCCCATCTTCGATGGTGGCTCGGCGGCGGCGTGCTTGGTCATCTTGATCGGCGAATCGAGCGCGACGTCGCCCGCCTGGATGGCCCGGAAGGCGACATAAGCCGTCATCAGCTTGGACAGCGAGGCCGGATACCAGCGCTTGAATGCTTCCTCGTGCTCGATGACCCGCCCGCTGTCGAGGTCGAACAGCATGGTCGGATTGGCGTGCGCGGCCGTCGAAAGCACCGGAACCAGCGGGGAAACAAGCGCCGACGCAGCGGCAAGGAAAATGGTCGAAAGCCTGTGGCTCATCATATGATCCGAAATCGCTCTTGCAGTAGCCGCCCCGGCCTCCGTAAGATTTCGCCACGGGGCCGCCGTGAAGGTGGCTCGAATCCTTCTCGTCGGGCCACGGCGTCACGCTGGTATTTAGCCTATGTGACCTCACAATGGCAAAACACGGTCCGATCACAAATGAACCAGCAGGTCCGGAACCATGATCCGGCCCCAAGAAGCGAGAGTGTCGAAGTATGCCGATCCTCAACCGCGCGGCCGAGATGCAGGGCGAAGTCGCCGAATGGCGCCGTCGCCTGCACCGCAATCCGGAACTGAACTTCGATGTGTTCGAGACCGCTTCCTTCGTGACCGGGAAGCTGAAGGAATTCGGTTGCGACGAGGTGGTGACGGGCCTCGGCAAGACCGGCGTCGTTGGCATCATCCGCGGCCGCAAGGGTGACGGCGCCACCGTCGGCCTGCGCGCCGACATGGACGCGCTGCCGATCACCGAGATCACCGGCAAGCCCTATGCCTCAGCCACCCCCGGCAAGATGCACGCCTGCGGCCATGACGGCCACACGGCCATGCTGCTCGGCGCCGCGAAATACCTTGCCGAGACCCGCAATTTCGCCGGCTCCGTGGCGGTGATCTTCCAGCCGGCGGAAGAAGGCGGCGGCGGCGGCAACGAGATGGTGAAGGACGGCATGATGGAGCGGTTCGCCATCGACAAGGTGTTCGGCATGCACAACATGCCGGGCCTGCCGGTCGGGCATTTCGCCATCAGGCCCGGCCCCATCATGGCGGCCACGGCCGAGATCACCATCCGCATCAAGGGCCGTGGCGGCCATGCCGCCCAGCCGCACGTCACGATCGACCCCATCGTCGTCGGCTCGCACCTGGTCACGGCCTTGCAGGCGATCGCGTCGCGCAATACGGACCCGATCGAATCACTGGTCGTGTCGATCACCAAGTTCCACGCCGGCGACGCCTATAACGTCATTCCCGAAACAGCCGAATTGGCCGGCACGGTGCGCACGCTCAAGCAGGAGGTGGCGCAGAACGCCGAAAAGCGTATCCACGCCGTCTGCGCCGGCGTCGCGGCGACCTTCGGCGCCGCCATCGAGGTGGATTACGACGCCAACTATCCGGTCACCTTCAACCATGCGGACGAGACCGTGTTCGCCGGCGACGTCGCCGCCGGGATCGCCGGCGACGGCAATGTCCGGCGCGACATGCCGCCGCTGATGGGCGGCGAGGACTTCTCCTATATGCTGAACGCCCGGCCGGGCGCCTTCATCTTCATAGGCAACGGCGACAGCGCCGGCCTTCATCACCCGGCCTACGACTTCGACGACGAGGCGATTGCCCACGGCATCAGCTATTGGGTCAGGCTCGCCGAGACGGCTCTTGCCGCTTGAGAAAAGAGAGCAAAAAATCCGGTGACGCGGCATCCGCTCCTTGCTAAGAGGATCGCAAGTCCACGTAGCTCAGTCGGATAGAGCACAGGATTCCTAGGAAATTGGGCACCGCGCCCGGAAACGGCGCGGTGAATCCGCTCAAAGTCGGGGAAAGCTCAAGCCGTTCTGGCCAGCCGATCCCGAGCCAAGCCCGGAAACGGGAAGGTGTAGAGACTGGACGGGCGGCGCCTAAAGGCCTTCGGGCCCACGGCGAAGGGACAGTCCAGACCACGAACGCCCCAGGGCGGCGGCGGAAGCCGAAGTGGTATGAATCCTGGGGTCGCAGGTTCGAATCCTGCCGTGGACGCCATTTTTCCCGACATGCGAGCCGCAACATCGCGACGCGGCGGCGCCCCGCCTGGCGGAGCCGCTTTCCCCCGACCGGGCGCCCTGCCCGGCTCGGGGTGACCGGCCGTTTCTTACGCCAGCGTGTAGGCGGTTTTCACCACGGTGAAGAACTCGGCGGCGTATTTGCCCTGTTCGCGCGGGCCGTAGGACGACCCCTTGCGGCCGCCGAAGGGCACGTGGAAATCCACGCCGGCAGTCGGCAGATTGACCATCACCATGCCCGCTTCCGAGTTGCGTTTGAAATGCGTGGCGTGCTTGAGGCTGGTCGTGGCGATGCCGGCCGACAGGCCGAAGGGCGTGTCGTTGGCCACCGCCAGCGCCTCGTCGTAATCCTTGACGCGGATGACGGAGGCGACCGGGCCGAAGATCTCTTCGCGCGAGATGCGCATCTGGTTGGTCGCTTCGGTGAACAGCGCCGGTTGCAGGTAGAAGCCGGGGGTCTCGCGTTCCAGCACCTCGCCGCCGAAGGCGAGCTTCGCGCCTTCCTTCCTGCCGATCTCGATATAGTCGGTGTCCTGGCCGAGCTGCTTTTCGTCCACGACCGGACCGATATGCGTCCCCTTCTTCAGCGCATTGTCGATGGTGAGCGTCTTCAGCTTCTCCGTCAGCGCCGCGACGAAACGATCATGGATGCCGTCCGTGACGATCAGCCGCGAGGAAGCGGTGCAGCGCTGGCCGGTCGAGAAGAAGCCCGAATTGGCCGCCGCCTCCACGGCGACGGTCAGGTCGGCATCGTCCAGCACGACCATCGGATTCTTGCCGCCCATCTCGAGCTGGAACTTGCGATTATGTTCGATCGAGGCCAGCGCCACGCGCTTGCCGGTGCCCGTCGAGCCGGTAAAGGTAATGCCGGCGATGTCGGGATGGTCGAGCATCGCCTGCCCCACGACAGAGCCGCGCCCCATCACCAGGTTGAGCACGCCCTTCGGCAGGCCGGCGCGATGCAGGATGTCGACGATCGCCCACGCCGAGCCCGGCACCAGGTCCGCCGGCTTGAAGACGACGGTGTTGCCGTAGCAAAGCGCCGGCGCGATCTTCCAGGCGGGAATCGCGATCGGGAAATTCCACGGCGTGATGATGCCGATCACGCCGAGCGGCTCGCGGGTGATCTCCACGCCGATGTTCGGCCGCGCCGAAGGCAGGATCTCGCCGGCCAGCCGCAGCGTCTCGCCGGCGAAGAAGTCGAAGATCTGCGCGGCGCGGATCACCTCGCCGGTCGCTTCGCCCAGCACCTTGCCCTCCTCGCGGGCCAGCAGCGTGCCGAGTTCGTCCTTGCGCGCGAGGATCTCGTCGGACGTCTTCTTCAGGATCGCGTGCCGTTCGAGGATACCGGAGCGCGACCACGCCGGGAAAGCGGCCTTCGCCGCCGCGACCGCCTGCTTCACGTCATCCGCGCTGCCCTGCGCATAGGCGCCGACGATGTCCTTGGTGTCGGAGGGATTGACGTTGTCGGAAGCGTTCGCTCCGATCCATTCGCCGTTGATCAGGTTCTGGTGGATAGTCATGATACGTCTCTTTTCCTGCGGGAGGGCTTTCAGTCGGCTGCGGCAGACATTGTCGAACTTGCCCCTCATGTCAAACCGCCGCGGCCGGAAAATCCCGATTCCGCCTCGGGAATTGTCGCGATGGCGCGGCAATCCGCCTGATCCTTCGAATTTTTAACCGCTGTCGTGGGCAACGGCGCGGGGAAGGCCCGGACAAGGCGAGCGCGGCGTTCATTGGTTCGCCGGCAGGCGCCACCGGGAACCCCGGGGCCGCCTTTGGCATTGTTATGTCATCGCAATACGCCAAGCGAGGGCACATTCCATGACGCTCAGCACCATTCTCATCATCATCCTGATCCTGATCCTGATCGGCGCGGTGCCGAGTTGGCCCTATTCGCGCGCCTGGGGCTACGGCCCGTCCGGCATCGTCGGCCTTATCCTCGTCGTCGTCCTCATCCTGATGCTCATGGGCAGGATTTGACCGGCGGCCAGAACCGGCAAAGCGGCGGAGTCTTCGGCTCCGCCCTTTGAGCGTTCGAAGGGCCGGTTACTCGGCCGGCTGCGCCGCGAAATCAGCCGTATGTGCAAGGCCGGCCATCAGGCACACGACCATCTGGAAACCGGCCAGCGCCACGAAAACCGGCGAAAAGCCGACGTGCTCGGCGGCGAAGCCGATCGCCGAAGGGGCCATCAATATGCCGGAATAGCCCATGGTGGTGACGACGCTCATTCCCGTGCCCGAGGCCATGCCCGGCTGATTGCCGCCGGCCGAGAAGGCGATCGGCACCATATTGGCGACGCCGAGGCCGCAAAAGGCGAAGGCGGCTATCGCCAGCCCCGACCCCAGGCCCCACCACGGCGAAATCGCCGCCACCAGCATGCCGCAGGCGGCGATCAGGCTGGATAGGCGAAGCGTCTTCACCGCCCCGAACCGGTTGCGCACGCCGTCGCCGGCAAAACGCATCAGCGCCATGGCGCCTGAAAAGAAGGCGAAGGCGAGGCCCGCGGTCGCGAGTTCGGCGCCGAGCTCCTGCCTGAGATAGAGCGCCGACCAATCGAGGATGGCGCCTTCCGGAATCATGGAAAGCAGCGCCAGCAGCCCGACCAGATAGACGCCCGCACTGCGCGGCAGGGCGAAGCCGTGATGTTCCTGCGCAGCCGGCTTGCGCTCGACGATCAGGTGTCGCGCCGCCGCCAGCAGCAGGACGAGCGCCACCAACGTCACTCCCGCTGCATGGGCGACAGGACCGAAGTTCTGGATCGCCAGCCCGCCGAGCCCGCCACCGGCGAAGCCGCCCAGGCTCCAGAAGCCGTGAGACGACGACATCACCGCGCGCGATAATTGCCGCTCCACCGCGACGGCGTTGGCGTTCATCGCCACGTCCATCCCGCCGATCAGCCCGCCGAACAGGAACATGGCGCCGGCCGCCAGCAGCACGTTGGACGCGAGCGCGACCAGCAGCAGTCCGAAGACGCACACGCTGGCGAACCCCCGCAGCACGGCGCGCGAGCCGTAGCGGGACATCAGGTAGCCCGACAGCGGCATGAAGGTGAGCGCGCCGATGCCGAACAGCAGGATCAGCAGCCCCAGCGTGAATTTGGAAATGTCGAGCCGGCTGACGAAGACCGGGATCTGCGGCGCCCAGCTTCCTGTCAGGAAGCCGTTGATGAAGAACATCGTCGCGACGGCCCAGCGGCCGCGAACGGCGATGTCCTTGACGCTCGAAGCATCCATGACCCGGAATCTCTCTCAAAATCAGGATTCCGCGGCAAATTAGATCGGTTCAAATTGCAGTCAAGCAGACGCCCCTCTCGATTTCATGGGCCAGCGACGGTGCCCGTCGCAAATGAAGGACGGAACGCTTCCATCGCTTGACCCGGCCGCCCCGGTCGGGCATCGAACCGCGCGAACAAGACGCGACGATTCCCCCGAGTCGGGAACTGGAAAAATGGAGAAACCCATGGCCGACGACATCACCGAACCTTCCAGCCAGACCGTGGCCGCCGGCCAGCTGCGCGCCTTCATCGAGCGCATCGAGCGCCTCGAGGAAGAGAAGAAGACGATCGCCGACGACATCAAGGAGGTCTATGCCGAGGCCAAGGGCACCGGCTTCGACACCAAGGCGATCCGCACGCTGATCCGCCTGCGCAAGAAGGACCAGGCCGAGCGTGAAGAAGAAGAATCGATCCTCGATCTCTACAAGGCGGCCCTCGGGATGGCATGACCGCCATCCAGAGACGGCGTCAGTCAAGACTGAGGTCGACACCGATCGGAACCCCGCAGGCGACAGCCTGGTAAGGTTTTTCGCTTTCTGAGCCGAACCATGTCGTCGATCGAGAACCGGAGCCATCCTGGTTCGTTCCGACTGCGCGCGCGATGCCGACGGTGATGCCTGGAACGACGTCGTAGCCGATGCCTGCCCGCTCCAGTTGCGCGATCTCCTCGACTGTGCGGCCGAAGATCAACGGATCGCCGGGTTTGAGCCGCACGACGCGCCGTCCCGCCCTGGCGAGGCTGACCATCATGGCGTCGACCGCGTGCTGCTTGCAACCCGGCCGGCCGGTGCGCCTGCCGACCGGGATGCGCCTTGCCTCGCGACGGGCGAGTTCGAGGACATCGCCGGAGACGAGGTCGTCGAACAGGATGACGTCGGCATACTGCAGCGCGCGCACCGCCTTCAGCGTCAGCAGTTCCGCTTCACCTGGGCCCGCACCGACGAAGGTCACATGGCCATGACCTTTCACGTGGGCGGCAGCCGCCATCGCATCGTCGAGGACGGCTTCCGACGAGGTGTCCGGCGCGGGGCCGAAGGCGCGGTCGACGAATCGTTCCCAGAAGTCGCGCCGTTGCGCGCCGGGCGACAGGCCGTCGATCACCCGCCCTCGCAGACGCCCAGCCAGCACTGCCCACGCAGCCAGTGGGGCCGGTAGCAGCGCCTCGATCCGCCGCCGGACGGCCTGGCCGAGGATGGGAGCCGCCCCCGACGTCGAGATGCCGACGACGACCGGAGAGCGGTTGACGACGGAACCGAACTGGAAATGACAGAAGACCGGGCGGTCGATGACGTTGCACGGCACGCCGGCAGCGCGCGCCGCCTTCTCGAACGCCTCCGCCTCGCTGTCGTCCCGTGCATCCGCGACGGCGACCGCCGCTCCGGCGAGACACGCTACCGTCCATTCGCAAGGTTGATGGAAGACGGTCGACTTGCTTTCTGCAAGGGTCGCCATCCCGCAGGACAGCGTGCCGGACGGTGCATGGACGTGAACCTCGGCACCCGCCGCGGCGAGCAGCTCGGCCTTCCAGGCCGCGGCGTCGCTGCCGCCCGCGACGACCGCGCGCTTGCCGGCCAGGTCGAGGAAGACCGGCAACACTGAGAGCGCGCCGATCCGCGCCGGCTCGATTTCACCCGGCTGCCTGGAGACGGTTTTCATCGAGAAGCTTTCTGATCTCGGAGCGGCATGAGCCGCAGTTCGTGCCGGCGCCGAGCCGCGCGCCGATCTGCTCGACAGTGGAGCACCCGGACGCCGACGCCGCAGCGATCTCGTTCACGCCGACATTGAAGCAGGAGCAGACGATGCGGCCGGCGGCAGGCGCCGGCGTCTGCGGGCGGCCGGACAGCAGCGCCGTCCGGTCGGCGGACGAGAGCGGCGCGCGCGAGCCGAGCAGCGAAACCAGCCAGTCGCGCGGCGGCAACTGATTCGGCGGCGCGACGAGCAACGCCTCGGACAGCGCGCCGGTCCCGGTGAGCACGGCAACGCGGTAGTTCATTCCGCGCCGGTCCGTATATTCGACCAGCCTGTCGCGCTGGAGTGGCTCGATGAGCCTTCGCGACAGCAGCACACCCTGGTCCGGCGTCTCGGCGCCGCACAGGTCGTAGACCCAGCCGCCGTCCACCGCATGCCGGCTCCAATGCACGAAGCCGGTCGGACGCAGGTCGCGTCCCGTGATCAGGACCCCGCCCCAGGCGACGGTCTCGCGCCGGAGACGGACGGGAACATGCTTGAGCTCGGGCTGGCCGGACACGGCATCGGTTGCCGGCGTAGCCAATGGTCCGGCGCCCGCATTCGCCGCGAAATGCCCGCTCCAGTGCATGGGGAGGAAGGCCTGACCCGGCTTTTGCGCATCGGTCACCCGGACTTTTGCGCGCGCGCTGCCGTAGCGGCTGGATATCCGGGCGAGGTCGCCCTCCGCGAGACCGTTGCGCGCGGCATCCGCCGGATTGATCTCGATCGCGGGCTCGGGCGCGTTGGAGACCAGCCGGGGCACGCGGCCGGTCCGCGTCATCGTATGCCAGTGGTCGCGCAGGCGGCCCGTGTTGAGCGCGATCGAGTCTTCGGCCTCGACCGGTTCGGCGACGCCGGCCTGCCGCACGGCGACGAAGCGCGCGCGCCCGTCGGCGGTAGGGAAGCGGTCGTTTTCCGGAAGGCGCCCGCTCGCCGAAGCGGCCTCCCGCGCCGGCCAGCGGCGCGGATCCAGATCGTCATAGCCGGTGTCCGTTATATCGGCCAGGGCGCCGATGTCGAACAGCCGCGCGCCCTCGTTCTCGAAGGCCGACAGCGCGGCATGCTCGCGGAAGATCGCGGCCGGCCCGTCATAGTCGAAGGCCGCGCCGAAGCCCATACGGCCGGCGACGTCGCTGACGATGCGCCAGTCCGCCTTCGCCATGCCCGGCGCCGACATGAAAGCGCGCTGGCGTGAAATGCGCCGCTCGGAATTGGTGACCGTCCCAGTCTTCTCCCCCCAACTTGCCGCCGGCAGCAGCACGTCGGCGAAACGCGTCGTGTCCGTGCGCGTCACGTCTGAGACGACCACGAAGTCGCAAGCCTTCAGGGCAGCGCGCACGCGCATCGAATCGGGCATCGACACGGCCGGGTTCGTGCCCATGATCCAGAGCGCCTTGATGCTCCCGTCGCCCACGCCGCGGAACATCTCGACCGCCTTCAAGCCGGGCGAGCGGGCGATGTCGGGCGCATTCCAGAAGCGCGCGACGCGATCGACGTCCGGCGGGTCGAAGCCCATGTGCGCTGCAAGCTGATTGGCGAGACCGCCGACCTCGCGCCCGCCCATCGCATTGGGCTGGCCGGTGAGCGAGAACGGCCCCATGCCGGGTCGGCCGATGCGGCCCGTCGCCAGATGACAGTTGATGATAGCGTTGACCTTGTCGGTGCCGTGCGACGATTGATTGACGCCCTGGCTGTAGACCGTGACCGTGCGCTCGGTGGCGGCGAACAGCTCGTAGAAGGCGTGCAGCTCGTCCCGGCCGATGCCGCAGCGCCGGGCCACGTCCTCGACGGAGGCGGCATCGGCCAGCGCGGCAGAAAGCGCGTCGGGGAAGCCGTTCGTGCGCGCGGCGACGAAAGCCTGATCCACCGCGCCGGCGCGCGCCATATGCGCCAGGAGGCCATTGAAAAGCAGAACGTCCGCCCCCGGGGTGATCGCCAGATGAAGGTCGCCGTCCTCGGCGGTCGCCGTGCGGCGCGGATCGACGACCACGATCCTGGTGCCGCGGCGCGCCCGCGCGGCCAGCATCCGCTGGTAAAGGATGGGATGGCACCAGGCGGTGTTGGAGCCGGTCAGCACGACAAGGTCGGCCTGCTCGAAATCCTCGTAGATGCCCGGCACGATGTCTTCGCCGAAGGCGCGCCGATGGCCGGCGACCGACGACGCCATGCAGAGACGGGAGTTGGTGTCGATGTTGCCCGAACCGATAAAACCCTTCATCAGCTTGTTGGCGACGTAATAGTCCTCCGTCAGCAACTGCCCGGAAACGTAGAAGGCGACCGAATCCGGACCGTGCGCGGCGATGGTCTCACAGAATCTGTCCGCGACCAGGTCGAGCGCCTCGTCCCAGGACGCCGCCCGTCCGCCGATCTCCGGAACGAGCAGCCTGCCGTCCGGTCCGAGCGTCTCGCCGAGCGCCGATCCCTTCGAGCAGAGTTTGCCGAAATTTGCCGGGTGGTCGGGATCGCCGCGGACGGAAACCGTTCCGTCTTGCGCCGCTGTCGCCAGCACGCCGCAGCCGACCCCGCAATAGGGGCAGGTCGTCCTTGTTCCGGCTGCCGGCCTAGAACCTTTCATGGCTGCACGCAATCATTCCGCGGCAAGAAGCGTGGATGCGAGCGCGAGCGAGATGCGGCCATCCTCGACCTTGACGGGAATGGTCTTCACCGAGCCCTCGTCGGCGCCGAGTGCCGTGCCGGTTTCGAGCGAAATCACCCAGTTGTGCAGCGGGCAGGTCACGGACGCGCCGTGGACGATGCCCTGGCTGAGCGGGCCGCCCTTGTGCGGACAATGATCCTCCATGGCGAAGATGCGGTTGTCCTGGGTACGGAAGACACCGATCCTGCCTTGCGGCGTGGCGACGCAGCGTGCGCCGCGCCGGGGGACGTCGTCGATGGTGCCGATGTCGAACCAGATCATCTTCTTCACTCCGCGGCCTGTTGGAAGTCGGCAACCGCCATCGGCCGGAACTCATGCTTGTCCTGGCCCGAGACGCGCTCCGACCAGGGATCGACTTGCGCGAATTGCTGCGAAAAGACGAAGCGATCGAAATAGGCCCTGCGGCGTTCAGGATCGGCCATGATCTGACGCCGGATCTCGTCGAGGCCGACCCGATTGGCCCATTTGTAGATGCGATCGAGATAGCGCGCCTGCTCGCGGTACATCTGGACCAGCGCCACGATCGCCTCCAGCGCCTCGTCCTCGGTCCTGACCAGCCCGAGCACCTCAGTGCCCTTGATGTCGAGCCCGGCCGCGCCCGCGAAATGGATCTCGTAGCCGGAATCGACGCAGACCACGCCGACATCCTTGCAGGTGGCCTCGGCGCAATTGCGCGGGCAGCCGGAGACGGCCATCTTGACCTTGGCCGGCGTCCACGATCCCCACATGAATTTCTCGATCCGGATGCCGAGGCCGGTCGAATCCTGCGTGCCGAAGCGGCACCAGTCGGCGCCGACGCAGGTCTTGACGGTTCTCAATCCCTTGGCATAGGCGTGGCCGGAGACGAAGCCGGCCTTGCCGAGATCGGCCCACACCGACGGCAAATCCTCCTTCCTGATGCCCAGCATGTCGATGCGCTGGCCCCCGGTGACCTTCACCGTGGGGATTTCGAACTTGTCGACCACGTCGGCGATGGCGCGCAGTTCGGCGGCGGAGGTCACCCCGCCCCACATGCGCGGCACCACCGAATAGGTGCCGTCCTTCTGGATGTTCGCGTGGACGCGCTCGTTGATGAAGCGCGACTGGTAGTCGTCGGCATATTCGTCCGGCCAGTCGCAGACGAGATAGTAGTTGAGCGCGGGACGGCACTTGGCGCAGCCGCATGAGGTCTTCCACTCAAGCTCCTGCATGACGGCCGGGATGGTCTTCAGTCTCTTGGCCCTGATCAGGCGGCGCACGTCGTCATGGCCGAGATCGGTGCAGGAACACACAGGCTGCGCGGCGGCAGGATTATAATTGTCGCCAAGCGTCAGCGCCATGAGCTGTTCGACCAGCCCGGTGCAGGTGCCGCAGGAAGCGGAAGCCTTGGTATGGGCGCGCACC
Organism: Mesorhizobium hunchu; assembly: GCF_040081975.1. Taxonomy (NCBI): domain Bacteria; kingdom Pseudomonadati; phylum Pseudomonadota; class Alphaproteobacteria; order Hyphomicrobiales; family Phyllobacteriaceae; genus Mesorhizobium; species Mesorhizobium hunchu. The sequence goes on from NZ_JBEBMG010000001.1 coordinate 225,738, forward strand.
TCGTCCAGCGACGTCAGGCCCTTTTCGGCGATGGCCGAGACGATCTTTCCCTTGCAAACGCCGTTGCAGCCGCAGATTTCCGCATCATCCGCCAGCGCCGCAACGGCGGCCAGAGGGTCCGGGGAGCCGCTCCCCTGGAAGGCCTGGCCGAAGATCAGCGTGTCGCGCATCTCCGAGATGTCCGTCGCCTTCTTCTTCAGGTCGTTGAACCAGGCGCCGTCTCCCGTCTCTCCGAACAGCACGGTGCCGATGATCCTGTTGTCCTGCAGGACGACGCGCCTGTAGATGCCGGCCGAGGCGTCGCGCAGGACGATCTCCTCGCGGTCATCGCCGTCGGCGAAATCGCCGGTCGAATAGAGGTCGATACCGGTGACCTTCAGCTTCGTGGGCGTGTCGGAATGGACGAAACGCCTGTCCTCGCGGTCCGCGAGCTTCGCCGCCAGCACGCGCGCCATCTCGTAGAGCGGGGCGACCAGGCCGTAGACATGACCGCCGACCTCGACGCATTCGCCGAGCGCGAAGATGTCGGGATCGGACGTCTGCATCCGGTCGTCGGTGACGATGCCGCGATTGACCTCAAGCCCAGCCTCCTTGGCCAGCCAGACGTTCGGCCTTATGCCGACGGCCATGACCACCAGCGAGGCGGGAATGACCTCGCCTGTGTCGAGTTCGATGCCCTCGACCCTGCCGTCGCCGACGATCGCCCGGGTGTTTGCCTTGGTCCTGACGGCGATACCGCGTTCCTCGACCGCCTTCTGCAGCAGATAGCCTGCGGCCGGATCGAGCTGGCGCTCCATCAGCGTCGGCATGACGTGCAGCACCGTCACCTCCATGCCGCGTTCCTTCAGGCCGGCTGCGGCTTCGAGGCCGAGCAGGCCGCCACCGATCACCACCGCCCGGTCGCGCGACTGCGCGGCGAGCAGCATGGCGCTGACGTCGTCGAGGTCGCGGTAGGAGAGCACGCCCGGCAGATCCTTGCCGGGCACCGGGATTATGAAGGGAACCGAGCCGGTGGCGATCACAAGCCTGTCGTAGGGTTCCGTCACACCCCTGTCGGAGGTGACAGTCTTCGCCTCGCGGTCGATGGACACGATCTTGTGCCCCTTGTAGAGCACGATGCCGTGTCTGATGTACCAGCCGTCGCCGTGGATGACGATCTCCTCGAACGCCTTCTCGCCTGACAGCACCGGCGACAGCATGATGCGGTCGTAGTTGACGCGCGGTTCGGCGTTGAAGATCGTGACCTGGTAGCGTTCTGGCACGGCCTCCAGAAGATGTTCGAGCATCCGGCCGGGGCCATGCCGTTCCCGATAATGACGAGCTTTTCCTTCATGCGCTGCTTCTCCCTCGTCGCCTAGGCGGTGACCGGCGACAGCTTCGCCGGACCCATCAGCCCGGCGGCCGCGCCTTTCAGGAAGCCGCGGCGCGGAGTGCTGAAGCTGGACTTCGGATCGATCGTGTCGCTCATGTCGTTCTCTAGATGGGGCCGGCACCAGGCCGAACGGTTGGCTACAAAAAGAAAAGCTGCCGGCCAGAAGCGCTCGCCCGTGCGGGGTCGCGGCATCTGATCGGCAGCTTTGCCTTGGGAGGCGCCCGTCTTTGGACGCCGATTTCGTGGCCTTCCGGCCTCGCTTTTATCCAAGCATGATGCGTGCCAGTTGCATGCCTTCTTGAATTATCTCATGGAAACATACGGTTAGGAAAATAGCCGGCCTTCGGATTGCTGATTTCCGTGATCAGCGTGACGGCAGATTCACGTGCTGCGCTGCACAATTCCTATGCAGCGGACGATAGCTGGCGCAAATATGATCACTGCGAGGAGAGGTCCGATGCCTGCGCCGCGATATAGGCATCGAGCGCGTCCGGATCGAAGATGCGTCCGTCGAAGAAACCGTCCGGCCCCAGCATCAGGCTGGCGCCTGCGGAGCCGACCGGCGTGGAAACCGTCAGCGCGCCCTCGACCTTGGCATTGGCTCCGGGCAGGGCAACGCCGAGCGGCTTGAGCGCCAGGCGGTAGAGGTCGGGGCGGTAGCAGTCGAGCGCGATCCGCGCGTTGGCGGCGCAATGCGCGACATCGCCCCAGCGCACCATCTGCGTGTAGAACCACAGCGCGTGGCTTTTCCAGGGAAAGTTGGCCGCCTTGTCGAACGGCAGGAAGAAATCGTCGGCCCCGCACTCGACGCCGCCGCCCACCTCCAGGCGGCCGGTCAGAGCGCGCGTCTGGATTGCAGCGGGCTGGCCGAGGAACGCGGGCTGGCTCATCAATGCGGTGAGCGCGGCATGGTTTGCCCGATCCTGGCACCAGCGCGCCGCATGGTGAAGTGCACGCAGCAGCGCGGACAGTGCCTGCGGCCTTCGCTCCGCCCAGGCCTTGCGCACACCCAGCACCTTCTCCGGGCCGTTACGCCATATCGCGGCCCTGACGGTCGCGATGTGTCCGGTTCCCGCGACCACCGAAACGCTGTTCCAGGGCTCGCCGGCGCAATAGCCGTCGATCTGTTCCGCCGCCAGCGCGTCCGGCATGAAGGGAGGCGGCACGATGACGATCTCGATGTCCCGCGACGGGTCGATTCCACAGCCGGCCAGCCAGTAGCGCAGTTCGTAATTGTGACCCGAATGCGGATGCGTCACCGCGAAGCGGAGAGGGCTCCTGCCGTTCGCGCCGCGCACCCGGATCAGGGCGCGCAGGGCACGCCCGTTGCGCGAGGGATCGAGATCGGGCAGCGCGCCATGCCCGACCATCCCGGCCCACACCGCGTTGGAGACGGTGACGCAATTGCCGCCGAGGCCGAGGGAAAAGGGCACGATCGTATCCGACGCCAGCGGAGCGATCCCCAGATTGCCGGCCAGCGGCATCGGCCCCAGCATGTGCGCGACGTCGAAATGGCCAATCGCGAGGCGGTCGCGAATGTTCGCCCAGGACGTCTCGCGCGAGAGCTTGAGGGCGATCCCCTCGCGCGCCGCGAAGCCCATCTCGCGGGCCGTCACCAGAACGGCACTGTCGAACAGCGGTATGAAGCCGGCGCTGATCTCGTGTTCAGCCATCTCAGAGTCCCCCTGGCCCAATCAGGTCGGCCGCCGTCACCAGGCTCTGCGCCACGTCGGCCAGCTTCCGGTTCTGGTTCATCGCGGTCTTGCGCAGCAGCGCATAGGCCTCGTCCTCCGAAAGCCCGCGCGACTTCATCAGGATGCCCTTGGCGCGATCGACGACCTTGCGGTTCTCGAGCTCGCCCTTCGCTTCCTCCAGCTCGCGCGCCATGCGCGAGAAAGCATTGAACCGGCTGATCGCCATCTGGAGGATCGGCTTCACGCGCTCCTTGCGCAGGCCGTCGACCACATAGGCCGACACGCCCGCGTCGACCGCGGCCTCGATCGACGCCGTATCAGCCCGGTCGACGAACATCGCGATCGGGCGCTTCACGGCGCGCGAGAGTTGGAACATGCTCTCCAGCATGTCGCGGTTCGGGTTCTCCAGATCGATGAAGATGACATCCGGCCCGATCTCGGCGATGCGCCGCGCGATGCCGGCGACATCATGCACGACAGTCACATCCTCGTGGCCTGCCTCTCGCAACCCCGCCTCGATGATCGCGGCGCGGATGCGATTCTCATCGATGACGAGGATGACAAGAGGACCTGGCTTCATGACATCACAGTCATGTACTCAGGCAATTGTGCAACGCAAGTAGCACTGGCCCGGCGATGGCGGAAACCGATCCTCCATCCTTACAGGACCGCGCCAGGCATGGCCTGCCACCGGCAGGTGCCGGTCGCCGCGCTCGGCCCGAGACGGCCTACCGCGTAACGGCTGATCCAGCCGGCAGCGCCGGTGCTAGCGCGCCATCGCGCGATACTCGTCGTTCGGCCGCATGTCGATGGCGGCCGCCAATCGGTTCGACATGTTGAAGAAGGCGGCGGTGGCGGCGATGTCCCAGATGTCGCGGTCGGAGAAACCAGCATCGCGCAGGGCCTGGCGGTCGGCCTCGACCATCTTGGCCGGCTGCTCGGTCAGCTTACAGGCGAATTCCAGCATCGCCGTTTGACGCGGCGACAGCGCCGCCGCACGCCAGTTCATCACCATCATCTCGCCGAGCGCCGGATCGCCGGACAATTGCCGCACCGCCGCGCCATGCGCGGTCAGGCAATAATAGCAATGGTTGATCGACGAGACCGCGACCGCGATCATCTCGCGCTCCAGCTTGGAGAGGCCGGAGTCGCCCAGCATCAGGTCGTTGTAGGTGTCGGTGAAGGCGCGCAGCTTCTTCTCGTCGAAGGCGTAGGAGAGAAGCACATTCGGCACCAGGCCGAGCTTTTCCTCGCATTTGACGAAATAGGCTTTCGTGGCATCGCTCAACTCGGCTGCCGGCAGGTCGAGCGCGGTGATCTTTTCGGCCATGTTACTTCTCCCGGTTGGTGATGGCGGCCTGAAAGGCGGAAAATTCAATCGTTATTTTTCTTCGTCTGCCGTCAAACCACGGTCGCAAAATCCGGATCATCTGGCTACCATGCGTCAAAAGCATGAGGACGGGAGGGAATTTGCGCCATGGCCAGCCTGAAATCCGCAGCCAAGCCGAAGAAAACCGCTGGCGCAGGCGCGCCTGCCAGGGCCGACGAGGGGCCGGCCGGGCTTGCCGAGCATCTGCTGGGCCGCGCGCCTGCCGAAGACGTGGCCGCCTATGACGCAATGGACCTCAGGAAGGCGGCCGAATGCGCCGCCCGCGCCGCCGCCCGCCACAGGAAAGGCGAAAGCGTCGTCGCCATCGATGCCGATTCCGGCGTCTCGCGGGAGGGACGGCCCCTCACCGTCATCACCGTCGTCAACGACAACATGCCGTTCCTGTTCGATTCGATCCTCGGCGACATTACGGAAGTTTCCGGCGAGCCGACGCTGGTGACCCACCCGGTGCTGGCCGTGCGCCACGACAAGGCAGGCGTGGTCGAAATCCTCGGCGACGGCGGTACCTTGAAGGAAAGCGACGCGCATGACCGGCTGAGCGTGGTCCACGTCCATGTCCCGCGCCTTTCCGCCGAGCAGGCGGCGATGCTGGAAGAGCGCCTCGAAAAGACCTTGTCGCAGGTCCGCGCCGCCACGTCGGACTGGAAGCCGATGCTGGCGCGGCTCGATCAGGCCATTTCGGAATTCCGCTACCAGCCCGTCCCCCTCGACAAGAAGAGCGTGGCCGAGGCCATCGCTTTCCTGGAATGGCTGCGCGACGACAATTTCACCTTCCTCGGCATGCGCGAGTTCAAATATACCGGCTCGGAAAAGAGCGGTGAGCTGGAGCGCGACGACGGTCCCGGCCTCGGCATCCTCGCCGATCCGGACGTGCTGGTGCTCAGGCGCGGCACCGAGGCGGTGACGACGACGCCCGAGATCCGCGCTTTCCTGCACGGGCCGGAACCGCTGATCGTCACCAAGGCCAATGCCAAGTCGGTCGTCCACCGGCGCATCTATCTCGATTATATCGGCGTCAAGACCTACACGGCCAAGGGCGTGCTGTCGGGCGAACTGCGCATCGTCGGCCTGTTCACCTCGACGGCCTACACGCGCTCGGTCATGAAGATCCCCTATCTGCGCATGAAGGCCGAGACGGTCATCGCCAAGTCCGGCTTCAACCCGCACGACCATTCCGGCAAGGCGCTGATCAACGTCCTGGAGAGCTATCCGCGCGACGAGCTGTTCCAGGTGCCGGTGCCGATCCTGCGCAAGCATGCCGAGGCGATCCTGGCCCTGTCGGAGCGCCCGCGCGTGCGCGCCCTGGTCAGGGCCGACCAGTTCGACCGCTTCGTCTCGGTCATCGTCTTCGTGCCGCGCGACCGCTACGATTCGGTCGTGCGCGAGAAGGTCGGCGCCTATCTGAAGACCGTGTTCGACGGTCGTTTGTCGGCTTACTATCCGGCGTTTCCCGAAGGCAGCCTGGCCCGCGTCCACTTCATCATCGGTCGGTCCGGCGGCAAGACGCCGAAGGTCGAACCCGCCGCGATCGAGGCAGCGATCCGCGACATCGTGCGCACCTGGGACGACGCGCTGGCGGAAGCGGCGGAAGCGTCCGGCGCGGACGCCTCCCTGCGCGCCATCGCGGCGCGGCTGCCTGAAAGCTATCGCGATTCCTTCACCGCCGCCGAGGCGCTGGTCGATGCCGGGCCCATCGCCACGATCAGCGCCGACAATCCCATCGCCATCGATTATTACCGCCACCGGGACCAGCGGCCGAACCAGGCGGCGCTGAAGATCTACCACCACGGCGCGCCGGTGGCGCTGTCGCGGCGCGTGCCGGTGCTGGAGAACATCGGCTTCCGCGTCATCTCCGAACGGACCTTCGAGGTCGGCGAGGACGGACCAGACAAGGTGTTCATCCACGACATGGAACTGGAGAACGTCTATGGCGGCCCCATCGCGCTGGAGGACGGCGGCGCGCTGTTCGAGGACGCCTTCCTCGCCGTCTGGCGCGGTGACATCGACAACGATCTCTACAATGGCCTTGCCCAGACCGCCGGCCTGTGGTCGGGCGAGGTGCTGGTGCTGCGCGCCTATGGCCGTTACCTGCAGCAAGCCGGCATTCCGCAGAGCCAGGAGGCGATCGCCGCGGCGCTGAACCGCTATCCCGACATCGCGCGCGGCCTGCATGCGCTGTTCGTCGCGCGGCTCGGCCCTGATGCCGAAGGCGAGGGCGCGGTCACCGCCAAGCACCTCAAGGCCAAGATCAAGGATGCGCTGGAGGAGGTGCCCTCCATCGACGACGACACCATCATCCGCCGCTACCTCAACCTGATCGACGCCTCGCTCAGGACCAACCATTTCGTCGAGGGCAAGAAGGAAAAAGGCCAGTCGCTGGCCATCAAGCTCGATTCGCGTGCCGTGGACGGCTTGCCCGAGCCGAAACCCTGGCGCGAGATCTTCGTCTACGGCTCGGAAGTCGAGGGCGTCCACCTGCGCTTCGGCCCGGTGGCGCGCGGCGGCCTGCGCTGGTCGGACCGCGCCGCCGACTACCGCACCGAGGTGCTGGGCCTGGTCAAGGCGCAGCAGGTCAAGAACGCCGTCATCGTACCGGTCGGCGCCAAGGGAGGCTTCTATCCCAAGAAGCTTCCCGCCGGCGGCACCCGCGACGCGGTCTTCGAGGCCGGCCGCGCCGCCTATATCAACTATGTGTCGAGCCTGCTCTCCATCACCGACAATATCGGTGTGGACCATGTCATTCCGCCCGAAGGGGTGGTGCGCCGCGACGGCGACGACCCCTATTTCGTCGTCGCCGCCGACAAGGGCACGGCGACCTTCTCCGATACCGCCAATGCCATCAGCCAGGCGCACGATTTCTGGCTGGACGATGCCTTCGCTTCCGGCGGCTCGGCCGGCTACGACCACAAGAAGATGGGCATCACCGCCAAGGGCGGCTGGGAAGCGGTGAAGCGGCATTTCCGCGAGATGAGCCGCGACATCCAGACCTCCGCCTTCACCACGGTCGGCGTCGGCGACATGTCAGGCGACGTGTTCGGCAACGGCATGATGCTGTCCGACCACACGCGCCTGATCGCCGCCTTCGATCACCGCGACATCTTCATCGACCCGGATCCCGATCCGGCCGCCTCGATGGCGGAGCGCAAGCGCCTCTTCGCCCTGCCGCGCTCCTCCTGGCAGGACTACGACAAGACCAAGCTGTCGGAAGGCGGCATCATCGTCTCGCGGGCGCAGAAGGCGATCACGCTTTCACCTCAGGCGGCAAGCGCGATCGGGCTGGAAAAGACCGTCGCCACGCCGGCCGAGATCATGAACGCCATCCTCAAGGCGCCGGTCGACCTTCTGTGGTTCGGCGGCATCGGCACCTATGTGAAAGCTTCGAGCGAGAGCAACCAGGATGCCGGCGACCGCGCCAACGATCCCATCCGCGTCAACGCCGGCGAGGTCCGCGCCAAGGTGATCGGCGAAGGCGCCAATCTCGGCGTCACCCAGCGCGGCCGCATCGAATTCGGCCTAGCCGGCGGCCGCTGCAATTCCGACGCCATCGACAATTCCGGCGGCGTCAATTGCTCGGACGTGGAGGTCAACATCAAGATCGCGCTGGCCGCCGCCATGCGCAAGGGAACGCTTGCCAGGCCGGCGCGCAACAAGCTGCTTGCGGAGATGACCAACGAGGTCAGCCGGCTCGTGCTGGCGAACAATTACGAGCAGACGCTGGCGCTGTCGCTGGCGCGCAAGCGCGGGCTGGCCGACATCGCCTACCAGGGCCGCTTCATGGCCGCGCTGGAGGCGCGCGGCCTGCTCGACCGAGCGGTCGAGAACCTGCCGTCAGCGGCAGCCCTTGCTGAACGCGAGGCACGCGGCGAACCGCTGACCAGGGCCGAACTCGGCGTGCTTCTGGCCTACGCCAAGATCGTGCTGTTCTCCGACATCGTCGCTTCCGACGTGCCGGACGAGGCGCATTTCGACCGCGACCTGATGGGCTATTTCCCCGACCGCATGGAGAAGAAATACGCCGGCGAAATCCACGGCCACCGGTTGCGTCGCGAGATCATAGCCCGCGTCATCGCCAATGATCTCGTCAACCGCGGCGGGCCGTCCTTCGTCAACCGGCTGATGGAATCCACGGAGCGCAGCGCCGCCGACGTGGTGCGCACCTTCGCGCTCATCCGCGACGGCTTTGCGCTGCCGGCGCTCTATCGTGAGATCGACGCGCTCGACAACCATATCGACGGCCAGATCCAGCTCGACCTCTATCAGATGGTGAGCCGGCTTATCTTCGTCGTCAGCGGCTGGTATCTGAAGAACGACACAAGTGCCGCGCCGCTCGCCGAGCGTATCGCCAGCTTGCAGGAGGCGCGCAAAGCGCTGGAGCCGAAACTGGTTTCGCTGCTGCCGGCCTATTCGCGCGAGCGCGTCGAGGAGCGGCGGCACGGCCTGTTCAAGGGCGGCACGCCCGAGAAGCTGGCGGAGCGGCTGGCGCTGACGGAACTTGCCGAGATTGTGCCTGACATCGCGCTCGCCGCGCGCCAGTCGGGCGCCGAGATCGTCGCGACCGCGAGGGCCTATTCCGCCGTCTCGGACGCCTTCCGCATCCCGCGCATCGAGGAGGCGGCGCGCTCGATCACGGCATCCGACTATTACGACCAGCTCGCCCTGTCGCGCGCCACCGACACCATCGCCGCCGCCCGGCGCGGCATCGCCGTGGCGGCGCTCACGGCCCACGCCAAGGCCGACGACCCGGTGGCAAGCTGGCTTGAAGCAGGCGGCGAGCGGGTCGCACGCATCCGCGAGCGGCTGCAGACGCTGACCGAAGGCGGTGACCTCACCGTGTCGCGTCTTTCGGTGGCGGCCGGGCTTATGGGGGATTTGACGGGAGCGTCTTGACGCACTCACGCCCAATCTCCACCTAGGCTTGCCGGACGATCCACGTCGATGCAGCATAAGCCGGATGGCCGGCAGGCATGGAAAGTGTCGGGCAGAGGCGCCAGTGCAACTTCGACATCTCAGAACGTTTTCGGCCTGCGCCGCGACGCTCAACTTCACGCGGGCCGGCGAGCAGATCCATCTCTCGCAATCCAGCGTGACCGAGCAGATCCAGGCGCTGGAAGCAGATCTTGGCGTCAAGCTTTTCATCCGCGGTCGTGGCAGGCTGGCGCTTACCCCGGCCGGCGAAAAGCTGGTTCCACATGCAGCCGAGTTGCTCAAACGCGCCGATGAGACGCGGACAGCCGTCGCGGAAGCATCGGGGACCGTTGCCGGACCACTGGTCATAGGTGGTCTGGAAACACTGTGCGCGGCACGGCTTCCCGGCCTCGTCGCCGAATTCCTTCGCCGGCATCCCAAGGTCGATGTAACCGTCAAGGTCGATGACAGCGCCGGCGTGCGCAGCGGCATCGGCAGCGGCGAACTGGATGTCGGCTTCTTCTTCGGCGAGCCGCAGATTGCGGAGGACATGCAGGCCGAGGTGATAGCGGAAGAAACTGTTTTCGTGATCCTCCCCGCCAATCACCGATTGGCCGGCAGCAGCGCAATCGGTCCCGGCGACGTCGATGCGGAGATGTTCCTCGTCACGCCGCCCGGTTGCGTTTATCGTCGGATGTTCGATGCGGCCTTCGCTGCCGGGGCGACGGGCGGTCCCGGGATCGCCGGGGTCTTCGCCAGCATCGGCTCGGTGATCCGACTGGTGGAAACAGGTCTCGGTTGCGCCCTGGTGCCCGGATCGGCCGTTGCCGACAGGCCAGGCAATTTCATTGCCGTTCCGTGGTCGGGGGCGGGGCGGACCGTTCCGATCGTCATGGCGTGGCGGCGAAGGCGCAGGCAGACGCCTGCCCTCGACTCCTTTCTCGCCACGGCGAGGAGCGTGCCTCGACGCTCAGATCAGCCGCTGACCGCCGTCGACATGGACGACAGACCCTGAGATGAAGCCGTTGCGCATGACCGACTCCAGCGCCAGCGCGATGTCGTCCGGCTTTCCGATCCTACCGACCGGCAGGCGCCGCGCCATGGCGGCCAGGAGCGCGTCCTTGTCGTCCCCGGCCACCGAGGTCCAGATCGGCGTATCGACCCATCCCGGCGAGACTGCGTTCACCCGGATCGGCGCAAGCTCGACCGCGAGTGCGTAGACAAGCGACTCAATCGCTCCGTTGATCGACGCCACGACCGACCCCTTCGGCGCCGGCCTGTAGGCGGCGATGCCGGACGTGAAGGTGATCGAGCCGCCCGGCTTCAGGCGCGGCGCACCGTGCTTGGCCAAAAGGAGCGGTCCGACGACCTTCGAATCGATCGCGCGGCGCGCGTTCGATATGTCCAAATCGGCAAGGGGTACATAGACGCCGCTGACATCGGCCGCGGTGGAGACGATATGGTCGACAACCCCGACCGATGCGAACAGGCGCTCGACGTCCGGGTCCCGGGTGATATCGACGGCGACCGTCCGCAGTCGGGTTCCGGCATCCAAGGTTTCACAGGCTGCGGCCAGCCTGTCCGCCGACCGACCGGCGATTGTGACCGTACCGCCTCCGGAAAGCAGCCTGGCAGCCAAAGCCAGACCCATTCCGGAACTGCCGCCAACGATCAGGACATGCTCGCTAGATTCCGCCATCGTTCTTCTCCTTCAAAACTGTTGCGTCGAAGGGGATGTAGCGGTGCGGGAACGGCAGGGGAAACGGGAAGATACGATAGTCGGGATCGGAGAATCCGATGACGCTTGACCGCCTTCGCGGAGACGCCGCGCGGGCGAACCGGACCTCATTTCCTCCGCGGCAATCGGTCTTTGCCACCCGGCTCTTTGCACGGTGCCGGAAAACATGGGAGACATGACCGCGCCGCATGCGGGCGGCGATGGAGGAGAGATGACCGACATCACCGTTCAGCGCGGCAGCCGGCGCGGCATCTGGGGCTGGATGCTGTTCGACTGGGCGGCGCAGCCCTTCTTCACCGTCGTCACCACCTTCATCTTCGGCCCCTATTTCGTCTCGCGCCTCACCAGCGATCCGGCCCTGGGACAGGCGATCTGGGGCTACGGGCTCGCCGCCGCCGGCTTCGTCATCGCCATCCTGTCGCCGGTGCTCGGCTCGATCGCCGACCAGACCGGCCCCCGGAAACCGTGGATCGGCTTCTTCGCCGTCGTCCAGATCGGCGCGCTGACGGCGCTGTGGTTCGCCGCGCCCGGCTCGAACCTCTGGCTGGTCGTGCTGGCCTTCTCGCTCGCCTCGGTGGCGGCGGAATTCTCCACCGTCTTCAACGATTCCATGATGCCGCGCCTCGTCCCAAAGGACGAGATCGGCCATGTCTCCAACACGGCCTGGGGGCTCGGCTATCTCGGCGGCATGATCGCGCTGATCTTCGTCGTCGCGCTGCTCGCCGGCTCGCCCGAGACGGGCAAGACCATCGTCGGCGCCACGCCGCTGTTCGGGCTCGATCCAAAGCTCGGCGAGGACGCGCGCGCCACCGGGCCGCTCTCGGCGCTGTGGTATTTCGTCTTCATCCTGCCGATGTTCTTCTTCACGCCCGATGCCGCGAAGGGGATGCCGGTCGCGCCTGCGGTGCGCGAAGGGCTGGCGGAACTGAAGACCACGCTGTCTGAAGTGCGCCGGCGCGCCGGCATCTTCCGCTTCCTCATCGCCCGCATGATCTATCAGGACGGCGTCAACGCGCTGCTGTCGCTCGGCGGCGCCTTCGCGGCGGCCATGTTCGGCTGGTCGATCACCGAGATCGGCGTCTACGGCATCATCCTCAACGTGGTCGCCATCCTCGGCTGCTGGGTGGCGGCGCGGCTGGATTCGGCACTCGGCTCCAAAATGATCGTGGTGATCTCGCTGGTGATGCTGGCCGTCGCCACGGTCGGCATCGTCTCGACGGGGCCGGGATTCACGCTGCTCGGCTTAATTCAACTGCCGACGGCCGATACCGGCGGCCTGTTCGGCACGGCTGCGGAAAAGGCCTACATCCTCTACGGCCTGCTCGTCGGGCTGGCCTTCGGCCCGGTGCAGGCCTCGTCGCGCTCCTATATGGCGCGCTCGGTGACGCCGGAGGAATCCGGCCGCTATTTCGGCATCTACGCGCTGGCCGGCCGCGCCACCAGCTTCGCCGCCCCCTTCCTCGTCGCCACCGTCACGGCGCTGTCCGGCTCGCCGCGGCTCGGCATGGCGATGATTATTCTGTTCCTCGGCGCGGGCTTGTGGATTCTGGCGGGAACGCCCTATCCGGCGGATAGGTTTCGGGATTACCCTCCCCCTTGAGGGGAGGTGCCGAGCCCCCGTGTCCGGCCTCTGGCCGGCCCGAGGACAGGCTCCGCGAGGCGGGAGGGGTTACCTCAACCGCTCCAACACAATCCTGGGGTCGAGCTCTACGGTTGGCGACCCCTCCCGACCAGCCTTCGGCTGGCCACCCTCCCCTCAAGGGGGAGGGAGAATCGCATTCAATGCCGGAAATGCCGCACGCCGGTGAACACCATCGCAATGCCGTGCGCATCGGCCGCTTCGATCACATCCTTGTCATTCACCGACCCCCCCGGCTGGATCACTGCCGTCGCACCGGCCTCCACCGCTGCCAGCAGGCCGTCCGCGAACGGGAAGAAGGCGTCCGAAGCAACGACAGACCCCTTCGCCAGCGACTCCGGCAGCCCCGCCGCCTGCGCAGCGTCCTCAGCCTTGCGCGCCGCGATGCGCGAGGAATCGACGCGGCTCATCTGGCCTGCGCCGATGCCGACCGTGGCGCGGTCCTTCGCATAGACGATGGCGTTGGACTTGACGTGTTTGGCCACCCGGAAGGCGAATTTCAGGTCGGCCAGTTCCGTATCGCTCGGCGCGCGCTTGGTCACCACCCTGAGGTCGAGATCGTCGACCACGGCACTGTCGCGGCCCTGCACCAGCAGGCCGCCGGCCACCGATTTCACCATCGCTCCCGCCGTGCGCGGATCGGGCAGGCCGCCGGCCACCAGCAGGCGCAGGTTCTTCTTCGCCGCCACGATGGCTACCGCCTCGTCCGAGACCTGCGGCGCGATGATGACCTCGGTGAAGGTCTTGACGATCTCCTCCGCCGCCTCGGCGTCGAGCAGGCTGTTGAGCGCCACGATGCCGCCGAAGGCCGACACCGGGTCGCAGGCCAGCGCCTTGAGATAGGCGTCCTTTAGGGTCGCGCCTTCGGCGACGCCGCAGGGATTGGCGTGCTTGATGATCGCCACCGCCGGCCCGCGCGCTGGGTCGAATTCCCCGACCAACTCAAAGGCGGCGTCGGTGTCGTTGATGTTGTTGTAGGAAAGCTGCTTGCCCTGAAGCTGCCGCGCGCTCGCCACCCCCGGCCGTTTCTCGCCGGTGACATAGAAGCCGGCCTGCTGGTGCGGGTTCTCGCCGTAGCGCATCACCGTCTCCAGCCTGCCGCCGAAGGCACGCCAGGTCGGGTGCTCGATCTCCAGCGTCTCGGCGAACCAGCCGGAGATCGCGGCGTCGTAGGCGGCGGTGCGCGCGAAGGCCTTGGCCGCCAGCTTCTTGCGGAAGTCCAGCGACAGCGAGCCGAGATTCATCTCCAGCGCGTTGAGCAGCGGCGCGTAGTCGTCCGGGTCGGTGACGGTGGCGACATAGGCATGGTTCTTGGCCGAGGCGCGGATCATCGCCGGCCCGCCGATGTCGATGTTCTCCACCGTCGCGGCATAGCCGGCATCGGACCAGCGCACGTCCTCGAACGGATAGAGGTTCACCACCACCAGGTCGATCGGTTCGATGCCGTGCGCGCGCATGGCGTCCTGGTGCTCAGCGTCGTCTCGAATGCCGAGCAGCGCGCCGTGCACGGACGGATGCAGCGTCTTGACGCGCCCGTCCATGATTTCGGGAAAGCCGGTCAGTTCTGAGACGTCCCGCACCGCGAGGCCCGCCTCCGCGATCGCCCTGGCCGAGCCGCCGGTCGAGACCAGTTCGACGCCGCGCGCCGCCAGCGCCTGGGCCAGCTCGACCAGCCCCGCCTTGTCGAACACCGACAGCAGCGCGCGGCGCACCGGCACCAGATCGGGAGCGGGGATATTCTTGGAGGCGACGGCCATCGGCGGCGGCCTTTCTGCGGCTGGAGGAAGGGATCGCCGCGCCCTAGCACAGCAGGGAGGGGAATCAAACCGGCATCCGGGCACCAACGCCGTCGACATGCAGGGATGCAGCGAAGACGGTTACCCCCGCGCCATCTGCCAGTGCACTTCGCCGATCTGCGACGCCTTGAAGGCCAGCACGATCTGGCATGTCCGGCGCGGCCCGGTGAGGCCAGCGAAATAGATCGATTCCTCGACCTGCGGCTCGATGTCGGAACTGAACGTCCAGGCGTCCGCGCCTTCGGCGGTCAGGACCAGATGGCCTTGCTCATCGCGGAACAGGCTGACGTCCGGGTGGAGATGGAAGCGCACCGCGACGAGGTCGCGGCTGGTGTCGCCGACCCGCCCGCCGTCCATGCCAAGGAAGCGGTCGCACCCACTCAGCAGGTTGCCGCCTGCCGAGAGAACCAGTTCGCGCTCGTGCACGATGCCGAAGCGGTTGGCGTAGCCGTCATGGCTGGCGACGAAACCCTGGCTGCCGGGTTCTTCGAGCCGCCGACATGGCACATGGCGCGGCCCGCCGGTCAGCGGCGCGCCGATCAGGTCGCCGACGCGCAGCGAATGGGTGAATCGCGCCGAGGACGTGTCGTTGACAGTGGCGGTGGAATGCGCCGCCGTGGCGCGCGCCAGCGGCCGGAATTCCGCTCCCCCATAGGTGTCGACCCCCGCATTGACGACGAAGTGCTGGCGCCCGGACGACAGCTCGAATGACAGGCAGCCGGCATGGGCCTGGTCGGACACGTCGACCGGCGGCGGCAGGCCGGTATCGGCGATGACCGTGACGTTGCCGATGGAAAGCCGCTCGTAGCCGGAGTGCGGCGCGTGCAGCAGCGGCTGGCCGACCGTGTCGTCATGGCGCAGCACGGCAGCAATGCGGTCGTGGATGGTGGCCCCCATGCCGTTGAAGCGCGCCAGCGCGCCGTCCTGGTGGCGGAAGAAGCGCAGCGCCGGAAGCATCCGGTCGATGGCGCCCATCAGCGCCGCCGGCGGATGCTCGGCCTGGTTGGCGTAGGTCTGGCGCAGCGGCAGCAGGTCGGCGAGGATTTCGAGCACGGCCAGCGGATTGCGCGAGATGTGGCCGCCGTCGGGCAGGATCTGATGGTCGAGTTCCTCCGCCAGGTTGCGGGTCGCCGCGCGCAGCGCCGAGGCCGACGCCGGCAGCGACAGCGCGGAGAAGGCCAGCGCCACCCGCGCCCGCAGCCTGTCCTTGCCGTCCGGCATCTCGCGGGCGACCGAACGCAGATAACGGATCTGCACCGCCAGCGACTTCAGATAGGCGCGGTAGAACGGGAACTCGGCGCCCTGGAGGACGACCGAGGAATGCTGCAGCCATGAAATGATGCGCTTGGCGGTCGTGCCGGGCTCCCAGGCGACGCCGGCGATATGGTTGCCGTGCAGCGCGATCCAGTCCGAGACGAGGGCGCGGGCGTTGGCGGCGGCCAGTTCGCTGCCGGCGGCGCGCATATGGCGCAGCCAGCGGAAGCCGTGCAGGCTTTTCAGCCAGCCGCGCTCGGCGACCTCGACCTGGAAGGGGGATTGGCCGCCGGTTTCGACAAGATGGCCCGAAAGCGGAAAGCGCCCGTAATAGATTTCCTGGGCGATCTGCGGATCGGCAAGGCGAAGATCGGGCGGTGCGATCAGCACGCGCTCGGGCGTGCGGCCGGAGTAGCGCCAGCGATAGACCGGACCGGCGCGCAGGCGCCGGCGCGCTCTGCGCCATAGCTCCCGCGCGGCCAGCGCCCACAGATGCGCCGTGCTGCCGTCCGCGATGTTCAACTGTCCTCCTGACACCCCTGCCGATCGACAAGAGTAAATGACTCAACCACTTGTGCGAAGGCGAATCCGCGCTTGACCACAGCTTGTAGAGATCGGTCGGCCGCGCTTGAAAGCACCCCGAACAGTCTAACCCTCTCTGCGGAACCGCGCGGCGAAGAACCCGTCGAGGCCGGATATCTGCGGCCGCCCGAGATCGAGCCCGGTCGGCGTGGTGCGCAGCCAGCCCCGTTCCGTCACGAACGGCCCGATGCCGGGCGTCTCGTCGGGGCGGATCGGATCGACGGCGATGCCGGAAACCTCGGCGAGGAAGGCATCGACCAATTCCTCGCCCTCCTGCGGATCGAGCGAGCAGTTGGAAAAGACGATCCTGCCGGCGGGGCGGACCAGCGTGACGGCGCGCGCCAGCAGCCGTTTCTGCAGATCGGCCAGCTTGGCGATGTCGGCCGGCGTTTTCGTCCACGGCACGTCGGGATGGCGGCGCACGGTTCCGGTCGAGGAGCAGGGCGCGTCCAGCAGGACGGCATCGAAGGGCCGGTCGGGCTCGAACGCCAGAACGTCGGCCTGAACGGTTCCGGCTTTGAGGCCGAGGCGGTCGAGATTCTGACGCAGCCGGGCGAGCCGGTTCTTCGAACTGTCGACCGCCGTGACATCGGCGCCGGCAAGCACGAGCTGCGCCGTCTTGCCGCCGGGCGCGGCGCATAGGTCGGCGATGCGCAGTCCGGCGACGTCGCCCATCAGCTTCGCCGGCAGCGCGGCCGCCGCATCCTGCACCCACCACTCACCGGCGTCGAAGCCGGGGAGGTCGGTGACCGGGCCGGACAGGCGTTCCACGCGCACCGAGCCTGCCGGCAACACGACGCCGCCGAGGCGTTCGGCCCATCCGGCAGGGTCGCCCTTGATCGAGAAATCGACCGGCGCCTCCAGCCGGTGCATGGCGAGGATCGCCCGCGCCTCCTGGTCGCCATAGGCGCGCGTCAGCCGTTCGACGAACCAGTCGGGCGCGTCGAGCGTCGCCGCGAGTGCGGGGGCGAGCTCCGTCGTTCCGGCCCGCGCGAGGGCGCGCAGCACGGCATTGACGAGACCGGCGAAGCGCGCCGTGCGCGGGTCTTCCTTGGCATGGGTGACGGCGAGATCGACGGCAGCGCTATCGGGCACGTCGAGGAACAGGATCTGCGCCGCCGCGACATGCAGGATATGGCCGAGCGCGGTGGCGTTCGGCGGCAGCGGCTTGTCCAGCCGGCGCGCCAGCAGCGCCGCGATGGTCATACGATGACGCAGCGCGGTGGCGAGGATGGCGCGCACCAGCGCGCGGTCGCGAGCATCGAGCGCCCGGTATTGCGGATGGCCGTGCTCGTTGTCGGTCAGCCCGTCGAGCGGAGTATGGGCATCCACCACCGCCGCCAGCAGCCGCGCCGCCGCCTTGCGGGCGGCGAGACCAGGGATGGCGGGGGCATTCGCGGGAGGCTTGGCTTTGACTTGCTTCATCGCACCGCACTTGTCACGCGATGCGCTGGTTGTCGAGGGACAAGCGGTGCCAACACGCCGCTCCTGCGCCAGCCTTTCCCTTCAAGGGCGGACTTAGCGGGCGGCAGACCATTAAAACAGAGCTATCGCATATGGAATCCGTGGCGGCAGCACACCCCCACCCCTAACCCCTCCCCACAAGGGGGAGGGGAATGCCGACACCGTCGTTGCAGTCACAATTGGGGACATTGGCTGACGGTAGCAGCGCCGCAAAGTCCCCCTCCCCCTTGTGGGGAGGGGTTAGGGGTGGGGGTGCGGCGCCCCATTCGACTGCTCTGCTCTTGGGGAGCGAGGCAGGACGCGGAAAAATCTAGGACCAAGGCCCTTTCGGTCCGGTCGGGTTGCGGCCCCATGGATTGGGCTTCGGGACGGCCGGCCCGGCGGTCTCACCCGTCTCGGCGTTCGACCCGTCTGCCTTGCCCCATGGTCCGGACATGCTGTCATCATCGGCCTGCGGCCGGCCGGCGGGTGCCTTCGGCGTAGAATCCGAACGCCGCGCCGCCGTCGCGCCAGTGCGGCTCATTTCGTCGGCCATTTCCTTCAGCGCGGCGATGCGGTTTTCCGTCGCCGGATGCGTGGAGAAGAGCGAATCCATGCGCTCGCCATGCAGCGGGTTGATGATGAAGAGATGCGCGGTCGCCGGATTGCGCTCGGCGTCGGGATTGCGGATCGCCTCGGCGCCGCTCGCGATCTTGGCGAGCGCCGAGGCGAGCCACAGCGGCGGCCGGTGATCTCGGCGCCGCGCCTGTCGGCGGCGTATTCGCGCGTGCGCGATACCGCCATCTGCACGATCATCGCCGCGAAGGGCGCCACGATCATCGCCGCCAGCACGCCGAGGATGCCGGCACCGTTGTTGTTGCGGTTGCCGCCGAGGAAGAAGGCGAAATTGCCGAGCATGGAGATGGCGCCGGCGAGCGTGGCGACGATCGTCATGGTCAGCGTGTCACGGTGCTGCACATGGGCCAACTCGTGCGCCATCACGCCTGCGACGTCCTCATGCGACAGGCGCTGCAGAAGGCCGGTCGTGGCGGCGACCGCCGCGTGCTCGGGATTGCGCCCGGTGGCGAAGGCGTTCGGCTGCGGGTTATCGATGAGATAGACGCGCGGCATCGGCAGGCCGGCGCGCTGCGCGAGATCGCGCACGATGGAAAAATAGTCCGGCGCGGTCTTCTCGTCGACCTCGACGGCGCGGTTCATGGCCAGAACCATCTTGTCGGCGTTCCAGTAGGAGAACAGATTGGTGCCGGCGGCGATGACCAGCGCGATCATCATGCCGCCCGAGCCGCCGAGCAGATAGCCGACGCCCATGAACAGAGCCGTCATGACGGCCAGAAGCATGGCGGTGCGCAACGTGTTCAAAGTCCGGTCTCCTCTGCCGCGGGGGTCGATCCCCGCCGCGGTTCGATTATATGATGGGAAACAGAATGCGGCGATTCAATCCACAGGCATCGAGATGAGCGACACAGACGAAGACAGGTCTCCCCTCCCCGAGACGCCTGCACGCAAGGCGCTAAGTCCAGCGGCCGAGCGCGCGCTGGCGGAGGCCGAGAAACGGCGGGCGGAATATCGCAGGCGCGAAGCGTCGTTGCCCAGGGAGATCGGCGGACGCGGCGGCAACGAGCCCGGCCGCTACGGCGACTGGGAAGTGAAGGGGCTGACCAGCGACTTCTGACCCGGTTTCCTCCGGACGCAATCGTCCAGCCGAACGGCGCGCTGCCAGCCCCGTCCCTGTTGGCGGTCCAGCCCGTAGTCCGGCTCGTGTCCCGTTGGCGCGGCGACCCTTTTCGGGACATGCAGACTGTATCCGAACGGGACAGCAGGGCTGTTTCGTCGGGTGCGTCACCCCGACATGGTAAGCAACTCGTAAACGTCTGCCGCCCCTGCAAGGAAGGTTTACGACCGGTTTACCATATCCGATCGCATCCAATAGCAAAAACAACGACTTGAAAGGCTTTCCAGCCAGCCGCTGCCCTCGACCCGCGATACCGGCCTCTTTCCTGCACGGCGCCTGACGGCGATCGCGGATCGCGACAGGGTGCGGAGGCAGGACATGCGGTATTCGGGGGTTTCG
Source organism: Mesorhizobium hunchu (assembly GCF_040081975.1). NCBI lineage: Bacteria > Pseudomonadati > Pseudomonadota > Alphaproteobacteria > Hyphomicrobiales > Phyllobacteriaceae > Mesorhizobium > Mesorhizobium hunchu. The sequence continues at coordinate 245,643 of NZ_JBEBMG010000001.1, forward strand.
ATCAGGCGCGCGGCGAAGCGTTTCATGCAGGATCGCGGCGGCAATTTCGCACTGATGTTCGGCGTGGTCGTCGCGACGCTGGCGGCGGCGGTGGGCTTCGGCGTGGACACGGTACAGCTCTACAATGCCAGGACGGCCTTGAGCGGCGCAGTCGACGCCGCAGTGACGTCCACAGCGCGCGACCTGACGACCGGCGTCATCCAGCCGGCGGACGCCGAGAAGGTGGTTAAGGCGTTCCTGTCCGCCAACAGCAGCGGCGGCATCCTTACCCCAGACCGCATCACGCTCGATCGATTGACGGTGGATCAGACCGCTAGGACGGTGGAAGCGGCTGCTCATGTCGACGTCGATCTGTTCTTCCCGCTGTTCGGCATGGACAAGACCAAGCGCGTCACGAACACCAGCGCCGCGATCTATTCGGACAAGCAGATCGAGGTCGCCATGATGCTCGACCTGACCGGATCGATGCAAAAGACCCGCAAGACCGACAAGATCGGCGACCTCAAGACCGCAGCGGAAAATGCCGTCAGGACCATGCTGGACGGCCAGGATCCGAAGAATCCGAGGGTTCGCGTCGCCATCGTCCCCTATGCGTCGGGGGTCAATGTCGGCGCGCTCGGCAAGATGACCTACGCCGAGACCTCTTCGTCGTCCGACCTGCCGCCCGTTGCTGGCAGTTCCTTGCTGGTGGCGAAGACGGGCAAGACGACGCTTCCGTCCTTCGGCCAATATACGTCCGTCGTTTCCTCGGCGTTCCCGAATTCCGACGCCTGCGCGACCGAGCGCAAGACGCGCGACGGAAAGGCGGATTTCACGGCCGACGGCCCGGATACGGTGCGCACCGACAAATCGGGCAAGCAGTACTATGCGCTCGTCAACCGCGACAACCGGCTGAGCGGGCAGGGCATGAACAAATGCCCAAACGCCAAGGTCATACCGCTGACGGCGGACTCCGCGGCGCTGCTCGATTCGATCTATGATTTCAGCGCCAATGGCTACACCGGCGGAGCCATCGGGGTGCAGTGGACATATTACATGCTGTCGCCGCGCTGGCGTTCCGCGATCCGGTCCGCAGACCTAGGCGACGGCCCTTCGGACACCAATTCCAAAAAGATATCCAAGGTCGCCATCCTGATGACCGACGGCGAGTTCAACACCGTCTATGCCGGCGTCAGCGGCACGAACAACAACGGCCAGGGCGGCCTGGCGCGCGGCAATGCGGAACGCATCTGCGACAACATGAAGAGCGACGGCATCGAGGTCTTCACCATCGGCTTCGCGCTTCCGTCCGACGAGGCCAGCGCAGCACGCGACGTGCTGAAGAACTGTTCGTCGACCGACAAGTCGAGCAGCATGAAACACTTTTTCGACGTCTCGACGGGCGAAGAACTCAACCAGGCCTTCCAGAGCATCATCGCCAACACCGAGCGGCTCGCGCTCACGCAGTAACCCGCCATAACGCCCAAACGAAAAGGCCGCCGCTTCTTGTGGAAGCAGGCGGCCTTCCCGTGTCTTTCGTCCAGTACGCGGCTCGTGGCACGAGCCTCGGAATCATCCGAGGCTCAAGCGCCGCGCTTCACGCACTTCAGCGGAGAGACTGCTCTCCGTGAAGGCGATCCGCCGGGACCACGCTCTGGAAAACGAAATCACTCGACATCGGATCACCTCCTTTCAATTGGTTGAACACGGCCCCAATGTGGGACGGTTCGAGGAAGAGTGCAAGGGGTGAGACGCGCGGTCCGCGCGGCGGACGAAAAGCCAACCGCTTGGCTTTTCGAGCTTCGACGTCCGGAGCGATAGCAAAGGATCACGCGCCGGCGCGGTTCCTCTCCTCTGAGGGACAGACCGGCTTCAGATCACGTTCAGTTCGCGGAACGGCCTGCCCTCGGCCACCCGCTCGTAACCGAAGGCCGAGCAGTCGATCGTACGGTAGCCGCCATGCACGACCAGTTCTGCCAGCGCCTTGCCGACGGCCGGCGCCTGCTGCAGGCCGTGGCCGGAGAAGCCGTTGGCGAAGAGGAAATTCGCCACTTCGGGATGCGGGCCGATGACGGCGTTCTGGTCCAGCGTGTTGTAGTCGTAGTGGCCGGCCCAGGCGCGCGTCATCTTGATCGCCTCGAAGGCGGGAATGCGCATGGCGAGCGTCGGCCAGATGATCTCCTCGAACAGGTCCCAGCGCGGCTCGAAATCGGCCGGATCGGCGGCACCTTCGCCCTCTTCCTCCTCGGCGCCGCCGGTGATGTAGACGGAGCCTTCCGGGCGCACATAGATGCCGCTGGGGTCCACCAGCAACGGCATGTCGGCGAAGCGGTCGCGCGCCTCGAAGACGAAGACCGTGCGCTTGCGCGGCTCGACCGGCAGGTCGAGCCCGGCGAGCGCCGCCACCCTGCCCGCGCTGGCGCCGGCGGCGTTGATGACCGTGCCTGCCCGAAGCGTCCGGCCTCCCGCACTGCCGTCGTCCAGCGTGACGGCGGTGACACGGTTGCCCTCCCGCTCGATACCGGTGACGGAGGCCGTGATCATGTCCACCTGCATGGTCCGGAGCGCCTTGCGGAAAAGCTGGAGATAGGCGTGGGCGTCGAACCAGCCTTCGCCGCTGACGCCGTAGGTTCCGGCGGCGATGCCTTCGCCGGACAGCCAGGCAAAGCGCTGTTCGAGCAGTCCGCGGTCCTCCAGCACGATGTCCGCGCTCTCGGTCACCTGCACGGCATGGTTGGTGGCGAGCGCCGGCAACCCGTCTTCCGAGGCGAGGATCAGGTAGCCGCCCTCGCGGAATCCGATATCCGCCTCGGCACCGAATTCCTCCTTCAGGCGGCGGAACAACCGAAGCGTGAATTGCGACAGCCGGATGTTCTCGGGAATCGAGAACTGCTGGCGGATCGAGGCGGCCGACAGCGTCGTGCACGCATGGTTGAACTGCGGATCCCGTTCCACCAGCGCGATCGTGCCGGTGAATCCTTCCTTGCGCAAATAATAGGCGGTGGCGGAGCCGACGATCGCGCCGCCGATGATGACGATGTCGTATTGGGCCATGTGCCGACCATCCGTTCGCAGAAGAAAACTGCCGCCGGCGGCGAATGCTGACGGCAATTCATTCGCGGCGACAAACTCTTGGCTGCCTCACTCTTGCAAGGGCCAGCGCCGGAAGGCAAGAAGACCAGATGAACAAGCAAGTCCAGCGTCCGCGCCGCTCGGTGCTCTACGTGCCTGCCTCCAGCGAGAAGGCGCTGGCCAAGATCGGCCAACTGGCATGCGACGCGGTGATCGTCGACCTCGAGGACGCCGTCGCGCCGCAGGAGAAGGCGGCGGCGCGGGCAAGGCTCGCCGCTGTCTTTTCCGCCCGGCCGCACCGTTGCGAGATGGCCGTGCGCATCAACCCATTGTCCGGCGAATGGGGCAATGACGATCTCGCAGCGGCCATCGCCTGCGCGCCCGACGCCATCGTCCTGCCCAAGGTGGAGACTGCCCGCGACATTCTCGAAGCCGACGACGCTCTGGACGACGCACCGGCGCCCGACGCGCTGCAGCTATGGGCGATGATCGAGACGCCGAAGGCTCTCATCAACATCGGCGCGATCGCCGAGCTCGGCCGTGATCCAGCCTCGCGCCTGACTTGTTTCGTTGCCGGAACGAATGATCTCGTGAAGGATACGGGCATTACGCCCGGTCCCGACCGCGGCCTTCTCCTGCCCTGGCTGATGCAGATGGTGCTGGCTGCGCGCGCCGGCGGGCTCGACCTCCTGGACGGCGTCTACAACGATTTCCGCGACGGCGACGGCTTCGCCCGCGAATGCGCGGCAGCGGCGGCGATGGGATTCGACGGCAAGACGCTGATCCATCCCTCCCAGATCGAAGCGGCGAACCGTGCCTTCTCGCCGTCGCCGGAAGCGCTGGCCGAAGCGCGGGCGATCGCCGACGCCTTCGCCCGGCCGGAAAACATCAGCAAGGGCGTCATCGCGCTGGACGGAAGAATGGTCGAGCGGCTGCATCTCGCCCAGGCCGAAAAACTGCTGGCGAAGGCGGCCGCCGTCGGCGCATGATGGCTTTGGATTTCACCACAGGATCGATCCGATGCGACTCTACCGCTTCCTCACCGAAGTCGACGACGCCAAATTCTGCCACAAGGTGACGGCGGCGCTGAACAAGGGCTGGCACCTCTACGGCTCGCCCACCTACGCCTATGACAGGAAGGCCAAGATGATGCGCTGCGGGCAGGCCGTGGTGAAGGACGTCGAGGGCCAGGACTACAAGGCCGGCGAGACCAAGTTGAGCGACTGGTAGGCGCTCGCCATACCGTCATTCCGGCCGGGGATCGATAGCGACCGCGTGCCGGAAACCATTCCGTGACAGGTCCCGGAAACCGCCCTACTCCGCCGCTTCCTCGATTTTTTCCATGTCGTCGTCGGACAGGCCGAAATGGTGGCCGACCTCGTGGATCAGCACATGGGTGACGATATCGCCCAGCGTTTCCTCGTTCTCGGACCAGTAGTCGAGAATGGCGCGGCGGTAGAGCGTGATGCGGTTCGGCCCCTCGCCGGTCGCCGGGTTCCAGCGCTCGGCGATGCCGCGTCCCTCAAACAGGCCGAGCAGGTCGAACGGCGTCTCCAGCGAGAGGTCGTCCATGATCTCTTCCGTCGGGAACTCCGCCACCTGGATCACGATCTCGCCGGTGAGGGTGCGGAAATCCTCCGGCAGGTGCGCGTAGGCCTCCAGTGCCAGGAACTCCAATTCCTCCAGCGAGGGGGACAATTCGCCATGCCAGGTGCGGGTCTTGTAGATGCGGGCCATTCTTCGTCCTTCAGTCCCGCGGCATATAGGCTTTTGCAGCGCTGACGGCAAACCAAGGCGGTTCTTCGTCCGACATGCTCCACGCAAAGAGGAATAAATTCTTTTCCCGTCCCGCTTGACTCTTTTCCGGCTCTCTGGAATCCATAAGAACATAACAGGAACAAACCTGCAGAGAACAGAACGTCATGGTGAGCAGCGCCGTGGCGAGGGAAACCGTTTTTGCCCTGCGCCGTGAAATCGCGAGGATCGAGGGAAGCCTTCCCGAGCGCCTGGACGCGCCGGGGGAAGAGATCATTCTGCTGCGCCACAATGGCCACCCGCCGAGCCCGGACGGCGTGGTGGAGACGGGCGTGGCGGCGCTGGACACGGCCCTTGGCAATGGAATCCCGAAAGCGGCCCTGACCGAAATCCACGGCCGGCATATGCGCGACGCCGGCGCCGTCGGCGGCTTCGTGCTGGCGCTGGCGAGCCTGCTGTTGAAGAAAACGCCGCGGCGGCAGGTCCTGTGGATCGGCGCGTCCGGCTTCTTCGCCGAGGCCGGCCTGCCCTATGCACATGGACTTTCGCGGCTGTTCGGCATCGCGCCGGAAGAACTTCTGCTCGCCGAAGCGCCGAAGCCCGGTGATGCGCTGTGGATCGCCGAACAGGCGGCGGCGCTCAAGGAACTCGCTGCCGTCGTCCTCGAACTGGCCGGCAATCCGCGCCAGCTCGACTTCACGGCGACGCGGCGGCTGCATCGCCGCGCCGCCGAGGCCGGCAGGCCCGTCTTCCTCATCCGTCAGTCAGCCGATCGCCAGGCGACCGCCGCGCCGCTGCGCTTCGCCGTGGAGCCCGCGCCGGCCGGGACGCGGCGCATTCTCGGCCGGCCGCTTGCCGGCTCAATCGGCCCGCCGGCCTTCGCCGTCACCCTGGACAAGAATCGCATGGCGCCGCCGGCGCGCTTCATTCTGGAATGGAATGCCGATGAACGCACATTTGGACATCGCTCCCCTGAACACCACGACGCCGGCCCTTCCGGCAGGCCGCAGGATCCTGTCGCTGTGGTTTCCCCACCTCGGCACCGACCGGATATGGCGCCGCCGGCTGGGCCGCGCCTGGCATACGGCCGCTTCCGGTTTCCCGCCGCTGCTGGTGAGCAGGCGTGACGGCAACACGCAGATCGTCGCCGCGCTCGACCGCCGCGCCGAAGCGCTGAGGCTGAAGCGCGGCATGGGCGTCGCCGACGCGCGCGCCATGCACCCCTCTGTCGAGATCGTCGAGGCAGACGCGCAAGCCGACCGCCGGTTGCTGGAAAGCCTCGCCGACTGGTGCGACCGTTATACGCCGCTGGTGGCGCTGGACGGCGCCGACGGTCTTTTCCTCGACATCACGGGATGCAGCCATCTGTTCGGCGGCGAGCAGGCTCTTGTCGCCGACATGCTGCGCCGTTTCCCCGAACAGGGCATCGAGGCGCGCGCGGCCGTCGCCGACACCGCCGGCGCGGCATGGGCCGTCGCCCGCTTCCACGGCGATGCCGTCGTGGTGCCAGAGGGCGCGGCGGCCGGCTGGCTCACGCCGCTGCCGCCGGCTGCGCTGCGCCTCGATACAGCGACCGCGACGGCGCTCGACAGCGTCGGCCTGCGCACGATCGGCGCCGTCATGGCCGCGCCGCGCGCGCCTCTGGTCCGCCGCTTCGGCCGGGAAATCGTCCTGCGGCTCGATCAGGCCCTCGGCCTGATCGACGAGGCGCTGTCGCCGCGCCTGCCGGTGCCGGAACTCTCGGCCGAGCGCCGGCTGGCCGAACCCATCATGACGGTGGAGGACGTCGAGCGCGTCGTGCTGCCGCTCGCCGGCGCGCTCGGGGAAGCGCTGGAACGGCGCGGCGCCGGCGCGCTCGCCCTGCGGCTCTTCCTGTTCCGGGTCGACGGTCTGGTCGCCCGGCTTTCCGTCGGCCTGTCGCGGCCGGCGCGCGCGTCGGACCGGATGGCGAAGCTCTTCCATGAACGGCTCGCCGCGCTCGGCGACGGTCTCGACGCCGGCTGCGGCTTCGACCTTGTCCGGCTGACGGTGCCGTCGGTCGCGCCGCTCGACATGCGCCAGACCGACCTCGGCGAGGATCGCCGCGACGACGAGGACCGCTTCGCGCTGTTCGCCGACCGTGTCTGCGCCCGTTTCGGCCGCAACGCCATCCGCAAGCCGGTTCCCGTCGCCAGCCATCTGCCTGAACGGGCGGTCGCCTTTTCGCCCTACGCCGAGGCTCCGGCCGCAACGTCCGCACGGGAAGCCGAAAGCCCGGCCACGGCCGAACGGCCCCTGCGCCTGTTCAAGCGGCCCGAGCCCATCGAGGTCATGACCGGGATACCGGAAGGGCCGCTCTTGAACTTCCGCTGGCGGCGCGCGCACTATCCTGTCGTCCGCGCCGAAGGGCCGGAGCGCATCGGCTCCGAATGGTGGCTGGAGACTCCTCCCGTCGAAAGAAAGCAGGACGAGACGGGCGAGGCTTGCGAAGCGGGCCGAAAGCAGGCCGCCGGGGAAAGCGCGGCGCAACGCACCCGCGATTATTTCCGCGTCGAGGATGCCGAGGGACGGCGCTACTGGCTTTACCGGCAGGGCCTTTACGGCCGGTCGGGGGAACCGCCGCGCTGGTTCCTGCACGGGGTTTTCGCATGAAGCCGGAGCCGCCCCGCAATACGCCGGCCGAGCCGGGATACATCGAGTTCGGCGCGCAGTCGAATTTCTCCTTCCTGCGCGGCGCCTCGCGGCCGGAGGAACTGGTCGTCGCCGCCTGCCTTTACGGCCATGCCGGCATGGGACTGGCCGACCGCAACACGGTCGCCGGCACGGTGCGCGCCTGGAGCGCATCGAAATTCGTCCGGATCGAGGACAAGGACGACCCGGCAAGATCCTTCGGGCCGGTGCATCTGCCCTATCATCCCGGCTGCCGCCTCGTCTTCTCGGACGGCACGCCCGACATCCTCGCCTATCCGCGGGACCGCACCGGCTGGGGCTATCTGTGCCGCATGCTGACGCAGGCCAATCTGCGCGACGAGACCGAAAAGGGCAAAACGCTGCTCAGGCGCGGCGACCTCTGGGAGTGGGGCGACCGCATGTCGCTGGCGGCGTTGCCCGATCTTGCCGCCAACGAGGAGGAAACCCTCGCTCTGCTGCGCGGCCTCAGACATCGCTTTGCGGGTGCCGTCCGCCTCGCGGTCGCGCCTGCCTATCACGGCGACGGCAGGTTCAGGCTGGAAGCGGCGGCGGCTCTGGCCGAAGCCTCGACCATGCCGCTGATGGCCACCAACGACGTGCTTTATCACGCCTCCGAGCGCCGGCCGCTGCAGGACGTGCTGACCGCCATTCGGCTCAACAAGACGGTCGCCGAGACCGGTTTCGCACTGGAGGCGAATGCGGAACGGCATCTCAAGCCGCCGGCCGAAATGGCGCGCCTGTTTCAGCGCCACCCGCAGGCGCTGGCCGAGACATTGCGCTTTGCCTCCGAGCTGAAGTTTTCGTTCAATGAGCTTCAGCACAACTATCCCGAGGAGACGACCGAGGAAGGCGTCGATCCGCAGACCGAACTGGAACGGCTGACCTGGGAAGGCGCGCATCGTCGCTATCCGGAAGGCATCCCGGAAAAGGTCTTGAATCTGATCCCGCAGGAACTGGCGCTCATCGCCGGGAAAAAATACGCGCGCTATTTCCTCACCGTGAACGACCTCGTCCGCTATGCCCGCGAAAAGGCGGACGTGCTCTGCCAGGGACGCGGATCGGCAGCCAATTCCGTCGTCTGTTTCTGCCTCGGCATTACTGCAGTGGACCCTGTCCTCATGGGTGTGGACCTGCTGCTGGAGCGATTCATCTCGACCGAGCGCGACGAGCCGCCCGACATCGACGTCGATTTCGAGCATGAGCACCGCGACAAGATCATCGCTTACATCTACGAGAAATACAGCCAGAAGCGCACGGCGCTGGCGGCCGCCGTCATTTCCTATCGCGGCCGCTCGGCGTTGCGCGAGGTCGGCAAGGCGATGGGCCTTTCCGAGGACGCGCGCAGCGCGCTCTCCGGTTCCATCTGGGGCTGGTGGTCGTCGAAGCTCGGCGAAACGGAGGCGAAGGCCGGCGGCCTCGACCTCAAGCAGGCAATTTCCCGCCATGTCATCGACCGCGCCAACGAACTCATGGCGAGCGAATGCCCACGCCACCTGTCGCAGCATGTCGGCGGTTTCGTCATTACCAAGGATCGGCTCGACGAGATCGTCCCGATCATGAAAACGGCGATGCCCGAACGCAAGATGGTCGAGTGGGACAAGGACGACCTCGACGCCGTCGGCCTGCTCAAGGTCGACGTTCTGGCGCTCGGCATGCTGTCGTGCATGAAGCGCGCCTTCACGCTTCTGGAAGACCATTATCGGGTACGCGACGACCAGGGCCGGCCGATCACGCTGGCGACGATGAAAAAGGAAGATTCCCGCGTCTACGACATGATCTGCCGCGCCGATACGCTGGGCGTCTTCCAGATCGAATCGCGCGCCCAGATGTCGATGCTGCCGCGCCTGAAACCGCGGGAATTCTACGATCTCGTCATCGAGGTCGCGATCGTCCGGCCCGGCCCCATCCAGGGCGACATGGTGCATCCCTATCTGCGTCGCCGCATGGGCCTGGAGAAGGTCGACTACCCGAGCCCGGTGCTTGAGGCGATCCTGAAAAGGACCCGTGGCGTGCCGCTGTTCCAGGAACAGGCGATGAAGATCGCCATCGACGCCGCTGGCTTTGCGCCCGGCAAGGCCGACCAGTTGCGTCGCTCGATGGCCACCTTCCGCCGCAACGGCACGATCGACGGCCACCGGCAGGATTTCATCAACGGCATGGTCAAAAACGGCTACGAAGAGGAATTCGCCAAGCGCTGCTTCAGCCAGATCGAAGGCTTCGGCGATTACGGCTTCCCCGAAAGCCACGCCGCGTCCTTCGCGCTGCTCGTCTATGCCTCCTGCTGGTTCAAGACTTTCTATCCCGACGTGTTCTGCGCCGCGATCCTGAATTCGCAGCCGATGGGCTTCTATGCTCCGGCGCAGCTCATCCGCGACGCGCAGGACCACGGCATCGAGGTCAAGCCTGTCGACATCAACCACTCGGATTGGGACTGCGCCCTTGTCCCCGGCCGGTTCGATCCGGCGCGCATCGCCGCGCGCCATGTCGAGATGCGGTCGGTGATAAGGTCCATGCGGGCGGTACGGCTCGGCTTCAACCAGGTCAAGGGCCTTTCCAAGGAGCGCATGGAGGCGTTCGTCATGCGGCGCGGCGCCGGCTACGCTTCCGTCCGCGACGTCTGGCTGCGCTCGGGCCTCGACGTGAGGGAGATCGAGTGCCTGGCAAATGCCGACGCTTTCCGTTCCGTCGGCCTCGACCGCCGCGCTGCGCTCTGGGCGGTCAGGGCGCTTGACGGCAGGAGCGCCGCCGAGACATTGCCGCTGTTCGATCGGGCAGACATCCGGTTGCGGGATCTGGAGCCTGAAACAAGGCTCCCCGTCATGCCGCTCGGCGAGCATGTCCTGCATGATTACCGCGCGCTCGGCCTGTCGCTGAAGGCGCACCCGGTTTCATTCCTGCGGGAACGGTTGAACCGGACCGGCGTCACGCCGAACACAAGACTGGCCGCGATCGAAAACGGCCGCCGGGTTTCGGTGGCGGGCCTTGTGCTGGTGCGCCAGCGCCCCGGCAAGGGCAACGCCATCTTCCTCACCCTGGAGGACGAGGCGACGATCGCCAACATCGTCGTCTGGCAGCGTGACTTCGCGCGGCTTCTCCCCACCATCATGGGATCGAAATTCATCCGCGTCACCGGCAGGCTGCAATCGGCGTCCAGCGTCGTCCATATCGTTGCCGAGACAATGGAGGACCTGTCGTCCTGGCTGGCCGTCTTGCAGCAGCCTTCGGACGCCGGGGACGGCAAGGCGGGCAGCCCTCGGCCTGCCGCTTCCCGCAACGACTTCTCCGATCGGGAGATCATGGCACAAAAGGCGCGGGAGGTGATGCCGAAGGGCCGCAACTTCCAATGATCCTAGAGCGGTTCTGGTATTACTGAAACGGCGGAACCGCTCTATCTCTTTGTTTTAGCCGCATTTGTGCGACGCCAGACGATTCCGTCTGGCTGCAAAATGCTCTAGCCAGGCCGGCCACCTCTCGATGACCCGGCCTGCAAAGCCCTCGCCTCAGCCTTCCTCTTCGAGGCGCCTGGCCTCCGAGGGAAGCATGATCGGAATCCCGTCCCGCACCGGATAGGCGAGACGGGCAAGCTTCGAGACCAGCTCGCGGCGTTCCGCGTCCCAGGTGAGCGGCCCCTTGGTCAGCGGACAGGCAAGCAGCTCCAGCATTTTCGGATCGACCTTTTTCTCGTCCTGTTCCGTCATGGCGCTTCCTCGACATATCTTGCGAACACGGAAGCAGCTTCCGAGTCCAGATGCGTGAAGAGTAATGATTAAAGCCCACGAAACGAACCCGGAAGGTCGCGGCGCACTCCAAGCCCTTGAAACCCCTGCAGGACCGCGCGCCCCAGAAACGCCTATTGCAGGCTGGAGCCGAAATCGTCCGCTTCGCGCGCCAGCAGTATCTCGGTGATCGCCACCAGCGTCTCGGCGCGCGACTTGAGGTCCGGCGCTTCCAGCAGCGCCTGCTTTTCCGCCGGCCCGTATGGCGCCATCATCGAAAGGGCGTTCACCAGCATCATATTGTCTGCACGGCTGACGCTTTCCCAGTCCGCGTCCAGCTCGTTGGCCTGGAGATAGGCACGGAACGTCTTCAGCAAGGCCGGGCGGTCGATGTTTGAGGCCGTCGAATCCTCCGCGAGGTCGGCCAGAAAGGGGGCGATCCGACATTGCCGGAAAGGCGTCTTCACCGCCATCTCCTTCACCACGCGGAACCGGCAGACGCCTTGCAGGGCAATGAGGTATCGCCCGTCGCCGGTCTCGGCCAGCGAGACGATGCGGCCAAGGCAGCCCACGTCGCACAGTTCCGGCTCGCCGTTTGCCTTGCAGGCGCCGTCGAGACCCGGCTGGATCATTCCGATCAGCCGGTCGCCGGCCAGTGCGCCGTCCAGCATCTGCAGGTAGCGGGGCTCGAAGATGTTGAGCGGCAGGCGGCCGCCGGGCAGAAGCAGGGCGGCTTCGAGCGGGAAGACTGGAACGCTCGCAGGCAGGTCCGTCTCCAGTCGATAATGCGCGTTTCCGGCCTGCATTTTCCTCCTTCGGCTTTTACGCCTTCCGCCGCGGCCCTAGGGGAGCCGCGGCTGGATGGGTTCAGGCGAAAAGCAGCGACGACAATTTGCGCCGCGCCGCCAGCGTCGCTTCGTCGGCCATACCCCACGCCTCAAAGAACTGCAGCAGCTGTGTGCGCGCGCCGTCGTCATTCCAGCCGCGATCCGCCTTGATGATCGCCAGCAGGTTGTCGGCCGCCGCCATGCGCTCGCCGCGCGCGTTCTGCGCCATGGCGAGGTCGAAGCGCGCTTGGTGATCCTTCGGGTTCTCCGCGACCCGGCGCTCCAGCTCGGCGGGATCACCCAGCGCCTCGGCCTGCGCGTCGAGCGCCATGCGCGCGCGCAGGGCGGCGATCGCGGGCGCCTCCTTCGAGGCTTCCGGAACGGTGGCGAGAAGATCTTCCGCACCCACCGCGTCGCCTCCCTCGAAAAGCAGCGTCGCCAGCCCGCCGATGGCGTCGGCGTTGTCGGGCGCCTGCCGGAGCACGGCGTCGTAGACGGCGGCGGCGCCCTGGCTGTCGCCGGCCTGCTTGAGGGCAGTCGCCTCTTCGAGCGCCGCGGCGATGTCGGCCGCGGCGTCCTTGCCGCCGAGCTTGGCGATGAAGGCCTGCACCTGGCTTTCCGGCACGGCGCCCATGAAGCCGTCGACCGGCTGCCCGTCGCGGAAGGCGATGACGGCGGGGATGGACTGGATGCCGAGCTGGCCGGCGATGGACGGATGCTCGTCGATGTTCATCTTGACCAGCCTGACCTTGCCGCCCGCCGCCTGGACCGCCTTTTCAAGGACCGGCGTGAGCTGTTTGCAGGGGCCGCACCATGGCGCCCAGAAATCGACAAGCACCGGCTGGTTCCGCGATTCCTGGATGACGTCGGCGGCGAAGCCGGCCGTCGTCGTGTCCTTGATCAGGTCGTCCACCGGCGCAGGCGGCGCGACCAAACCGACGCCTTGCTGCGTGCCGCCGTAGCTGATGGTGGTGGAATAGGAATTGCCCGCTCCGAACGGAGTGTCGTTGCTCATTTCTGCCCTTTCGGCCGTCTGCTGGCGGCCACAGCCATCATTGCCCTGGTTCTGCTCCAAATTTGGAGATCACGCCGAGACTTTCAAGACGACGGCCTCATGCCCCGTCGCTTCGATAAACCTGGTCAGGTCTGCGGCGGCGATGGAAGTCGTCGCCTCGTTGGTCAGCGGATGCCCGTTGATAGTCGCGTTTTTCATCAGGTCTTCGTCGAGCACGACCTTCACGCGGCCCCCGGTATCGTTGATCAGGCCGAAGACGGTGACCGCGCCCGGCACGACGCCCAGCAGTTCCATCAGCATGTCGGGACGCCCGAAGGAGACCCGGCTCGCGGCCCCGATAAGGTGATGTACCTGCTTCAGGTCGACGACCGCGTCCTCGTCGACCGTCAGCAGGAAATAATTGTCCTTCTTGTCCTTCAGGAACAGGTTCTTGGTGTGTCCGCCCTCGATCTCGCCGCGCAGCGACTGCGAGTCGGCGACGGTGAAAAGCGGCGGATGGCGGTGCGTCTTCACCGCAATTCCCAGCGTGTCCAGAAAGGAAAGAAGTTCGGCTTCCGTCTTCGGCATGGTATCTCCGCTGGTGTGAACATGCGCCGCCGCCGTCCGCAGACCCGCACCGTGATCGTTCGCACACCATGCTGGCCGGGTCGCGCGTGCCAGGTCCGCAGCCGGCGCCTCTCCCGCATGACATGCTTTAAAGCCAAGCGACACGGCGGGCAAGACGCGCCGCCGCCACGGCAGCCGGCAGGAAATGGGACCCCCGCACCGAAACCGAAACGCTCGATTGGCTGGAGCGGGACCTTCACGGCAACATCGAGATTGCGGCGCAGCCGGCACCCGGATCCATCGTGCCGCAAACCCGTTTGCGCAGCGCGCCGAAAAGCTGCTATTTCCCTGTTGCAATCACCGCGCGCTTCGGCCATATAGGCGCGGCTTGCGGCCCCCTTATCCTGATTGGGGCCGCGCGAGCGGGTGTAGCTCAGGGGTAGAGCACAACCTTGCCAAGGTTGGGGTCGAGGGTTCGAATCCCTTCGCCCGCTCCAGTTTCCCAACCGATCCAAAGCCGCGGAACTCCGCGGCTTTCGTGTTTTCCGAATGGTTGAAATAAGATTGCGCGGAAGCAGATGAGAAGGCCGCGCATGCGCGGATTGCGGTCGCGAGTTTTGACGGAACAAAAATAGCGGCGACCGGTTGCTGGATAGTGCAAGCGCCTTGCACTGATTGTTTCTCTCAAAGCATTCCCTCGCCATCGGAAAACCCGAGGGGCGTTCGGTTCGATCAAACCGGAAATCGGACCGCTTGCAGCTTGATCTGCGAAGGCCAGGCGCGACAAGGGCACCATTGGATGGCAAATCATTGTCATCTGATCCACTCACTGTGGGCCACCGGCCAAGACTCGGCGGGCCCCGGCACGCCTGCGACATGGACAAAAAGAACGAAGTGGGCGACATTGTTGCGATCTGGGGCGGCGGACGAATGCGGCTCCCGCTGTTCCAGTGGTTTCCTTAGCCGCATTTGCACGACGTCGGCCAATTTCGACCGGCTGCAAAACATTCCAGCGATATCGTTCGAGATGATTTCACAAAAGGCGAAATACGCACTCAAGGCCGTGTTGGCCTTGGCCAAAGCCGATCCCTCCCAGGTGACGATCATCGGAGAATTGGCAGAGCGCGAGAACATTCCCAAGAAATTCCTCGAGCAGATCCTGCTCGACCTGAAACATCATGGCATCGTGGCAAGCCGCCGCGGAAAGGCCGGCGGCTACTCCCTGCTCAAGCCGCCACAGGACATCAGCTTCGGTGAGATCCTGCGCATCGTAGACGGGCCGCTCGCGCCGCTGCCCTGCCTCAGTCGCATGGCGTACCGCCGCTGCGAGGATTGCGCCGACGAAGGCAATTGCGAGGTGAGGCGGGCATTCGCCACCGTCGCCGAAGCGTCGCGCACGATCCTCGACAGCACCTCGATCGCTTCGATTCTGCAGCCGGAACGAAGGAAAATCGATTCTCTTCTGGCAGGCTGAAACGGACAAATCGCCTCAAACGATGGGAACATTAGGAACACTCGCGCATTTTTAATCTCGACTAAATCGATAGAGTATGCCTGTTTCAAGAAAAGGAGGCAGACATGACCCTCAATCGCAGATCGCTCTTGTTGTCCGCCGCGCTTGCGGCAATCGCTCAGTTCGGCAGCCTGGGCTTCGCCTTTGCCGACGTCACGCTGCTCAACGTTTCCTATGATCCGACGCGCGAGCTCTACAAGGATTTCGATGCGGCCTTCGCGGCGAAATGGAAGAAGGATACCGGCGAAACGGTGACGATCCAGACCTCGCACAACGGTTCCGGTGCACAGGCGCGGTCGGTGATCGACGGATTGCCCGCCGATGTGGTGACGCTGGCGCTCGAAGCCGACATCAACGCGATCGCCGAGAAGACCGGCAAGATTCCGGCCGACTGGCGCGGCAAGCTGCCCAACAACAACGCGCCCTACACCTCGACCATCGTTTTCCTGGTGCGTAAGGGCAACCCCAAGGGCATCAAGGATTGGGGCGACCTGATCAAGGACGGCGTCCAGGTCATCACCCCCAATCCCAAGACGTCGGGCGGCGCCCGCTGGAACTTCCTTGCCGCATGGGCCTGGGCGCGTGTCCAATATGGCGGCGACGACAAGAAGGCGCAGGATTTCGTCCAAAAGGTCTACCAGCATGTGCCGGTGCTCGACACCGGCGCGCGCGGCGCCACCAATACCTTCGCCCAGCGGGGCCTCGGCGACGTGCTGCTGGCCTGGGAGAACGAGGCGTTCTTGGCCCTGGACGAGCTCGGCCCCGACAAATTCGACATCGTCGTGCCCTCCGTCTCGATCAAGGCCGAGCCGCCCGTGGCGCTGGTCGACGGCAATGTCGACGCCAAGGGAACGCGCAAGGTGGCGGAGGCCTATCTGCAATATCTCTATTCCGACGAAGGCCAGAAGATCGCCGCCAAACACTACTACCGGCCGTTCAAGCCGGAAGCGGCGGACCTGGCCGATCTCAAGCGCTTTCCCGACCTGAAGCTCGCCACCATCGACGAATTCGGCGGCTGGAAGAAGGCGCAACCGGCCTATTTCGGCGACGGCGGCGTGTTCGACCAGATCTACAAGCCGGGACAATAAGATGACGGTTGCCACCGCAACGGCCGGATGGCGTTTCAGGAAACCGAGCGTCCTGCCAGGCTTCGGCCTGACGCTCGGTTTCTCGATCGTCTATCTGTCGCTGATCGTGCTGATCCCTCTGGCGGGCGTCGTCTGGCGCTCCACCGAACTCGGTTGGCCGCAGTTCTGGTCGATCGCCACCGATGCGCGCACGCTCAACGCGCTGAGGATGAGCTTCGGCGGCGCGGTGGCGGCGGCCCTGATCAACGTTCTCTTCGGCACGTTGGTCGCCTGGGTGCTTGTCCGCTACCGCTTTCCCGGCAAGCGCGTGATCGACGCGATGGTCGATCTGCCTTTCGCCCTGCCGACCGCGGTGGCCGGCATCGCATTGACCACGCTCTATGCGCCGAACGGCTGGATCGGCGCTCTGCTGGCGCCCCTCGGCGTCAAGGTCGCCTACACGCCGCTCGGCGTGGTGCTTGCCATGGTGTTCATCGGCCTTCCCTTCGTGGTGCGAACGGTCCAGCCGGTGATGGAAGAGATCGACAGGGAGGTCGAGGAGGCCGCGGCGACGCTCGGCGCGCGACGCCTGCAGACGCTTCGACGCGTCGTCCTGCCTGGCCTCGCCCCCGCGATCCTGACCGGGTTCGCGCTCGCCTTCGCACGCGCCGTCGGCGAATACGGCTCGGTGATCTTCATCGCCGGCAACATTCCCTACGTGTCGGAGATCGCGCCGCTGCTGATCGTCATCCGGCTGGAGGAATACAACTATGCGGCGGCGACCGCCGTCGCGACGGTGATGCTGGCGATTTCCTTCGCGATGCTGCTGGTGATCAATCTTATCCAGGCCTGGAGCCGCGGGAGATTCGGCTATGGCGTCTGAAGCGACATTCGCCGCCCACGGGAAAAGCTCTGCCACCCGAAACGGCAAGCCAGCGCGATCGGCCGTGACGGAGAGCCCGCTCACGCGTCTCCTGCCGATAGCGGTCGCACTGCTTTTCCTGCTGCTTTTCCTGGTGCTGCCGCTGGTCGTGGTGTTCGCCCAGGCCTTCGCCAAGGGCGTCGACGGCTATTTCGCGGCGCTGGCGCAACCGGACGCGCTAGCGGCGATCAGGCTCACCCTTCTGGTCGCAGCCATCGCGGTGCCGCTCAATCTGGTCTTCGGCGTCGCGGCGGCCTGGGCCATCGCCAAATTCGAGTTCAAGGGCAAAGCGTTCCTGATCACGCTGATCGACCTTCCCTTCTCCGTGTCGCCGGTGATCTCGGGCCTGGTCTACGTGCTCCTGTTCGGCTCGAGCAGCCTGCTCGGCCCCTGGCTCACCGGCCACGGCATCCAGATCCTGTTCGCCGTTCCCGGCATCGTGCTGGCCACGATCTTCGTCACCTTCCCCTTCGTCGCGCGCGAGCTTATTCCGTTGATGCAGGATCAGGGCACGGCCGACGAGGAAGCGGCGCTGTCGCTCGGCGCCACCGGCTGGCAGACCTTCCGGCGGGTCACGCTGCCCAATATCCGCTGGGGCCTGCTCTACGGCGTGCTGCTCTGCAACGCGCGCGCCATGGGCGAGTTCGGCGCGGTCTCGGTGGTTTCCGGCCACATCAGGGGCCTGACGAACACAATGCCGCTGCAGGTCGAGATTCTTTATAACGAATACAATTTCGCCGGCGCCTTCGCGGTCGCGTCGCTGTTGGCGCTGCTGGCGCTTGTCACGCTGGTCGTGAAAACACTGCTGGAGTTCCGCTATGCGCGGGCCACCTCCCGCGCCACCATCCATTAGGAGCCAGGCATGGATCTTTCCATCCGCAACGTACGCAAGCAGTTCGATGGTTTCGCCGCGCTGAACGACGTCTCGCTCAACATCGCCTCCGGCGAGCTGATCGCGCTTCTCGGCCCTTCCGGCTCCGGCAAGACGACGCTGCTGAGACTGGTCGCCGGCCTCGACCAACCGACCGACGGACAGATTCTGTTCGGCGGCGAGGACGCCTCGCTCAAGAGCGTGCAGGAGCGTAACATCGGCTTCGTCTTCCAGAGCTACGCGCTGTTCCGCCACATGACGGTACTGGACAATATCGGCTTCGGCCTCAGCGTGCGCCGTGGAACCTCGAAGGTGCCCACCGCCGAAATCCGCCGGCGCAGCCTGGAGCTTCTGGACCTCGTCCAGCTCTCGGGGCTGGAGAAGCGCTATCCGCACCAGCTTTCCGGCGGCCAGCGCCAGCGCGTGGCATTGGCGCGCGCGCTCGCGATCGAGCCGACCGTGCTGCTGCTCGATGAGCCGTTCGGGGCGCTCGACGCCAAGGTCCGGCGCGAATTGCGAAGCTGGCTGCGCGAAATCCACGACCGCACCGGTCATACCACCGTCTTCGTCACGCACGACCAGGAGGAGGCGCTCGAACTGGCGGACCGCGTGGTGGTTATGAGCCAGGGGCAGATAGAACAGATCGGCACGCCCGACGACATCTACGACCGGCCGACGTCGCCCTTCGTGTTCTCCTTTATCGGCGAGTCCAGCGACCTGCCGGTGCGGATCGAGGACGGTCAGATCTGGTTCGAGGACAGGCCGATCGGCATTCCGGCCGGCAAGGTTCCCGACGGTCCCGCCACGCTCCATTTCAGGCCGCACGACATTGAGCTCCTGCATGGATGCGGCGGCTGCCTCGCCGGCACGGTGGTGTCGAGCCGCAGGATGGCGGGAGCGCGGCGGATCGAGCTTTCCGTCGGCGCCGGCCACCTGAGTGCCGAGATCGAAGTGCCGGCCGATCACCCGAGTGTCGCCAAGGGGCGGGTGGCGTTTCGCCCGACGCGCTGGCGACTCTTCTCGGCCGATCCGAACATGCCGCCCGCCGCGGATGCCGGCGCTCGCGTGGGCGACAACAGGGTGGCGCTGGCACTGACCGGCACCTGATCCGGCCGGGGCGAAAGCCTTCAGCTAGCGGACCTGCCATGCTAAGCCTCGCACCACGGCGGAGCGAGGCTCACGACAGCATGGACGGCCGCATATGAGTTTCGATCAGGTCGCTATCCTCGTCCTTCTCGGCGGCATGCTCGTCGTGTTCGCGATGGACCGCTGGCGCATGGAACTGGTGGCGCTGACGGGGCTTGGGCTGGGCTTCGCGCTCGGCCTGGTGCCGACCCGCGAAGTCTTTGCCGGCTTCGCCGACCCCGCCGTGGTCACCGTCATCGAAATCCTGCTCATCGTCCAGGTCCTTTCCAGGGTGGCGCTGCTCGACCGGCTGGCCGCCCGCATCGTATCGGCCAGGCTGGGCGAACGCGCCACCATCGCCATGCTGTGCGTGATCGCAGCGGCCATTTCCGTCTTCATGAACAATATCGGGGCGCTGGCGCTGATGCTTCCCGTCATCTACGGCGTCTGCGCCGCCGCCGGCATCGCACCGTCGCGCGCCCTCATGCCGGTGTCCTTCGCCACGCTTCTCGGCGGCATCTGCTCGGAGATCGGAACGCCGGCCAATCTCATCGCCAACAGCCAGCTTGTCGCCGCGACCGGACGCCACTTCGCCCTGTTCGATTTCGCATGGGCCGGCATCCCGGCCGCGCTGGCGGGCCTTGTGGCGATCACGCTTATGGTGCCGCGCTTTGCCGGCGGCGCGCGACCGGACGAGGCGCCCGAAAACGAGAAGCGCCCGCTCGTCCTGGAAGCTAGGGTGACCGCCGGCTCCGCAGTCGCAGGCCGTCCTCTTTCCGACCTGCCTTTCGCCGTCCATTCGCTCATGCGCGGCGGCACCCATGTCTTCCTCGCCAAAGGTCGCGCCGTCCTCGAACCCAACGATACCGTTCTGCTGCAGGCGTCGGCGGGAGCCGTCGACAGCCTGCTGCGAAGCGGTGATGTGACGATCGCCTCAGAGCGCCAAAAGCCGCTTCCTTCCACGCGCGCCGTGGTCATGCCCGAAAGCACGGTCGTCGGGTCGAGAATCGGCAACCTCGTCGCCTTCGCCTCGCGCGACGTGGAGGTCGTCGCCGTATCGCCCAGGACATCCCGCATCGAAGGAACGTTCGGCGACCTGCAGCTCTCGATCGGCGATATCGTCTATCTCGACGGACCGCCGGCGCGCATTGCCGACGCGCTCGCCGAAACGGAGATGCTGGCGGTCGGCGATTCCCAGCCGCGGCATCCTCCCGCCAGCGATCTCAGCCTGCTGATCTTCGCGGCCGGCATCGCCGCCGCCGCGACGGCGTTGGTGCCGCCGCAAATCGCGTTCGGCGCGGTCGTCCTGGTGCTGGCGGCGGGAACGCTCGACCTGCGCGAGGCGATCGGCGCGCTCAACTGGCCGATCCTGATCATGCTGGCGGCGATGATACCCCTCGGCACGGCCGTCGAGACGACAGGCACGGCACAACTCGTCGCCACCACTCTCACGACCGCCCTTCCCGGCGGCAGCGCGATGTCGCTGGTCGCGGCGATGCTCGTGCTGGCGCTGGCGGTCACGCCCTTCGTCAACAATGCCTCGACGATGATCGTTCTGGGTCCCGTCGCGATCGACGCCGCACGTGCCGCCGGCGTCGCCCCCGAGCCTCTGCTGATCGCGGTGGCGATGGGCGCTTCGATCGATTTCCTGACGCCCTTCGGCCACCATAACAACACGCTGGTGATGGGGCTGGGCAACTACCGGTTCGTCGACTTCCTGCGTGCCGGCTGGCTGGTCACGGCAGCTGCGGCCGTGACCGGTACGATATTTACAGTTCTGATCTGGACACGATAAGGGCGCGCCTTGCGGTTGCGGATCCAAGCGATACGGATCGGCCTTGGCGCGGCAGACAATGTCCGCTGCGGGAAAACGAACGTATCAGAGATGCGTAGATATGACCGAAGATGGCGGAGAAGGAGGGATTCGAACCCCCGATGCCCTTGCGAGCATGCCGCATTTCGAGTGCGGTGCATTCGACCACTCTGCCACTTCTCCGCGTCGCATGGTCGGGCCGTTGCCGGCGCGGCGCAGTAGATAACGGGTGGAGCGCCCGGTTACAAGGCCAAATCGCCGGCAAAACGGTGCTTTCCCTTGACTCGACAGGCCCCTTCGGCTACGCAGCCCGCGCAATCGGCGTGGGAGCTTTCCGCGCCGCTTGTTTTTTGAACCCGCAGACTGAAAAAAAGACGGCCGGCTGCCTTCTCCCGCGTGGAGCCTGGCGGCGATCGAGGCCGACCGAACAGCGAAAGGCAAAAAATGTTCGCAGTCATCAAAACGGGCGGCAAGCAGTATCGCGTGGCCGCCAACGACGTGCTCAAGATCGAGAAACTCGAGGCCGAGATCGGCGAGATCGTGCAGATCGGCAACGTGCTGGCGCATGGCGAGGGTGACGACGTCACCATCGGCGCACCCTTCGTGGACGGCGCCTCCGTCGCCGCCGAAGTCGTGGCGCAGGGCAAGGCTCGCACCGTCATCGCCTTCAAGAAGCGCCGCCGCCAGAACTCGCGCCGCAAGATCGGCCACCGCCAGCTCTTCACCACCGTGCGCATCTCGGAAATCCTGATCGGCGGCGCCAAGCCTTCCAAGAAGGCCGAGGCTGCGCCGAAGGCCGCTGCCAAGGAAGAGGCCGCTCCGTCGGCCGCCGCGCCGCTGTTCAAGGCGCCGAAGGGCGAGCCCGACGACCTGACCGTCATCAAGGGCATCGGCCCGGTGGCGGCGAAGGACCTCAACGAGCAGGGCATCACTACCTTCGCGCAGCTCGCCAAGCTGACTGACAAGGATGTCGCCAGGATCGACGAGCACATGCCGTTCAGCGCCGACCAGATCAGCGACTGGCGCGAGCAGGCCAAGGACCTGGCGAAGAAGTAACCGTCCGGATTTCGACCGGGCAGGCTTGAAACGGAACGCGAACGCGTTCATAGAGAATTCGAGGCGCCCTCGAGGCGCAAAGGAGCAGTAACATGGCACACAAGAAAGCTGGCGGTTCGTCGCGCAACGGTCGCGATTCCGAATCCAAGCGCCTTGGCGTGAAGAAGTTCGGCGGCGAAGCCGTCATCGCCGGCAACATCATCATCCGTCAACGCGGCACCAGGTGGCATGCCGGCACCAATGTCGGCATGGGCAAGGATCACACGCTTTTCGCCCTCGAAGCGGGCGCCGTCGCATTTGCGAAAAAAGCCAATGGCCGAACCTACGTGTCGGTAAACCCGATTACCAAGGCCGCGGAGTAGCCGGTTCCGCACCACAACACCGGCGCCCATCTCGGGAACCGGTGTCTGGCAAAGCCAGGAAAAGGATCAGGGGAGATGGGTGACCATCTCCCTTTTTTCTTGCCTGGAGGACTTTTGACATGGTTGCCGAAGCGGACGACAGCGAAGACGAAAGTTTCGTCATCGATTGCCCGGTGCTTTCCACGGAGCGGCTGGTGCTGCGCGCGCCGCAGGAGAGCGACGTCGCGGAACTGGTGACGCTGGCGGACAACCGCCATGTCGCCGAGATGCTGGCGCGGATGCCGCATCCCTATGGCGAGGCCGAGGCGCGCGCCTTCCTGCTGATGACCCGGCAGCGCCGGACGGGCACCGCCTACGCGCTGACCCGCAAGGACGACGGCGCTTTCGTGGGCTGCGCGGGTCTGAACGCGACCGACCGTGGCCTCGAGCTCGGCTACTGGATCGGCGAGCCCTACTGGAAGAACGGCTACGCGACCGAAGCCGCGCATGCGCTGGTCGATCTCGCCTTCGCGCGCACCACCGTCCAGGTGCTGCACGCGTCCTGCCGCGTCATCAACCCGGCCTCGCGGCGCGTCATTCACAAATGCGGCTTCCAGTATGCCGGCCAGGGCATGCTCAATTCCATCGCGGCCGGCCAGGTGCCTGTCGAGCGCTATCGTCTCGACCGCCGCACCTGGACCAGCCTGCGCACCTGGGTGCGGCTGTGACGAACGGCGCATCGGACGGAAAACGGCGAGGCCGTTCGATGCGCCGGCTGCGGCCCGGCTTTCGTTCCCGGCGCGTTTCAACCGAATTCCAGCCAGATCGGCAGGTGGTCGGACCCGACCGCCTGCCGATCGACGTGATAGGTCTTCAAGGCCGGCGCCAGCGACGCGCTGGAAAAGATGTAGTCGATGCGCTTGTGGCGGGTGACGTCTTGCGGGCGCTCGGGGTCGACCCAGCTGACGAGGTCGTCACCGCCGGCGCCGAGACGGACAGCGGCATCGACGAACAGATCGGCCGTCAGCGGCAGGCCGAATTCAGGATCGGGCGCACCGCACAGCGCGCCGTATTCGGCAGAGCCGGCCAGCATGTTGAAGTCGCCGGCGACCAGGAAGGCCTCGCCGGCCGGCGGTTCCGGCAGGCCGACCTCCTTCAATCCCGACAGGCCGCCGCCTTCGAGCGGATAGCTCAGTACCCGCTCGCGCAGGAAGCGCGCCTGCTTCATGCGCTCCGCCGGGCTGCGGTGGTCGAGATGGGTCGAATAGAAGCGGATGAGGCCGAGCGGCGTGTCGATGAGCGCTTCCAGCGCCCCGCGCTGGAAATTGAGCGCTTCGAGGGAGCGGCTGCGCGGCAGGAGCAGGTTGCGCGAAAGCTGGATCGGCGTCTTCGACAGGATCATGTTGCCGAGCTGGAACATGGTCGTGACGGCCCGCCCGTCCTCCACATGCGAGCCGATATTGGCCTCGAAATTCGAACCGTAGACGAAGAAGCGGTCAGGCAGGGCTTCTGCGATCTCGGCCACCATGTCGCGGCCGCCATTGTTGGGAATGTTGCGCGCGACCTCCTGCAGTGCGATCACGTCCGCCTCGCGCACGGCATCGACGATGCGGGCGAGATCATAGCGGCCGTCGAGGCCTATGCCGTACTGGATGTTGTAGCTGACCAGTCTCATCGCCAAATCATTCCTGCCTGTGCCCGAAACCGAAACACGCCGCTCGCCCTTCGGCCTTCCATAGGGTAGAGCAGGGTCGTCGCAAATTCCCATAGCAAGCAAGACGATACGATGAAATTCCTCGATCAGGCCAAGGTCTATGTCCGCTCCGGCGACGGCGGAGCAGGCTCCGTGTCGTTCCGGCGCGAGAAGTTCATCGAGTTCGGCGGCCCCGACGGCGGCGACGGCGGCCGCGGCGGCGACGTATGGGCCGAGGCGGTCGAGGGGCTGAACACGCTGATCGACTATCGCTACCAGCAGCACTTCAAGGCCAAGACCGGGGTGCATGGCATGGGCCGCAACATGACCGGTGCCAAGGGCGGCGACGTAATGCTGAAGGTGCCGGTCGGCACGCAGATATTCGCGAAGGACAACGAAACGCTGATCTGCGACCTGACCGTTGCCGGCCAGCGCTTCCTGCTGGCCAAGGGCGGCAACGGCGGCTTCGGCAACCAGCATTTCAAGACCTCGACCAACCAGGCGCCGCGCCGCGCCAACCCCGGTCTGCCGGGCGAGGAGATGTGGATCTGGCTGCGTCTCAAGCTGATCGCCGACGCCGGGCTGGTCGGCCTGCCGAATGCCGGCAAATCGACCTTCCTGGCGACGGTGACGACGGCCAAGCCGAAGATCGCCGACTATCCTTTCACCACCCTGCATCCGGGGCTTGGCGTGGCGCGCATCGATGCGCGCGAATTCGTCATTGCCGACATCCCGGGACTGATCGAAGGCGCGCATGAGGGCGTCGGCATCGGCGATCGCTTCCTCGGTCATGTCGAGCGCACGCGGGTGCTTCTGCATCTCGTCTCGGCGCAGGAGGACAATCCGGCCAAGGCCTACCGAACGATCCGCGGCGAGCTCGAAGCTTACGGACATGGCCTGGTCGAGAAGCCTGAAGTGCTCGCGCTCAGCCAGGTCGACACGCTGGACGAAGAGGCGCGCAAGAAGAAGGCCGCCGCGCTGAAGAAGGCGGCTGGCCGGGCGCCGCTGCTTCTTTCCGCGGCCACGGGCGAAGGCGTGGAAGCGGTGCTGCGCGCGCTGATCAAGGTGGTCGAGGACGCACGGCAGGACGATGCGGAGAAAGTTGCCGCAGTCGATTCCCGCTGGCAGTCCGGCGAGTAGGTGTCCCGATGACGTCCTTTTCGCTAAGGAAATATCGCCGCATCACCATCAAGATCGGCTCGGCGCTGCTGGTGGACCGCGCGCGCGGCCTCAAGCGCGATTGGCTGGACTCGCTCGCGGCTGATATCGGAGAACTGGCGGATAACGGCGCGGAGGTCCTCGTAGTTTCGTCCGGCGCGATCGCGCTTGGCCGCACCATCCTCGGGCTTGGCCGTCGGGCGCTCAAGCTTGAGGAAAGCCAGGCGGCGGCGGCCGTCGGGCAGATCGCGCTCGCCGGCGCCTGGTCGGACGCGCTGGCCGGCAACGGGCTGAAATCCGGCCAGATCCTGCTGACCCTCGGCGACACCGAGGAGCGCCGGCGCTACCTCAACGCCCGCGCGACGATCTCCACGCTGGTCAAAATGAAGGCCGTGCCCGTCATCAACGAGAACGACACGGTGGCAACCTCCGAGATTCGTTACGGCGACAACGACCGGCTGGCGGCGCGCGTCGCCACCATGATGGGTGCGGACCTGCTTATCCTGCTCTCCGACATCGATGGCCTCTATAGCGCACCGCCAGCACGCGATCCGAACGCCGAATTCCTGCCCGTCGTCGAGCGTATCACGCCCGAGATCGAGGCGATGGCCGGAGCGGCCGCTTCCGAGCTTTCGCGCGGCGGGATGCGCACCAAGCTCGACGCCGGCAAGATCGCCACCGGCGCGGGTACTGCCATGATCATCGCCGCCGGCACGCGGCTGTCGCCGATCCTGGCGATCGAGCGTGGCGAGCGCTTCACCCTGTTCAGGCCGAGCGCGCATCCGGTGAAGGGCTACAAGACCTGGATCGCCGGCCAACTCGAACCCGCCGGAAGGCTGACCGTGGATGACGGCGCCGTGCGGGCGCTGATGTCCGGCAAATCGCTGCTGCCGGCCGGCGTAAAACTGGTCAGCGGCAATTTCGCACGCGGCGACACGGTGGCGATCCTCTCCCCCGAGGGACGCGAGGTGGCACGCGGGTTGGTTGCCTACGACGCCGCAGATGCCGTAAGGGTCGCCGGATTGAAGACGGCCGAGATCGAGACGGTGCTCGGCTACGAGGCGCGTTCCGCGATGATCCATCGCGACGATCTGGTGATCACGGGCCACGCTCCCGAGAAAGAGGCCGACCATGCTGAAAGTGCATGACAATGGAGAGATTGCCAGGCTGATGCGGGACATGGGTCGCCGCGCCCGCGCCGCCGCGCGCCCGCTGGCCACCGCGCCCTCGGTCACCAAGCGCAAGGCGCTGAAGGCGATGGGCGACGCCCTGCTGGCCAACGAACAGGCGATCCTCGCCGCTAACGCCATCGACATGGAGAAGGCGGCCGAAGCGAAGCTCGCCGCGTCTTTCGTCGACCGCCTGAAGCTGACGCCGGAGCGCATCCGCGCCATGGCGGACGGCGTGCGCGAGATCGCCGCCCTGCCCGATCCGGTCGGTCAGGTCATCGCCGCATGGGAACGCCCGAACGGGCTGAAGATCGAGCGCGTGCGCACGCCGCTCGGCGTCATCGGCGTCATCTTCGAGAGCCGGCCCAACGTCACCGCCGATGCAGGTGCGCTGTGCTTGGCGGCAGGCAATGCGGTGATCCTGCGCGGCGGATCGGATTCGCTCAATTCCTCCGCGGCCATCCATGCCTGCCTCGTCAAGGGGCTGGAGGCGGCCGGCCTGCCGGCGGACGCCATCCAACTCGTGCCGGTGGCGGACCGCGCTGCCGTGGGCGAAATGCTCAAGGGCCTCGACGGCAATCTCGACGTGATCGTGCCGCGCGGCGGACGCAGCCTGGTGGAACGCGTGCAGACGGAGGCGCGCGTGCCCGTGTTCGCGCATCTGGAAGGCATCGTGCATGTCTATGTCGACAAATCGGCCGACCTTGAGATGGCGAAACGGCTGGTGGTCAACGCCAAGATGCGGCGCACCGGCATCTGCGGCGCTGCCGAGACCCTGCTGATCGACCGCGCGGCGGCCGCGACGCATCTGGTTCCCATCCTGACCGCTCTGCGCGAGGCCGGCTGCGAGATCCATGCCGACGAAGAGGTGATGAAGGCCTGGTCCGACGCCGTTCCGGCGACGGACGAGGATTGGGTGACCGAGTATCTCGACGCGGTCATCGCCGTGAAGCTGGTCGACGGCGTGGGCGAGGCGATCGACCATATCGAGACCTATTCCTCCCACCATACCGAAGCGATCATCGCGGAGGACGAAGAGGCGGTCGCGCGCTTCTTCAGCGAGATCGATTCGGCGATCCTGCTTCACAACGCCTCGACCCAGTTCGCCGACGGCGGCGAGTTCGGCATGGGCGCCGAGATCGGCATCGCCACCGGCAAGATGCACGCCCGCGGTCCGGTCGGCGTCGAGCAATTGACCTCGTTCAAGTACCGCGTGCGGGGCAGCGGCCAGGTGCGGGCGTGATTTTCGCCGCCCGACCAAATTGACGGTCGATCGCCCTGATTGGGGCTGCGGGAGGATGAGAGGGATCCCTGAGCCATGCCGTCTTCCATAGCGCCGGTCGCGCCGAATTACCTGCGCATGCCGCATGTCGAGAAGGGCATGCAGGTCGGCCTGTTCGGCGGTTCGTTCAACCCGCCGCATGCCGGCCATGCGCTTGTGGCCGAGATCGCGCTGAGAAGGCTCGACCTCGACCAACTCTGGTGGATGGTGACGCCGGGCAACCCGCTGAAATCGATGCGGGAACTGGCGCCGCTCGCCGAGCGTATCCGGCTGTCCGAAAAGATCGCTGAGGACCCCCGCATCAAGGTCACCGCCTTCGAAGCCGCGCATCATGTCCGCTATACGGCAGATACGCTTTCATTGGTACGCGCCCGCAACCCCGGCGTCGATTTCGTCTGGATCATGGGTGCGGACTCGCTGCGCGACTTCCACCGCTGGCAGCGCTGGCGGCAGATCATGATGACCTTTCCGATCGCGGTGATCGACCGCCCCGGCGCGACGCTCTCCTTCCTGTCCTCGGTCGCGGCCAAGACTTTCGACTATGCACGCGTCGACGAGCGCGATGCGCCGGTCCTGGCGCGCATGAAGGCGCCGGCCTGGACCTTCATCCACGGTCCGCGCTCATCAATGTCCTCGACCGCCATCCGGCAGGCCGAACAGCGGCGCTAAGCCGCCGCGATCGTTCTCCGGAACCCCCGCTGTCGCTGGCGATGTCGCTTTTACGGCGGCCTTCGCACACGGCGCGGGGCAATGTGGCCGCATGACCGCATCCGACGCAGCCGTGATCGATTCGAGAGGCAGCCAGCCGGCCCCGCTGGTGGCGATCGCCAGCGTCGTCGTATCGATGGCGCTGGTCGCCATCGGCAACGGGCTGATGTTCGCCTACATCCCCGTCCGGCTGGGCGCGGAGGGCGTCGATCCGACCTGGGCGGGATTGATCGTCACCGGCCTTTCGGCTGGCGGCATCGCCGGCTGCCTGCTGACCGGGCCGCTGGTCCGTCGGGTCGGCCATGCGCGCGCCTTCATGGTGCTGTCGGCGCTGATCGCGCTGTCCAACGCGGCCATTGGTGCCGGGCCGCATGCGCTTTTGTGGATGGCGGCGCGCGCGCTTTACGGTTTCGCCATCTGCGGCCTGTTCATCGTCGCGCAGAGCTGGCTCAACGACGCTGTTCCCAACGCCATTCGCGGCCGGGTGATGGCGCTGTTCTACGTCGCCTATATCGCCGGCCTGGGGGTGGGCTATTTCACCTTGGCGATGATCGACATCCGAAGCGCGGCGGCTCCGCTCATCGGCATTGCCTTCACCGCGCTGTCGATCCTGCCTGTCGGCATGACGCGTCTGGCCCAGCCGCCGCCGCCGATCGCGGCTTCCGTGGCCCTGCGCCAGGCCTGGAACGTCTCGCCGGTCGGCCTTGCCGGGATGCTGGCCGTCGGCGGACTCTCCATGTCGATCGCCGGCTTCGCACCGATCCATGCCACGGCGAAAGGCTACAGCCAGGCCGACGTGGCGCTGCTGATGGCGTCGATGCCGCTCGGCACGCTGATCCTGCAGTTTCCACTCGGCTGGCTGTCGGACCGCACCGACCGCCGCTACGTGCTGATCGGCGCGGCGACGCTGGCCGTTGTGGCAGGGCTTGCAGCGCTGGGGTTCGACGGCGGGCCGCTTGCCCTGCTGATCGTGGTCTATCTCCTGTGGGACGGCGCTTCGGAAACGGTCTACTCGCTGGCCAGCGCCCATGCAGGTGACAGGGCGAGCAAGGAGGAACTGGTGGCGCTATCGTCGTCGCTGCTGTTCGCGTGGTCGCTGTCGGGATTCGTGGTGCCCGGTATCGTCACCGGCCTGTCGGCCGTCTACGGCACCCAGGCCTTCATCTACGTTTCGGTCGCTCTCGCTTTCGCCTATGCGCTGTTCGTCGCCTGGCGGGTCGTTACCTCCCGCGCCGTGCCGTCGGCCGAGACCGGCGATTTCGCGCCGATGACGGCGCAGGCGCCGCTGCCGGCCGACCTCGCCTTTACCCCGGAGGAGACGGGCGACCGTACGCCGGAGGCCTGATCACGCGGCGGCCGCGGATGTCTGTAGCGGACCATCCGGAGCAAGGTTTCGGGACCGCTGTCTTGAAACTGCCCCCGAACTCTGCCTATCTAGGGCTGGTCACCTGCTTTCACTGGTGATTTGGTTGTTCTTTCAGGGAAAGGAAAAACACTGAGAACAGCACTTCGGAAGAAGGCCGACATCGCGCCTTCGCCGGCCGGGATCAACGTCAGCGACGTATCCTCCCGCGCCCTCGAAATAGTCCTTGCCAGTCTGGAAGACTCCAAGGCCGAAAACATCGTCTCCATCGATATTCAGGGAAAATCGAGCCTGGGCGACCACATGGTCATTGCCTCGGGCCGGTCGCACCGCCATGTCTCGGCAGTCGCCGACCACCTGATCAAGGCGCTCAAGGATGCCGGTCTCGGAACCGCGCGCGTCGAGGGCCTGGCCAGCGCCGATTGGGTCCTGATCGATTCGGGCGACATCATCGTCCATGTCTTCCGCCCCGAAGTCCGCGACTTCTACAATCTCGAAAAGATGTGGCAGGCGCCGGACCTCGAAGAGGAAACCCTCCACTGAGCCTCTATCCAGCTCGTTGAGGCAGGGATGAAGATTGCCATACATGCCGTGGGCCGGATGAAGGCCGGCCCCGAGCGGGAGCTTGCCGAGCGCTATTTCGAACGGTTCGCCCGCAGCGGCCCCGCGATCGGGCTTGAATTCGCGGGCGTTTCGGAACTGCCCGAAAGCAGAGGACAGACGGCGAAGGAGCGCCGTCGCGATGAAGGCCGCGTCCTCCAGAGCCATCTGCAGCCCGGCACGGCCCTGCTGCTGCTCGACGAGCGCGGCCGGAGCTTTTCCTCCGAGGAATTCGCCGGACGGATCGGCCTGCTGCGCGACGACGGCCGCAAGGCGCTGATCGTCGCCATCGGCGGGGCCGACGGCCACGACGCTTCGCTACGCGACCAGGCGGAACTGGTGGTTTCGCTCGGCGCCATGACCTGGCCACATCAACTGGTGAGGGTCATGATCGGCGAACAGCTTTACCGGGCGGCGACCATCCTGGCCGGCCACCCTTATCATCGAAGCTGACGCCCGGATTTTCGCCTCATTGGCGGCAATGATGCGGGAGTGTGCGGGCCGCAAACATGGTTGATGGTTCGTTAACGAAGCCGCGTCTAGAAAGTACCATGGCAGGACGGCGAAACCCGGCAGGCAGGCGATCGCGTGGCGGCATGGTCGCTGCGCTTTCCATGACGCTTGCCTTTGCCGCTTTTGCCGCGAAGGCACAGGACGCGCCTGATCCGGACAAGAGCCGGGCCGAATACGAGCGCGTCGTCTCCGAAGTGACGCTGTCGACGGAACGGCTGGCCAAGCTCGCCGCCGACATCGCGACGGTGAAGAAGGACCGCGCCTCGATAACGGCGGCCCTCGTCCAGTCGGCCAAGACCGAGCAGAAGCTCAGCCGGGATATCGAGGATATCGGCGCGCGGCTTGAGGGATTCAAGGAACAGGAAAAGACGATTCGTGCCTCGCTGGCCGGCCGGCGCGACGTGCTGGCCGAAGTGCTGGGCGGCCTGGAGCGCATGGGCGTCAACCCGCCCCCGGCGATCCTGGTCAAACCTGAGGACGCGCTGTCTTCGGTACGCAGCGCCATCCTGCTCGGCGCGGTGGTGCCACAGCTTCGCCGCGAGACCGACGATCTGGTGGCCGAGTTGAAGGAACTGACGCGCGTGACGACCTCCATCGAGGCCGAGCGCAGCCGGCTGGCCGCGGCCGTCACCGACCAGGCTGCCGAAAAACAGCGGTTGACCCTTTTGCTGGAAGCCAAGCGCAGGCTCCAGGCGGATACGGAAACAGCGCTGACGCAGGAGCACAAGAAGGCAGCCGATCTCGCCCAGCGCGCGGAAAGCCTGAAAGACCTGATCGCCTCGCTCGATGCCGAAGCCGAAAAGGCGCGCGACGCGGCCGAGGCCAAGCGGCAGGCGGCGGAACGGGCCGTTGAGACGGCGAAGCTGGACGAGCAGCGCAAGGCGGCTGAGCAGGAACTCGCGTCGCTTCCGGTGCCGGAGGCGAATCAGCTCGCCGATTCGGTCGCCTTCTCGGCGTTGCAAGGCCAGATGGCACTGCCCGCGACCGGCAGGATCAAGCGCCGGTTCGGCGACAAGGATGGTAACGGCGGCGTGATGCAGGGGGACATGCTCGCGACACAATCGGGGGCAATCGTCACCGCGCCGGCGGATGGGAATGTACTTTACGCGGGGCCGTTCCGCTCCTATGGCCAACTCTTGATCCTTGATGCCGGCGACGGCTATCATGTCGTGCTGGCGGGGATGGACAGATTGAGCGTCGCGTCAGGTCAATCGGTGCTCGCCGGCGAGCCGATCGGCGCGATGGGCGAGGCAAGGGTCGCGAGTGCCGCAGCCACGCACAATGAAGGTGTCACACCGGAACTCTACATCGAGTTCCGCAAAGATGGAAAACCCGTCGATCCGAACCCGTGGTGGGCGGACCGTCTCTCTGGAAGGACTTAGATGATGCGGAAGTTCTCGCTCTTGCTTGCCGGTGCGCTGATGGGCGCATCCGCCATGAGCCTGGTCTATGGCGCTCCCGGCTCGACAGCGAACGCCGCGAGTTCCGACACCTACAAGCAGCTCGCCATCTTCGGTGACATTTTCGAGCGCGTCAGGGCACAATATGTGACGCCTCCGGACGACAAGGCGCTTGTCGAGAACGCCATCAACGGCATGCTCACCTCGCTCGATCCGCACTCCTCCTACATGAACGCCGAGGAAGCGCAGGACATGCGCGTTCAGACCAAGGGCGAGTTCGGCGGACTCGGTATCGAGGTGACGATGGAGAACAACCTCGTCAAGGTCATCACGCCGATCGACGATACGCCGGCGGCGAAGGCCGGCGTGCTGGCCGGCGACTACATCGCCAAGATCGACGGCACTGAAGTCAACGGCATGACGCTCAACGACGCGGTCGACAAGATGCGCGGCCCGGTCGGCTCGCCCATCAAGCTGACCATCATCCGCCAAGGCGCCGACAAGCCGATCGAGGTGACGGTGGTGCGCGACACCATCAAGGTCAAGGCGGTCAAGTACCGGGTCGAGAACGACGTCGGCTACATGAAGATCACCTCCTTCACCGAGAAGACCTACGACGATCTCGAGGACGCGATCGACCACATCAAGAAGCAGGTGCCGAAGGACAAGCTGAAGGGCTACGTCCTCGACCTGCGCCTCAATCCCGGCGGCTTGCTCGACCAGGCAGTGTCGGTCTCCGACGCCTTCCTCGATCGCGGTGAGATCGTCTCGACGCGCGGCCGCGATCCGAAGGACGTGACGCGTTTCGACGCCAAGGCAGGCGACGACATCGACGGCAAGCCGCTGGTCGTGCTGGTCAACGGCGGGTCGGCCAGCGCATCGGAGATCGTCGCCGGGGCGCTGCAGGACCTCAAGCGCGCCACGGTGGTCGGCACGCAGTCTTTCGGCAAAGGATCGGTGCAGACCATCATCCCGCTGGGAGAGAACGGCGCGCTCAGGCTGACGACGGCGCTCTATTACACGCCGTCCGGCAAGTCGATCCAGGGCAAGGGCATCACGCCCGACATCGAGGTCGACCAGCCGCTGCCGCCGGAATTGCAGGGCCGCGACGTGACGCGCGGCGAGTCCGATCTCAAGGGCCACATCAAGGGCGCCGACGAGAGCGACAAGGGGTCCGGCTCGGCCGCCTATGTGCCTCCGGATCCGAAGGACGACCTGCAGCTCAAATACGCCGAAGAGCTGCTGCGCGGCGAGAAGACCGATCCGGCCTTCCCGCCGAATCCTGAAAAGGCCGTCATGAACCAGTGATCGGACGGTGGTCGTCCCCGGCACCTTCCCTGGATTCCAGCACTGGCGGCGGTCCGATCCGCCAGTGACGCCGGTGCGCCGGTCATCCGGCAGCCGCGCCATACGGCGGAACAGCGCGGCCCGGCCCAGCATCGATCCTGGTACGACCGCGCCTCCCCTGGCAGTGAACGACCGCCGATGTCATCCTTGCCGAGACATAAGGTGCCGGCGGCCTGATTCGCAGGCTGGCGGCCGGCGGCAGGGGTTGCGGCTTGGCTGAGGCGGACAAGGAGATAGACCGTCCGCTCGGACAGTCCATCGGGCCGGGGCGCGGTTCTCGGGAACGCCGCTTCGGCGTCGGACAGGCAGCCGTGGCGCTCGTGCTGCTGGCGGTCGTTGGCGGATCGGCCGCGATCGCGCTGCGCAACCGGGACTTGCGCGACCCCGCGCCTGCGGTCGAGGTGAAGTCCACTCAGGACGAAAAACCGGCCGCTCCATCATCTCCGCCCGCATCGCAGGCATCGACGGCCGTCGAGCCGGCCCCGAAGAAGGACGGGCCGCAGATCATCCACGTCCGGCCGACCGAGACCGGTGGCGAAGCCGGCATCGTCGTGCACGATCCGTCGACATTCAGCCAGAATCTCTCGACCGCGCACCTGCCCGACCGGGCACTGATCGAGATGAGCGAGCAGGGGCCGCTGCCGATCCGTTCCGTCGACGGCAGGCGCCCCTTCGACGTCTATGCAAGGCCTTGGTCCGGCACCGGCGGCGCGCGCGTCGCCATTGTCATCGGCGGCCTCGCCGTATCGCAGACCGGCACGCAGGAGGCCATCGCCAGGCTGCCCTCGGAAGTGACACTCGCCTTTGCGCCGCAGGGCAATTCGATCGGGCGCTGGATGCAGGAGGCGCGGCGGACCGGCCACGAGATCGCCATGCAGCTGCCGCTCGAGCCGTTCGACTATCCCAACGTCAATCCCGGCCGCAACACGCTGACCGTCGACGCCACACCGGCCGAGAACCTGAAACGGCTGCGCTGGGCGCTGTCGCGCACGACCAACTACACCACCGTGATGAACTACATGGGCGCGCTGTTTTGTGCCGACGAGGATGCGATGGCGCCCGTCATGGCCGAACTCGGCCGGCGCGGGCTCGGCTATCTCGACGACGGTTCGTCGGCGCGCTCGGTGGCGTCGGGCCTGGCGGTGAAAGACGGCGTTCCCTTTGCGGTCGGCGACACGACGATCGACGCCGTGCAGGACCGCGGCGCGATCCTGAAGAAGCTGGACGAACTGGAGGCGACCGCGCGGGCCAAGGGCTTCGCCATCGGCACCGGATCGGCCTTCGGCGTGACGGTGGACACTGTTGCCGCATGGGTCAACGAAGCCAAGAAGCGCGGCATCGAGATCGTGCCGGTCTCGGCGGTGGCGGCAGATCCGGAAAGGAAGTGACCTGGTGAAGACGAGCGGCGAAGCGAAGAAGGGCGGCGGAACGAAGAAGGCCGTCGATCCCGAAAGCCTGCCCTATCGGCCCTGCGTGGGGCTGATGATCTTGAACGCGGACGGGCTGGTGTGGGTCGGCCGCCGCGTCGCCGAGCCGGAAGGCGAGACGGGCGACCGGCCGCAGCTCTGGCAGATGCCGCAGGGTGGTATCGACAAGGGCGAGGAGCCGATCGCGGCGGCGCGGCGCGAGATTTTCGAAGAGACGGGCATGGAGAGCCTGAAGCTCATCGAGGAAGCGCCGGACTGGGTCAAATACGACCTGCCCGCGGACAGGATCGGCATCACCTGGAAGGGCAGGTATCGCGGCCAGACCCAAAAATGGTTCGCCTTCCGCTTTCACGGCGACGAGCGCGAGATCCGCGTCAACCCGCCGCCGGACGGGCATCCGGCGGAGTTCGACGCCTGGGCATGGCGTCCGATGGCCGACCTTCCGGGGCTCATCGTGCCCTTCAAACGCAAGGTCTACGAGGAAGTGGTAGCAACCTTCCGCCACCTCGCGGGGTAATTGTTTCTACAGGGTCGGCTTGCGGATGACGGCGGCGCCGATGATCGGTCCGGGCAGGCCGTTCCTGTCGACTGCCTGCAACAGCACGGCGCAGCCGCCCTTCTTGGTGATCTCGCTCATCGGCAGTTCATAGCGCTGCGCCTTGCCGTGCCACATGCCGGCGGTCTGGATGTCGGACACGGCATTCCAGTAGGTCAGGCTGCGTCCGTCGTTCTCGCCCTTGCCGATGGTGATGGTCTGCGGCGGCGCGAAATAGACCACGATCACATGGGCATTCGCATTTATGCCGCCGCGTTCGGCGTCGCCCGCATCGATCACCACGCCGTCGTCCGAATGGCTGATCCTGATGCCGACCTGCATGCCCTCGCCGGCCTTGGCCATGGCGTCGAGTGCGCCGTCCACCGCGTCGCGGCTGGCGCCGTTCACATGGGTCCGGCCATTGATGACGGCCTGCGGCGTGTAGACGGAGCGGCTGTTGAAGGCACGCATGTAGTCGAATTGCCGCTCGGTGTTCTCCTTGCGCGACAGCGTGTCCTGCCAGCCGAGATAGTCCCAGTAGTCGACATGATAGGCCAGCGCCACGACGTCGGGATTGGCGGCCAGCTCGGCAAAGAACTCGTCCGCCGGCGGGCAGGAAACGCAGCCCTGGCTGGTGAAAAGCTCGACGACTCCCAGCGGCTTGCCGGCCGGCTGGTCACCGGCGCTCGCCAGCCCGCAAAACGCCAACAGGGCCAGCGCCACCGTCGCCAGCCGGGTTAGACTTCCAGATGCCATGACCGTTCCATTCAAGCCGGCGAACCGGCTACCATAGTCCGAAATTCTTGGCAGAAGCGGCGGTCAAGCGGAAGTCACGTTGCGGTGAAATTTCTGCGCCGTCTTCCTTCTCCCCGTTCACGGGGAGAAGGTGTTCCGAAGGGACGGATGAGGGGCGGCGTGAACCTACGAGAGCCGGCGCCGCCCTCACCTGGCTGCTGGCATCTTCTCCCATGAACAGGGAGAAGAATCCTATGCCGCCAGGTCGCGCAGCACGTATTGCAGGATGCCGCCGTTCTTGAAGTAGTCCAGCTCGTCCAGCGTATCGATGCGGCACAGCACCGGAACCTCCTTCACCGTGCCGTCCGCATAGGTGACCTTGGCCACCATCTTCTGGCGCGGCCTGATTGCCTCGATGCCGTCGATCTCGACCGTCTCGTCTCCTTTCAGGTTAAGCGTGGCCCAGGACGTGCCCTCTTCGAGGGTGAAGGGGACGACGCCCATGCCGACCAGGTTCGAGCGATGGATACGCTCGAAGGACTGGGCGATGACGGCCTTGACGCCGAGCAGGCTGGTGCCTTTGGCCGCCCAGTCGCGCGAGGAGCCGTTGCCGTATTCGACGCCGGCGAAGACGACCAGCGGCACGCCTTCCTTCCTGTATTCCATGGCGGCGTCGTAGATCGACATCTCCTCCTTGGAGGGATAGTGGATCGTGTAGCCGCCCTCCTTGCCGTTCTCGCCCAGCATGTGGTTGCGGATGCGGATGTTGGCGAAGGTGCCGCGCATCATCACCTCATGGTTGCCGCGCCGCGTGCCGTACTGGTTGAAGTCGGCGACGCCGACGCCGTGCCCGGTCAGGTATTCACCGGCCGGCGAGGCGGCCTTGATCGACCCGGCCGGCGAGATGTGGTCCGTGGTGATCTTGTCGCCGAACAGGCCGAGGATGCGCGCGCCCTTGATGTCGCCGATATGCCCCGGCTTCGCCGGCATGCCTGCGAAATAGGGCGGGTTCTGCACATAGGTCGAGGAATTGTCCCAGGCATAGGTCTGGCCGGCGGGGACCTGCACCTGCTGCCAGTTCTCGTCGCCCTTGAAGACGTCCGCATATTTGCGGGCGAACAGCTCGCGGGTGACGTATTTCTCGATGAACTCCTGGATCTCCTGTGTGGTCGGCCAGATGTCCCTCAGATAGACCGGCTTGCCGTCCTTGCCCTCGCCGAGCGGCTCCTTGGTCAGGTCCTTGGTCACCGTGCCTGCCAGCGCATGCGCCACCACGAGCGGCGGCGAGGCGAGGTAGTTGGCCTGCACGTCCGGCGAGACGCGGCCCTCGAAGTTGCGGTTGCCGGAAAGCACCGCGGCGGCTATCAGGCCCTTGTCGTTGATGGTCTTGGAGATCGGCGCCGGAAGCGGACCGGAATTGCCGATGCAGGTGGTGCAGCCGAAGCCGACCAGGTTGAAGCCGATCTGGTCGAGTTCCTTCTGCAGGCCCGACTTCTCCAGATATTCGGCCACGACCTGGGAGCCGGGGGCGAGCGAGGTCTTGACCCAGGGCTTCTGCTTGAGGCCGAGGCGGTTGGCGTTGCGGGCCAACAGGCCAGCGCCGATCAGTACGCTCGGATTGGAGGTGTTGGTGCACGAGGTGATCGCGGCGATCGCCACGTCACCGTGACCGAGATCGTAGTCCGCGCCCTCGACGGCGTAGCGGCGGTCGGTATCGACGGTCTTCTTGTATTCGCTCTCCAGCGATTTGGCGAAGCCCGAGGCGATGTCCTCCAGCGGGATGCGGCCCTCGGGACGCTTCGGGCCGGCCATCGACGGCACGACGTCGCCGAGGTCGAGTTCCAGCGTGTCGGTGAACACCGGATCGGCCGAACCATCGTGACGCCACATGCCCTGTGCCTTGGCATAGGCCTCGACAAGCGCGATGCGATCTTCCGAGCGGCCGGACATGGTGAGATAGCGCAACGTTTCCGTATCGACGGGGAAGAAGCCGCAGGTCGCACCGTATTCGGGCGCCATGTTGCCGATCGTGGCGCGGTCGGCCAGCGTCATGTTGGACAGGCCAGGGCCGAAGAATTCGACGAACTTGCCGACGACGCCTTTCTTGCGCAGCATCTGGGTGACCGTGAGCACAAGGTCGGTGGCGGTGAGGCCTTCCTTTAGCTTACCGGTGAGGCGGAAGCCGATCACTTCGGGCAGGAGCATGGAAACCGGCTGGCCGAGCATCGCCGCTTCCGCCTCGATGCCGCCGACGCCCCAGCCGAGAACGCCGAGGCCGTTGATCATGGTGGTGTGGCTATCGGTACCGACGCAGGTGTCGGGATAGGCGACCGTCTCGCCGTGCTCCTCCTTCGTCCACACGACCTGGCCGAGATATTCGAGGTTGACCTGGTGGCAGATGCCGGTGCCGGGCGGCACGACGCGGAAGTTGCGGAACGCCTGCTGGCCCCATTTGAGGAACTTGTAGCGCTCCGCGTTGCGCTCATATTCGAGCTCGACGTTGCGGGCGAAAGCCATCGGCGTGCCGAATTCGTCGACGATGACCGAGTGATCGATGACGAGGTCGACGGGCACGAGCGGATTGATCTTCTCGGGATCGCCGCCCAGCGTCTTGAGGCCGTCGCGCATGGCTGCGAGGTCGACGACGGCGGGAACGCCGGTGAAGTCCTGCATCAGCACGCGGGCCGGGCGGTAGGCGATCTCGACGCCCGCGGAACCCTTGTCGGTCAGCCAGGCGGCGACCGCCTGGATCGATTCCCTGGTAACGGACCGGCCGTCTTCGTTGCGCAGCAGGTTCTCCAGCAGGACCTTCATCGAGTAGGGAAGCTGGGCGATGCCGGTGAGGCCGTTCTTCTCGGCCTCGACGAGATCGTAATAGGCGTATTCGGTACCACCCGCGGTCAGGGTGCGGCGGCAGTTGAAACTATCGAGAGATTTGGACACGGATGACCCCATCTAGTCTGTTGCCTTCTAGGGAACGGACTCCGATGGGCATGCAATCACGCGCAAAGGTGCGGGTACGGCCATTTCCGCTGTCCGCTCCCGGGCGCCTCACCCTGTCGGGTGTCGACGCCGGTCCGGCGCAATGTCGTTTGCCTTCCCCGACCGCTGGGGTTGGTGCACCGGATATAGAGAAATTTCTGGAATAGTTCTAGACGGTCTTTGAGCAATTTTGCCGCGGCGCAAAGCGACGCGCGCGAACCCCGGAGGGAGAAAGAATGCGGCTGGTGGCCGACAAACTGGCAGGCGAGCGGGGTGGAGAGCCTGTGTTCTCCGGCGTCGATTTCTCGCTTGAGAACGGACAGGCGCTGATCGTCAGCGGACCGAACGGGTCCGGCAAGTCGACGCTGCTGTGCATCGTCGCGGGTCTGCTGCCGGCATCCGGTGGGGCCGTGCGCCTGGAAGGCGGCGGCGAAGATCACCCGACCGCGGCATCCGCCTGCCACTATCTCGGCCATCTCAACGCGATGAAGCCGGCATTGACGGTGGCGGAAAACCTTGCCTTCTGGCGAGATTTCCTCGGCGTGCCGGACCGGGACATCGGAGAAGCGCTCGAAACGGTAGGCCTCGGCGGCATCGGGCACCTGCCGTTCGGCTATCTGTCGGCGGGCCAGAAGCGGCGTGTCTCGATCGCGCGCCTGCTGGTCGCCCGACGTCCCATATGGCTGCTGGACGAACCGACCGCGGCGCTGGACAAGGCATCCGAAACTCGTTTCGCCGGGCTGATGCAGGCGCATCTCGAACAAGGCGGGATGATCGTTGCAGCTACGCACCAATCGCTGGGGCTGGACGGGGCTATGGAATTGAGGATGGGCGAAAATGTCTAGCCCTGCCCTCATCCCGCTCTGCCCCGAGAGGCGGCACGTATGCTAGCGCTCTATATCCGCGATCTGCGGCTCGCTATGCGCGCCGGCGGCGGCGCGTTCATCGGCGTGATCTTCTTCCTGGCCGTGATCGCCACCATGCCCTTCGGCGTCGGGCCGGACCTCAACCTGCTGGCGCGTATCGGCCCGGCGATCCTGTGGATCGGCGCGCTGCTGTCCTGCCTGCTCGGCCTCGACCGTCTTTTCCAGGCCGACCGCGAAGACGGCTCGCTCGACCTCATGGTGCTTTGCGCCGATCGCCACATGCCGGCGCTGACGGTACTGGTCAAGTGCCTCGCCCACTGGACGGCGAGCGTGCTGCCGCTGGTCGTCGCATCGCCGCTCCTCGGCCTGTTCATGAACATGGAGCCGCAGGGCATCGGCGCGGCCGCGCTGACGCTGCTTGTCGGCACGCCCGCCATCACCTTCATCGGCGCGGCGGGGGCGGCGGTCGCGGTGACGTTGCCGCGCGGCGGTCTGCTGATCTCGGTGCTGGTGCTGCCTCTGGCAATCCCGGTTCTGATTTTCGGCGTGTCGGCGAGTTATGCCGCGGTCAACGATCCGGCGCCGTTCATGCCGCCCTTCCTCATCTTGGCGGCGCTCACCTTGTTCTCGGCGGTCGTCGGGCCTGTCGCGGCGGCGCTGGCGCTCAGGCACGGCACGGAGTGACGGATCGGCCGTTTCGGCTTGATATATCTTCCGGATCAGGAGCGTATTTGCGATATATCAGCAATCGAGCCGGTGCGATCCCCGCAGGCGGCGTGCGTTCGTAGCGGTCGCGATCGCGAATTGGCCGC
The DNA here is from genome assembly GCF_040081975.1 of Mesorhizobium hunchu. Lineage (NCBI taxonomy): Bacteria > Pseudomonadati > Pseudomonadota > Alphaproteobacteria > Hyphomicrobiales > Phyllobacteriaceae > Mesorhizobium > Mesorhizobium hunchu. The sequence goes on from NZ_JBEBMG010000001.1 coordinate 286,521, forward strand.
AGGAGCGGCCGTTGTCGGCGATGGCCCCTGCGTCTATGAAACAGGCATGACGAACGAAGATCACCGAGCGAAATGACCACGCACGCTCTCTATGTCACGGCGGCCTACGCCATCACGGTGGTCGTGCTGTCCGGCCTGATCGGCTGGATCCTGCTCGATCAGCGCGCCCGCCGGCGCGAGCTTGCCGAACTGGAGGCCGCCGGCATCCGCCGGCGCTCCGACAGGACAAAGTCCGGCAAGGCCAAATCCAACAGGGCCAAGGCGGAAAAGGATGCGGCCGGAGCAAAAGTGCCATGAGCGCGCCCTCACAGGAACAGTCGACCGGGGATAGGCCCAAGCGGTTCCGGTTCGTCCTGCTTCTGCCGCTGGCGATTTTTCTCGGCCTCGCCGTGCTCTTCCTGATGCAACTGCTGTCGGGACGCAACGAGGCGGATGTGCCCTCCGCGCTGATCGGCCAGGCGGCGCCGCCGACGGACCTTCCGCCGCTGGACGGCATGGGCCTGCCCGGTCTCCAGTCAAAGTCCTTCGCCGGCCACGTCACGCTGGTGAATGTCTTTGCGTCCTGGTGCGCGCCATGCCGCGAGGAACACCCGATTCTGCTCGCGCTGGCGCAGGACAGGCGCTACGCGCTGGTGGCGATGAACTACAAGGACAAGCCGGAGAATGCGCGGCGCTTCCTCGGCGATCTCGGCAATCCGTTCTCGGCCATCGGCGTCGACGAAGCGGGACGGACCGCGATCGACTGGGGCGTCTACGGCGTTCCGGAGACCTTTATCGTCGGCAAGGACGGCAGGATCGCCTACAAGCATGTCGGGCCGCTGTCGCCCGATTCGGTCAGGACCGAGCTCCTGCCGCAGATCGAAAAGGCGCTCGCCGCGCCGGGGTGAGAACCGCATATGGATGAGATCCGCGCGCATTTCCGCATGCAGGCGGAGGCCTGCGACAGGCTGGGATCGCCGTTCACTGCGAAAGTGTGCAGGATTCTGGCCCGACAGCTTGATGAAACGACACGTACAGGAAAGACCGTCCTCCGCTGGCCGGGCGATGTTCACGCCGACGCCGTTTCCCTGCGTTTGTGCGGCGCCTTGCACGAACTGGTGCTGGCCGACGCCGATGCGGGGCTGGCAGCGTGCTATCCGCCCAATGAAGTTGACGAAGATGCGATCGCGGCAACGCTGGCGAAGGCGATCCCGTGCTTCGACGACCGTCTCGCCGCAGGTCTCGCAAATCCGCCGCAGACGAACGAGATCGCCCGATCAGCTCTTCTGTTGCCCGGCCTGCTGATGATCGCCCGGGAGAGCGGGCTGCTGCTCGACCTGCGCGAGATCGGCTCCAGCGCCGGACTCAATCTGTTGTTCGACCGGTTCCATTATCGCTACGGCGATACCGGGTGGGGCGACCCGGATTCGCTGGTCAGGCTGACGCCCGAGATCCGCGGCAAGGCGCCGCCACTGGGCGGGGCGCTGTCCGTCCGGTCGCGGTCCGGCTGCGACATCGCCCCCCTCGACATCGCGGACCCCGCGGCACGTCTGCGATTGCGGTCCTATGTCTGGGCGGATCAGGCGGCGAGGCTGGCACGGCTCGATGCCGCTCTGGCCATCGCCGCCGAATCGGCGCCTCGACTCGTCCAGATGGATGCCGCCGGCTTTGTTGCCGAGGCACTGGCCGAACGGACCGCCGGCGGCAGTTTCGTTCTCTGCCATTCGATCATGTGGCAGTATCTGCCGGAGACCACGAAGGCGGCGATCGCCGCGCTGATGAAAGATGTCGGCGCTACGGCCACGACGATCGCGCCTGTGCATTGGCTACGTGTCGAACCGCTATCGGCAGGGGACGCGTTTGCGACGCTGTCGCTGACGCAATGGCCGGGTGGCGAAACGCGCCATCTCGCCCGTTGCGACTATCACGGCCGCTGGATCGAGTGGCTCGGTCAGCCGTAGATCTGCCGGCGCACCTGGTAGAGCATTTCCGAACGGCTGGCGCGCATATCGGCCAGGTCACGATCGGTAAGGCTGTGGATCTCGTCGACCATCTGGTTGTAGCGCTTGCGCTTGGCGATCGAGTCGCGGGCGCGGGAGACGAGGTTGTCGAACATGGCGAAACTCCTTCGTTTTCGCGGTGCCTTAGCGGCGCCGTTGTTCCTCCCTTGTCGATACGCAGCATGACATGGTGATTGTGCATCGCAATAAAAGATGTCGCAACGCAGCATTGCGCCTTGCGCATGGCCGGCGACGAGCCATGCATGAACGGCCCTGATCCGGGAACCTGCCTCGCCTTTGCCGTGTTTGATGCTATTGTTGGGGCGAAGCGGCCGGACGGCGACGCGCGCGGACCGGCTTCGAAAGGGCCGATGACGGAACGACCCGTATTCAGCGAACGCAACCTGGCTTTCCGGCTGGCCTCCAGCCGGGCGATGACGCGCGCGGCGATCCTCGTCGAGCGCGGCTGGCCGCTGATGCTGCCGGCGCTGGCCGTCCTGGCGCTGTTCCTCAGCGCAGCTTGGTTCGGACTTTTCCCGCGTCTTCCCGAAGGCGTGCGGCTGGCCGTCGCCGGCGCGTTCGGCCTGGCTTTCCTCGCCTGCCTTTATCCGCTCCGGTTCTTCCGTCCGCCGGCAGCGGCGGAAGTGGACCGCCGCATCGAGGCGGCCAACGCCTTGCCGCATGCGCCGCTTCAGGTGCAGGCGGACAGGCCGAGCGGCCACGACAGCGCGTTCTCGCAGGCGTTGTGGCGCGAGCACCAGAAGCGTATGGCGGCACGTCTCGACCGGCTTGGCCCGGATGTGCCGCGCCCCGGCGTGCCGGTGCGCGACCCGTGGGCGTTGCGCGCGGTCGCGGCACTGGTGTTCGCGGTCGCACTGGCCTTCTCGTTCGGGCCGCTGGGCGGACGTGTGGGCGACGCCTTCACCGGCCGGTCCTTCGTTGCGCCGGTGCCACCGCGCATCGACGCCTGGGTGACGCCGCCGGCCTATACCGGCAAACCGCCCGTCTTCCTCAATGCCGGAGCGCAGACCATTGACGAAGCCGGCAAGGCACCCGACACGTTCAGCGTTCCGGCCGGCAGCGACCTTACCCTTCGCGTGACCGGAGGCAGCGGTGAGGAAACGCTGAGCTATGCCGACTCCCGCGGCACGGAGCGCGTCATCGATCCGGTCACGACAGGCGAAAAGACCGCAAAGACCGATGCAGCGGCGCCTGGCGCCGCGGTTCTTCAATTTGCCGGCAAATTGTCCGCCGACGGCGTGCTGACACTGAAGTCGGGCGAGCAGGCGCTCGGCCGCTGGGCCTTCGCCGTCATTCCCGACAAGGCGCCGCAGATCCGCTTCGACGGCGACCCGAAACAGGCGCTGAACGGAACCCTCGACCTGAACTACCGGCTCGACGACGACTATGGCGGGGCTTCCGCAAAGGCCGAGTTCGCGCTGGCCGAAGACCAGGCCCCCAATGCCCGCCCGCTCTACGGAGCGCCGGACATGCCGCTTTCCCTGCCGCGGCGCGGCGCCAAGGACAATGGCGCCCGCACGACCAAGGACCTGACCGAACACGTCTGGGCCGGCAGCAGCGTCAGGCTGACGCTGGAGGCCACCGACGGCGCCGGCCAGGTGGCACGGAGTGAAACCAAAACGTTCACGCTGCCGCAGCGTCCTTTTTCCAATCCGCTGGCGCGCGCCGTCATCGAGGATCGCCGGCTGCTGGCGCTCGACGCCAACGCCAAGCCGCGCGTGCTCGCGCTGATGGACGCCATCACGCTGCGTCCCGAGGACACGTTCGACAACATGGCGCACTATCTCGCCATCATGAGCGCGCGCAGCCGATTGAAGCTGGCCGAGAGCGACGACCAGTTGCGCGACGTGGTGAGCTACCTCTGGGACGTCGCGCTCGGCATCGAGGAAGGCGATTTGTCGGCGGCGGAGAAGCGCCTGCGTCAGGCCCAGCAGCACTTGCAGGATCTGTTGAAGAACGGTGCGAGTGACGAGGACATCGACAAGGCGATGAAGGAATTGCGCCAGGCGATGCAGGATTTCCTGCGCGAATTCGCCGAGCGCCATCCGGACCAGCAGAACGCCATGCAGATGCCGAACGGCGCGCAGGAACTGCGCCAGAGCGATCTCGACCAGATGATGGACCAGATCGAGAACCTGGCGAAATCCGGCGATCGCGACAAGGCGCAGCAATTGCTGTCGGAACTGGAAAACATGATGAACAACCTGCAGGCCGGCCGCCGCGGCCAGCAGCAGGACCGCGAAGCGGGCCAGATGCGCCAGCAGATGGACAAGCTGGGCGAGATCATGCGCCGCCAGCAGGAGATGATGAACGAGACCTACCGGCTCGACCAGCAGCAGCGCGGGCAGGACGGCGACAACGGCGAAGATCCTTTCGGCGACGATGGCCAGCAGCAACAGCAGGGCGAGAACGGCCGGCCTCAGGACGGCGGCAAGGGCAAGCCGATGACGCCACAGGAATTCGCCGAGGCGCTGAAGCAGCTGCAGCAAGGCCAGGGCAAGCTGCAAAAGGACCTGGACAAGCTCGGTAAGGGCCTGGAAGGCATGGGCATGCAGCCGAACGAGGGTTTCGGCGACGCCGGCCGCGAGATGGGCAGGGCCGAGCAGTCGCTCGGCGACGGCGAGGGCGACAACGCGGTCGGCCATCAGGGCCGCGCGCTCGAAGCGTTGCGCAAGGGCGCCCAGGACATGATGAAACAGATGCAGGCCATGCAGGGCGACGAAGGTGGCAACCAGCCGGGCGGCCGTCAGCAGAACGCCGACCGCGACCCGCTCGGCCGGCCGCGCGCCACGCAGGGGCCGGACTTCGGCGATTCGGTCAAGGTGCCGGACGAGATCGACGTGCAGCGGGCGCGCGAGATCCTGGAAGCGATCCGCAAGCGCCTCGGCAACGCGCTGTCGCCCGACATCGAGCGCAGCTATCTCGAACGGCTGCTCGAGCTGAAATAATCAGGAAATGCGATTGCAGCGCCGGCGCTTGGGCCGGCGCGTAGCGAATCAGTTCAGCGCGAGGCCGACGCGTTCACGCAGTTCGGCCAGCGTGAAAGGTTTCTGCACCACGTCGCGGATGATGCCATGCAGATCCTCGGCGCGCTCGCGCTGCTCGGCATATCCGGTGATCAGCATGATCCTCATGCCAGGGAAGGCGGAAGCCGCCGCCTTCGCCATCTCGATGCCGTCCATCTCGGGCATGCGGATGTCCGAGACGACAAGGTCGTAACCGCCGGAGGCGGCGCGGATCGCCTCCAGCCCCTGCGCGCCGTCGGCGGCGAGGTCGATGTCGTGCCCGGCGCGTTCCAGCGCGCGGGCGGCCAGGGTGCGGACGGATTCGTCGTCCTCGACGAGGAGTAGCTTTGCCATGCGGCGGACCTTGGCTTCGAATCGTTAAACTTTTCCTGATGACAGGCTTTCCGGCGGCTCAGGCGTCGCCGTGCACGATGCCGACGAAGGGCAGTTCGCGGAAGGCGTGGGCGACGTCCATGCCGTAGCCGACGACGAAGTGATCCGGACAATCGAACCCGACGTAATCGGCCTCGAGGTCCGTCTGGCGGCGCATGCGCTTGTCGAGCAGCACGGCAAGCGAGCAGCTTCTGGCGCCGCGAGACAGCATCAGGTCGCGGGTGAATTTCAGCGTCTTGCCCGATTCCAGTATGTCATCGATCAGCAGCACGTCGCGCCCGGCGACCTCGTTGTCGATGTCGCGCAGCACGCGGACCTCGCCGCTGGTCGTGCCAGCCCCATAGCTGGAGATGAAGATGAACTCGACTTCCGGCGAAAGCCCGGCGTCGTGCATGGCGCGAATGAGATCGGCCGCGAAGATGAAGGAACCCTTCAGGACGGAGATGACGAGCAGGTCGTGATAGTCGTGCGCTGCGATTTCCTTGGCGAGTTCGAGGTTGCGCCGAGCGATCGCCGACGTAGAGAACAGCACTTCTATTTCCTTGCCGCGCACCACGGGCATATCTTTCTCCTCGCCGGGATCGATTCTATTCGGCGAAGCCCACGGCCACCGCCGCCACCCCGCTTGTAGGCACGTCCAGGCGACTGGAAAAGGCCAAACGCTGGCCGGACGCCAGCTCGCGGCCGGATGTCCCCAGCGTATAGCGCGTCAGCCTGCCGTCTTCACCGGTCACGCGGATTTCCAGGGGCGGCAGCACGGCGGCATCGTGACCGTCGTTCCCGGCCTCGCCGTCGACGAACAGCACCGGCTTCCCGCCCGACGAATCGACATGAGAGGTGACGCCGGTAATAGACAGCGCCGCGACGGGGTCGGGGGTGGTCGCAAACAGGGCCGAATGGCGTATCAGCGCATGGCCGCCGGATATCCAGAAGGCGGCGAGTGCCGCGGCGACGCCGGCGGCCCAGAACAGAGGACCTCCCCGTACGGAAAAGGGCTGCGCTGGTGCCGACGGCCGCAGCATCGCCATGCCGGCCGGCGGAGCTGCCGATTCGGATATATCCTGATGCGGCGTCGCCGTGGCAGACGAAGGAGACGGATCGGCGCTTGCGGCCGGCGGCAGGACCTCGTAATCGGCGTCGACCACGTCTTGGCCAAGCCCGTTCCCCGCTTGGCCGGAGCCGGCCGGCGCCGGCTCGGTCATGATTTCGCCGGAAACCGGGCGTGCGCTGTCGGCCATCGGATCCCCGATCGTGCGGCTTTGTTCCTGTCCGTTGCTTTTGCGTAAACGGAAATGGTTAACGCTTTCCCACCGGAGTGCTCGTGAACGGCGCAAGACAACCCAATTTTAACCGCCTGTTAACCAACCGAAAGGATGGTCGTCCGGACAAAACGGGCGGCGTGCCGCCGTACAAGAATTCAGGTCGTCAAACGTGATCCGCTTCGAGAATGTCGGCCTCCGTTATGGCATGGGCCCGGAAATTCTCCGCGACATCAGCCTGCAGATACCGGAGCGCTCCTTCCAGTTCCTGTCCGGCCCGTCCGGCGCCGGCAAAACGACGTTGCTCAGGCTCCTGTTCCTGTCGCTGAAACCGACGCGCGGCCTCATCACCATCTTCGGCAGGGATCGCTCGCGCATCCCGCGCTCCGAACTGCCGCTGCTGCGCCGGCGCATCGGCGTCGTCTTCCAGGATTTCCGCCTGCTCGACCACATGACCACCTATGAGAACGTCGCGCTGCCGCTGCGCGTGCGCGGGCGCGAGGAGACGAGCTACCGCACCGACGTGACCGAGTTGCTGAAATGGGTGGGGTTGGGCGAGCGCATGCACGTGCTGCCGCCGGTGCTGTCCGGCGGCGAGAAGCAGCGCGCCGCGATCGCGCGCGCGCTGATCGAGCAGCCGGAGATCCTGCTGGCCGACGAGCCGACCGGCAATGTCGACCCGCAGCTCGCCCGCCGCCTGCTCAGGCTGTTCATCGAGCTCAACCGGCTGGGCACGGCGGTGGTGATCGCCACCCACGACCTCGCCCTGATGGACCAGGTCGACGCGCGCCGGCTGATCCTGTCGGGCGGAAGGCTGGACATCTATGACTGAGCCGTCTGAGGCGTTCGACCAGGCCGGAGTGGCGACGGAAACGTCTGCGGCGAGCGGCGAGCGTTCGCAGCGCCGCACCTCGGCGATCGTGCCGGCGCAAAACATCGCCGGCCGCGCGCTGGTCATCGTCATCGCCATCATGACGTTCCTGTCGTGCCTGACCTTCGGCGCGGTGACGCTGGTGCGCGACACCGCTTCGGTATGGGAGAGCCAGATTTCGCGTGAGGCCACGATCCAGATCAAGCCGGCGGACGGGCTGGACATGGAGGCCGCGCTGTCCTCGGCCGCCGAGATCGCCGGCGCCACGAAAGGCGTGAAATCGGTGAAGATCGTCGATCGTGAGGCCACCGCGCGGCTGCTCGAGCCATGGCTCGGCGCCGGCCTCGATCTGGACGAACTGCCTGTGCCGCGGCTGGTTGTCATCACCCTCGATCCCGTCACGCCGCCGGATTTCGAGGCGCTGCGCGCCGCGCTGGGCGCGCATCTGCCGACCGCCAGCCTCGACGACCACCGCACCTGGGTCGACCGGCTGGTGGCGATGGCGCATTCGACGGTGACGATCGGCGTCGCGGTGCTCGTCCTGATGCTCGCCGCCACGGTGCTGACCGTCGTCTTCGCCACGCGGGGCGCTATGGCCGGCAACGGGCACATCATCGAGGTGCTGCACTTCGTCGGCGCCGAGGCGCGCTTCATCGCACGCGAGTTCCGGCGCCACTTCCTCGTCACTGGCATGAAAGGCGCGGCTGCGGGCGGGGTGGCCGCCATTCTCGTCTTCATCGTCTTTTCCTGGTGGTCCTCGCACAGCATGGCGACACCCGGCGGCGACCAGGCGGCGGCGCTTTTCGGGCATTTCGCCATCGGCTGGTCGGGCTATCTGGGGGTGCTCCTGATGGTCGTGGTCATCGGCGTACTGACGGCCGCGACGTCGCACGTCACCGTCGTCGCCTATCTCAGCGACATCGAGGTCCGGCAGACGGAAGGCTGACGGGCGCGGTTTGACGCATGGGAATGTCGCTCGCGCCCCTATCAAAGGCCGCAATTCGGGATTAACCATGAGACGATGAGCGGTCAGGATTCGATCGAAGCGACCGGGCGGCAGTCAGCGTCGGCCGAGGGCGCAGGGAACTGGCAGCGGCTGCGTCGGGCATTCGGCCTGGGAGCGTCGCTGCTGGTCGGCGCCGGCCTGGTCTTCGCGGCCGGGTTCGGCTGGTTTGCCAGTCATGTCAGCCATCTCGCCACGCCCAGCGACCCGCAAAAGGCGGATGCGATCATCGTGCTGACCGGCGGCCAGTCGCGGCTGGACGCGGCGATGGAACTGCTCGAAACCGGCAAGGGCGACAGGCTGCTGATCAGCGGCGTGCATCCTTCGGCGACGCGTCGGCAGCTACAGCACGCGCTGGGCGGCGACAAGCGGCTGTTCGCCTGCTGCGTCGATCTCGACCGAACGGCGCTCGACACGATCGGCAATGCCGAGGAAAGCGCCAAATGGGTGCACAACCACGCCTATAGCAGCGTGATCCTGGTCACCAACAACTACCATATGCCGCGCAGCCTGCTCGAAATGGGCCGACTGCTCGGCAAGGCCAAGCTCGAACCCTATCCGGTGGTCAACACCAACCTCGACAATGGCGGCTGGCTGACGAAGCCGGAGGCGCTGCGGGTGCTATTTACCGAATACAATAAATATCTGCTCGCGCTGGCGCGCGGCGTGCTGCCGCTGAAACCGACCCCGGACGGCATCACCCTGGCCGAAGGCGCGGCCAATCCGGCCCGATAAGCCGGCCCCGTAAACCGTAAGACCCTAAAGACGCGTCAGCTTCGTTTTTCTTTTTCGCGCGATTGGTATAAGCACCTCGCACGATCTCACCGGCTTCCCTGATGCTCCATATCCGTTCGCTGGCCTTCAACCTGGCATTCTATGCAAGTCTGGTCGTCCAGATGATTGTCTGGTCGCCGCTGTATTTCCTGTCGCCGCGCCGTAAGGCGTGGTTCGTGCCGAAGTTCTGGTCGCGCACCAGCCTGTGGCTCTATAAGGCGCTCGCCGGCACGCGCAGCGACATTGCCGGCACGGAAAACCTGCCGCAAGGCTCCTTCATCCTGGCACCAAAGCACCAGTCCTTCTGGGATGCGATCGCGTTCTTCCCCTATCTCGACGACCCGCTCTACATCCTCAAGCGCGAGCTGACCTGGATCCCGTTCTTCGGCTGGTACATCCTGAAGATGCGCATGATCCCGGTCGATCGCGGCAACCGGGCCAAGGCGCTCCGGGCGGTGGTGAACGCCACCAAGGCGGAACTGGCCCGCAATCCGCGCCAGTTGATCATCTATCCCGAAGGCACGCGGCGCGCACCGGGCGATGTGCCGGCCTACAAATACGGCATCGTCGAGCTTTATACGCAGCTCGGCCTGCCGGTCGTGCCGGTCGCCCATGTCGCCGGCCTCTACTGGCCGCGGCGCAAGTTCCTGCGCTATCCCGGAACCATCAAGGCCCGCTTCCTGCCACCGATACCCCCCGGACTCGGCAAGGACGAATTCATGAAGCGGCTGATCGGCGAGACGGAAGCCGGTTGCGACGCACTGCTGGTCGACGCGGCGCGCCAGCCGGGCCATCCGCCGCTGCCGCCGACGGCGGTGAAGCGGCTTGCCGAACTCGCCGCCGCGCCGGATCAGTCGTAAGCCGGTTTTGTCCTCGGGTTCGCTCAGGCGCCGGGCGCGCTGGCTTCGTCCAGCGCCTTGATGTCCGCACCGGTCAGCTTCAGCGAGACCGACCGGATCAGGCTCTCCATCTGCTCGAGGCTCGTGGCGCTGGCGATCGGCGCGGTGACGCCGGGCCGCGCGATGATCCAGGCGAGCGCCGCTTCCGCCGGCGTGGCGTCATGGCGGGCGGCGACCTCGTCCAGCGCGCCGAGGATGCGCAGGCCGCGCGCGTCGAGATATTTCTTCACGCCGCTGCCGCGCGCGCTTTTGCCGAGATCGGCCTGCGAGCGGTACTTGCCCGACAGGAAGCCGCTGGCGAGGCTGTAGTAAGTGATGACTCCGAGCCCCTCGGCCATGCACAGCTCACGCAGCTTGCCGTCGTAACTCGCCCGGTCGTAGAGATTGTATTCCGGTTGCAGCACCTCGTAGCGCGGCAGGCCGCGCAGCTTCGCCATGTCGAGCGCCGCCCGCAACTGGCCGGCATCGAGGTTGGACGCGCCGATGGCGCGGACCTTGCCTGCCTTGATGAGCCTGTCGTAGGCGCCGAGCGTTTCCTCGTAGGGCGTCGTCGGGTCGGGCCAGTGCGAAAGATAGAGGTCGATGGCCTCGATCTGCAGGCGGCGCAGCGAGTCCTCCACCGCCTTCTCGATATAGGCGGCGGACAGGTCCTTCCTGCCCTGCCCCATGTCAGAGCCGACCTTGGTGACGACAACCACCTTATCGCGGCTTTTGCGGTCCTTCATCCACTTGCCGATGATGGTCTCGGATTCGCCCCCCTTGTTACCGGGAACCCAGCGCGAATAGGCATCGGCCGTATCGATCGCGTTGAAGCCGGCATCGACGAACCGGTCGAGCAAGTCGAAAGAGGTCTTCTCGTCGGCGGTCCAGCCGAACACGTTGCCGCCAAAGACGAGCGGGGCGATTTCGAGGCCGGTCTGGCCGAGGGCGCGCTTCTGCAAGGTCTGGCTCCATGCTTGGGGCGTACAGAGGGAATCGGTGCGATGCGGCGCGAGACTAGTCCGGGCGAGACGGCTTTCAAAGCCCGATCACGGTTTCCTGATCAGGTCCGTTTGCCGGCATCGGGCAAAGCGCTGCCGGAGTTCGGCAGCCGGCGCGCCACCGCCTCCAGCCAGTGATCGCGGATGCCCAGCGCTCTGAGATGCTCAACAGTGTTGGTCACATAGGTCTCGTTCGGACCGGATTGGCCCTGCGCGCCCAAAACCATGCTGGCCGCCGCCGCCTCGTCGAGCGAGCCGGCATATTGCCTGTGGTCGCGGTCCACCACATAGGCGATGGCGTCCACGGCGCCGCCGCCCTCAAGACGCACCGCAAGCGTGCGCTCGAGATAGACCATGGTGACAAGCTCGCGCTCGCGCAGGTAGCCGATCACCTCTTCGCGCAGATGGCCGGCGACGCGGAAGGCGAGGCCGACGCAGGAGCCGCCGCGGTCCAGCCCGAGCACCAGGCCTGGCCGCTCCGGTGTGCCACGATGCACATGAGAATAGACGCAGAGCGACCTGCGATAGCCGTACAGACGGGCGCGACGCGCTTCCACATGTGCGAAACCGGGCCGCCAGATCAGCGAGCCATAGCCAAAAACCCAAAAATCGCCCATATCGCCAAGCCTAAGGAGACCGTTTGCCGTGGATGCGGCAGCGACCTGAGATGGATCGCGACCTTCAGATTCGCGCGGCACGTTTCAGGTGTCTGTTTTTCAGCATGTCTTTACCCGAAACCCTGTCCGCTTCGGGAGACATGCCTTAACGAGAGCAGTTGCATGACGTCAAGCGATCAGAACCGACCCAAGTCCGGCCACGGACTCCTCTGGCTCGTCGGCGTGCTGGTGGCGCTGTTCGCACTCTACAGCGCCGGATGGTTCTGGACGGCGAATCGCCTGAAGACGGAGACGGCGGGGCTGATCGCCGCCCTCGCCAGCAAGGGCGTACAGGCCGATTGCGCCAATATGGCGGTAGCGGGCTATCCCTTGCGTCTCGCCGTCACCTGCGACAGCCTTGCCTATCAGGACGACGCGCGCGCCGTGGCGGCTTCGGCGGGCAGCGTCGACGCGGCGGCCAGCCTGTTTGCGCCGCTCTGGCCCTCGGCGGACTTCAGGGGTCCGCTGCGCACCGTGGCGCCGGGGATGACGCCGCTATGGATCGACTGGGACGGCCTCAGGGCGACGACCGCGCTGTGGTGGCCGCTGCCCAGCCGCCTGACGCTCGCTGCCGAGGGGCTGTCGGGCCAGACCGATCCGGAGGACGGCGATCCGGTGCAACTGTTCAGCGCCGGCAATGCCGAAGCGGAATTTCGTCCCGTCGGCGGCGATCTCGCCTATAGCGGCCGCGTCTCGGATCTCGAGATCGACGCCGAAGCGATCGGCGGACGCCAGGTGCCCCCGCTCGACGCCAGCGGCGACGCGACGATCAAGAACGGCCTCGCGCTGCTGCGGACGGGCGCGCGAAGCCTGCGCGGCCAGTCGATCGACATCGGGAAGTTGCAGCTTTCTTCCGGTGAGGCGCGCGTGACGCTGTCAGGCCCGCTCTCGGTGGATGAGCAGGGCCTGATCGACGCCAGGCTCGAGATCAGGCTGCGCAATCCCAAGGCGGTCGGCGAGGTGCTCGGCGGCGTCATTCCCGAAAGGAAGAGCCAGATCGAGCAGGGATTTGCCGCGCTCGCCATGCTGGGCGGCGGCGCCATGCCGCTGACTGTCGTCAAGGGCAAGGCCTCGCTCGGTTTCATCCCCCTGGGAAGGATCGGGCCGGTCCGGTAGGCGAGCCGCTCAATCCGTCTGCCGCAGGCTGCGCAGCCGGTCGAACAGCACGGCCAGGATGATCGCGCCGCCGATGAAGGTGCCCTGCCAGAAGGCGTTGATGCCGAGCAGGCCAAGGCTGTTGCGGATCACCTCGATGAGCGCTGCGCCGACCAGCGCGCCGAAGGCGGTGCCGACGCCGCCAGCCAGGTTAGCGCCGCCGATGACGGCCGCCGCGATCACCTGAAGTTCCATACCGGTTCCGATATTGGTGGTGACCGCGCCCAGCCAGCCGGTCTGCACGATTCCGGCAATGCCGGCCGAAAGCGCGCAGATCATGTAGACCGCGACCTTGATCGGCTTCACCGGCACGCCGGTCAGCGTGGCAGCGTGCTCATTGCCGCCGATGGCGAAGACATGGCGGCCGAACCGCGTCCAGCGCAGTACGAAGCCGGTCAGCAGCGCCAGCGCGATCATGTAGAGCACCGGATTGGCAATGCCGAAGAACCAGGCGCCGCCGCCGAGCGACAGGAGCTTGGCGTGATCCGGCCCGAACTGGAAGACCACCGTGTTGTTGGACGCCACCATGGCAAGGCTGCGGGCTATGGAAAGCATGCCGAGCGTCACCACGAAGGGCGGGAAACCGAGATAGGCGATCAGGACCCCATTGAAGGCGCCGATGGCAAGCGCCGTCAGGAGCGCGGCGGCGATGCCGAATTCGATGCCGTGGCCGGCATGCATGGTCACGGCCAGCACCATCGAGGACAGGCAAAGAACCGAGCCGACGGACAGATCGATACCGCCGGTGATAATGACGAATGTCATGCCGAGCGCGATGATGGCGGTGAAGGTGATGTTGCGGGTGATGTTGAAGAGGTTGGTCCGCGTCGCGAAGGAATCGGTGGCGAAGGTCAGGAACAGGCAGGCGAGCGCGACGGCCAGCACCACCCAGAAGGTCTGGTTGCCGAAAAGCCGCGACCAGAAGGTGTGCTGCTTGTGTGCGATCGTCTGGTCGAGTGTCACTGACATGGTCGGCCCTTGCGATTGGTGTTGAGTGTGGAGAGGGTCAAACGGCCTCGATCGCGCCGGTAATCAGCCCCGTCACTTCCTCGGGCGAACTCAAGGCGATCGTCTTGTCGGCGACCTTGCGGCCGCGCCGCATGACGATGACTCGGTCGGCGACGTCGAAGACGTCCGGCATGCGGTGGCTGATGAGCACCACCGCGATACCGCTGTCGCGCAGGTGGCGGATGAGGTTGAGCACCTCGGCCACCTGGCGCACCGAAATCGCCGCGGTCGGCTCGTCCATCAGCACGATCCTGGCCTTGGACAGCATGGTGCGGGCGATCGCCACGGCCTGACGCTGGCCACCCGACATGCGGCGCACGAGGTCCCGAGGCCGCGTTTCCGACTTCAATTCGGCGAAGATCTCGCCGGCACGACGATACATCGACGCGTAGTCGAGGACACTCAAGGGACCGACCCCGCGGCGCAATTCGCGACCGAGAAAGACGTTGGCGGCGGCCGTCAGGTTGTCGCACAGCGCCAGATCCTGGTGCACGATCTCGATGCCATTGCGGCGCGCATCCACGGGGCGATGCATGACCAGCTCGCGACCATCCATGTGCATGGCGCCATGGCTGGGGCGGAAATTGCCGGCGATCATCTTGACCAGCGTCGATTTGCCGGCGCCGTTGTCGCCCATCAGGCCCACGACTTCGCCCGGCTCGATCGACAGCGAAACGTCGTTGACCGCCTGAATCGCCCCGAAATGCTTCGAGACGTTCGCGAGTTCCAGAACAGCCACAGTGCTCCTCCCAGGCTGGGGCCATGATCGTCCGCCGCGCGCTCCTCCCGCGCCGCCGACGGTTCATTTACGCAAACGGCCCAGCCTGCGTCAATTGTCGGGCGCCTAATTTTGTCTGACAAATAGCATTGACGGAATGGCGGGCGCACTATTAGCTAACAGCCGCAGAAAGCCTGGAGGAAACTGCGGAGCGGGCCTGTTCCGTTCCTTTTGTCATGATGGTTCAAGGGAGGACCGCCTACATGAAGAAATCGATTCTGCTCGCCGCGGCCGCAGCGCTTATGCTCGGCGCCGGCCCTGCTCTGGCTAAGAAACAGCTCGTCATCGTCGTGAAGGGTCTCGACAACCCGTTCTTCGAGGCGATGCACCAGGGATGCGAGAAGTGGAACTCGGAGAACAAGGATTCCGAATACGAGTGCTTCTACACCGGCCCCGCCTCCACATCGGACGAGGCCGGCGAGGCCCAGATCCTGCAGGATATATTGAGCAAGCCCGATACGGCGGCCGTCGCGATCTCGCCGTCCAACGCGCCGCTGATCGCGCAGACGATCCGCTCCGCCAATCCGTCAATCCCGATCATGACGGTGGACGCCGACCTCGCCAAGGAAGACGCCAGTCTGCGCAAGACCTATCTCGGCACCGACAACTACCTGATGGGCAAGAAGATCGGCGACTATATCAAGAAGGCGATGCCGAAGGGCGGCAAGATCTGCACCATCGAGGGCAATGCCGCGGCCGACAATATCCTGCGCCGCGCGCAGGGCATGCGTGATTCGCTTTCGGGCCAGGAAGGGCTTGCCGAGCTGAAGGGCGAAGGCGGCTGGACCGAAGTGGCCGGCTGCCCGGTTTTCACCAACGACGACGGCGCCAAGGGCGTGCAGGCGATGAGCGACATTCTCGCCGCCAATCCGGACCTCGCCGCCTTCGGCATCATGGGCGGCTGGCCGCTGTTCGGCGCGCCACAGCCCTATCGCGACCTGGTCGGGCCGCTGAAGGACAAGCTCGCCAGCAACGAGTTCGCCATCGGCGCGGCCGACACGATCGGCGACGAGGTGGCGATCGCCAAGGACGGTCTCGTCACGGCGCTGGTCGGCCAGCGTCCGTTCGAGATGGGTTACAAGGCGCCTTCGGTGATGATCGACCTGATCGACGGCAAGAAGGTCGACGATCCGGTCTTCACCGGTCTCGACGAATGCACCAAGGATACGGTCGACACCTGCATCCAGAAATAGGATCGCCCGAATCGGAAAACGACGGCGCGGCTTCGGCCGCGCCGTCTGGTTTTGTTGAAGGGCCTGCGGCGGCGGGCCGGTACGGAGGTTGTCATGGCCAAGCGCATCATGTTCACCGGCGGCAGCGGCAAGGCGGGCCGCCATGTCGTGCAATACCTGCTCGACCAGGGCCATCAGGTGCTCAATCTGGACACGAAGCCGCTCGACAACCCGAAAGTGCGCACGCTCATCACCGACATCACCGACAGCGGCCAGGTGTTCAATGCGTTGTCGAGCTATATGGGGCTGCACGAATTCGATCCGTCGCTCAGGCCGCAGCCGGTGGACGCCGTGGTGCATTTCGCCGCCATTCCGCGCATCATGATCGCGCCGGACAACGAACTGTTCCGCATCAATGCGCTGGGTACCTACAACGTCGTCGAAGCGGCGGTGAAGCTCGGTATAAAAAAGATCGTCATCGCCTCCAGCGAGACGACATACGGGCTGGTATTCGCCCACGAGCCGAGGAACCCGGCCTATTTCCCGCTCGATGAGGACTACGACGTCGATCCGATGGACAGCTACGCCTTATCCAAAGTGGTCAACGAAAAGACCGCGCGCGCGTTTGCCCTGCGCTCCGGCTTCGACATCTATGCGCTGCGCATCGGCAACGTCATCGAGCCGCACGAATACGACCTGTTCCCGAAATGGTTCGCCGATCCGGGCTTCCGCAAGCGCATCGCATGGAGCTATGTCGATGCGCGTGACCTCGGCCAGTTGACCGACCTCGCGGTCGCCAAGGACGGGCTGGGCTTCCAGGTGTTCAACGCGGTCAATGACGAGACGTCGTCCGACCTGCCGACGGCGGAACTGTTGCAACGCTTCTATCCCGGTGTTCCGCTCAAACGGCAACTCGGCGAATTCGAGACGCTGCTGTCGAACAGCAAGGCGCGCGAGATGCTCGGCTTCAGCCCGAAGCATCGCTGGCGCGACTACGTGCCCGGCTTCGCCTGAGCCCTGGACGGCGAACGGGCGCGCTTGCCGAATCGTAAACCATGCGATGCGGCGACGGCGCCGCCGGACTTGCGCGGCAACGGCGATTGGGGCCACTTTGCCGCCTTCGGTGGAGCGCGGGGAAAGGCATGGCCGATCTCGGGCAGGCAGCAACAGGCGGTCGCGACGACGCCGCGCGGCGGTTTTTCCGCTCGCGCTGGCGTGGCACGGTTCCGCTCGGCAGGCTGATCTGGCGCGACATGATGCTGGTGGCGTCCGCGCTGAACGCCTTGGCGTCGATGCTGGCGCTCTGGCTGCTCGGACTGGGCACGCCGCCGCTCGTCGCCCTGCCGATGCATTTCGCCCTGCTGCCTTACAACCTGTTCCTGGCGCTGTGCGTGTGGCGCACCGCCGAGCGCACCGGCGGCAGCACGGTGGGCTATATGCTGCTTGCGACGGCATGGCTGGTGTTGGTGACGGTCATCTGAGGGGGCCAGTCCGCGCCGCAAGGATAGTCCCCACGCAAGAACGACTGCCCTTTCGGGCGGCAACTCGTCCTGTCTGCGGCTGTCGCTGGCCGGTCAGTCGGCGAAGGGCTCGAATTTCAGCGCCACGCCGTTGATGCAGTAGCGCAACCCGGTCGGCGGCGGGCCATCGGGAAAGACATGGCCGAGATGGCTGCCGCAGGTGGCGCAATGCACCTCGGTGCGCACCATGCCGTGGGAACGGTCGGTGGTGGTCTCGACCGACCCCGGCACCGGATCGTTGAAGCTCGGCCAGCCGGTACCGCTCTCGAACTTCAGCGTGCTTTCGAACAGCGGGGTGTCGCAGCCGGCGCATCTGAAGGCGCCCGCGCGCTTTTCGTAAAGCAGCGCGCAACTGCCAGGGCGCTCGGTGCCGTGGCCGCGCATGACGTCGTACTGCTCGGGGGTCAGCAGGGCGCGCCATTCGGCGTCGGTGCGGGTGACGGGATAGGCATGGGTGTCCATGATGATCTCCTGCCTTGTCGGCTTTTTATCGGCCGGCTTGCCGCCGGTTCCAACGATCAATTCGTTTCGATACAGGCATTCGTTACCCCGGATAGTCAGCGCCACGACTTCATTGCCGGCGTGACAATTGCCTGGTCGCTGCCTCCAGCCCTGCCAGCGTCAGCGGATACATGCGCTCGCCGAAGATATCGCGGATCATGCCGATCGAGCGGGTGTAGCCCCAGTGCTTTTCCGGCACCGGGTTGAGCCAGACGGCGTGCGGCCATTGGCCGAGCAGCCGATCGAGCCAGACCGCCCCGGCCTCTTCGTTCCAGTGCTCGACCGCACCGCCGGACATGGCGATCTCGTAGGGACTCATGGAGGCGTCGCCGACCATGACGACCTTGTAGTCCGGGCCGTATCTGCGCAGCAGGTCGTGCGTCGCAACCGTCTCGGAACGGCGGCGGTTGTCCGTCCACACGGCCTCGTAGGGACAATTGTGGAAGTAGAAATAGTCCATGTGGCGGAACTCGGCGCGGGCGGCCGAAAACAATTCCTCGACGAGGGCGACATGGTCGTCCATCGAGCCACCGACGTCGAAGAACATCAGGAGCTTCACCGCATTGCGCCGCTCCGGCCGCGTCTGCACGTCGAGATAGCCGTGCTCGGCGGTGGCGTGGATGGTGCCGGGCAGGTCGAATTCCTCCGCCGCGCCCTCGCGCACCCAGCGCCGCAACCGTTTCAGCGCCACCTTGATGTTGCGCGTGCCGAGTTCCACCGTATCGTCGAAGTTCCTGAACTCGCGCCTGTCCCACACCTTGACTGCGCTGCGATGCCGGCTTTCGTGCTGGCCGATGCGCACGCATTCGGGATTGTAGCCATAGGCCCCGAAGGGCGAGGTGCCGGCGGTGCCGATCCATTTCGAACCGCCCTGATGCCGGCCCTTCTGCTCCTCCAGCCGCTTGCGCAACGTCTCCATGAGGGTATCGAAGCCGCCGAGCGCCTCGACCAGTTTCTTCTCCTCGTCGGTCAGGTGCTTTTCCGCCAGTCGTCGCAGCCACTCCTCCGGCAGATCGGCGACATCGATACCCTCTTCGCCGGACAGCGCCTCCAGCCCCTTGAAGACATGCGAGAAAACCTGATCGAAGCGATCGATGTGGCGCTCGTCCTTCACCAGCGCGGCGCGGGCGAGATAGTAGAAGGCCTCGACATCGTAGTCGGCGATCCCCGCCTCCAGCCCTTCCAGCAGCGAGAGGTATTCCCTGGGCGAAACAGGAACTTTCGCGGCCTTGAGCTCGAGGAAGAAGGGGAGGAACATTTTCTCCTACAGCAGATCGTACTCGATGAAGCCCGTCCGCCGCGCCACGCGGTCGTAGAGTTTTCGCGCCGTGGCGTTGGTCTCGTGGGTCATCCAATAGACGTTTTTGACACCTATCTTGCCCGCTTCCCGCCTCACCGCCTCGATCAGCGCGGCGCCGACGCCCCTGCCGCGCGCGTCCGGATCGGCGAACAGGTCCTGCAGGTAGCAGTTGTCGACCAGCGACCAGCAGGAGCGATGATAGAGATAATGCGTCAGGCCCACGGCCTTCCCGTCCAGCAGCGCGATGAAACCCTTCGGCTCGAATGCGCCTTCGCTGAACAGCCGCTTCCAGGTGGTCTCGTAAACCTCCTCCGGCACTGTCGTCTCGTAGAAGGTGAGATAGGCCGTCCACAAACGCCGCCAATCGGCGTGATCGGACGCTTCCAGCGGGCGAACGGTGACGGACATTGTTTTCCTCCGGGTTTCCGCCTTCCTATTGCGCCCGGCAGGCGACGGCGATGGGACAGGCGCGGTTTTCCATTGCCATGCCGCCTTTACGATCCGGCTCCCTGTCGTCGCGCCATGAAGGCCAGCCGTTCGAACAGGTGCACGTCCTGCTCGTTTTTCAGGAGCGCGCCGTGCAGCTTGGGCAGGGCGTTCTTTGCATCGCCGCGCAAATCCTCCGGCGCGACGTCGTCGGCGACCAGCAGGCGGATCCAGTCCAGCGCCTCGGAGGTCGACGGCTTCTTCTTCAGCCCCGGCATCTCGCGGATCTCGTAGAACTGCGTCAGCGCGGCATGCACCAGCTTCTGCTTGATGCCGGGATAATGCACATCGACGATCCGCTGCAGCGTCTCGATGTCGGGAAAACGGATGTAGTGGAAGAAGCAGCGGCGCAGGAAAGCGTCCGGCAACTCCTTCTCGTTGTTCGAGGTGATGATGACGATCGGCCTCACAGCGGCCTTCACCGTCTCGCCTGTCTCGTAGACGAAGAACTCCATGCGGTCGAGTTCCTGCAGGAGATCGTTGGGGAACTCGATGTCGGCCTTGTCGATCTCGTCGATCAGCAGCACGACCTTCTTGTGCGAGGCGAAAGCATCCCACAATTTACCGCGCTTGATGTAGCTGGAAATATCGTTGAAGCGCTCGTCTCCGAGCTGGCTATCGCGCAGCCGCGAGACGGCGTCGTATTCGTAGAGGCCCTGCTGGGCGCGGGTGGTGGACTTGACGTTCCACTCGATGAGGTCGAGGCCGAGCGCCGCCGCCACCTGCCTCGCCAGCTCGGTCTTGCCGGTGCCGGGCTCGCCCTTGACCAGCAGCGGCCGCTCCAGCGCGATCGCGGCATTGACCGCCACCATCAGATCCCTGTCCGCGACATAGGCATCCGTGCCTTCGAAACGCATGGGCTGGCTCCGGTTTGAGTGTGTCCGGTCTAGAAGCAGACGGTGGTGGATGCAACCGGCTGGGCGATCGGCAATGGCGGCGCACCCCTCCCCCTTGTAGTGAGGGGTGAGAGGTGGGGGTGCGCCAACGCTGATTTTATTCCAAGTCGCGCGTTCCCGCTGGCGAACCGCCCAACCACGCTCTATATTGGCCATCGACGGTCTGCGCTTCGCGGCAGGAGAGACATTCCCCGGGGCCTTATCGATCTCGAAGGGAGCTGTCCCTGGTTGGGCTCGTGGGCCTGGCCATACGGCGCCCACCTACTTTGTAGGTTCCCGGGATCAACTTCTCCATCGGTTGCGTGGATCGTCACTTCCCCAAAAAAATTCGGTCGCCGATGTGCGGTCGCCGCCTTCAGGTGGCGGATGCGCTGGTTTGCTGTTCCTGGCGCAGCGTGGCGATGAAACGCTTCGTCCGCTCACGCTCAGGCCTGCCGAACACCGCGGCGGCCGGTCCCTTCTCTACGATCTCGCCGGCTTCGAGGAAGATCACCTCGCCGGCGACCGTCGATGCAAGGCGCAGATCGTGGGTCGCCATCACCATCGTCGTGCCCTCGTCGGCCAGCCGGCTGAGCACGTCGACCACTTCCTGCGCCAGTTCCGGATCGAGCGCCGAGGTCGGCTCGTCGCACAGCAGCACCCGCGGCGACGGCGCCAGTGCGCGGGCGATCGCCACGCGCTGCTGCTGACCGCCTGAAAGCGTCGCCGGCCAGGCGTCGGCCTTTTGCGCCATCCCGACCTTTTCGAGCAGCGACATCGCCCGCGCGCGCGCTTTCGCCTCCGGCCATTTCAGCACCACGGTCAGCCCTTCCATGACGTTCTCGATCGCCGTTCGATGAGGGAAGAGCTGGAAGTTCTGGAACACCATGCCGGTCTGGCGGCGCAGGCGCTGGATATCGCCGGTAGCGACGCGGCTGCCGGTGCCGAAGGTCAGCGCCTCCGCGCCGATGCGCACGGTGCCGGCATTCGGCAGCTCAAGCAGGTTGATGCAGCGCAGCAGCGTGCTTTTGCCGCCGCCGGACGGCCCGACCAGCGCGGTGACGCTGCGCTCGGCCATCGACACGGAAATGTCCCTGAGCACGACATTGTCGCCGAAGCGCTTCTCGATGTTCTTCAGCTCGATCATGTCGCTCATGCCCGCGCCTCCAGGAAACCGCCATAGCGGTTGAGCCGGGTCTCCAGCCGCGCCTGCAGCGCCGACAGCACCGAGCTCATGGCAAGGTAGAGGAGCGCGGCCTCGATATAGAGGATCAGCGGCTCGTAGGTGACGGCGACGATGCGTTGGGCGGCCTGGAACATCTCCGGCACGGTGATGGCGGCAGCGAGCGAGGTGTCCTTGACCAGCGAGATGAAGGTGTTGGAGAGCGGCGGCACGGCGGTGCGGGCCGCCTGCGGCAGGATGGTGCGGCGCATCGCCTGACTCCACGTCATGCCGATGGAATAGGCCGCTTCCCATTGCCCACGCGGCACCGAGGCGATCACGGCGCGGATGATCTCGGAGGAATAGGCGCCGATGTTGAGCGTGAAGCCGATCAGCGCAGCGGTAAAGGCGTCGAGCAGGATGCCTGCGGACGGCAGGCCGTAGAAGATGAGGAAGAGCTGGACCAGCAGCGGCGTGCCGCGAAAGATCCAGACATAGAAGCGCGCCACCGCCACCAGCGGCTTCGGGCCGAACAGCCGCGCCAGCGCCGTCAGCAGCCCGACGATCAGCCCCAGCACGAAGGACAGCAGCGTCAGCGGCGCGGTGAAGATCAGCGCCGCCCACAGGAGCGTGGGCAGCGAGTTCAGCATCAGTTGCAGCCAGTCCGGCACTCGTCTCTCCCTTGCGAGCACGGCCCGGCCGGCTGGCATATGAAAAGCGACGCCCGGAAACCGCGCGCCGCTTCAACCTTACGGACAAACCTGCCCGCTGCAAACGCCCCTTACTGCGAGACGTCCTGGCCGAAATAGGTGTCGGATATCTTCTTGTAGGTGCCGTCTGCCTTGATGTCGGCCAGTGCCTTGTTGATGGCGGCGACCAGCTCGGGATCGCCCTTGCGCACGATGACGCCGGAATGGTCGGCGTCCGCTTCCTGTGCGGCGATCTTCACCGGAGCGTCGGGCTTGTGCTTCTTGAAATCGTAGAAGGACAGGCTGTCGTTGATGGTGGCGTCGGCGCGGCCGGTCAGCACGAGCTGGATCGACTGGTCGAAGCCGTCGGTGCCGACCAGTTCGGCGCCGTTCTTCTCGGCCAGCTTGCCGAAGTTCGAGGTCAGCGACTGCGCCGACTTCTTACCTTTCAGGTCGGCAAAGCTCTTGATGTCGGCATTGTCGGCCTTGACGATCAGCACCGCCTTGGAGGCGATGTAGGGATCGGAGAAGTCATACTTCTTCTGACGCTCCTCGGTGATGCCGACCTGGTTGATGACGGCGTCGTAGCGGTCCGCGTCGAGTCCGGCGATCAGGCCGTCCCACTTGCCTTCCATGAATTTCGGCTCGACCCCCAGCCGCTTGGCGATCGCGCGGCCGATCTCGACGTCGAAGCCGACGAGCTTGTTGTCGGCGTCGTGATAGGTGAAGGGGGCGTAGGTGCCTTCGGTGCCGATGCGAAATTCGCCCGACTTCTTGATCTTGTCGAAATCAGCGCCGGCCTGGGCGGAGGCGATGGCCGCTAGCGACAACGCGCCGGCGGCGAGGAGGGTGAGAAACGGCTTCATGATTGTGTGATCCTGAGTTGAACCGGCGATGCGGCCGGCACGTGGGCGCGAAATGTGTCAGAAACGAAGCAATGATTTAAGGAATAAAATTTCTGTTTCAAGGCGATATTGGAATGAGATTTCAATCTCCTGCCTCGCTCTCGTTACCATCGCGTCGCACGAGACGGCTCAGCCGCCCGCGCGGCGGAACCTTGTCTGCCGTGTGCCGTTATAAGCGGTTGTAGGGCGTGGCGGACGTATTTCAAGCTCGCCGCCTTCTCGGAACCGCTGAAGGGAGCGACGGGATGATGCAGGACAGCGCCGGGCGCAATTTCGTCAGGGCGGCCATGCGCGCGCCCTATCTTCAGCGCGACGAGGAACACGATCTGGCCTGCCGCTGGAAGGAAAAGCATGACCAGCAGGCGCTCCATCGCATCACGCTCGCCCATATGCGGCTGGTGATTGCGATGGCCGCCAGGTTCAGGACCTTCGGCCTGCCCGTCTCCGATCTCGTGCAGGAAGGGCATGTCGGACTTCTGGAAGCGGCGGCCCGCTTCGAGCCCGAACGGGAGGTGCGTTTCTCCACCTACGCCACCTGGTGGATCCGTGCCTCCATGCAGGATTACATCCTGCGCAATTGGTCGATCGTGCGCGGCGGCACCTCATCGGCGCAAAAGGCATTGTTCTTCAACCTGCGTCGGTTGCGCGCCCGGCTCGCCAACGGGTCGGAGCCGCTTTCGAACGATGCGCTCTATCATGAGGTTTCGGTCGCGCTCGGCGTATCGGAAAAGGATGTGGCGATGATGGATTCGCGGCTTTCCGGTCCCGATTCCTCACTCAACGCACCGCTGGCCGACGAGAGCGGATCGGCCGAGCGGCAGGACTTTCTCGTCGACGACGAGCCGCTGCCGGACGAGATCGTCGGCGAGACGATCGACCTTCAACGCCGCGCCGACTGGCTGCGAACGGCGCTTTCGGCGCTCAACGACCGGGAATTGCGCATCATCGAGCAACGCCGGCTGACCGACGAGGGCGCCACGCTGGAGGAGCTCGGCTCGGTGCTGGGCATCTCGAAGGAGCGGGTGCGCCAGATCGAGGTGCGGGCGCTGGAAAAGCTCAAGGCCGCGCTGGTCGAGCAGAACCCGGAATTCCTGGCGAGGGCCGCATAAGCGACACCAAACGGCCCGCTAACGAGCGAAGCAATAGCGCGTCATGCCGGGCTGCGAGCGGCGAATCCACAACCCTACCTGTCCGTAATGATCTTGACCTTGTCACCGGTCGAGACATTGCCGGCGGGGCCGATCGCGTTGAGGACCTTGAAGAGGTCGAGCTTGCGGTCGACGCCCACCATCTGCGCCGCCAGCGTTCCCATGGTCTGCCCGGGCCGCACGGTCACGACGCGGATGCGCAGCGGCTTCAGCGCGGCTTTTTCGGCAGAGCTCAGAACGCGGAACGAGCCGCTCACTGTCTGTGCGACCTGGCTCAGCGATCCGCTGGACGCAGGCGCCGCCGTCAGCAGGCGATAGACCTGATCGCCGGCGCGGATGACGGTGATGTCGAACTGCCAGCCGTCGGCTCTGGCATGCGCCTGCGCCGCTTCGTTTCCATTGATGGTCGTCTGGCGGATGCTCGACGGATCGAGGCCGGCCACCCAGCCGCTCTTGATATAGTCGCTCAGCGAACGGCCCGCGTCGATCTTCACGCCGTCGAAGCGGATGGCCATGTCGCCGGGGCCGGTTGCGGTCACGGCGGCGGCCGAATTGTCGATGATGAAGCCGTCCGGCACCGAAAAGGCGACGCCGAGCTTCGGATGCAGGAAGGTGTTGCCACGCACATAGCCTTCGTCGGGCGTGTCGCCGTAGAGCAGCCCGTCTATGCCTGCCAGGAAGGAATCGCGGTCGCGCGTGCCGACCCCCGGCGGACCGAAGGCGCGGGCATGGCGCTGCGCCAGTTCGATTCGCTGCGGCGTATTCGGATGCGTGGCCAGGAAGTCGAGGCTGGCATCGGTGGCGCCGCTGACGGAGCGGAAATCGGTATAGGCCGACATGGACTGCAGGAAGCGGCCGGCGGCATAGGGATCGTAGCCGGCCTCGCCGGTCGACTTGATGCCGATGGCGTCTGCTTCCAGCTCCTGGTTGCGCGAGAACTGCGCCAGCCTGAGCTTGTTGCGGATGAGCGCCGCCTTGGCGGCCGGACTGTCGCCGAGCACGTCGGACACGACCTTGGTGGCAAGTCCTTCCTCGGCTTCCAGCTTTTGCCGCGCCAGTCCGTGATTGGCGGTGACATGACCCATTTCGTGCGCGATGACGGCGGCGAGCTCGGCCGAGTCGTTGGCCAGTGCCAGCAGGCCGCGCGTGATGTAGAGATAGCCGCCCGGCAGCGCGAAAGCGTTGACGTTGGGCGAGTTCAGGATGGTGATGCGGTAGGTCTGGGTCGGGTTGGCCGACACGGTGGTCAGGTTGCCGACGACCTTGGCGACCATGCGCTCCAGCTTGGGGTCGGAATATTCGCCGCCATAGGTGGCGAGGATGCGCGGATGTTGCGCCTTGGCCAGTTCCGCAAGCCTGCTGTTGGCCGAGAAATTATCGACGGTGACCGGCTTGTCGGATGGCTGGAAGCTCGATTCCTCCACCGAATCCGGCATCACCGTCTGGCAGGCGGCGAGCACGAGCAGTCCCGCCAGCACGCCGAGGCGGGCTCGCCAGCTCATGCGGGTCGTATCAAGGCCCGTCGACAGTGTGGCTTCCTTTCCGATTCGCCGCGATCATCGGACCCGTCTGCCTAACCCGTTTCAAGCGACGGCTCCAGTCGCTTCGGGCGGCGGCTGGCGGGTCCAGCAAACAATATGCGGTCTTTGGCCGTCAATTATGTCCGCTTGCGGGCAACATCGCGTGATCGACCGCCAGCGCCGATATAGCGCTGGAACGCCTCGGGTCCAGAGCCGGAAAAGAAATCGCTTGCGTCGCCCGTCGCGGCGACGCGCCCCTCCTCAAGGAAGACGACCGAGCCGGCGATCCGTTCGGCATCCTCCGGCTGATGGGTGACGAAGAGCACGGTCATGCCCTGTTCGGCATGCAGGGCAAGGACGAGGTCCAGCATGTCGGCGCGCAACGCCGGGCCGAGCGAGCCGAACGGCTCGTCCAGCAGCAGCACCGGACGCGCCCGCACCAGCACGCGTGCAAGCGCCACGCGCTGACGTTCGCCGCCCGAAAGCTCGCGCGGCAGGCGCTTCTGCTTGCCGGCCAGGCCGGTACGCTCGAGCGCCGCCGCGATGTCCGTGCGATCCCCGGAAGACAGGCGCAGCGACGGCGAGCGCCCGAGCCCGACATTGTCCTCGACGCTGAGGTGCGCGAACAGATTGTTCTCCTGGAACACCATCGATACGGGACGGGCGGCGGGCGGCGCGCTGGTTACGTCGTTGCTGCCGATCCAGACACAACCGCTGCGGGGCGTCTCGAAGCCGGCGACGAGATTGAGCAGAGTCGATTTCCCCGATCCGCTCGGCCCCATCAGCGCCGTGATCGCACCGGCCGCGAAGGTCACGTCGAAGGAGAAGGCGGTCTCGCCATAGCTGAAGGCGAGTTCCTCCAATCGCACGGCGACCCCGTTTTCTTCTGTCGCGCTCATGCGTTGCGCTCCCTTCCCAGCCTGTCGGCGACGAGCATAAGCGACAGGCATACCACGCCGAGCCACAGCGCAAGGCCCGCTGCATCCTCGGTACGGTAGCTGCCCATGCGCGCCAGCAGCAGATAGGGCAGTGTCTGCACCTCGTTCGAGCCGAACAGGGCGATAACGCCGAGATCGCCCAGTGAAAGCGCCGTGGCGAAGGCGAAGGCGGTCGCCATCGGCCGCCGCAGCGATGGCCAGTCGATCAGCATGAGGCGGGTCCAGCCGGCGATGCCGAGTTGGGCGCACAGGCGCTCATGCCGCTCGCTCGCCGCGTCATAGGCGGGCCGGACCGCGCGGATCGCGAAGGGCATGGCCATGACGGCGTTGACCGCGACCACCATGACCGGCGCCACGGCGAAGACGTCGCCGAAATGGCGCAGCGCCATGAACCAGCCAGCGCCGACGACGATCGGTGGCACCACCAGCACGAAACCAGCGCCTGTGCCGGTCATGAATTCAAGGACCGGACGACGCTTCCCGAGAGACAGCGCTCGCCGCGCCACGGCGAGCGCCAGAGAGAGCGCCGTAGAAAGAAACGCCGACAGGAAGGCGAGCAAGACCGAGGTCACGGTCGCTCGCCGCACCGCGTCCTCCGCCGCCAGCCGCGCGAGGTCCGCCTGAAGTCCGGCGGTCACGGTGGCCAGCATCGGTCCGGCGACGAACAGCAGCGAGACCAGGATCAGCACGGCATCCAACACCGTTCCCGCCGCCGAGTTCGGCATATAGCGGCGTGGCGCCACCGGCAGGTTGGCGTCGCCCGTCATATCCGTGCCGAGCCGGGCCAGCAGGGCGACGACGACAGCGGTCAGCGCGACCTGCAGGAAAGTCAGCGCCACGGCCCGTGCCGGATCGAAGTCGAAGCGAAGCGCCTGGTAGATCGCGACCTCAAGCGTCGAGGCGGCCGGACCGCCGCCCAGCGTCAGCACGATGGTGAAGGAGGTGACGCACAGCATGAACACGAGCCCGGCGATACCCGGCAGCGCCTGCCTGAGCGCCGGCCATTCGATGAGCCTGAACGCCGCGCCGCTGCCCATGCCGAGCTGGCTCGCCAGCCGCCACTGATCGCCCGGAACGGCCTGCAACGCCTCCAGGAACAGCCGGGTGGCCAGCGGCAGGTTGAAGAAGACATGTGCGACCAGAATGCCGGCAAGGCCGTATATGCCGGGCCACTGTCCGCTGGAGAGCCCGGACAGGAAGCCGGCGAAATAGCCGGCGCGACCATAGAGCGACAGGACGCCCAGCGCCGCCACGATCGCGGGTAGGGCCAATGGCACGGCGAAGAGCTGGAGGATCAGCGTGCGGCCAGCAAAGCGCGGATGCCGCGCCAGCGCCCGGGCGACGAACAGGGCCGGCAGCACGGACAGCAGCGTCGAGAGCGCCGCCTGCCACAGCGTGAAGCGGGCGACGCGAAGAAGATAGGGATCGAATGCCGACAGCGCCCCGGACGGGTCGCCTACGCCTTCGAAGATCAGCCCCGCGAACGCCCCGCCGATCAGAACGGCGATGAAGGCCAGCGCGACGATGCCGGCGGTGATACGCCCATCCCTCTCCTTCGAGGAGAGGGTGGCCGCGAAGCCGCCGGGAGGGGTCGCCTCCACCAAACTCGACGCCGGCTTCTGTCCGGTACCGGCTCGACCGACCTCCTCCGTCGCCTGAGCCTGCCCTCGGGCAGGCCTTTGGCCGGACCCGGGGGGCGACACCTCTCCCTCAAGAGGGGAGGATCTGCCGCGTCTCATTTGCTCATCACGCCCAACCATTCGTCCACCCAGGCCTTTCGGTTCTTCGCCACCTCCTCGGGGCTGAACATCAGGGTCTTGGCCGGCTTCACGAGCTTGTCGAAAGCCGGATCGAGCGGCTTGTCGGTTTTGCCCGCAGGGTACATCCACTGCGTTTCTGGAACAGCGTCCTGGAAGCCCGGCCCGGTCATGAAGGCGATGAATTTCTGCGATAGCGGGTTTTTCTCCCCATTGACGGTGATGCCGGCCACTTCGATCTGCAGATAGTGGCCCTCTGAGAAGGAGGCTGCCTGATAGCGATCGGTCTTTTCCGAAATCATGTGGTAGGCCGGCGAGGTGGTGTAGGACAGCACCATCGGCGCCTCGCCCTTGGTGAACAGGCCGTAGGATTCGCTCCAGCCCGGCGTCACCGTCAGCACCCGATCCTTCAGCTTCGCCCAGGCGTCGGCGGCCTTGTCGCCGTAGACCGATTTCATCCACAGCACCAGGCCGAGGCCGGGCGTCGAAGTGCGCGGATCCTGGATCGCGATCTTCTGGCTCGGATCGCCCTCCACAAGGTCCTTCAGGTTCTTCGGCGGTGCCTTCATCTTTTCGGTGTCGTAGACGACGGCGAAATAGCCGTAGTCGAAAGGCACGAAGGTGTCGTCGCTCCAGCCGCCGGGCACGTCGACATTCTCGACCGGCCCATGCGGCGCGAACAGGCCGGTCGCCTTCGCCTCGGCCGTCAGATTGGTGTCGAGACCGAGCACGATGTCGGCCTTGGTGGACTTGCCTTCCAGCCTGACGCGATTGAGCAGGGCCACGCCGTCCTCGACCGAAACGAAATCGACCTCGCAATCGCATTCGTCCTCGAAGTTCTTCTTCACGACGGGACCGGGACCCCACTCGGCAGTGAAGCTTTCGTAGGTATAGACGGTCAGCTTGTCCTTCGCCGCGGCCGGCAGCGCCGGCAGGGCGAGGGCAAGAGTGGAGATCAGCACGGACAGTCTTTTGCGCATCGGCGCCTCCTTTTCATCAAACAAGGGAGTTGGCGCCTGGGGAAGCGTCTAATCCCTCCGCCGGTACAAACCGGATCAGGTTCAGCGGGTTGGCCTCGAAGCCTCTCAGCCGGATCGACGTCCGGCACCCCGTTAGAGCGCTTCGAGACATAGGGCCGTCTCCGCAACCGCGCAAGCGAATGTTGGCTCCCCGTTCGGGACGAAACGGCCGCACGCCGCTTCCGTTTCCGCGAACGCCCTGCTATGGCGCTGGCCCGATGAGCACCTTCACCATCCTTCTCGGCGGCGAACTGACGCGCACGCCCAGGCTCGACCACCAGATCGCCGGCAGCCGGGTGATCGCGGCGGATGCCGGCATGGCGCATGCGGCGGCGCTGGGCGTCGTGCCGGAACTGTGGGTCGGCGATTTCGATTCCGCGCCCGGCGACCTGCCGGCGGATCTGGCGGCGGTCCCGAGGCTTGCCTTTCCGCCCGAGAAGGACAAGACCGACGGCGAGTTGGCCGTAGACGTGGCGTTCGAGCGCGGCGCGACCGCGCTGGTGCTGACCGGCGCCTTCGGCGGGCCGCGCGCCGATCACGCGTTCCTGCACATGACGCTCGCCCTGCGGCTGGCCGAAGCCGGCCATGAGGTCGTCCTGACCAGCGGTTCGCAAGAGGGATTGCCCTTGCGCGCCGGGCATATGCGCTTCGACTTTGCCGACAGCACGCTGTTCTCGATCCTCGGCTTTTCCGATCTCGCCGGGCTGTCGATCGCCGGCGCGAAATGGCCCCTCGATGCGGTGCAGGTGCCGTTCGGCTCGTCGCTCACCATCTCGAACGAAGTGCGCGGGCGACTGGAGACCACCCTCGGCTCCGGCAGGGCGCTGCTTCTGGCACATCCTTATCCATAGGTCATGCTTTGAACCCGAGCGGTATCGAATTTACCCCTGCCCCCTCCCTACAAGGGAGAAGGGTGGTTGCCGCGTGCCCAAAGTTCCCCTCCCCCCTGTGGGGAGGGGCCAGGGGTGGGGGTACAGAGTAGATGGCGCCGCCGCTTCTCAATCTAGCCGGAATAAAACTCACCTTCGGCGGTACGCCGCTGCTCGACGGCGCAGACCTTGCCGCCTCCAGCGGCGACAAGATCGCGCTGGTGGGGCGCAACGGCTCGGGCAAGTCGACGCTGCTGAAGATCGCCGCCGGGCTCATCGAGCCGCAGGACGGCGAGGTATTCCGCCAGCCGACCGCCACCGTGCGCTACCTGCCGCAGATGCCGGACATGGACGGCTTCGCGACGGTGCACGCCTATGTCGAGGCCGGTCTTGGCCCCGCCGACGATCCGCACCGCGCCACTTACCTGATGGAGCATCTGGGACTGAGCGGCGAGGAAAATCCGGCCAGACTCTCCGGCGGCGAGGCGCGCCGGGCGGCACTCGCTCGCGTCATGGCGCCGGAGCCAGACATTCTTCTCCTCGACGAACCGACCAACCACCTCGACCTGTCGGTGATCGAATGGCTGGAGGAGGAACTTGTCCGCACTTCGTCCGCGCTCATCCTGATCTCGCACGACCGCCGTTTCCTCGAACGCGTCTCGCGCTCCACCGTCTGGCTCGATCGCGGCCGGACGCGGCGGCTGGACAGGGGCTTCGCCCATTTCGAGGAATGGCGCGACCAGATCCTCGAAGAAGAGGAGCGCGAGCAGCACAAGCTCGGCCGCCAGATCGTGCGCGAGGAACACTGGCTGCGCTACGGCGTGACTGCGCGGCGCAAGCGCAACATGCGCAGGCTCGGCGAACTCCAGCAGATGCGCCAGCGCTTCCACACGCATTGCGGCGCCGAAGGCACGGCGACGCTGGCAACCAGCGACGCGGCCGAGTCGGGGAAACTTGTCATCGAGGCCAAAGGCATCGCCAAAAGCTTCGGCGATCTCGCGGTGGTGAAGGATTTCTCCACCCGCATCCAGCGCGGCGACCGCATCGGCCTCGTCGGTCCGAACGGCGCGGGCAAGACGACGCTGCTCAAGATGCTGACGGGTGAACTCGCGCCGGATTCGGGAAGCGTGCGCCTCGGCGTCAATCTGGAGATCGCCACGCTCGACCAGAAGCGCGACGCGGCCGATCCGGACGAGACGCTGGCGCACTACCTCACCGACGGGCGCGGCGAAAACCTCGTCGTCAACGGTGAGCAGCGCCACGTCGTCTCCTACATGAAGGACTTCCTGTTCAAGCCGGAGCAGGCGCGCACGCCGGTGAAGGAGCTTTCCGGCGGCGAGCGGGCGCGTCTGCTGCTGGCGCGCGTGCTGGCGCGGCCGGCGAACCTTCTGGTGCTGGACGAGCCGACCAACGACCTCGATATGGAGACGCTGGAGCTTTTACAGGAGCTCGTCGCCGGCTTTTCCGGCACGGTGCTGCTGGTCAGCCACGACCGCGACTTCCTCGACCGCACCGTGACCAGCGTGATCGCGCCGGAGGGTGGCGGCCGCTGGGTGGAATACGCCGGCGGCTATTCCGACATGCTGGCGCAACGCGGCGGCAGACGGTTGGACGACCGAAAAGTCCAGAGGAAAGCCGATCCGACTCAGGAAAAGACTGCGGCTGTCCAACCGAAAGCGGCGGCGAAAAAGCTTTCCTACAAACAGCAATTCGCGCTGGACAATCTTCCGAAGAAAATGGAGGCCGTCGCTCAATCGATCGCCCGGCTCGAGGACGCCATCGCCGACCCGGCCTATTACGAGCGCGATCCGGGCGGCTTCCAAAAGACGATCGCCGCGCTCGACAAGGAGCGTGCGACTCTGGCGGCGCTGGAAGAGGAATGGCTTGAACTAGAGATGCTCCGCGAGGAACTGGAGGGGTAGGCCTCCGCCTTTTCCCGCGCACGGATCATTTGACAAGGGCTTGACCTTGTCCGGGCGGCAGGAAGCGAGACGATGGCCCAGAATATCTACGACAAGCCGGATTTCTTTGCCGGCTACGCACAGTTGGAGCGCTCGCGGCTCGGCCTGGCGGGTGCGCCCGAATGGCCGGTGCTGAAATCGATGCTATCCGACCTCGAAGGCAGGCGGGTACTCGATCTCGGCTGCGGCTACGGCTGGTTCTGCCGCTGGGCGCTCGAACAGGGAGCGGCCGCCGTCACCGGCATCGACATATCCAAAAAAATGCTGGCGAAAGCACGGTCCGACACCGCCAGCGCCGTCGTCACCTACTGCCACGCCGATCTGGAGACGCTTGAGCCGGACACGGCAGCCTTCGATCTCGTCTACAGCTCGCTCGCCTTCCACTACCTGCCCGATACGGCAAGGCTATATCGCAGCATCCACCGATCGCTTGCCGCTGGCGGACGCCTGGTCTTTTCCATCGAGCATCCGATCTTCATGGCGTCGATGAAACCGGGCTGGCTGGAGGCGGAGGGCGGCAAGCAGATCTGGCGTCTCGACAGCTATGCCCGGGAGGGCGAGCGGCGCACGGATTGGTTCAGCAAGGGCGTATTGAAATACCATCGCACCATGGCGACCACGCTCAACCAACTCGTCTCGGCCGGCTTCACGATCCGTCGCATCGAGGAATTCCGCCCGAGCGACGCCCAGATCGCGCAGATGCCGGCGCTCGCCGCCGAAATCGAACGGCCGACATTCTTGATCGTTGCCGCCGACGCATAAGCCACTTTTAGGCAGGACCGCAGGCGCTTTACGACGCTTCTTCCTCGATCGGAAGTTGCGCGACCTCGGGGGCTCCGCCATTCATCAGCGCCGCGATCTGATGGCCCGCCGCGACCGCCACCACGCACAGGATCATCGAGGCGACGACATTGACCGCCGCCCTGCCCGTCGCACCGCTCCGCAGCAGGTCCAGCGTCTGCAGGCTGAACGAGGAAAAGGTCGTGTAACCGCCGCAGAAGCCGATCATGACGAACAGGCGCACGTTCTCGGAAACCGGAAACCGTCCGTGCGCCAGCGTCAGCGTTCCGAAGAAGCCGATCAGCAGCGAGCCGGTTATGTTGATGATGATCGTTCCCCAGGGAAGGTTGCCGCTGATCGGCAGGGCGAGCAGCGAAACGAGATAACGTGCCAGCGTGCCGAGGGCGCCGCCGGCCATGACGATCAGGCAGGTCAGAAACGACATGCACACTCCTTTTCTCCAGAGCGGGCTTTTTCATGCCGGACATGAAAAACCCGCCTGACGGCGGGTGCTTCAGACGCACTCCCACCGCCGGTTGTCGCGGTAGGAGTCATCAGCCTTGCGGCGGTTTCGGGGGAACTCCATCCCCATCGCGTCCTTCTATAGCACCCGGCGGGAGAGACCGCCAGAGCCAGGAGTGTCAGGCCCGGATTTCGGGCTGCAATTGGACAGGAATCAGCCTGAGTCTTTCGCCTGCCAGGCCTTCAGCGCCTCGTCGAACACCTTTTCGCCCGGAATTCCCTTTTCCATGGTGAGCAGGGCCCGGCGACCCGATTTGTAGACGACGGGGATGTCGATCCAGTCCTGATTGCGCAGCAGGGTCAGGTTGGCGTCCTCATCGGCCTTGGTGTCGTTGAGAGCGATCAGGAAGAAGCCGTCGGATATTTTGGCGGGAATGCCGATCAGCGGACTTCCCGCTTCCTGTTCGGTGCCCTTCATCGCCATGCGCAGCACGTTGTCGATGCCGCCGCCGTCGAACCCGTCAGGCGTCAGGAAGATCATCTCGATGATGTGGCTGGCCGGCAGGGTCTGGTCGGTGTTGCGCCGGATCGTCATGCGAAGCTGGATGTCCTTGCCGGGAATGGTCGCCTCGGCGCGGATCGCCGGTTCGGGCGGCGCATCGCCGCCGGGCGATTCCTGCACCAACGACCACACGATGCTGCCGGGCTCGGCGGAGCCGTCGGCGGTATTGGTGCGCTCCTCGTAGAAGATCGCCTTCTGCGCCACGGCAACCGACTGGCCCGCGGCCGGCGGCGTGGAGGACGCGGCCGGTGCGCCGCTTTCGCCCGAAGCCGGCGGCGGCGCCGCTCCGGACTGGGTCCCGTCCGCCGGCGAATCGGACGACGTTGCGGCGCCCGGCGCTGGCGACTCGACCGGCGGGGTGCCGGGTGCCGGCGTGGTCAATGCAACCACCGACGTGCCTTCGCCGATATGGTTCTCGCCTCCGGCCGGACCCGGATCGGTCTCCCTGCCGTCCGGCTGCAACCGTTGCGTGAATTTCTGCGTCTCGCCGGCGGCGGGCTGCGAAGCGGAAGGCTCGGTGGCCGGCGGCACTGTCTCCTCCGGTTCGGCCTTGGCGGTCTCGGCCGGATTTGCGGGTTCGGCTGGCTCCTGCTTGGCGGTCTCGGTCTTGTTGAGACCGAGCATATCCTCGAACGCATCTTTGTTCAGCCAGATGCCGTAGCCGCCCCCGGCGATGACAGCCAGCGCAACGAGTGCGGCGATCAGTCCACCGTAGCCACGCCGCCGCTCGGTCGGTTCCTCGTGCAGCCGATGGTCTTCGAACGAGACCGGCTCGTCGTCGAGATCGTCGAATTCGGGCGCCGGCAAGGGCCGGGCCGCACCGGCGCCGCGTTTTTCCGTATCTGTGGAAACAGTCGCGGGGGAAGTCTTCTTCCAGGCCGTTTCGGTGGAAACGGGCTTCGGTTCGTAACCAGTATGCGTGGTCGTTCGCGCTGCCGGTTGTGGCACGGGAGCGGAAGGCTGCGGCCTTGGCGGCGGCGCTTCAGTCCTGGGCACGGCGGCAGTCCTGGGCGCGACAGCGGGTGCCGCGCCGGGCCGCGCATGGTTCGGCTGGTTCCGGTTGCGATCGATGGACGAGAAGATGTTTTCCAGTTCCGCCAGCGGGTCGGTCGAAGAAGGCGGGGCGGCCGGCCTGGCGTAGCCGCCCTCGACCTCTCTGATCGCATCTTCAAGCGCGCGCCTCTGACGCTCCGCCACAGAGGCGGGCGGCGGAGGATCGATCGCGGCGAGCTTGGCCGCGATGGTCGAACGGGCCTTGTCGTAGACGCGCGTGCGCATTTCCGGCGTGGTGTCGCCGAGGCCGTCGAGCGTCTTTTTCAGAACCGCAACGAAATCTGCCATGCTTCAATCGTACCTGTCTTGCTCCCCGGGAGCCATGGTTAGTCTTGAAACGGATCGGTCACAAGTATCGTGTCGTCCCGCTCCGGACTGGTGGAAAGCAGCGCGACGGGCGCGCCGATCAGCTCTTCTATATAGCGCACATATTTAACCGCCTGTGCCGGCAGGTCGTTCCAGGACCGCGCCCCGGCGGTCGTTCCCGACCAGCCTTCCAGCGTTTCGTAGATCGGCTCGACGCGCGCCTGCGCGCCCTGGCTGGCCGGCAGGTAGTCGATCACCTGGCCGTCGAGCCGGTATCCGGTGCAGACCTTGATCTCCGGCATGCCGTCCAGCACGTCCAGCTTGGTGAGCGCGATGCCCTTGATGCCGTTCACCGCCACGGCCTGTCGCACCAGCACCGCGTCGAACCAGCCGCAACGGCGCTTGCGGCCGGTGACGACGCCGAATTCGTGCCCTTTGGTGCCGAGGAATTCGCCGATCTCGTTCTGCTGCTCGGTCGGGAAGGGGCCTTCGCCGACACGGGTCGTATAGGCCTTGGTGATGCCGAGCACATAGCCGACAGCGCCCGGACCGATGCCGGAACCGGCCGCCGCTTGTCCGGCCACCGTGTTGGACGAGGTGACGAAGGGATAGGTGCCATGGTCGATGTCGAGCAGCGTTCCCTGCGCGCCCTCGAACAGGATGCGCTCGCCAGCGCGGCGGCTGTCGTCCAGCACTTTCCAGACCCTGTCCATGTAGGGCAGGACGGCGCCGGCGACCGAGGTCAGTTCCGCCATGATCGCCTCGTGCGTCGCTTCGGGATGACCGAGGCCGCGACGCAACGCGTTGTGGTGCGTCAAAAGCCTGTCCACCTTCAGCGGGAGCGTGTCCAAATCCGCCAAGTCCATGACCCTGATGGCGCGACGGCCGACCTTGTCCTCATAGGCGGGGCCGATGCCGCGGCGCGTGGTGCCGATCTTCGTGCCGGAATTGGAGGCGGCGTCCTCGCGGAATCCGTCCAGTTCGCGGTGCAGCGACAGGATAAGCGCCGTGTTTTCGGCAATTTTCAGGCGGTCAGGCGTGACGTCGACGCCCTGCTCCTTCAGCTTTGCGGCTTCGGCGACGAAAGCGTGCGGATCGAACACCACGCCATTGCCGATGATGGAGAGCTTGCCCTGGCGCACGACGCCGGAGGGAAGCAGCGAAAGCTTGTAGACCTTGCCGTCGACGACCAGCGTGTGACCGGCATTGTGGCCGCCCTGGAAGCGCACCACCACGTCAGCGCGCTCGGACAGCCAGTCCACGATCTTACCCTTGCCCTCGTCGCCCCACTGCGAGCCGACGACCACCACATTGGCCATGTTCACTATCCCTGAAACAAGCAGAACCGGGCCTGAAAGCCCACGACGAGAGGCTTCTATAGCGTCAACGCCGCTGCCGCGCGACCCCTGATTTCGGCCGCCGGCGCATGACAGGCACAACGGCTTTTGCCTTGCGTATCATTTACTTGAGGGACCGATCTCCGTAAGGGACGCGGGTTCGAATCGGCGGATACCGTGTCGCGACACCAGAAAGCCTACGCCCTGCTGCTTTTGACCACCTTGCTGTGGGGCGGCAATTCGATCGCCGGCAAGCTCGCCGTCGGACAGATCTCGCCGATGCTGCTGGTGTTCCTGCGCTGGGTGCTGGCGGTGCTCATCCTGCTGCCCTTCGCCGGCGCCAAGCTGCGCGAGGACTGGCCGCTGGCGAAAAGGCACCTGCCGCTGCTCGTCGCGTTGGGCGGCTGCGGGTTCGCGCTGTTCAACGTCATCTTCTACGTCGCGCTCAACTACACCACGGCCATCAACGTCTCGATCGAGCAGGCGGGTATGCCGATCCTGATCATCGTGGCGAATTTCCTGTTCTTCCGCGTTCGCGCCGGCTGGCCGCAGCTCATCGGCGTCATACTGACGATCGCCGGCGTCGCATTGACGGCCAGCCACGGCAGCCCCGCTCAACTGCTCCGCCTCGATATCAATTTCGGCGATGCGATCATGCTCGGCGCGGTCGTGCTCTACAGCGGCTATTCGGTCGGTCTGAGGCTCAAGCCGGCGCTGCACTGGCAATCGCTAATCCTCATCCTGTCACTGTCGGCGCTCGTCATCTCAATGCCGTTCGCGGCTTGGGAAGTCACAACGGGCAAGGCGCAATTCCCCGGCCTGGCCGGCTGGGCGATCACGCTCTACACGGCGCTCGGCGCCTCGGTCATTTCACAGGTCACCTACATCCGCGGCAACGAGTTGATCGGCGCCAATCGCGCCGGCCTGTTCATCAACCTCGTGCCGATCTTCGGCACCCTGTTGTCGATCCTGCTGCTCGGCGAGGATTTCCATCTCTACCACGCGCTGGCGCTGGCGCTCGTGTTCGGCGGCATCTGGCTGGCCGAACACGGCAGCCGCCGGCTGGCGGCCGCGGAGTGATGCTCCGAAGCTGACCTCTCTACAGGAGGCCGGCTTTCGCCAGGTCCCGCATCAGGTGGCTGGCGCCATAGCGCCAAGGCGGGCATTCGGTCGACAGCTTGACGCGGTTGACGAGGCTTCCGAGCTTTTCCGAAGCGATGGTGACGACGTCGCCCGTCCTGTGCGTAAAACCCTTGCCGCTTTCGCCGCGGTCCTTCACCGGCGCGAACATGGTGCCGAGATAAAGGACCATGCCTTCGGGATACTGGTGGTGTGCGCCCATGGCCGCAGACACCAGTTCCTCCGGCGAGCGGCTGATCTCGGCCATCGAGCTCGATCCTTCAAGCACGAAGCCGTCCTCGCCCTCGACCCTGAGGCCGACCACCGCCTGCTTGACGTCGTCCAGCGTGAAGGTCGCGTCGAACAGGCGAATGAAGGGGCCGAGCGAGGCCGACGCATTGTTGTCCTTGGCCTTGCCGAGCAGCAGCGCCGAACGGCCCTCGACATCGCGCAGGTTGACGTCGTTACCGAGCGTGGCGCCGACGATCGTGCCGGCGCTGGACGCCACGACCGCGACTTCCGGCTCCGGGTTGTTCCAGGTGGAAACGGGATGCAGCCCGACATCGGCCCCGTATCCGACCGAGGCCATGGGCTGGCATTTGGTGAAGATCTCGGCGTCGGGCCCGATGCCGACCTCCAGATATTGCGACCACACGCCGCGCGCGATCAGCCGCGCCTTGACGCCGGCGGCTTCCGGCGATCCCGGCTTCAGTTGCGAGAGGTCGTGGCCGATCAAGCCGGCGATGTCGGCGCGGATGGCGTCGGCCCGCTCCGGCGCGCCGCGCGCCTGCTCCTCGATCACCCGCTCCAGCAGGGAGACGACGAAAGTGACGCCCGACGCCTTCACCGCCTGAAGGTCGACCGGCGAAAGCAGGGACGGCTTCGACGGATCGCGATCGGCCACCATGCTGTTGGCCATGACGGCGGCGAGCGAGCCGATCTCGCGGCCTTCGGCAGCGGCGACATAGGCGGCAGGATCGGCCATCTCGCAGATGTCGCGGCTGGTCGGCGCCCTGTTGGAGGTGATGTCCAGCACCATGCCGTTCCTGACCGTGACCACCGCCGGATGCGGCCAGCCGTCGGCGCCAACGCGGCCAAGAAAGGTTCCGTCTCCTGGAAGGTGGTTGTCGTCCCGCATCGCGTTCGCTCTCCCGCTCATGGCGCCATCTGCAACGTGACATCCGGATGGTTTCGGCTGTTGTCACAGATCAGGGTTTTCGTTGGTCTTAGCCGGATGGAAATTGTCAAAAAGCTTTCGGCAGTCCGGCCTGTTTCAATACGGCATTGGCCGTGTGGCGCGATTTCATCGAATTGTCCACGACGACTTTCCGACCCGTCGATGGCTCGTGCCATATTTCGTGATCGCCTTTGCCAGGGCGAAGATACCGCCAGCCGGCTTCCGACAGGACACTTTTCAAAGGCTTGGAGAAATTATTCACGGATTTCAGCCAACTGCGCGATGTTCGCTGTTCAACGCACGGGCAGATGGTCGCCGTCACCCCTCACGGTCATGCAGCCGCAACCGTTTGATGACTACGGGCGATCAGCTCAATCTCAAAGGGGCCTTGATAGTCTTCCGCCAGTAAATCGGGAACGATAATCGACAATTTTTGCTGAAGCTGCTCCATCGTCCCAGCCTCCGTTGCGATGCCGATTCCGTCACGCGCCGACGCGACCCAGACTTTGGCTTCGTCGTCCCAGAATGCGTCAACCACAATATTCATCCGTAAGCTCCTGAGCACGGCATATGCTACCGCATCGAAGGAAAAACAAAAAGGCGCGGTTTGCGCCGCGCCTGATTGTCGTTTTATTTGAGAGATCGCTTACACCGCGCCGACGTCGAACTGCAGCCGCTTGGCCGAGTCGATCGTCTCATGCGCGCGCACCTTGGCGAGCACGTCCTGGGGGAACGGCGCGTCGAGATAGAGCAGCGCGATCGCGTCGCCGCCCGGACGGT
Organism: Mesorhizobium hunchu; assembly: GCF_040081975.1. Lineage (NCBI taxonomy): Bacteria > Pseudomonadati > Pseudomonadota > Alphaproteobacteria > Hyphomicrobiales > Phyllobacteriaceae > Mesorhizobium > Mesorhizobium hunchu. The sequence goes on from NZ_JBEBMG010000001.1 coordinate 326,700, forward strand.
CGCGGCCAAGCGAGAAGTTGGCGATGTTGACGCCGTTCTCGCCGCACAGGGAGCCGAGCAGGCCGATGATGCCGGGCGCATCGGCATTGGTGGTGTAGAGCATGTGCTGGCCGACCTCGGCGTCGAGGTTGATGCCCTTGATCTGGATGAAACGCGGCTTGCCGTCGGAGAAGCAGGTGCCGGCGATCGAACGGCTCATCTTCTCGGTCTTGACGGTCAGCTTGATGTAGCCGTCGAACACGCCCGACTTGTCGCGCTTGACCTCGGCGACGATGATGCCGCGTTCCTTCACCATGATCGGTGCCGACACCATGTTAACGTCGGCCACCTGCGGCCGGATCAGGCCGGCGAGCGCGGCCGAAATCAGCGCGCGCGTGTTCATTTGGGCGGTCGAGCCGTCGAACAGGATCTCGACTTCCTTGATCGGATCCTCCGTCACCTGGCCGACGAAGGCGCCGAGCACTTCGGCGAGCTTGACGAACGGCTTGAGACGCGGTGCTTCCTCAGCGGTGATCGAAGGCATATTGATGGCGTTGGTCACCGCGCCCTTGATCAGGTAGTCCGACATCTGCTCGGCGACCTGGAGCGCGACATTCTCCTGCGCCTCCGAGGTCGAGGCGCCGAGATGCGGCGTTGCCACGACGTTCTCCAGACCGAACAAGGCGTTGTCGGTCGCGGGCTCGGTCTCGAACACGTCGACGCCGGCGCCCGCCACCTTGCCGCTCTTCAGCGCCGCGACGAGATCGGCCTCGACGATCAGGCCGCCGCGCGCGCAGTTGATGATGCGCACGCCGTCCTTCATCCTCGCAATCGCAGCCGCGTCGATGATGCCACGCGTCTTGTCGGTCATCGGCGTGTGCAGGGTGATGAAGTCGGAGCGGGCGAAAAGATCATCGAGCTCGACCTTCTCGACGCCCAGTTCTTCGGCGCGCTTGTCCGACAGGAACGGGTCGAAGGCGATGACGTGCATCTTCAGGCCGACGCCGCGCGTGGCGACAATGGAGCCGATGTTGCCGCAGCCGATCACGCCCAGCGTCTTGCCGGTGATCTCGACGCCCATGAAGCGGTTCTTTTCCCATTTGCCGGCATGGGTCGAGGCATTGGCCTCCGGAATCTGGCGCGCCAGCGCGAAGATCATGGCGACGGCATGCTCGGCGGTGGTGATCGAGTTGCCGAAAGGCGTGTTCATGACGATGATACCGCGCCTTGAGGCGGCGGGTATGTCGACATTGTCGACGCCGATACCGGCGCGGCCGATGACCTTGAGATTGGTCGCGGCATTGATCAGTTTCTCGGTGACCTTGGTGGCCGAACGGATGGCGAGGCCGTCATAGTCGGCGATCTTCGCCAGAAGGGCATCCTTGTCCTTGCCAAGATCGGGCAGGTAATCGACCTCGACGCCGCGATCCTTGAATATCTGCACGGCGGTGGGGGAGAGTTTATCGGAAACGAGTACGCGGGGCATGGGTGTGATCCTTGGCGCTGGTTTCCCTCCCCCTTGAGGGGAGGGTGGTCGCGTAGCGACCGGGAGGGGTCGGTGCGGCAGTGCTCGACGTTTTCTGCATGCCGCATGGATTTGATTGAGGTTGGTGGGGTTGAGGTGACCCCCACCCGACCGGATTGCGTCCGGCCACCCTCCCCTCAAGGGGGAGGGGGACGTGGAGCTAGGCCGCAGCCTTGAGCGTCGCCTTCTGGGCAGAGAAAGCCCAGTCGAGCCACGGCATCAGCGCTTCCAGATCCTTCGTCTCGACGGTGGCGCCGCACCAGATGCGCAGGCCGGGCGGGGCGTCGCGATAATGGCCGATGTCGTAGGCGACGCCTTCCTTGTCGAGCAGGCCGACCAGCGCCTTGGCGAACGCCGCCTGGCCGTCCAGGTCGAGTGCGGCGACGTCTGGATCGACGATGGACAGGCACACGGAGGTGTTGGAGCGCGTCGCCGGATCGACGGCCAGGTGGCCGAGCCAGGACGACTGGTCCACGAAGCGGGCGACGACCGCGGCATTGGCGTCGGCGCGGGCGACCAGCGCGTCCAGCCCGCCGAGGCCCTTCGCCCATTTCAGCGTATCGAGATAGTCCTCGACGGCGAGCATGGAGGGCGTGTTGATGGTTTCGCCCTTGAAGATGCCCTCGATCAGCTTGCCGCCCTTGGTCATGCGAAAGATCTTGGGCAGCGGCCAGGCCGGCGCATAGGTCTCCAGCCGCGCGACGGCGCGAGGGCTGAGGATGAGCATGCCGTGCGCGCCTTCGCCGCCGAGCGCCTTCTGCCAGGAGAAGGTCACGACATCGAGTTTTTGGAAATCGAGCCGCTGCGCGAAGGCTGCCGAAGTGGCGTCGCAGATCGTCAGGCCCTTGCGGTCGGCCGGGATGAAATCGCCGTCCGGGACGCGCACGCCCGAGGTCGTGCCGTTCCAGGTGAAGACGACGTCGCGGTCGAAGTCGATCTGCGAAAGATCCGGCAGTTCGCCGTAGGGCGCCTCGATCTTGCGCGCATCGGCGAGCTTCAACTGCTTGACCACGTCGGTGATCCAGCCGGCGCCGAAGGATTCCCAGGCGACCATGTCGACGCCGCGCTGGCCGAGCAGCGACCACAGCGCCATCTCGACCGCGCCGGTGTCGGACGCCGGCACGATGCCGATGCGGTAGTCCGCCGGCACCTGCAGCACTTCACGGGTAAGGTCGATCGCCTCGGCAAGTTTCGCCTTGCCGATCCTAGCGCGGTGCGAGCGGCCAAGGGCGGCGTCCTTCAGCGCCTCGACCGACCAGCCGGGACGTTTCGCGCAGGGACCTGAGGAAAAATGGGGATTGGCCGGACGCATGTCCGGCTTGGGGAGAGCAGTCATCGTGGTCTATCCTTCCAGATAGTAAGCCCCTCGTTGGGGAGGGGTGGCCCACGGATGGCGATAGGACTTCAGGTTGCGGGCGTCAAGAGCAAAGTTTTTGTCGCTCGCGGGATAGTGATTGCTCCGGCCGAAGGTGCCTCGGCCGAAACGAAAGCGGCGGGCCGAAGCCCGCCGCCGCAGTCAGAACCGATCTCGCACTCGTCACCACAGGTCGTAGCGAAGGCCGACCTTGATCTGGTGGTTGTCCACGCCCTTGTGGATGGAATAGCTCGGTCCGCTCGAAATATCGTCGAGCCGAGCATACTCCGCGTCCGGCGCGGACATGTACTGGTAGCCAAGATCAATCACCAGGTTCTTGGTGATCTGGTAGGCGAGACCGGCATTGAGTGTGTAGGCGAAGGAATACTGCGTCTTGTTATCCGAGGTGGAGACATCATTGGTCGCGTCGTTCAGGTCGACATAGTCGAAGCGACCCTCGCGCTTGGACTGCATCAGGCCGACGCCCGCGCCGATGTAGGGCGTGATGCCGACATAGGTCCCTAGATCGACATAGCCGTTGACGATTACCGTGCGGGCGCTGTTTTCGATGCGCGCGGTTGCGATATCTGTCGGCGAATTATCCTCTTCGGCTCTCGCCTCGTTGCCCGGCAGCAGGCCAAAATTGATATCGCCGCGCAGATAGTCGTTGAAGTGGTAGCCGAAGCCGATGCTGCCGAATACCGGCCGCTCGCGGTCCGAATAGCTGACGGTCAGGCTGCCCAGGTCCCGGTTCTTGTAGGTCTCTTCCGGCAGGTAGCTGACGTCGCCCCTGAGATACCAGCCCGAGCCGACCTCGACCGGCTGGTATTCCGGCGCCTCGTCGACATAGATCGGCGGATCGTAGTCGGCGGCCAGCACAGGCAGAGGCGCCGCGCCGACGGCGGAAAGCGCAAGCGCGATGCGCAAAACGGATTTCATGGTCCAACTCCCCAACTCGCCGCCCAGTCCGGCGTCTCGGGAGTAGTGTTAACCATAGTGGTTAAGTGCCGGTTAAGGATAACAGCCGGTTAGCGAAATGATCGGACGTCCAGGAGCAGTCTGGACATCTGCGGGGGGGGGGTGAGGTGGCCGAAACGAAGCTGGCAGCCGCGCTGCCCGCCATGTCTTCCAGGCAAGGCAGGGTCTTCCAGGCAGGGCCGGCGATCAGTTCTTCGGGTAGCAGGCGGCGGGAATATCGGGCCAGACGGCGTCGGCACAACCGGCCTCGGCCTGCTGCGTCTTGAACGAAGCGCTGACGGGGCCGGTCGTCATCGGATCGACGCCGTCCGGCGCATCCGGGAAAAGCTGTTCGGCCGGCGTGACGGGTTGGGGTGCATCAAGGCGCGGTGCCGCAGAGCGCGCCCCGCCGGCCGCCAGCATCAAAGCCACGGCGGCGAGCGCCACCCCCGAACCGATGCGGCCGCCACGTGCCGCCTTCTTCAAGATGCTCGTCATAATCTCCGAATGACTCCAGGCCGGAATCGTTTCCCCGACTGGTTAACGAAAGCTTCGCAAAAAGGGCTTAACAAAAGATGTATTTTATCTGGGTGCGCGGTCTGCCTTTCGCAATGGCGAAACCCAGCCCCCTTTCGCATCTGCGAAAAAACCTGTATGAGCCGCGCAACCTGAAAAAGGCGGCGCCGCAACGCGCCCTGCCCCAACGCTTCCGAGTGACATTATGGATATCCGCAACATCGCGATCATCGCGCATGTCGACCATGGCAAGACGACACTGGTCGACCAGCTCCTGAAACAATCCGGCGCGTTCCGCGAGAACCAGCGCGTCGCCGAGCGGGCGATGGATTCCAACGATCTCGAAAAGGAACGCGGCATCACCATCCTCGCCAAGGCGACCTCGGTCGACTGGAAGGACACGCGCATCAACATCGTCGACACGCCCGGCCACGCCGATTTCGGCGGCGAGGTGGAGCGCATCCTGTCGATGGTGGATTCGGCCATCGTGCTGGTGGACGCCGCCGAAGGCCCGATGCCGCAGACCAAATTCGTCGTCGGCAAGGCCCTGAAGGTCGGCCTCAGGCCGATCGTCGTCATCAACAAGATCGACCGGCCGGATGCACGCGAAACCGAGGTCATCAACGAGGTGTTCGACCTGTTCGCAGCCCTCGACGCCACCGACGAGCAGCTCGATTTCCCGATCCTCTACGGTTCGGGCCGCGACGGCTGGGTCGCCGAGAAGCCGGAGGGGCCGAAGGACCAAGGCCTCGCCCCCCTGTTCGACCTGGTACTGAAGCACGTGCCCGCACCGAGCGTGGAGCCAGGCCCGTTCCGCATGATCGGCACCATCCTGGAAGCCAATCCCTTCCTCGGGCGCATCATCACCGGCCGTATCGCCAGCGGCACGCTGAAGCCGAATCAGGCGGTCAAGGTTCTGCACCACGACGGCTCGCTGATCGAACAGGGCCGCGTGTCCAAGATCCTGGCCTTCCGCGGCCTTGAGCGCCAGCCGATCGACGAGGCGCAGGCCGGCGACATCGTCGCCATCGCGGGCCTTTCCAAGGGCACTGTCGCCGACACCTTTTGCGATCCATCCGTCACCGAGCCGATGCAGGCGCAGCCGATCGACCCGCCGACCGTCACCATGTCCTTCATCGTCAACGATTCGCCGCTTGCCGGCACCGAGGGCGACAAGGTCACCAGCCGCGTCATCCGCGACCGCCTGCTGAAGGAAGCCGAGGGCAACGTCGCGCTGAAGATCGAGGAATCCGCCGACAAGGACTCCTTCTACGTCTCCGGCCGCGGCGAATTGCAGCTCGCGGTGCTGATCGAGACGATGCGCCGCGAGGGCTTCGAGCTTGCCGTGTCGCGCCCGCGCGTCGTCATGCAGAAGGACGAGAACGGCCAGTTGCTCGAACCTGTCGAGGAAGTCGTCATCGACGTGGACGAGGAGCACGCCGGCATCGTCGTGCAGAAGATGAGCGAGCGCAAGGCAGAGATGACCGAGCTGCGCCCGTCCGGCGGCGACCGCCAGCGCCTTGTCTTCCACGCCCCGACGCGCGGCCTGATCGGCTACCAGTCGGAACTGCTGACCGACACGCGCGGCACGGCGGTGATGAACCGGCTGTTCCACGCTTACGAACCTTACAAGGGTGAACTGCCTGGCCGCGTCAACGGCGTGCTGATCTCCAACGACCAGGGCGACGCGGTGGCCTATGCACTGTTCAACCTGGAGGACCGCGGCCCGATGGTCATCGACGCTGGCGTCAAGGTCTATCAGGGCATGATCATCGGCATCCACTCCCGCGACAACGATCTCGAGGTCAACGTGCTCAAGGGCAAGAAGCTGACCAACATCCGCGCCGCCGGCAAGGACGAGGCGGTCAAGCTCACCCCGCCGGTACGCATGACGCTGGAACGGGCGCTGGCCTGGATCCAGGACGACGAGCTGGTGGAAGTCACGCCGAAGTCGATTCGCCTGCGCAAGCTCTATCTCGATCCCAACGAGCGCAAGCGCTTCGAGAAGCAGAAGCTCGCCGGCGCGGCGTAAGAGCAACAAGGCATCGATCCCGCGAGGCCGCTCCTGGCCTGTGAGATTGGCGTGAGCTGCGCTCTTGGCGCGGCTGCGGTTCCGGTTTAGCGGCTGGTTGTCTCCAGCAGGATCGGACTCCAGATGACCGCCAAGCCCGCGACCTCGCCCGTGCTGGCCATATTGGTCTGCACGCTGGGCATCTTCCTGCTTTCGGCGATGGATGCGGCCGTCAAGGGCCTTGTCGTGATCATCGGCGCCTACAACACGTTGCTGTGGCGCTCCGTCTTCGCGACCGCATCCGCCGGCACGGCGTGGACGGCGACACGGCCGCCTCGCCCGAACCGCGACGCCCTGCGGCTGCACGTGCTGCGCGGCGTCGTCGTCTCCTTCGTCGCGCTGCTGTTCTTCACCGGCCTCGGCTACCTGCCGCTGGCGGAAGCGATCGCGCTCTCCTTCATCGCGCCGCTGGTGGCGCTGTTCCTGGCCGCGCTTCTGCTCGGCGAAAGGATTGGCCGATTGGCCATCGCCGCGTCCTTCGTCGGCCTGGCGGGTGTGCTTGTCATCATGCTCGGCAAGTTCAGCCGGGTCGGCTATGCGCCGGACGCCTTTTTCGGCATGGCCGCGATCATCGTGTCCGCCGTACTCTATGCCTACAATCTGATCCTGGCCCGTCGTCAGGCACAGCTCGCCAAGCCGCTGGAGATCGTTTTCTTCCAGAACGCGGTGGTCGGTGTCACGCTGGGCCTTGCCGCACCCTGGTTCGGCGTTTCCCTCCCGCAGGCCATGTGGCTGCCGCTGGCGGGCGTCACCGCGCTGGCGCTGGCCGGCCATGCGCTGATGAGCTGGGCCTATGCGCGCGCGGAGGCGCAATACCTCATCCCGACCGAATATTCCGCCTTCGTCTGGGCGATCATCCTCGGTTTCGTGTTTTTCCAGGAATCCGTGACAGGCTCGACGCTGGCCGGCGCCATCCTGATCATCCTCGGCTGCCTGATCGCTTCGCGCGCGAAGCCGAAGCTGGCCGAGCCGACAGAGGTCGCCGCCGTCTGACAGCGCCGCCGCGCGCCCGCTTGCGGGCATGCCGCCATCGAGCATATCATCGCGCCATGACGCTTGCCTCGCTGCTCATATTCGCCGGCGCTCTCCTGGTCGCGGCCGGCTCACCCGGTCCGTCGATCGCGGCGCTCGTCGCGCGCGTTATCTCCAAGGGGTTTCGCGACGTGCTTCCCTTCCTCGCCGCGATGTGGATCGGCGAGGCGATCTGGCTGTCCTTCGCCGTGTTCGGACTGGCCGTGGTGGCGCAGAGCTTCCAGCTGGTCTTCGTCATGGTGAAGTGGGCGGGCGTCGCCTATCTCGCATGGCTCGCCTGGAAGATGTGGAAGGCCCCCGTCGATGCAAAGGCGGACGAGATGCCCCAAGCTGGTTCGAGAGGCGATCCGCCGGCGAGGCTCTTCTTCGCCGGCATGGCCGTGACGCTCGGCAATCCCAAGATCATGATGTTCTATCTCGCGTTGCTGCCCACAATCATCGACCTCGCTTCGGTCACCGTCGCCGGCTGGCTGGAACTGACCTTGACGATGGCGGCGGTTCTGGTCGCTGTCGATCTCACCTGGGTATTGGCGGCTGCGCAGGCGCGCAAACTGCTCAGGAGCCCCAGGGGCATGCGGATCGCCAACCGCATCGGCGCCGGCACGATGGCGGCAGCAGCCACGGCGATCGCCGCGCGAAGCTAGAGCGGCAGGCGTTCGGACGTGACGTAACGGGGCAGATGGTTCGGGCTCGCTCGATATCTTCCTCTCGATAAAGTGAACGACGTCCGTCCCCTTCGCCGCATCTGGTCCAGCATTTACCTGGCCTGCTCGTCTTGCCGCTCCCGCTTATCGTCCTAGACTTTCTCCTGCCGGGTCGACAGGCCCGCGAACATCACCCATCCGGCCGTTCGCGCCGGACAGGCAAGCGAGGGGGCAGCCGATGCCAGATTCCCCGTCCGTTCGGATTTCACGCCGAACCCTTCTCTCCAGCGTAGGCATTGCGATCGTCGCCACAGCCACATCGGCGAGCGCGCGCTCCCTGTCGGGAGCCCTGCCCTGGCAGGCCTTCAGCGCCGATCCGCCCGATATCGTGAAGTCTGTGGGCTGGACCTATTTCAGACCCGAAGAGGCGCGGGCGATCGAGGCGATCGTCGACCGGCTGATCCCGGCCGACGACCTCAGCATCGGCGGCAAGGACGCCGGCTGCGCGGTCTATATCGATCGCCAGCTCGCCGGCGATTTCGGCGATTCGGCGCGCCTCTACATGAAGGGACCGTTCAAGCCGGGAACGCCGACGCAGGGCTATCAGAAGGATGAGACGCCGGCCATGCGTTACCGGGCAGGGTTGGCTGCGCTCGACGCCTGGGTCAAGCAGAACAGGGGCGGCAAGAGCTTCGCCGAACTCTCGCCGGAAGACCAGGACGCACTGCTCAAGGACATGGAGGCGGGCAAGGTCGAGCTGCCGAACGGCGTCGACGCCAAGGCGTTCTTCACGCTGGTGCTGGGCAATACGATGGAAGGGTTCTTCGCCGACCCGATCTACGGCGGCAATCGCGACATGGTATCCTGGCGCATGCTGGGCTTCCCCGGCGCGCGCTACGACTATCGCGACCACGTCTCCAAGCACAACCAGCCCTACCCGCTGCCGCCGGTCTCGATCGCCGGGGCGCCGGAATGGATGGGCAAGAAGGGATAAGCCGCGATGACCAGAATACTTCCCAAGAAGGACGTGGTGATCATTGGCCTCGGCTGGACCGGATCGATCCTCGCGCATGAGCTGACCGACGAAGGACTGGACGTCGTCGCCATCGAGCGCGGACCGTGGCGCGACACGGCGACCGATTTCAACATCGGCTACGCGCAGGACGAGTTGCGCTACGCGATCCGCCGCGACCTCTTCCTGCAGCCGGTGGTCGAGACCTTCACCATGCGCAACAACCCTGACGAGGAAGCGCTGCCGATGCGCGACTTCGGCTCGTTCCTGCCCGGCAACGGCGTCGGCGGCGCCGGCGTGCATTGGAACGGCCACACCTGGCGCTTCTGGGATTCGGACTTCCGCATCCGCAGCCATCTGGCCGAGCGCTACGGCGAGCAGAAATTCGCCGGGCTGGAGCTGCAGGACTGGGGTGTGACCGGTGCGGAGATGGAAAGCGCCTACGATCGCTTCGAATATCTGTGCGGCATCTCGGGCAAGGCCGGCAACATCAAGGGTCAGATCCAGGACGGCGGCAATCCCTTCGAAGACCCGCGCGAGCGCGACTACCCGCTGCCGCCGATGGAGATGACCTATGCGCCGACCATGTTCGCGGAAGCGGCACGCTCGATCGGCTGGCATCCGTTCCCGACGCCGTCGGCGAACCTGTCCAAGGATTATGTCAACCCGCTCGGCATCGCGATGGGCCAGTGCACCTTCTGCGGCTTCTGCGAGCGCTTCGGCTGCGCCAACTATTCGAAGGCCAGCGCCCAGACGACGATCCTGCCGCTCTTGATGAAGAAATCGAACTTCGAGGTGCGCACCAACAGCGAAGTGCTCAAGGTCGACCTCGACGGCTCGGGCAAGATGGCGCGCGGCGTCACCTATATCGACACGTCCGGCGAGGAATTCTTCCAGCCGGCGGAGATGGTGCTGATCTGCGCTTACGCGCTGCACAATGTCCGCATGATGATGCTGTCGGGCATCGGGAAGATATACGACCCGGCGACCGGCCAGGGCACGGTCGGGCGCAACTACTGCTACCAGACCAATGCCGGCACGAAGGTGTTCTTCGACGACAAGAACTTCAATCCCTTCGTCGCCGCCGGCGCGCTCGGCCAGACGCTCGACGATTTCAACGGCGACGCTTTCGACCACGGCGCGGTCGATTTCGTCGGCGGCTCGGGCATGAACTGCATTCCCACGAACGGACGCCCGATCGGCAATCGTCCCACGCCGAAGGGCACACCGGGCTGGGGCTCCGAGTGGAAGAAAGCGACGGTCGCCGCCTACAAGGGCACGCTGGGCTTTTCCATTCAAGGTTCCAGCTATCCGCAGCGCACCAACTATCTCGACCTCGACCCGACCTATACCGACCGCCACGGCCGGCCACTGATGCGCATGACGTTCGATTTCCCCGACAACGACATCCGCATGTCCAACTATTGCTCGGACCGGATGGAGGAGTTGGCGAAAGCCCTTGGTGGCAAGCACTACGAGGTCGGCCGCGCCAAGAAGGGCTGGAACTCGGTGCCCTACCAGAGCACCCACAATACGGGCGGCGCGATCATGGGCACCGACCCGACGACAAGCGCGCTCAACAAATACCTGCAGAGCTGGGACGTGCCGAACGTCTTCGTTATCGGCGCCTCCGCCTTCGCCCACAATGCCGGCAAGAACCCCACAGGCACGGTCGGCGCGCTGGCCTTCCACGCCGCCGACGCCATTCGCCGGCAATATCTGAAGAACCCCGGACAACCCCTGGTGCAGGCATGAAGAGCAAATTCGTCACGCTCACGCTCGCCGTCGTCGCCGCTTTTGCCGGCCACGCCGCGCAGGCATCCGACCAACTGGCGGACAAGGTGATCCGCGGCCGCTACCAGGCGGTCCTCGGCGATTGCGCCGCCTGTCACACCAGGCAGGATGGAAAACCCTTCGCCGGCGGCGAGCCGCTGCAGACGCCCTTCGGCGTGCTGGTTCCACCCAACATCACGCCGGACCGCGAGACCGGCATCGGCGCCTGGTCCGAGGAGGATTTCCGCAATGCCTTGAAGACAGGCATCGGCCACAGCGGCAAGCGCCTCTACCCGGCTATGCCCTATCCCGCCTACACGAAAATGCCGGACGGCGACATAGCCGACCTGTGGGCCTATATGCAGACGCTGGAGCCGGTTCATAACCCCGTCGAGGCGAACCAGCTTCCCTTCCCGTTGAACATCCGCACTCTGATGGCAGCCTGGAACGGCATCAATTTCACGCCCGAGCCGTTCAGGCCGGACCCCAACCAGTCCGACGAATGGAACCGCGGCGCCTATCTGGTCCAGGGACCGGGCCATTGCGGCACCTGCCACTCGCCGAAGACCCTTCTCGGCGCCGACAAGACCAGCGAAGCGCTGCAGGGCGCGTCGCTGCAGGGGTGGTATGCGCCCGCGATCACCGGCGACACCGTCCACGGCATCGGCGGCTGGAGCGAGGACGAACTCGTCCAGTACCTGAAGACCGGCACCAACGGGCACACGATCGCATCGGGTCCGATGGCCGAGGCGATCGAGGCTTCGACTTCGCAGATGAAAGACGCCGACCTCAAGGCCATCGCCGTCTATCTGAAGTCGGTGCCGCCCACCGGCGGCGCGATGCCCCAGCCGATCTCGGCCGACGACGCGCAGATGAAGACCGGCGCAGCGATCTACCACGCCACCTGTTCGGCCTGCCACGGCATGGACGGCAAGGGCGCCGGCCAGCTCTTCCCCGGCCTCGCCGACAACGCGATCCTGCGTCAGCCGAGCATCGAGACACCCGCGCGGCTCGTGCTGGCCGGTGGACAGGCGGTGCACACGGGCGCGATGCAGACCACGCCCGCCATGCCCTCGCTCGCCTGGCGCCTGGACGACGACCAGGTCGCGGCCGTGCTGACCTATGTCCGCAACAGCTTCGGCAACGCCGCGCCGCGCGTTTCGGCCGGCGACGTCGCGAGCGTCCGCAAGTCCCTACGCGACCAATGAAGGGCTAAGGGCCTGGTCCGGCGATGCCCGGATCAGGCAGGATGATGGTCATCGCGGCGCCGCGCGCTATAGTCTAGGGGACCGCGTTTCAGTTTGGAAACGACAACCAGGGAGACCATCATGGACCGCACCGCAACTGCCGTCTGGCAGGGCAATCTCAAGGAAGGCAAGGGCACCCTCGACACACAGAGCGGCGCGCTGAACGAGGCTCCCTATTCCTTCAAGATGCGCTTCGAGGACGAAAGCGGCAAATCCGGCACCAACCCTGAGGAGCTGATCGCCGCGGCACATGCCGGCTGCTACGCCATGCAGCTCTCGCATTTCCTGGCCGAGAACGGCACGCCGGCCCAGAGGCTGGAAGCCAAGGCCGCCGTCAGGCTGGTTCCGGGCACCGGTATCACCGAGAGCAATTTGACTCTCGTAGGAACGGTTCCGGGGATCGATGCGCAAAAGTTCAAGGAACTGGCGGAGAAGGCCAAGGCCGAATGCCCGGTCTCCAAGGCGCTCGGCGCGATCAAGGTCGGTCTCGACGCCAGGCTGGCCTGACCGGGACGGCGTTTCGGCTTTGGAAGGCGGCGCCCCTGCCGCCTTCCTGCATTGAGGCCAGCCTTTCGTGCGTTCAGCCGCCCAGAGCGTCGAGCCGCGCCGTCAGCGCCGCCACCTGCTGCTCCAGCGCTTCGATGCGCGCTTCGAGCTCCGAAGCGGGCACCGTGGCTGCCGCATGTTGCGGCGCGAGCATGGACACATCAACGTCTCCGCTCAGCAGATGCGCATAGCGGTCCTCCCGCTGGCCAGGCCCGCGGCCGATCTCCTTCACCAGCGGCGGGCGCTTGCCGATCAACATATCGAGCTCGGCCCTGAGAGCTTCCGCCGAGGCAAATCCCGCCATCCGCTCGGATCGCGCCAGCAATTCGTGGACGGTCTGGGGGCCGCGCAGCAGAAGCAGGCCGAGGATCGCCGCCTGCGGTCTGGTCAGCGAGAAACGATTCTGGGCGAGATGCTCGTACCGCTCGACCCGGGAACCGAACACCTGCCGCACAAGACCCTTCTGCTCCAGCGTCTTCAGCGCCCGGTGGACCTCCATCGGTTCCAGGGTCACCACCGGCTCGCGCGCCGTCTTCTGGTTGGCGGCCGCCTGCGCCGCGTTGAGTGTGAGCGGATAGACGTCCGGCGTCAGTTCCTTCTTCTCGATGAGGCAGCCGAGCACCCGGGCCTCGGCGGGGGAAAGGACTGGAAAATCGCTAATGTCATCCATAGGCGCTCTTTCGCAAAACCGGTTCGCGCCGGCAAGGCCGTCAGTGCGAAGTCTCTATAAAGGCGAGAACCGTTCTTCGACGGCTTGGGCATGAACTCGGATGGCGCCGTCATCCATTGCTTTGAAACGCGAAAGCAACGACACGTAATCTACTGCGAGAAACGTGACGAGATCGCCTTCAACCGACGAAGCGAAGCGATCTCGCTCTGCGCGATGCAAGGCAATTCGATCCGCTGCGATTGGCCTCTCGCCCGGCCAGGCGCAGGGCTCGGCGTGCAGGTAGACCAGAACGGCACGCTTTCCTCTCCGCCGTGCCTGGGTGGCGATGCCGAAAGCGTGCTTTACCAATTGTGCTGCATCAAATCTTTCGAACCGACCGATGCCCGCCGCGATCGCATCGCGCTGCGCCTGGAAGCGATCCAGTCCATCGCCCCAGACAGGCCTGAAATAGCTGTCGGAAAAGAGTCCCGGCTTGGCCCCGCGAAATGGTTCGTAGCGTTTCGATTCAATCCCAACCAGAAGGTCCGGCGTCTCGATCACCGCATCGAGCCAGGGATGCAGCCCGCCGCGCCAGGGAAACCGCAGGCACTGTTCGAGGCGAAGGCTGGCCGGTTGGGAAACGGGTAGACCCAGCGCTTCAAGCACCGGCTCCGCATCGTCGAGAAACAGACCCAGGGCATTGGCAGCGAGGGCGGCCGACGACTCCGGATGGGCGAATTTGCCGTCCAATTCCTTTCCGGCAGCGTTTTCGTAGAATCCAAGGATACGAGCGCTATCCAGATGCGGCAGGACCGCCTGCCGGAGGATTTGCCGCTCCGCCGCGGAGATCAGACCCGTCTCTCCACCATCATCTTCTTGATCTCGGCGATCGCCTTGGCCGGGTTGAGGCCTTTCGGACAGGTCTGCGCGCAGTTCATGATCGTATGGCAGCGATAGAGCCGGAACGGGTCTTCCAGATTGTCGAGCCGCTCGCCCTTGGCTTCGTCTCTCGAGTCGATCAGCCAGCGATAGGCCTGCAGCAGCGTCGCCGGGCCGAGATAGCGCTCGCCGTTCCACCAGTAGCTCGGGCACGAGGTCGAGCAGCAGGCGCACAGGATGCACTCGTAAAGGCCGTCGAGCTTCTCGCGGTCCTCGTGGCTCTGCAGCCATTCCTTGGCGGGTTCGGGCGAGACCGTATGCAGCCACGGCTCGATCGAGGCGTGCTGGGCGTAGAAATTGTTGAGGTCCGGCACCAAGTCTTTGATGACCGGCATGTGCGGCAGCGGATAGATCTTCACAGGACCGGAAATGTCGTCGGCACCCTTGGTGCAGGCCAGCGTGTTGCCGCCGTCGATGTTCATGGCGCAGGAGCCGCAGATGCCCTCGCGGCAGGAGCGGCGCAGCGTCAGCGTCGGGTCGACCTTGTTCTTGATCCACAAGAGCGCGTCCAGCACCATCGGCCCGCAATCGTCCATGTCGACGAAATAGGTGTCGACGCGCGGGTTTTCGCCGTCGTCCGGGTTCCAGCGATAGATGCGATACTCGCGCAGGTTCGTCGCGCCTTCGGGCTTCGGCCACGTCTTGCCCTGCTTGATCTGCGAGTTTTTGGGAAGAGCGAGTTCGACCATGATTTTCGCTCCTTAATATACCCGCGCCTTGGGCGCGATCTTCTTGGGGTCGATGCCGCCTTCCGAAAGCGGCAGCGTCGTCTCGGCATGCACCGGCCGGTAGCTCAGCTTCACCTTGCCGTCGGGCGAAAGGCGGGCCAGCGTGTGCTTGCGCCAGTTCTTGTCGTCGCGCTCGGAGAAATCCTCGCGGGCATGGGCGCCGCGGCTCTCCTTGCGGGCCTCGGCGCCATAGACGGTGCAGATGGCGTTGGCCATCAGGTTTTCCAGTTCCAGTGTCTCGACCAAGTCCGAATTCCAGATCATCGAGCGGTCGGTGACGTGGAGGTCCTTCAGTTCGCCCCAGATCGCCGAGATGCGCTTGCAGCCGTTCTCCAGCGAGTCCTGCGTGCGGAACACCGCCGCATCCTCCTGCATGGCGCGCTGCATCTTCTCGCGCAGCACGGCCGTCGGTTTCGAGCCGTTGGCGTGGCGCAGCCGGTCGAAGCGCTCCATGATCTTGTCGACCGACGCCTCGTTTGGCGACGGGATGGGCGCGTCGCGGTCGATGACCTGGCCGGCGCGGATCGCCGCGGCGCGGCCGAACACGACGAGGTCGATCAGCGAGTTGGAGCCGAGCCGGTTGGCGCCGTGAACCGAGGCGCAGCCGGCCTCGCCCACCGCCATCAGGCCGGGTGTGACCTGGTCAGGATCGTCCTTCGTCGGATTCAGCGCCTCGCCCCAGTAGTTGGTGGGAATGCCGCCCATATTGTAGTGCACGGTCGGCAGAACCGGGATCGGCTCCTTGGTGACGTCGACGCCGGCGAAGAT
Organism: Mesorhizobium hunchu; assembly: GCF_040081975.1. Taxonomy (NCBI): domain Bacteria; kingdom Pseudomonadati; phylum Pseudomonadota; class Alphaproteobacteria; order Hyphomicrobiales; family Phyllobacteriaceae; genus Mesorhizobium; species Mesorhizobium hunchu. The sequence continues at coordinate 342,440 of NZ_JBEBMG010000001.1, forward strand.
CTTCGCGCTCTCCGAGATGCCCGGCAGCCGCTCATGCAGCACGGCCGGGTCGAGGTGGTCGAGGTGGAGGAAAATATGGTCCTTGTTCTTGCCGACTCCCCGTCCTTCGCGGATTTCCAGCGTCATGCAGCGCGAGACGACGTCGCGGGAAGCAAGATCCTTGGCCGACGGCGCATAGCGTTCCATGAAGCGCTCGCCCTCGGAATTGACCAGGTAACCGCCCTCGCCGCGCGCGCCCTCGGTGATCAGGCAGCCGGCACCGTAGATGCCGGTCGGGTGGAACTGCACGAATTCCATGTCCTGGAGGGGAAGGCCCGCCCGCGCGGCCATGCCGCCGCCGTCGCCGGTGCAGGTATGCGCCGAGGTGGCGGAGAAATAGGAGCGGCCGTAGCCGCCGGTCGCCAGCACCACCATCTTGGCGGAGAAGCGGTGTATGGTGCCGTCGTCCAGGTTCCAGGCGACGACGCCCGTGCAGGTGCCGTCCGGATCCATGATCAGGTCGAGCGCAAAATACTCGATGAAGAACTGCGCGTGGTGCTTCAGCGACTGGCCGTAGAGCGTATGCAGGATGGCGTGACCGGTGCGGTCCGCCGCCGCGCAGGTGCGCTGCACGGGCGGGCCGTCGCCGTAGTTCATCATGTGGCCGCCGAACGGCCGCTGGTAGATTTTTCCCTCTTCGGTACGTGAAAAGGGCACGCCGTAATGCTCAAGCTCGTAAACCGCCGCCGGCGCCTGGCGCACCATATATTCCATGGCGTCGACGTCGCCCAGCCAGTCGGACCCCTTGACGGTGTCGTAGAGGTGCCACTGCCAGCTGTCCGGCCCCATGTTCTGGAGCGAAGCGGCAATGCCGCCCTGCGCGGCGACCGTGTGCGAGCGCGTCGGAAAGACCTTGGTGATGCAGGCGGTGCGCAGCCCCTGTTCGGCCATGCCGAGCGTGGCGCGAAGGCCGGCGCCACCGGCACCGACGACGACGACGTCGAACTTGTGGTCGACATAGGTGTAGGCGGTGGCCGCCTTCTTCTCTTGTCCGGCCATGCTCAGCCTCCGAATGCCAGCTTGGCGAGCGCGAAAAGCGAGACGACGCCGATTGCTATGGTGAAGAACGTATTGAGGATGAAAAGCGCCAGCTTGCCGCCCTCGCCATGTACGTAGTCCTCGATGATCTCCTTCATGCCGAGGCGCATATGGTCGAGGCTGACGACCAGGAACAGCGCCACGATCAGCGTCACCCACGGCTGCGACAACGACGCGCGAACCTCGGCGTAGCCGGCGCCTTTCAGCGAGACGATCCAGCCGATGACGAACAGCGACAGCGGAATGAGCGCGATCGACGACAACCGCACGCGCCAGAAATGGTCGGTGCCTTCATGCGCGGAGCCGAGGCCGCGGACCTTGCCGAGAGGGGTTCTCATGTCACGCATGGCAGCCTCACGCGATGGAAAGGTAGACGGCCCAAACGATGAGCGTCAGCAGGATCGAGCCGGCGAGCGTCGCCCAGGCGATTTTCGAAGCAGTGTGCTTCTCCAGGCCCGCCCCGGTATCCCAGACCAGATGGCGCAGGCCGCCCAGCATGTGATGGAACATCGCCCAGGTGTAGCCGATGAGGACCAGCTTGCCGAACCAGGAGCGCACCAGCCAATCGATAAAGCCGAACTGGCTTTCGGACGTCGCCGCCGCAACCAGCCACCAAGCCACCAGGATCGTGCCCACATAGAGTGCGCCGCCGGTGATGCGATGCAGGATCGACATCGTCATGGTGATCGGCCAGCGATAGACGGTGAGGTGAGGCGAAAGCGGTCTTGCACGCATGGCCGGACCTCGGGTGGCTGGTGATTGGCTCATGGCTCCCCCAGTGGCGGCGTCCCTTCCGCGCCGGACGGAAAGCGGCATGACCATTTCCGAAGGCGACATGGGACTGCGGTTTTCTAGACCTCTTTTTGCACCGCGTCAAAGCCGGAAAACCGTTTCGGCAACGTCATTTAATCTGATTTATTCAGCGCAGCCGCGTTCAATCGTTTTGATCCGCTCCCGCATTGCACCCCTGCCGCCTCTTCAGCGCTTGCAGGTCAGCGGACGGTGGCCGCTCTTCATGATCAGCGCATCGCGGCCATCGAGCACGACCGCGTCGTGGTCCACGCCGAATCGGCTCCTCTGGTTGGCGGGAGAGGCGAGAAACTCCTCGCCGCCGCCCTCGGAATCCACCAACCGGATGGAACTGCCGAGATTCTCGATCGTCATGGTGACGCCGTTCGCGCAGGAATAGGTGGCGGTGCGAGGCTGCGGAGACCTGTCTTCCGTCACCAAGATGGCCGGCGAGCCGTCGGTCAGTGTTTTGGCAACCGGCTTGGGCTTCTCCGTCTTCTGCCCTGGCTGCGAAACGCAGGCCGCGATGAAAAACGGAATGAGCAACACCGGCGCCAACCGGACTGTACGGCTGAACGCCATGACCTGTCCTCCTGCCGCAACCTAGCCGCCACGAGTCGGCGAGATCAAGCGCCGGGGCGGCCATGGAAGCACGTTCCACAGCCTGCTGCGACTGCCGCAGGCCCAGGCGTTCCGGCCTGCCGGACGGCGGGCGTTAACCATGTTTGTTCATCAGCAGGGCCTTGCCGGTCCGTACCTATTAACAAAGGTTAAGAAAACGTTAATCTGATGCCGGAATGGGCTAGGTCGCCAGCCCAGATCGTCACCAGGAGACGCGCCATGCGCTCACATACCGGATTTGTTGCCGCCGCCGCTCTGCTTGCCGGGTCGATGGCCTTCGCCGCGTCGGCCGGCGCCGGGACTCGCGACCACGTCTATGCCGATTCGTTCGGCAACCTCGTCATCGAAAGCGCGGCCGGTTACAAGCGCATCCTCGTCGGTGAAGGCAAGCTGGCGAAGGAATTGTCTGCCTATGTCGACGCCGGCCAGCCCAAGATCGACTACTACGAGGATTCCGACGAGCGGGTGGAGCGCCGCGACTGCTACCGTCCGCCCGTTTTTGTGAAGGGCCGGTCCTATATGTATGGCCTTTCCGACGGCGAGATGCCCGAGCTCAGCCCCTGCCGCTAGAGCCGTTCCCGATCAACTCGGCGGCTGACTCGATGGCGACCCGAACCTGGTCGCGTCCGCCTTGCTTCGCCGCATAGAGCGCGCGGTCGGCACGCTGCATGAGTTCGGCTATGCCGTCGCCGGGCAGAAGCTCGGTGACGCCGAAGCTTGCCGTGCAGCGATGATCGGGCGGCAGTCCGTCGATCGGCAGGGAACCGAAGGCGCTGCGCGCGCCTTCGGCGAACAGGCGCGCGGCGGCGAGGTTGGTGCCGGGCAGCAGGACAGCGAACTCCTCGCCGCCGATTCGTCCGGCGACGGGATTATCGCCCGCTGTCTGACGAAGCAGGGCCGCGAATCGTTCGATCACACGATCGCCGCAGGCGTGGCCGAAACCGTCGTTGATCGCCTTGAAATGATCGAGGTCCGCGATCGCCAGGGCGACCGGCAGGTGCCGGCGCGCGGCGTCCCGCAGAGACAGCTCCGCGTGATGCTGGAAGCCGCCGCGATTGAACAGGCCGGACAAGGCGTCGGTTTCAGAGCGCGAAGTCGCCTGCGCCAGCGCGTCGCGCACCAGCATGATCAGCATCAGCAATGCCAGCGCCAGCGCCAGTACGGTACCGACGGACTGCGAGATCATGGCGTAGGGGGTTTGATGGTAAGCTTGGGGGTCTACACCCCAGCCTCCCAAGGCATGAGCCACAAACGGCTTTGCCAAAAAATGCGCTCCGTTGACGGCAAGCACCGCCATCAGGAACCGGTCGAGCCGGGTCCAACCGGACCTGCCGCGCCAGATGATGCCGACGCCGACGAATTGCATGACGGCGTAGGGAAACTGATAGGCCATCATGCGTGTCAGCGACTGCCGTTCCATGTCCTGCGTCAGCCATACCGCGAAGGCGGTGATGATCATGAAGACGGCCATCGGCCACATTGAGAGCGAGACGGCGTATTTGCTGGCCAGCGCCATATTGAAGACGATCGTCGCCAGAAGGAAGATGGCGAAGGCTACCGTTACCGCCAGGTCCGTCTCACGCAATGTCGTTATGGCGAGCTCCATGCCTAAATAGACCATGCCGATGCCGTAGGCTGCGGCAAGGTGCAGCGCGGGCCGCCGTGCGCCCTCATAGGCGGCGACAGCCAGAAAGGCCGCCGCGAGCAGCCCCGCGACGAGCAGATTGATCCCGAGGATGAGGTCCGCGCCGTCCATACTGCGTCGATACACCATAAACGGGCGAAGATCGGGTTAACGCGGCGTGAGGGGTTGCTCCGGCTTCGGGACTGTCAGCCGGCAAGAGCCAGATCAGGCGGAGGCGCGGGTGGCCGTTCGTAGGAAAGGCGCACGCTGTCCCTGCCGCTTTGCTTGGCCTTGTAGAGCGCTTCGTCGGCGCGGCGCAGCAGCGGCGCGAGCAGCTCCGCGGCGGAGCGGGCGGCGACGCCGAAACTCGCCGTCACGCGTGTTGCCGCAGGCAGTCCGTCGATCGTCTCGGCGGCGAACGCCTGACGCACCGCCTCGGCGAAGATCTGTGCCGAGGCGAGGTCGGCGAGCGGCAGGAGGACTGCGAATTCCTCGCCGCCAAGCCGGCCCGCGACCCCTCGCGCGCCGGCGGCCTGCCTTAGCCGGGCCGCGAACGCCGTGATGACACGATCTCCCGTGTCGTGACCGTGGGCATCGTTGATGGTCTTGAAGTGATCGAGATCGGCAAGGATCAGCGAGACGGGAAAGCCGAGCCGGGCGCAGCGGTCGAGGAGACCGGCGCACCGCTCCTCGAAGCCACGTCTGTTGAGCAGCCCGGACAGCGGGTCGGTGAGCGAATCGGCCCGCAGCGCGGTCACGGTGTCCAGCGCCGCCGTCGTCAGCAGGGTGAGCGCCAGCATCAGCGACAGAAGCGCGTGCGATAAAAGCGCCGTCGTCCAATAGGTCGAGCCGTAGAAATCGGCGTAGGACACGAAAGTCCCGTGCGCGGCCACGACCAGCAGCGTTCGCAGGACGAAATTGGCGGCGATCAGCAGCATCAGCCAGAACAGGAAACGGTCGGCCACGCTCGCCCTGGGAATCCGCCTCAGTTCGGCGGCGACGACGAGGCTTATGCTGCCGAAGGCGAAATTGACCACCAGTATGCGCCATGTCAGGCTTGGCTGGACGATCAGGAACCAGGCGAACGCGCCAAGACCAAGGATGGCCGGAATGCCGATGCCGAGCCAGGGTACGTGCTTCCGATAGCGCACGACGATGGCGCCGCCGACGAGGCCGACGCTCGCCATGAAGGCGATCGCGGACCCGAGCTTGGTCGCGACGAATCCGGTCGGCAGCATGAAATACTGCAGAAGGAAGCCCGTCGCCGCGCAGCAATAGCCTGCGGACAGCGCGGCGAGGTGGGTCTCGGCGCGCTTGTGCAGCCACAACACCAGGAAGGCGCCGGCCAGGACCAGCGTGATTCCCGGATTGAGCAAGGCGATCAACAGGCCTGTGTCCAAGAAATCCGCCTCGGGTTCCGTTGCGGAAGACCCTAGACTCCGGGCGCAAACAAGGCGTTAAACTGACGCTTCCCAACCCGCCGCCGCAGGAACCAGCGACCGGCGCCGGCGTTCCAGCCGCAGACCACGGAGACCGACGCATGGCGAACACCATCACCCTGACAGACCACGAGGAAATCCGCGACTGGGCGGCGGGCCGGGCGGGCCATCCCGCGATCGTGGACGTCTCGCCCGAAGCCGGCACCCAGCCCTTGCTGCGCATCGTCTTCGGTGAGGAGTCCTACGAGGATGTTGACCGGCCGGAGCGGCCGCCGAATGCGGGCGGCTACGATCTGGTGGAATGGGACGACTGGTTTGAGATCTTCGACAAGGAAAAACTGGCGCTGGTGGTGGCCGAGGAGCAGCCCGGTCTTCGAGACAGTTCCTACGAAATCGTCCGGCTTCCCTGAACCTCAAGAGCTGCGTCCGGCGCTTTCCGTGTTAGCCAACGAAAAAAGGCCCACCATATGGCGGGCCGTCGTCTTCTGTATACCGGGCAACCGCCTACTGGGCAGGCGCCGGCTGGGTCGTGCCGCTGTCTGCCGGCGGGTTGGCCGGAGCGGTCGAATTGTCCGCCGGAGGTGTCGCCGGGGCAGGTTCGGCCGGAGCGGGGGCCGTCGAGTTGTCTGCAGGTGGCGTAGCCGGGGCAGGCGCCGGCGCCGGAGCGGTCTCGCTCGCTGCCGGAGGTTCAGCAGGGGCAGGCGGGCCGCTACGCCCGAAGACGTAGTAGGCGACGACAGCCAGAACGACGATCACCAACGCGATCAGCCAGCCGCTACCGCCGCCCCGCGGCTGCACCACTGTCCTGTTGTCGACGACCGGGTCTCCAGGACCAAGCGGTCTCGTCGGATCGAGCGGATCGCTCAGACGCGGATCGTTGGGATCCATGTTGACGGGGTTGGCCATGTGGTCCTCCGTGAAAAATGCAATCGGGCACGCAAATCAACGCGCGAGACCCGATCGGGTTTCACGGGAACGTGAAAATAGGTGGAAGGAAGAGCCGCTTCGGCAGCGTCAACGCGTGCGACGGCAAGGAACATGACGCACAGTGCGCCTAGGAAAGCCAGCACATTGAGCGCCGTGAGCAGCTTCAGAGAAACCAGCGAGGCGCGGTCGGCGAGATGGGAAACCCGGTTCATGGCACGATGATAGAAAGCAAAAGCGGCTGAAGCGTTAACCGTCACCGCGAAATTGTCCTCGTCTCAGGCACGCGGATGCGCGCGCTCGTAGACTTCCAGCAGCCGGGCGGCGTCGACGCCGGTATAGATCTGAGTCGTCGACAGGCTGGCGTGGCCGAGCAGTTCCTGGATGGTCCTCAAATCACCGCCGCGCCCGAGCAGATGCGTGGCGAAGGAGTGCCGCAGCGCATGCGGCGTCGCCGTATCCGGCAGGCCGAGCGCGGAACGCATCCGCGCCATCTCACGCTGGACGATGGCGGGATTGAGCGGTCCGCCGCGCGCGCCCCGGAAAAGCAGGCCGTCTGGCGTCAGATGATAGGGGCACAGCCGGCGATAATCCGCGACCGCCCGCAGGGCGACCGGCAGCACCGGAACCAGCCGCGTCTTGCTACCCTTGCCGGTGACGCGCAAAATGCCGTCGCGCGGCGAAGCGAGTTCGGCCGCCGTCAGGCCCAGCGCCTCGGAGATGCGCAGGCCGCAGCCGTAGAGAAGCGTCAGCACCGCCGCGTTGCGCGCGGCGATCCAGGGTTCTTCGGCAAGTTGTTCGCTGGTCGCCACGACACGGCGCGCGTCAGCGGCCGTCAGCGGCTTGGGCAGCGACTTGGGCTGTTTCGGCGCACGCAGCGCGGCCGCACCCGCGGCGTTCGCCAGGCCGCGCCTTTCGAGGAAGCGCAGGAGCGAGCGCACGCCGGCCAGGCTGCGTCCGAGCGTGCGGGCGCCGACGCCGCCATTGCGCCGCGATGCCAGGAAGGCGCGCAGGTCGGCCGATTTCAGGTCGGCGATGTCGGCGACGTCCGGCGGGCCGCCGCAATGGCCGGTCAGGAACTGGAGGAACTGGCGCGTGTCGCGCTCATAGGCCTCGACCGTCTCGGGCGACAGTCGCCGCTCGTTGGCGAGCGTCTTCAGCCAGTTCTGGCGCGCAGCCTGGAGGTCGGATCTGGCGGAGACGAGGAATTCCTGCATTGGCAGAGACAGGCCGGTTGAATAAACAAGCATCTCCCGACCCGGTTACCAAGCGGTGAAGCTGAGGCCCATGCCCCAATCGAAAAATCCCGTCCAGATGGCTGTCATCGGCGCCGCCCACGGCATCAGGGGCGAACTGCGGGTCAGGAGCTTCACGGCCGATCCGCTGGCGTTGGGCGACTACGGACCGCTCCACGCAAGGGATGGCCGCGTCTTCGAGGTCAGGGAAATCCGGCCGGCAAAGGACGTGGTCGTCGTACGCTTCGATGGCGTCGGGGACCGCAATGCCGCCGAGGCGCTGACCGGGACCGAACTGTTCGTCGATCGCTCGGCGCTGCCCGACGACGGCGACGAGGACGATTTCTACCATGCCGATCTCGTTGGACTTTCCGTCAGGGACGACAGCGGCGCGGTGATCGGCAGGGTCGCGGCGGTCCAGAATTTCGGCGGCGGCGACCTTCTCGATCTGACGCTGACTGGCCGCAAAGGCGTGCTGATCCCCTTCACCAAGTCGGCGGTGCCGGAGGTTTCCGTGTCCGGCGGCTTCATCCGCGTCGATCCCGTTGCGGCGGGACTGACGGAAGAGGACGAGGAACAGGGCGATGGTGCGGGCCGGGAAAAAGCCGTTTCCGGCCGCAGCGGCTTCGACACGAAACGGCGGCCGCGCGGGCCGAAGAAGACCGGAGGTGACCGGTGACGTTCCGCGCCTCGGTGCTCACCCTCTATCCGGAGATGTTTCCCGGCGCGCTCGGCCTGTCGCTGGCGGGACGGGCGCTGGAGACAGGCACCTGGTCGCTGGAGGCGATCCAGATCCGCGATTTCGCCACCGATCGTCATCGGACCGTGGACGACACGCCGGCCGGCGGCGGCGCCGGCATGGTGATGCGCGCGGACGTTCTGGGACGCGCGGTCGATCATGCGTCGCCGCAAGGCGATCCGCGGCCGCGCCTTTTGATGAGCCCGCGTGGCAAGCCGCTGACGCAGGCAAAGGTGCGGGAATTGGCGGCGGGCCCCGGCGCGGTCATCCTGTGCGGACGGTTCGAGGGTGTCGACCAGCGCGTCATCGACGCGCGGGGGCTCGAAGAGGTCTCCATCGGCGATTTCATTCTCTCCGGCGGCGAACCGGCCGCCCTCGTCCTGCTCGACGCCGTGGTGCGGCTGCTGCCCGGCGTCATGGGCAACGAAGCCTCCGGCGAGGAAGAGAGCTTCGAGAACGGACTGCTGGAGCATCCGCACTATACGCGGCCGCAGGACTGGGAAGGACGGACGATCCCGGACGTGCTGACGTCCGGCAACCACGCGAAGATCGCGGCATGGCGGCGCGGCGAGGCGGAGCGGCTGACGGCCGAGCGGCGGCCCGATCTGGCTGGGCGACCGTCAAAGCCCGCTACTTGACGAAGTAATAGACCGCCAGCAGCAGGCCGACGGCGATGACCGAGAAGCGCATGACGCTCTGGGGAACCCGCTTGGCGATCCACACGCCGCTCCAGCCGCCGATGGCCACCCCCGGAATCATCACGACAGCCTGCGGCCAGGCGACCACGCCGCCGGCGACGAAGACGATGATGGCCACCGCGGCGATCACCATGGCCAGCATGTTCTTCAGCGCGTTCAACCGGTGATAGTCGCCGGCCTGCGACAGGCCGAGGGAGGCCAGCATCATCACGCCCATGCCGGCGCCGAAGAAGCCGCCGTAGATGGCGGTGACGAACTGCATCGCAGTTCCGAAGGCCGAGCCTACGGAGGCGTGCTGCCCGGGCCTGGGTTTAGGCTTGAGGTAGGGACCGGCGGCGAACAGCGCCGTCGCGGCCAGAAGCAGCCAGGGCACCAGGGTGCGGAACTGCGGGTTGTCGAGTTGCAGCAGGATCCAGGAGCCGAGCAGCGAGCCGACGACGGAAGCGACGGCAAGCGCGATCGCGCCGCGCCAGAACGTCTTGAAATCCTCCCAATAGGCGAGGGTGGAGGTGATATAGCCGGGAAACTGGGTGATCGACGACGTCGCGTTGGCGACCACCGGCGGCACGCCGACCAGCGTGAGAGCCCCGAAGGAGAGGAAGGTGCCGCCGCCGGCCACGGCGTTGATCATGCCGGTCAGCACGCCGGCGCCGAACAGCAGAACGATGATGGATATGGTCACGAGCCGGTTCCAGATTGCAGGGTGCGACCCGTTTAGGTACACGATCCGGCGGGCGCAAGCGGCATTACCGGCTTCCGGCAGGTCCAGAAAAGAAGCCTCCCGGCCGACACGGGTACAAAAAATCCGGTCGCGAAGGCGTGACAAACGGGCAATTTCCCTGTATGTGCCCGCCCGATCCGGTCGAATGCGGCCGGCCCGTCAACAATGGCGGTGAAATCGCCCCTGTCGAAGGTCTGCCGCAAGGCGCGATCGACGGCATAGCCGAACGGCTCCGACACCGGGATTTCCCGGAGGATCTGCACGGCGAGCGCGGACGCTCTGACTGTCGGAAGAACAAGAAGTGGATTTTTGAGATGGACATCATCCGTCAGCTCGAGGCCGAGCAGGCCGCCAAGATCGAAGCCAAGCGCAAGCTGCCCGAATTCCAGCCCGGCGACACCGTGCGCGTCAACGTGCGCGTCACCGAAGGCTCGCGTACCCGCGTCCAGGCCTATGAGGGCGTCGTCATCGCCCGCGCCGGCTCCGGCCTGCACGAGAACTTCACGGTCCGCAAGATTTCCTATGGCGAGGGCGTGGAGCGCGTGTTCCCGGTCTATTCGCCGATGGTCGAGGGCGTCGAGATCGTGCGCCGCGGCAAGGTGCGCCGCGCCAAGCTCTATTACCTGCGCGATCGCCGCGGCAAGTCGGCCCGCATTTCCGAGAACACCGGCGTGCGCGCCCGCAAGCTGAACGAGGCCGAGCGCGAGGCGCTGGCCGCCGAGAAGGCAAAGATCGAGGCCGAGAAGGTCGCCGCCGCCGAGGCGCTGGCCGCCGAGAAGGCCGCGCAGGACGCCGCCGAGGCGAAGGCTGCCGAGGCGAGCGCCGCCGCCGAATAAGCGGGTTCCCGATCAGACGATCAGGGCGGCTTCGGCCGCCTTTTTCATTTGGCTGGCGCGTTTATGGACGAGTTCGGCAGCGCCGGCCGCTCGAAGCCCTCGACCGGATGGAATCCGATGATCCCGGCACCGACATCCTGTCAGTTGACATCTATTATTTAGCGTACTAAACATTAGTGCATTAATCAAAAGAGGAAAACATCATGTCCGTACTTTATTCCACGCAGGCCCGTACCCACGGCGGCCGCGCCGGCCATGTCGAAACGACCGACGGCCTGCTCAACATCGATCTGGCCACGCCGAAGGAGCTTGGCGGCCCCGGCGGAGCGACCAATCCCGAACAGCTCTTCGCCGCCGGCTACGCAGCCTGCTTCGAGAGCGCCCTTCGGCTCGTCGCCAGCAGGCAGAAGGCGCCGCTGGAAGATGTGACGATGATCTCGACGGTCGCGCTGCTGCCGAATGGCCAGGGCGGCTTCGTGCTCGATGTCGCGCTGGAGGCGCAGACGAAGGGTGTTGACCAGGCCGCCGCCGAGGCGCTTGTATCGGCCGCGCACCAGATCTGCCCCTATTCCAATGCGCTTCGCGGCAATGTCGACGTGAAGCTGACAGCGAAGGCCGCATGACAGGCACTGTAGCAGACGAGGCGAGACAGGTGCCGGCCGAGGAGGCCGGCTTCCTGCGGCTCGACCAGCATGTCTGTTTCGCCCTTTATACGGCGAGCGGATTGATGACGCGCATCTATCGCCCGCTGCTGGAGCCGCTCGGCCTGACCTATCCGCAATATCTCGCCATGCTGGCGCTGTGGGAACGCTCACCGAGCACGGTAAGCGAGGTGAGCGAGAGGCTCGGCCTCGAGCCGGCGACGCTGACGCCGCTGCTGAAGCGACTGGAACAGGCCGGCCTCATCACGCGCCGGCGCGACGAGACCGACGAGCGCCGCGTCCTGATCGAACCGACGGACGAGGGCCGCGCCCTGCGGGAAAAGGCGAAGGCCGTGCCCCGCGACCTGTCCTGCGCGATCGGCACTGACCAGGCGGAGCTTGCCGAACTACGCCGACTTCTGGGCGATTTCATCGACAGGCTGAAAGGCGCGACGTCACGAGAATAGCGCTCCGCATCGCCGGATATGCGGCGACGCTCTGCCGTTGGCGCCGTCCATGTTGATGCTACGTGATTCCGTCGCCGGCCAGCGGTCGGGCATCGTCGGTGCTTGCAAGGCGGCGCGGGGCCGCTAAAGTCGGCAGGGATTTGCCGCATTGGCGGCCGAACGCTTTCGGAGAGCCTGATGACCAAGCCAAGATTGCTGCTGGCGGTGCTGCTTGCCTGCCTGTTCGCGCCGATCGCCGCCCTGGCGGCAGACGGCCTGCCGGACCTCGCCGGCCGCAAGGTGGTCGTGGTGACGGAGAACGCCTATCCGCCGCTGCAGTTCGTCGACCCCAAGAGCGGCAAGCAGATCGGCTGGGAATACGACGCGATGAATGAGATCGCCAAACGGCTCAATTTCAACGTGGAATACCAGAACACGTCCTGGGACGCGATGATCCAGGCAGTCGCCGACAAGCAGTACGACATCGGCATGACCGGCATCACCATCAACGACGAGCGCAAGGCCAAGGTCGATTTCTCCGATCCCTACATGCGCAACGAGCAGTTCATGCTGGTGCGCGGCGACGAGACCCGCTTTACCGACGCCAAAAGCTTCGCCGCCGTCAAGGACGCGCTGATCGGCGCGCAGGCGGGAACCTCTCCGTTCTACACGGCCGTCTATGCCGTGCTCGATGGCAACGAACAGAACCCGCGGATAAAGCTGTTCGAGACCTTCGGCGCTTCCGTGCAGGCGCTCAAGACCGGCGACGTCGACACGGTGCTGACCGACTCCACCGCCGGCAAGGGCTACGTCGCGGCGTCGGACGGCGGGTTGAAGCTGATCGGCGGGCCGCTCGGCACCGAGGATTTCGGCTTCATCTTTCCGAAAGGATCGGACCTCGTGGCGCCCGTCAACCAAGCGATCGCCGCGCTGAAAGCCGACGGGACGTTCGAGGCGCTCAACAAGAAATGGTTCCTCGACTACACGATGGGCGAGTAAGCGGCCGTCTTGACCATCGATCCCCTCCATAAATCCTGCGACACCGTCATTTTTTGACGATGGCGCCCACATCGAAGCCTACATTCCCGTGGTGGCTGGCGGCGGCGGTGGCCATCGCCGTCGTGGCCGGGCTGGCGATCGCGTCGTCCGATCTTTATTCTCAGGTTTTCTCGACCGTCGCGGCAGGCATCGGCGTGACGATCTTCGTCACCATCGTCGCCTTCGTGCTGGCTTCGCTGCTCGGGCTCGGCATCGCGCTGATGGCGTTGTCGTCGTCGCGCTGGCTGATCCAGATCGCGCGCTTCTATGTCGAGATCATTCGCGGCGTGCCGATACTGGTCTTGCTGTTCTGGATCGCCTTCGTCGGCGCGCCCGCCTTCGTCGCCGGATGGAATTTCGTCACGCAGCCCTTGCAACAGGCCGGACTGACTGGCCCGTTGATGGTGCGCGACGTCTCGCTACTGTGGCGCGCCGTCATCGCGCTCACCATCGGCTATTCCGCCTTCATCGCGGAAGTGTTCCGCGCCGGCATCCAGTCGGTCGAGGCCGGACAGGTCGAAGCGGCCAAGGCGCTCGGCCTGTCGCGCTTCCAGCGTTTCCGGCTGATCGTCTTCCCGCAGGCGATCCGCACCATCCTGCCGCCGCTCGGAAACGATTTCGTCGCGATGGTGAAGGACTCCTCGCTGGTGTCGGTGCTCGGCGTCGCCGACATCACCCAGATGGGCAAGATCTACGCCGCCGGCTCTTTCCGTTTCTTCGAGACCTATTCGATCGTCGCCTATATCTACCTGATCCTCACCGTCGGCCTGTCACTGGCGCTGCGCGCGCTGGAGAAGCGGATGCGGCGCGCCTATGAGGTCCAACGGTAATTTCTTCCACTGCCCGCATTGACGGCAAGGCGCCCAGCGCCGAGGCTGGCAGAAGAAGGTTCGGGAGGAACAGTGGTGAAACCAGGCACCATCGTCGACAAGGCCAACGAAGCGCTCGATTCGGTCTATTCCGCGGACTCGCCGCAGGCCGTAGCGAAAGCCTACGCCGACTGGGCCGCCAGCTATGACAGCGAGACGGCGTCACTCGGCTACCTCCTGCCCTTCCTCATCACCGCCTGGGTGGCGCGTCACGTGTCGGCTGGAGAGGGACCGTTGCTCGATGCCGGCTGCGGCACCGGGCTGACCGGACCGCAGATGACGGCGCTGGGCTATACCGACCTCGCCGGCCTCGACCTTTCGAACGAAATGCTGACAATTGCCGCCGGGCGCGGCAGCTACAATGACCTGAAGCAGGCGACGCTGGGCGAGCGATTGCCCTGGCCGGACAATCATTTCCGCGCCTTCTTCTCGACCGGCGTGTTCACCATGGGTCATGCGCCTGCATCCGGCCTGCGCGACCTGGTGCGGATCACGCGCAGGGGCGGCCACGCCGTCTTCACCGTCCGCGACCAGGTTTTCGAAAAGGGCGGTTTCCAGGCTGTTTTCGACGAGTTGGAGCGGGACGGCAGGTGGCGCCCGGTGGAAGTCAGCCCCTGGTTCCGCTGTTATGCGGTGGCCGAGCCTGAGGCCCGGGTGAAGACGTTCGTGTTCGAGGTCCTGTAGCCTTCGAGGCAGGTTTGCCGGATATGCGACCCGGGAGCCCGGTATCGGCTTGATTGCCGTGCCGTCAAAAGATTGCTATGGACGCGCTCATGGAAGAGCTTTTCGGCGACCCCGCCTATAAGAAGTTCGTGCTGCAGGACCGCAAGCGCCTGCCGGCACGCTTCTTCGCGCGGGTCACCGGCGCCCCGACCAGCCGACTTCGCTGATCCCGGATCACCGCGCCCCGCCGCGCCAGCGGCACTCTTCCATTCTCGAATCGACGGATTTACGCAAATGAGCGCACCGCGCACCCTCTACGACAAGATTTTCGACGACCATGTGGTCGACCGCCAGGACGACGGCACCTGCCTGTTGTGGATCGACCGCCACCTCGTGCATGAAGTGACCAGCCCGCAGGCCTTCGAGGGCCTGCGCATGGCCGGCCGCAAGGTGCGTCACCCGGAAAAGACGCTGGCCGTGGTCGACCACAACGTGTCCACCTCGCCCGACCGCGTCAACGGCATCAAGAACGAGGAAAGCCGCGTCCAGGTCGAGGCGCTGGCGAAGAACGCCGCCGATTTCGGCGTCGAGTACTATTCCGAGAAGGACCGCCGCCAGGGCATCGTCCACATCATCGGTCCGGAGCAGGGCTTCACCTTGCCGGGCATGACGATCGTCTGCGGCGACAGCCACACTTCGACCCACGGCGCCTTCGGCGCGCTGGCGCATGGCATCGGCACCTCGGAGGTCGAGCACGTGCTGGCCACCCAGACGCTGATCCAGAAGAAGGCCAAGAACATGCTGGTGCGCGTCGACGGCCAGCTTCCGCCCGGCGTCACGGCCAAGGACATCATCCTCGCCATCATCGGCGAGATCGGCACGGCCGGCGGCACCGGCTATGTCATCGAATATGCCGGCGAGGCGATCCGCTCGCTCTCGATGGAAGGCCGCATGACGGTCTGCAACATGTCGATCGAAGGCGGAGCCCGCGCAGGCCTGATCGCGCCGGACGAGACCACCTTCGCCTATGTCAAGGACAAGCCGCGCGCGCCGCAGGGCGCGGCGTGGGATGCAGCAGTCGATTACTGGAAGACGCTGAAGACGGACGAGGGCGCGCATTTCGACAAGGTGGTGGTGCTCGACGCCGCCGCGCTGCCGCCCATCGTCACCTGGGGCTCCTCCCCCGAAGACGTCGTGGCCGTCACCGGCATGGTGCCGGACCCGGACGGGATCGAGGACGAGAACAAGCGCAATTCCAAGAAGCGCGCTCTGGAATATATGGGCCTCGCCGCAGGCACCAAGATCACCGACATCGCGCTCGACCGCGTCTTCATCGGCTCCTGCACCAACGGCCGCATCGAGGATTTGCGGGCCGTAGCGGCGGTGGCCAAGGGCAAGCATGTCGCACCGACCGTCAACGCCATGATCGTCCCGGGCTCCGGCCTGGTGAAGGCGCAGGCGGAAGCCGAAGGGCTGGACAAGATCTTCATCGAGGCCGGCTTCGACTGGCGCGAGCCGGGCTGCTCGATGTGCCTTGCCATGAACGACGACCGGCTGGCGCCGCATGAGCGCTGCGCCTCGACCTCCAATCGCAATTTCGAAGGCCGGCAGGGTTTTAAAGGCCGCACCCACCTCGTCTCGCCGGCCATGGCGGCGGCGGCGGCGATCGCCGGCCATTTCGTCGACATCCGCGACTGGAAATAATCGCAGGCCGCCGGTCTGCGTTCACGATAAAGGCCCGGTCGATGCCGGGCCTTTTGCTTTGCGATGATCAAGGCATTTGCAAACAGCCGGACTGCTCGCTGTCCTGGCGCCAGCTCGGATGCGCGATCAGATATGGATCGGCTTGAAGAAAGTTGCGAGTGCCGCCTCCTTCACCGCTTCCGACATGGTAGGATGCGCATGACAGGTGCGGGCGAGGTCTTCCGACGAGCCGCCGAACTCCATCAGCACCGCAGCCTCGTGGATCATCTCGCCGGCACCGAAGCCGACGATATGGACGCCCAGCACCCGGTCCGTCTGCTTGTCGGCCAGGATCTTCACGAAACCGTCCGTGTGCAGCATGGCGCGTGCCCGGCCGTTGGCGGTGAAGGGGAATTTTCCCACCTTGTAGTCGATGCCCGCCTTCTTCAGCTCTTCCTCGGTCTTGCCGACCGAAGCGACTTCCGGGCTGGTGTAGACGACGCTCGGGATCACCTCGTAGTTCACATGCCCCGCCTGCCCGGCGATGCGCTCGGCCACGGCGACGCCCTCGTCCTCGGCCTTGTGCGCCAGCATCGGCCCCGCCACCACGTCGCCGATCGCCCAGATGCCCGGCACGTTGGTCTGCAAATGGCCGTCGGTCTTGACGCGGCCGCGCTCGTCCACCTCGACGCCGGCCTCCTTGAGACCCAGCCCGTCGGCATAGGCGCGCCGGCCGGTGGCGACCAGCACGACATCGGCCTCGATCGTCTCGGCATCGCCGCCCTTCACCGGTTCGAAGGTAACGCTGGCGCCTTTCTTGTCCCTGGTGACGGCGGTGACCTTCGATCCGAGCTTGAACTCGAAACCCTGCTTGGAAAGCAGGCGCTGGAACTGTTTCGATACCTCGCCGTCCATACCGCCCAAGATGGTGTCGAGGAACTCGACCACGGTCACCTTGGCGCCAAGCCGCGCCCACACCGAGCCGAGCTCCAAGCCGATGACGCCGCCGCCGACCACGATCAGCCTTTCCGGCACTTTTTCCAGCACCAGCGCGCCGGTGGAAGACACGATCACCTTCTCGTCGATGTCGACCTTAACGCCCGGAATGCCGGCAACCTCGGAGCCGGTGGCGACGACGATGTTCTTCGCCTCGATCTCCTGGACCTTGCCGTCCTCGCCGGTGACGGAAATCTTGCCGGCGCCGAGCACCTTGCCGGTACCGCGGAAGGAATCGATCTTGTTCTTCTTGAACAGGAAGGCGACACCGTTCACGTTCGCGGCGACGGTCGTGTCCTTGTGCGCCATCATCTTCTTCAGGTTCAGCTTCGGCGCCACCTCCACGCCCAGCGTGTCGAAGGCATGACCGGCCTCGGCAAACATCTCGGAAGCGTAGAGCAACGCCTTGGAGGGAATGCAGCCGATGTTGAGGCAAGTGCCGCCGAAGGTCGCGTTCTTTTCGACCACGGCGACCTGTAGACCGAGCTGCGCCGCCTTGATGGCGCAGACATAGCCTCCGGGTCCGGAACCGATCACCACAACGTCGTAAGCCATGTTTTTTCCTTCCAGTGACTGTCAGCGGCCGCCGCTCACGTCGAGCAGCGCGCCGGTTGTATAGGATGCTTCGTCGGAAAGCAGCCATAGCACGGCCGCGGCGATTTCTTCGGCGCGGCCTTCCCGGCGCATCGGGATGAGCCCGCGCAAGCGCTCCAACCGATCGGGCTGGCCGCCGGAAGCATGAATCTCAGTATCGATCATGCCCGGCCGCACCGCGTTGACACGCACGTCCTCCGTCGCCACTTCGCGGGCGAGACCGACGGTAAAAGTGTCGATGGCGCCCTTGGAGGCGGCGTAATCGACATATTCGCCGGCGCTGCCGAGCGTGGCAGCCACCGAAGACAGGTTGACGATCGCGCCGCCCTTGCCGCCATGCGCGGTGGACATGCGCCTGACCGCCTCGCGCGCACACAGGATGGAGCCGATCACGTTGACGCGGAACATGCGCTCCAGCCGCGCGCTGGACGCGTCCGCGAGCCGGGCTTTCATGTCGACGACACCGGCATTGTTGACCAGCCCGTCGAGCGCGCCGAAACGGCGATCGACGGTTTCGAACAGAGCCGTGATGTCCGCTTCGTCGCCGACATTGGCCTGGATGGCAAACGCTTCGCCGCCGCCTTTTTCCACCTGCTGGACGACGGCCTCGGCAGCGGACCGGTTCGAAGCGAAACTGAATGCGACGCGCCAGCCGCGCTGCGCGGCCAGTCGGACCGTGGCGGCGCCGATGCCGCGGCTGCCGCCGGTGACCAGAAGCGTCTTTTGCCGGCTCATTCCTGGCATCCCTGCAGCGCGAACACGTCCCACGGAACCTTGGAAAATCCATGCTCGCCATGAGCGGCCGAAAGGCGCAGCGACGGGCCGAGATCGGGAAAGATCAGGGTCGGCGGCGCATCCGCCCCCTGTCCCGGCAGCAGCGCGATGGTGCCGCGCTCGTCCGAAGTATAGATCACGCCCTGCCAGACGGTGCAGGCGGTGAGTTCCGCGCCGGTGACGTCGCCCTCCGGGCACCTATACATCAGCGTGCCGCGCGGCCTACGCGCATCGTCGTCGCTCCACTCGACGATGCCGTCGAGCACCGTGGCGTTGTCGAGCACCATGCGGAAGCTGTTCGTCACCGTGGCGGATTCTCCGGCCGGCCGGAAGTCGATCCCCGCCGCCTGTCCAGGATCTCCGTAGACGGCAAGCTCGATCGGGCAGGCGGCTTGCGCCGGCACAACGCCGAGCGCCATCGCACAGGCCACAAACACCTCAGCCGATCGCATCGCGGACATCAGGCGCTCACGCATGCTCACGCCATCAGTTGCCAGAGCATCATCACCAGGCCGACGATCGAGATACACCAGGCCAGCGTTCTCAGCACAGGCACGCCGAAGGCGTAGAGCGGCAGATAGACCACGCGCGCGAGCAGCCACACCCAGGCGCCGGTGGCGGCGATGCCGCCGGCCTTGCCGGTGATCGCGAGCGCCAGCGCCAGCGCGATGTAAGCCGGGTAAGTCTCGAGCAGGTTTTCCAGTGCCCGCTTCAGACGGCCAGCCACCGGATTGCGCGATTCCTGCTCCTGGTCGCGCGGCCCGAGCAGGTAGGACGGGCCGAGGTCGTAGATCGAAACGGCCTGCAGGACGATCTGGGCAAGCAGGAGCACCACGCTCCATGCCAGCACGTGGATTTCGGTCGATGCGGCGGCGGCTTCCATCACTGCCTCCTGTCCGGCGTCATGCGACGCCTGTTGGCGGCCTCGGGATCAGGACCTACAGATCGAGCACCAGCCGTTCCGGATCCTCGAGGCTTTCCTTGACGCGCACCAAGAAGGTCACCGCTTCCTTGCCGTCGACGATGCGGTGATCATAGGACAGCGCGAGATACATCATCGGGCGGATCACCACCTGCCCGCCGAGCGCCACCGGCCGTTCCTGGATCTTGTGCATGCCGAGGATGCCCGACTGCGGCGCATTCAGGATCGGCGTCGACATCAGCGAGCCGTAGACGCCGCCGTTGGAGATGGTGAACGTGCCGCCCTGCATGTCGGCGACCGACAGCTTGCCGTCGCGGGCAGCCACGCCAAGCCTTCCGATTTCCTTTTCGATCTCGGCGATCGACATCTGGTCGGCATCGCGCACCACCGGCACGACGAGGCCTTTTTCGGTGCCGACCGCCACGCCGATATGGGCGAAGTTCTTGTAGATGATATCGGTGCCGTCGATCTCGGCGTTGACTGCGGGAATCTCCTTCAGCGCATGAGTGACGGCCTTGGTGAAGAAGCCCATGAAGCCGAGCCTCACACCGTGCTTCTTCTCGAAGACGTCCTTGTATTTCGAGCGCAGGTCCATCACCGCCTTCATGTCCACCTCGTTGAAGGTGGTGAGCATGGCGGCGCTCGCCTGCGCGTCCTTCAGCCGGCGCGCGATGGTCTGGCGCAGCTTGGTCATGCGTACGCGCTCCTCGCGCGGCGCGTCGTCGGCCGAGGACGGAACACGTGCCTGCGCGGGTGCTGCCGGTTCCTTAGGCGTTTCGGCCGGCTGCGAAGGCGCGCCGCGGGCGATGGCGTCGAGCACGTCGCCTTTCAGCACTTGGCCGCGCTTGCCCGAGCCCGAAACCTGATCGGCCGAAAGATTGTTCTCCGCCAGAAGCTTCGCGGCCGAAGGTGCCGGCGGCATGGAGCGCTCTTCCACCGGACCCTCGCCAGCGGTCTTTGCCTGCTGCGCGGCGGCTTCCCTGGTCGTGGCGGCAGCCGTCGGGGCCGACGCCTGCGCGACTGCGGTCTCCTGCTTCGGAGCAGGCGCCTTCGCGCCTACGCCATCCGCGGAGATCGATCCGAGCAGCGCTCCGACCTCGACCGTCTCGCCCTCCTTGACGACGATCTCGGCCAGCGACCCGGCGCCGGGCGCCGGAACCTCGATCGTCACCTTGTCGGTTTCCAGTTCGACCAGCGGTTCGTCCGCGGCGACCGCGTCTCCCACCTTCTTGAACCACTTGCCGACGGTCGCTTCGGTGACCGATTCGCCCAGCGTCGGGACTTTGATTTCGGTGGCCATTGTCGTTTCCGTTGTTGGAGGTTTCGTCTGCGAGCGGCCTCAGCCGCCCAGCGAATCTTCGAGCAGCGCGGAGAGCTGCGCCAGATGCTTCGACATCAGGCCGGTCGCGGGCGAGGCCGAAGCCGGCCTGCCGGTGTAACGCACGCGCTGATGCTTGGCGTCGATATGGGCGAGCACCCATTCCAGGTAAGGGTCGATGAAAGACCAGGCACCCATGTTCTTGGGCTCTTCCTGGCACCACACCATCTCCGCATTGCGGAAGCGCGACAGCTCGGTGATCAGCGCTTTGGCCGGGAACGGGTAGAGCTGCTCGACGCGCAGCAGGTAGATGTCGTTGATGCCCCGCTTCTCGCGTTCCTCGTAGAGGTCGTAGTAGACCTTGCCCGAGCACAGCACGACGCGGCGGATCTTGGAATCCTTCACCAGCTTGATCTGCTGGTCCGGCAGCATCTGCGCGTCGTCCCACAGAAGACGGTGGAAGGCGCTTTCGCCGGCCATTTCCGACAGAGTCGAGACCGCCCGCTTGTGCCGCAGCAGCGACTTCGGCGTCATCAGGACCAGTGGCTTGCGGAAGTCGCGCTTGAGCTGCCGGCGCAGGATGTGGAAATAGTTAGCCGGCGTGGTGACGTTGGCGACCTGCATGTTGTCTTCGGCACAAAGCTGCAGGTAGCGCTCCAGGCGCGCCGAGGAATGTTCCGGCCCCTGGCCCTCGTAGCCGTGCGGCAGCAGGCAGACCAGGCCCGACATGCGCAGCCACTTGCGCTCGCCCGACGAGATGAACTGGTCGAATATGACCTGCGCGCCATTGGCGAAATCGCCGAATTGCGCTTCCCACAGCGTCAGCGCCTTGGGTTCGGCAAGCGAATAACCGTATTCGAAGCCGAGAACCGCCTCTTCCGAGAGCATCGAGTTGATGACCTCGTAACCGGCCTGCGCGGGCGAAAGATTGTTGAGCGGGATGTAGCGCGTCTCGTCCTTCTGGTCGTAGAGGACCGAATGCCGCTGCGAGAACGTGCCGCGCTCCGAATCCTGCCCCGACAAGCGGATCGGGTTGCCGTCGAGCAGGATCGCGCCGAACGCCAGCGCCTCGGCGGTCGACCAGTCGATGCCTTCGCCCGATTCGATGGCGTGGCGGCGATTGTCGAGGAAGCGCTGGATCGTCTTGTGCGCCTCGAAGCCTTTCGGCACTTCGGTGAGCTTCTTGCCGATCTCCTTCAGCGTCTTGAGCGGCACGGCCGTCTTGCCGCGCCGCAGCTCGTCCTGGCTGTCGGCGGTACGCAGGCCCGACCAGGCACCGTCCAGCCAGTCGGCTTTGTTGGGCTTGTAGGACTGACCGACCTCGAATTCGGTTTCGAGATGGGCGCGCCAGTCGGCTTTCATCTTGTCGAAATCGTCCTGCGTCAGCAGCCCTTCGCCGATCAGCTTGTCGGCATAGAGCTGCACCGTCGTCTTGTGGCCGCGGATCGCGCGGTACATGACCGGCTGCGTGAAGGCTGGTTCGTCGCCCTCGTTGTGGCCGAAGCGGCGGTAGCAGAACATGTCCACGACCACCGGCTTGTGGAACTTCATGCGGAACTCGGTCGCCACCTTGGCCGCATAGACGACCGCTTCGGGATCGTCGCCGTTGACGTGGAAGATGGGCGCTTCGATCATCTTGGCGACGTCGGACGGATAGGGCGAGGAGCGCGAGAAGCGCGGATTGGTGGTGAAGCCGATCTGGTTGTTGATGATGAAGTGCAGCGTGCCCGCCACGCGGTGGCCGCGCAAGCCCGACAGGCCGAGCATTTCCGCGATGACGCCCTGCCCGGCGAAGGCCGCGTCGCCGTGCAGCAGCAGCGGCATCACCTTGGCGCGCTCTTCCAGCGGCACCATCTCCTCGCGTCCGCGCCCGAAGAGCTGGTCCTGCTTGGCGCGCGCCTTGCCCATCACCACAGGATCGACGATCTCCAGGTGAGACGGATTCGCGGTCAGCGACAGATGCACCTTGTTGCCGTCGAACTCGCGGTCCGACGAGGCGCCGAGATGGTACTTCACGTCGCCCGAGCCCTCGACGTCGTCGGGAGCGTAGGAACCGCCCTTGAACTCATGGAAGATGGCGCGGTGCGGCTTGGCCATCACCTGGGAGAGCACGTTGAGCCGGCCGCGGTGCGCCATGCCGAGCACGATCTCCTTCAGGCCGAGTTGGCCGCCGCGCTTGACGATCTGCTCCAGCGCCGGGATCAGCGATTCGCCGCCGTCGAGACCGAAACGCTTGGTGCCCTTGTACTTGACGTCGATGAACTGCTCGAAGCCCTCGGCTTCGATGAGCTTCGACAGGATCGCCTTCTTGCCCTCGGCGGTGAAGGAGATCTCCTTGTCGGCGCCTTCGATGCGCGCCTGGATCCAGCCCTTCTCCTCGGGGTCGGAAATGTGCATGAACTCGACGCCGAGCGTCGAGCAGTAGGTGCGTGTCAGGATTTCCAGCATCTGCCGGATGGTGCCGAATTCGAGCCCCAGCACGTTGTCGAGGAAAATCGGTCGGTCGTAGTCCGCCTCGGTGAAGCCGTAGGTCTCGGGCGACAGCTCGTTGTAGTCTTCCGGCGGCGTGGCGATGCCGAGCGGATCGAGATTGGCGTGCAGGTGGCCGCGCATCCGGTAGGCGCGGATCATCATGATGGCGCGCACGGAGTCCCGCGTGGCCTGATGGACCTCGTCGTCGGACATCATGTGGCCGTTAGCGGCCGCCTTGTCCTTCACCTTCTTCTCGATGACCTTCTCGACGAGCGGCCAGTTGCCGTCGAGCGCGGAGACGAGTTCGCCGTTCGCGATCAGCGGCCAGGAGGGCTTCGCCCATGACGCGCCGCGCGCGTTCTTGCGGACGTCTCCGGCATCGTCCTTCAGCGCGGCGAAGAACGCCTGCCACTCGGGATCGACGGACGACGGATCGTCCTCATAGGCGGCCTGGAGCTGCTCGATGTAATCGGCATTGCCGCCATAGAGGAAGGAGGTGATCTCGAATTGGTCGTTGGCCTGATCTTGTCGTGCCATCTTTTGCTCGGAGCTTCGGCTCCGTCTCCTGCTTGCGGCAGTCGGTACTAGGCAGTTGGCAGTCGCATCATGAAGACGACTGCCCATTGCCGACTGCCCATTGCCTCATCCCTTGATCGCTTCCATGAGCGTCGTGCCCAGTCGCGCCGGCGACGGCGAAACCTTGATGCCGGCCGATTCCATCGCCGCGATCTTGTCTTCAGCGCCGCCCTTGCCGCCGGAGATCACCGCGCCTGCATGGCCCATCGTGCGTCCCACGGGCGCCGTGCGGCCTGCGATGAAACCCGCCATCGGTTTCTTCCGGCCCTTCTTCGCCTCGTCCTTGAGGAACTGCGCGGCGTCCTCTTCGGCCGAGCCGCCGATCTCGCCGATCATGATGATCGATTCTGTGGCCGGATCGGCCAGGAACATCTCCAGCACGTCGATGAACTCCGTGCCCTTGACCGGATCGCCGCCGATGCCAACGGCGGTCGTCTGGCCAAGGCCGACATTGGTAGTCTGGAACACCGCTTCATAGGTAAGCGTTCCCGAGCGCGAAACAACGCCCACCGACCCCTTGCGGAAGATGTTGCCCGGCATGATGCCGATCTTGCATTCGTCCGGCGTCAGGATGCCGGGGCAGTTCGGCCCGAGCAGCCGAGACTTCGACTTTTCCAGCCGCGCCTTGACGCGCACCATGTCGAGCACCGGAATGCCTTCGGTGATGCAGACGATGAGGGGGATCTCGGCATCGATCGCCTCGATGATCGCCTCGGCCGCGCCTGCCGGCGGCACATAGACCACCGAAGCGTCGGCGCCGGTCTTTTCCCTGCCTTCGGCGACGGTCGCGAAGATCGGCAGGTCGACCTCCCTGTCGCCGGCCTTGCCGTGCCAGGTCTCGCCGCCCTTCTTCGGGTGGATGCCGCCGACCATCCTGGTCCCGTGATAGGCCAGCGCCTGCTCGGTGTGGAACGTGCCGGTCTTGCCGGTCAGGCCCTGGACCAGGATCTTGGTGTTCTTGTCGACGAGAATGGACATGCCTGGACCTTCTTGCTCAAAAAATTGTTCGGGAAGGCGAAACACGCCGGAAGGTGCCCTTCGCCATGTCTTGCCAGTCATCGGAACCGGCGCGCTTGAACTGCAGATTGGTGCGGTATCCGTCAGCCGCGTCGACCATGTAGGTCATGCGCGCCGCGCCCCGTGGCGACGAGCGCTCCAGAACCAGTGTATCGCCGTCCCATGAGCCGGTCGCCGGGCTTGCCGGGAAAAAACCCATCGAATCGAAGGCGAACATCTTGGTAAGCCCGTCGGCCTGATCGAAGCCGAAGACGTTGTGCGCTGCAAAGCTTTCCCGGCCGTCGCGGACCTGCCGATAGCGCTGCATCACGAACAGACCGCCGAACTCGACGACCGTCTCGACCTCGGCCCTTGCCGGACCGGCAGGCGCCCACTGCGTGGCCGACATTTCTTCCTCGCCGCGCCACGTGCCGACCAGCGCCTGCAGGCGCTGGTGACCGGGGGAAAGCGTCTGGGAAGGGTTGGCGTTCATGGCACTAGAGCCGCTTCAGCTCGGTGACGGTAAGATCGCTCTCGGCGTTACCGGTGTTGAGCGTCGTCGCCGGCTCGAACATCAGCACCACAGGCTCGCTGGTCAGTGAACGCGGCCGATGCTCGACGCCGCGCGGCACGACTATGAAGTCGCCTTCGCCGAGTTCGACCGAACCGTCGCGGAAATCGAGGGCGATCCCGCCGCGCAAGACGAGGAACGCCTCGTCTTCGGCCTCATGCACATGCCAGTCGAAGACCTCTCCGAACTTGGCGACCTTGGCCTGGCTGTCGTTCACGTCGCCAGCGATATGCGGATCGAAGACCTTCTCGATCGTCTGATCCGCCGCCTGGACGAGATTGATCTTGCGGGGAGGCATTGCTCAGCCTTTCACTGCCGCCACGATCTTCTTCGCCGCGTCGTCGAGATCGTCGGCGGAGGTGACGTTGAGTCCGCTCTCGCGGATGATCTTCTTGCCGAGTTCGACATTGGTGCCCTCGAGGCGAACCACCAGCGGCACCTTCAGCCCGACTTCCTTCACCGCCGCGACCACACCCTCGGCGATGATGTCGCACTTCATGATGCCGCCGAAGATGTTGACCAGGATGCCCTTCACCGCCGGGTCTGCGGTGATGATCTTGAACGCCGCCGTGACCTTCTCTTTCGAGGCGCCGCCGCCGACGTCGAGGAAGTTCGCCGGTTCGGCGCCGTAGAGCTTAATGATATCCATCGTCGCCATGGCAAGGCCGGCGCCGTTGACCATGCAGCCGATGTTGCCGTCGAGCGCGACGTAGGCGAGGTCGTATTTCGACGCCTCGATCTCCTTCTCATCCTCTTCGGTCGTGTCGCGCAGGTCGACGACGTCCGGATGACGGAACAGCGCGTTGTTGTCGAACGACACCTTGGCGTCCAGCAGCCTGAGCCGACCGTTCTTCATGACGATCAGCGGGTTGACCTCGAGCAGGCTCATGTCCTTTTCGACGAAGGCCTTGTAGAGCGCCGGGAATACCAGCGCGCCGTCGTCGGCTGCGCCGCCGGTAAGCTTCAGCGCCGCGTTGATCGCTTTGACATCGGCGTCGGTGACGCCCTTTTCCGGATCGATCGCCACGGTGACGATCTTCTCCGGCGTGTCATGGGCGACAGTCTCGATGTCCATGCCGCCCTCGGTGGAAACGACGAAGGCGACGCGGCCGACCGAACGGTCCACCAGGATCGACAGATAGAGTTCGCGGTCGATGTCAGCGCCATCCTCGATATAGAGGCGGTTGACCTGCTTGCCGGCGGGGCCGGTCTGCTTGGTCACCAGCGTATGCCCGAGCATCTCGTTGACGTTGGCGACGACCTCGGCCACCGACTTCGACAGGCGAACGCCGCCCTTGCCGTCGGGTCCCAGTTCCTTGAACTTGCCCTTGCCGCGTCCGCCGGCGTGAATCTGGCTCTTCACCACATAGAGCGGGCCGGGCAGCTTGCCGGCGGCGGCCTCAGCCTCGTCCTTCTTCATGACGGGCACGCCGTCTGCGACCGGCAGGCCGTAACCTTTCAGAAGCTGCTTGGCCTGGTATTCGTGAATGTTCATGGCTGGCGCCCTCTTCTGGCTTCGGAGGCTACGTTACTTGCTGCCGAGTTGCGGCGCGATGCCCGTGCAAGCCTCGGTCAGGCTCTGCACCGCGGCAAGCGACTTCTCGAACATGACCTGCTCGGCCTTGCTGAAGTCGAGCTCGATGACGCGCTCCACGCCGCCGGCGCCGATCACCACCGGCACGCCGACATAGGTATCCTTGACGCCGTACTGGCCGTTGAGATGGGCGGCGCATGGCAACACGCGCTTCTTGTCCTTCAGGTAGGACTCGGCCATCGCAATGGCAGAAGAGGCGGGCGCGTAGAAGGCCGAGCCGGTCTTGAGCAGGCCGACGATCTCGCCGCCGCCCTTGCGGGTGCGTTCGACGATGGCGTCCAGCTTCTCCTGGCTGGTCCAGCCCATCTTGACGAGGTCGGGCAGCGGAATGCCGGCGACGGTTGAGTAGCGCACCATCGGAACCATGTCGTCGCCGTGACCACCCAGCGTCATGGCCGACACGTCCTCGACCGAAACCTTGAATTCCTCGGCCAGGAAATAGCGGAAGCGCGCCGAGTCCAGCACGCCGGCCATGCCGACCACATGGGTCTTGGGCAGCCCGGAGAACTTCTGCAGCGCCCACACCATCGCGTCGAGCGGATTGGTGATGCAGATGACGAAGGCCTTGGGCGCATACTTGCGGATGCCGGCGCCCACCTGCTCCATCACCTTGAGATTGATGCCGAGCAGGTCGTCGCGGCTCATGCCGGGCTTGCGCGGCACACCGGCGGTGACGATGCATACATCCGCGCCCTCGATGCCGGCATAGTCGTTGACGCCGGTATAGCCGGCGTCGAAACCTTCCACTGGGGAGGATTCGGCGATGTCCAGTCCCTTGCCCTGCGGAATGCCCTCGGCGATGTCGAACAGCACCACGTCGCCCAGTTCCTTCAGGCCGATCAGATGGGCCAGCGTGCCGCCGATCATGCCCGAGCCGATAAGCGCTATCTTGTTGCGTGCCATGTCAGGATCGTTTCCCTTGAAAGACGGCGCCGTGTGCGCCTGAGGAGGATCGGAACGGCGGGAAGGCCGCGAAATTTCGCCGCACCCCATACCGCCACGATGCTTGAAATTCAACCGGTTATTTCAACCCAAGCAAATTCAATCGGTTAGATGAACTTTGGCTTACGTAAACGTCAAAGTTCATCGTCATATACGTTTTAGCAGACCCTCTTTCGCTCCAGAAGATATATACTGGGCAATGACGCATTTGTGACGAGCCGCGCCAGCGACACCGGTCGCCGGCCGGTCAGGCAGAGGCCGCCGTGGCCCGCGCCGCGGCGCCGCCGTCTTTCTGATGCCGGCTCTCCCAGTCCTCCAGCCAGTCGCAGCTCTGCATCTCGATCAGGCGCGAGGCGGTGCGGTCGAATTCGAAGGCTTCGGTGACGCCGGCACGCCCGGCATAGAGCCGGTCAGGCGGCGCTTCGGCGCTGATGATGGCCCGCATCTTCTTGTCGTAGAGCGTGTCGACCAGCAGGATGAACCGCTTGGCGGCATTGCGCCGCGTCTGGTCGAGCACCGGCACGTGATCGATGAGGATGGTGTTGAAACGCTCGGCGATCGCCAGATAGTCGCGCGCGCCGAGCGGCGCATCGCAAAGCTCGGCGAAGGAAAAACGCGCCGACCGGCCGGCGGCGCGCGGCACCGCTACCTTGCGGCCCTTGACGGCGATCGTCGCTTCCGTTTCCACACCGTGCGAGACAGCCGCCCAGGCCTGGTCCATCTCCCGTTGCGCGGCAGCGTCGTCGGGCGTGAGATACACCGGCATGCGCGCGAGCTTGTCCTGCCGGTAGTCCTTCTGCGAATCCAGCGCCACGATATCCGCATTGCGCTCCAGAAGGGCGATGAAGAGCAGGAAGAGCTGGCGGTTCAGCCCGTCCCTGTAGAGATCGTCGGGCGCCACGTTCGAGGTCGCAACCAGCACGACTCCGGCGGTGAACAATGCCGAGAACAGGCGCGACAGGATCATGGCGTCGGCGATGTCGGTGACCGAGAATTCGTCGAAGCACAGCACCCAGGCCTGATCGGCAAGCTGGCGCGCCACCGGCGGGATCGGATCGTCTTCCCTGACCGTGCCCTCCTTGCGCGCCGCGCGGTGCTTCTGGATACGGTCGTGGGCGTCTGCCATGAAATCGTTGAAATGGACACGCCGCTTGCGCCGTACCGGCACGAGCTCGAAGAACATGTCCATCAGCATGGTCTTGCCGCGGCCGACGCCGCCGTGGATATAGAGCCCCTTGACCGGCTCTTTTGTCTCGCGCTTGCGGGCGAACAGCCATCCGAGCGCGCTCGACTTGTGGGCCAGTCGCTTGGCCGCGATCTCGTCGATCAGCCGATCCAGGCGATCGGCGATCTTTTCCTGCTCCGCATCGCGCGCGATCGCGTTCGTCTCGGCCAGATGATCATAGCGCTGGCGAACCGTCGCGCGGGTCTGGAGGCCATCACGCAAGTGCATGCGAGGTCCGTGCGGTCTTTGAGGTGAAGCTTGGAGTATCCCGAAGCCAGCCGGAATCGGCTGGCTTCGCGTCAATGCGGTCGATGAAATCAAGCCGGGCAGCGGAGGTCGCGTTCATCAGAACGCCCGCTGCCCTAGCGTGTCAGTGAGATCGGCTGACCGTTGGACGTCTGGCCGTCGAACTTCTCGCCGCCGGTGGAGTAGAGCCGCGCCAATGTCCCGCCGTCCTGATCGAAGAGGGTGAGTTGCTTGCCGGAGACGTTCCAGGACTTCACGCTGTCCATAGGCGACGGACAATGCAGCGGCCCGGCGCGATAGCCTGAGCCGAATTTTGTCTGCGGCGTCGCCACCTTGCAGCTCTGGCCGGACACGTTGACGTTCCACACGCCCGCCACGCTCGACGGCGTCAGGTCAGCGGCGGCGGCCGGCGGCTGGCCGCTCGGCGGCAGCGACGCCACCTGCGTGCCCTGGCCCGGAGCAGACGGAAACTGCGAGGGATCCGCCGTTCCCGGCTGGGCGGGCGGCGGCAGCTGGCTCGACGAAACAGTTCCCGACGGTGCGGCCTGAAGCGGCGCGGGCTGAGCGGAGTCCATCGACGAGAAGCGCGTGCTCGAACAACCGGCCACCGCGACAGCCGTCATGGAAACAGCCACCAGGCCCAGTCTCGAAAAGATCATTGTTACCTCCGTGACCCGGCCGGGCCTTCCGTCATCAAGCATTTCCTCACCAAGATGGTGAAGGTGGCAGAATTTCAACCCGATATGGTTAAAATAGGGTTTGCCGAAAAATCTGTTGCAATTTTGCCGCGATCACGCGGACGCCGTTCGAGACCGTCGGCTATTCCGACCGGCCGTACACCCGATTTGGCGCGGGCCGGCGACACAGCGTCGAAGCCCATGGCGGCCGGATGGAACCGCCGGGCACCGCATGCGTTTTCCCGCATCGCAAATATCCCATCATCGAGGAACTTCGCATGGTCAAATGGATCATCATTCTTCTGATCGTCGCCGCGGCTGCGAGCCTGCTGGGCATGCCGGCGCTTGCGGGTGCCGCAGCCACCGGCGCGCGCGTCCTGATCGGCATCGTTCTCGTCATCTTCCTGCTGGTGATCCTCGGCGTCTTCGCAGTGACCTGACCGGAGCCGAACCCCGTTACTGAACCCCGGACCCGAGCCATTGTCCGGATCGGCACGAAAGCTGTCGTCGCACTGGTAATTCCCGGCCGTTTCCGCCATATAGCGCCAAACGCTGGACGAGAACCGGGTGCGATGGCAGCGACCGTCCCTTTCGCCAAGATGAACGGAATCGGCAACGAGATTATCGTCGCTGACTTGCGCGGCCGCGCCGATCGCGTGACGGCCGCCGCCGCCGTTGCGCTCGCCGCCGATCGGGCGACCCGGTTCGATCAGATCATGGCGATCCACGATGCGCGCTCACCGGGCACCGCTCATTTCATCGACATTCTCAACGCCGACGGCTCGTCGGCACAGGCCTGCGGCAACGGCATGCGCTGCGTGGTGCAGGCGCTCGCCGCCGAGACCGGCGAGAAGACTTTTGCCCTTGAGACGCGCGCCGGTATCCTCAACGCCGTCGAGCACGAGGACGGGCTGATCTCGGTGGACATGGGCCGGCCCCGCTTCGGCTGGCGCGACATTCCGCTGGCCGAGGAGTTCCGCGACACGCGCATGATCGAACTGCAGATCGGCCCCATCGACGCCCCGGTGCTGCACTCGCCTTCGGTCGTCTCGATGGGCAATCCGCACGCGATCTTCTGGGTCGACCGCGACGTCTGGTCATACGATCTCGACCGGTTCGGGCCGATGCTGGAAAATCATCCGATCTTCCCCGAACGGGCGAACATCACCATCGCCGAAGTCACCTCGCGCGATTCGATAATCATCCGGACGTGGGAGCGTGGCGCGGGCCTAACCAGAGCCTGCGGTTCGGCTGCCTGCGCCGCCGCGGTCGCCGCCGCCCGGACGAATAGGACCAGCCGCTCCGTCACCGTCACCGCGCCCAGCGGCGGAAAGCTGGCGATCGAGTGGCGTGACGACGACCACGTGATCATGACCGGCTCTGCCGAATGGGAATTCGGCGGCACGTTCGATCCGGCGACAGGCGCCTGGACGCGCGACGCGGAAAGCGCCGCCTGATGGCTACCGACGCAAAGGGCGTAGAGGTCGTCACCTTCGGCTGCCGCCTGAACACCTATGAATCGGAGGTGATGAAGCGCGAGGCTGAAGCGGCCGGGCTGGCCACGCTCAAGGACGGCGCGATCATCTTCAACACCTGCGCCGTCACCGGCGAAGCCGTGCGGCAGGCGAGGCAATCGATCCGCAAGGCGCGGCGCGAGCATCCGGGCGCGAAGATCATCGTCAGCGGTTGCGCCGCCCAGACCGACCCGGCGAGCTTCGCCGCCATGGACGAGGTGGACCTCGTGCTCGGCAACGAGGAGAAACTGAAGGCGCATAATTACCGCGCCTTGCCGGATTTCGGCGTCAACGCCTTCGAGAAGGCGCGCGTCAACGACATCATGTCGGTGCGCGAGACGGCCTCGCATATGGTCGACGCCATCGAGGGCAGGGCGCGCGCCTTCGTCCAGGTCCAGAACGGCTGCGACCACCGCTGCACCTTCTGCATCATCCCCTACGGCCGCGGCAATTCGCGTTCGGTGCCGATGGGCGGCGTGGTCGAGCAGGTGAAGCGGCTGGCCGGCAACGGCTACGCCGAGATCGTGCTGTCCGGCGTCGACATGACTAGCTACGGCGCCGACCTGCCGGGCGCGCCGAAACTCGGCAAGCTGGTCAGGACGATCCTGCGCCAGGTTCCCGACGTGAAGCGCCTTCGCCTGTCTTCCATCGATTCCATCGAGGCCGACGAGGACCTGCTGGAGGCCGTCGCCACCGAAAAGCGGCTGATGCCGCATCTGCACCTGTCGCTGCAATCGGGCGACGACATGATCCTGAAGCGCATGAAGCGCCGCCATTTGCGCGATCAGTCGATCCGCTTCTGCGAGGACGTTCGCGGGCTCAGGCCCGGCATCGTCTTCGGCGCCGACATCATCGCCGGCTTCCCCACCGAGACCGAAGCGATGTTCGAGAACTCGCTGAGCATCGTCGAGGAATGCGGACTGACCCACCTGCACGTCTTTCCCTTCTCGCCGCGCGAGGGGACGCCTGCCGCCCGCATGCCGCAGGTCAGGCGCGAGGTGGTCAAGCAACGCGCGGCACGACTCCGCGCGGCGGGCGAGAGAGCCTATCAGCACCATCTCGCCGGACTTGACGGCACGCACCAGTCGATCCTGATCGAGCGGGAAGGCCTCGGCCGCACCGAGGGTTTTACGCTGGCCGCTATTCGATCGGGCCAACCGGGCGAGATCATCGAGGCGACCGTCACCGGCCATGACGGCGCGCGGCTTCTAGCAGCGCCGGTGGCGGCACGGGCGGCCTGAGGAACGGCATGGCATTCGGTTTCATCAAGAAGGTCTTTTCCTTCGGCAAGAAGGAAGTCGTCGAGGAGAAGATCGACGAGACGGCCCCACTGCCGCCGCTGAATTTCGACGCGCTGAAACCCGCACCGGCGGATGAGGCTGCGCCCGATACCATGCTCCCCTCTGAGGGGAGGATGGTCGCGGAGCGGTTGGAAGAGGCAGGTGACGCGGCAAAGGGCTTGGAAACGCCGGGCCTGGCCGAGACAACCCCCTCTGGCCCTTCGGACCTCCCTCTCGAGGGAGGAGAGATACCCGCGCCAGTCGAACTGTCGCAAGCCGAGCCCGAGCCCGAACCTGCGCCGCCGTTGCAAGAGCATGTGACGCAAGCGCCGGAACCCGTTCCATCGGAAATCCCGGCAAAGCCCGAGCCCCAGGAGCCGGAAGCTCCTGCGCCCGTACCGGCGGAACCCGCACCTCAGGAAATTCCAGCCGAACCCGCGTCGGAACCGGAAACGCCACAGCCGGTCGAACCCGCCCCGGACCGTCCGTCGAAGCCGGTGGAAGTTCCCCCTCCGTCGCAGCCGAAACCCCAACCGCAGCCGATCGAAATAGCGCCGGGACCGTCGGTCGAAGTGCCGTCCGCGCCGCCGCAGGAAGACCCTGCGCAGCAACCGGCCGAGGTGCCGGCCGAACCTGTGCCGCCGGAAGCACCCGCGCCGTCGCCGTCTGCCCATTCGCGGGATGAAGGCGAGAGGCAGCATCGGCCTCCTCAGAACGGATCGGTTCAGCCCGCGGACCTCGCGCCCGTGCAGCCCTCTGTTCCAATGGAAGCGCCGACGCGCGATGCCGCCGCTCTTCCCCCATCCGAC
Source organism: Mesorhizobium hunchu (assembly GCF_040081975.1). Classification (NCBI taxonomy): domain Bacteria; kingdom Pseudomonadati; phylum Pseudomonadota; class Alphaproteobacteria; order Hyphomicrobiales; family Phyllobacteriaceae; genus Mesorhizobium; species Mesorhizobium hunchu. The sequence continues at coordinate 375,989 of NZ_JBEBMG010000001.1, forward strand.
CATCTGCCCGTGAGCGAGGACAGGGAAACCGCCGCCAAGCCACCGCCGGCCTCTCCTGCGAACGGAAAGGATGCGGTCAAGGTCACCGTCGCCAAAAAGGTCGAGCAGAAGGCCGAACCGGTTGCCGCGCCGGAGCTCGTGGCGAAAAAATCCTGGTTCCAGCGGATGCGCGAGGGGCTGTCGCGCTCGTCGCGCGAGCTCACCGGCAACATCGCCGGCGTTTTCACCAAGCGCAAGCTGGACGAGGACACGCTGCAGGATCTGGAGGACATCCTCATCCGCGCCGATCTCGGCGTCGAGACGGCGTTGCGCGTCACTGATTCGCTCGCCTCCAGTCGCTATGGCAAGACCATCGCCGACGACGAGGTTCGCGCCGTGCTGGCGGAGGAGATCGGCAAGGTGCTGACGCCGGTGGCGCAGCCGCTGGAACTCGATCTGTCCCACAAGCCGCATGTCATCCTCGTCGTCGGCGTCAACGGCACGGGCAAGACCACGACCATCGGCAAGCTCGCGGCCAAGCTGACCGAGGGCGGCCTTTCGGTCATGCTGGCGGCCGGCGACACCTTCCGCGCCGCCGCGATCGAGCAGCTCAATATCTGGGGCGAACGCACCCGGTCGCCGGTCGTCGCAAGCAAGCTCGGCGCCGACGCCGCCGGCCTCGCCTACGATGCCTTCGAGAAGGCGAAGGAAGCCGGCACCGACGTGCTCATCATCGACACCGCCGGCCGCCTCCAGAACAAGGCCGAGCTGATGGCGGAACTCGAAAAGATCGTGCGCGTGCTCGGCAAGCTCGATCCAGAGGCGCCGCACACCGTGCTCCAGACCGTCGACGCCACCACCGGCCAGAATGCGCTCAACCAGGTCGAGATCTTCCGCAACGTCGCCGGCGTGAATGGGCTGGTGATGACCAAGCTGGACGGCACGGCGCGCGGCGGCATCCTCGTCGCCATTGCTGCGAAACATAGACTGCCGGTCTATTTCATCGGCGTCGGCGAGCAGGTCGACGACCTCGAACCCTTTTCCGCCAGCGACTTCGCCCGCGCCATCGCCGGCGTGGCGTGAGGCCGGCCATTTCAAGATCAGGAAGCCATGAGCGACCCAATCCTCGAACGCGATCCCGCCGACCCGCAAAAGGCGAAAAAGGAACCCGTCAATCCCATACTCAAGCTGGTGTTGGAGCTTGGGCCGCTGATGGTCTTCTTCTTCGCCAACACGCGCGGTGAGTGGCTGGCGAAGAAGTTTCCGGCGCTGGCGGAGCTGGGCGGGCCGATCTTCATCGCCACCGGCCTGTTCATGGCGGCCACCGCCATCGCGCTGCTGGCGTCATGGATCCTGATGCGTACGCTGCCGATCATGCCACTGGTATCCGGCATCGTCGTCTTCGTCTTCGGCGCGCTGACGCTCTATTTGCAGGACGACGAGTTCATCAAGATGAAGCCCACCATCGTCAACACGCTGTTCGGCGTCATCCTGCTCGGCGGGCTGGCCTTCGGGAAGTCGCTGCTCGGCTACGTCTTCGATTCGGCCTTCCATCTCGACGCGGCAGGCTGGAAGAAGCTGACGCTGCGCTGGGGCCTGTTTTTCCTTTTTCTCGCGGTCCTGAACGAAGTCGTATGGAGAAACTTCTCGACCGATTTCTGGGTCGCCTTCAAGGTCTGGGGGACGATGCCCATCACCGTGCTGTTCACCATCAGCCAGATGCCGCTCATCATGCGGCATTCTTTGGACGAGCACGCGCCGGAAAAAGACCGCTAGGCGGCTACGTCAGCCAGTCCGGCATCACGTCGAGGCCGATCAGGTCCTCGTAGCTCCGGCGCGGCCGGATGACGGCGAAGCGGTCGCCGTCGACCAGAACTTCCGGCACCAGCAGGCGCGTGTTGTAGGTGCCTGCCTGCACCGCGCCATAGGCGCCCGCGGTGCCGACCGCAATCAGGTCGCCGGCTTTCAGGCGCGGCAAGTCGCGGTCGAGACCGATATAATCGCCGGTTTCACAGACCGGACCAACGATATCGACCGTCATGCGCGGCGCATCAGGCCCCGCCTGCACCACCGGGCGGATGTCATGGAAGGCATCATACAGCGTGGGCCGGATCAGGTCGTTCATGGCGGCATCGACGACGAGGAAGTTCTTTGCATCGCCTTCCTTCACGTAGATCACTTCCGCGACAAGAATGCCGGCATTGCCGACGATCAGTCGTCCCGGTTCGAACATCACCTTGAGGCCAAGCGGACCGACCCGCTTCCTGACGATCGCCGCATAGGCGTCCGGCAGCGGCGGCGGGCTGTTGTCGGTGCGGTAGGGGATGCCGAGACCGCCGCCGAGATCGACATGCTCGATCGCATGGCCGTCGGCACGCAGCGTGCCGACGAGGTCGACAAGCAGCGCGAAAGCGTCGTCGAAGGGCTGCAAATCGGTAATCTGGCTGCCGATATGAGTATCGATGCCGGTGACTCGGATGCCGGGCAGGGTGGCCGCCCGCGCATAGACCGCGCGCGCGCGCTGCCACGGAATGCCGAACTTGTTTTCCGCCTTGCCGGTCGAGATCTTCTTGTGGGTCTTCGCATCGACATCCGGATTGATGCGCAGCGACACCGGCGCGACCTTCCCGAGCGCCACAGCGCGGGCAGAAAGCAGTTCCAGTTCCGGCTCGGACTCCACGTTGAAGCACAGGATGCCCGCTTGCAGCGCGAAATCCATCTCCCGCGCCGTCTTGCCGACGCCGGAAAAGAGAATCCGGTTCGCCGGGATGCCGGCGGCGAGCGCGCGCCGCAACTCGCCTTCCGAGACGACGTCGGCACCGGCGCCGAGCCGGGCCAGCGTCGTCAGCACGGCCTGGTTGGAATTCGCCTTCATGGCGTAGCAGACCAGCGCGTCGAGGCCGGCGAAGGCATCGCGGAAAACGCGGAAATGCCGCGTCAGCGTCGCCGTCGAATAGCAGTAGAAAGGCGTGCCGACTGCTGCCGCGATGTCGGGGACCGCCACGTCCTCGGCAAAGAGCACGCCGTCGCGATAGTCGAAATGATTCACCGGCTTGGACCCGCTGGATGGAAGGACAGCGCTGTTACTGGATAAGCCTGTCGAGAATGAACGGCTTGTCGGTGACCGGCTTTGCCGGCTCCGGCGGCGGATTGGGATCCTTGGCCTTGACGGCATCCTTGCGGGCCTGGACCGCAGCCTGGTAGGGCGTATCGAGCTGTGATTTGCGTCCGCAGGCGGAAACCAGCATCACGGTCGCCGTAAGGGCCAGTGCGGTGAATATCCTTCCAGCGCTCATCGCTTCGTCCGTCCATCTTATCGGTTTCGACCCGACCACGAGCCGCACAGCCATCGCCTATAGCCGAGTTTCGTTCTCATTGCACCCGGCTTCAAGCCTTGGCGAGACGCTTCTTCCAATAGCGCACCTGCCGCCGCACCTCGACCGGCGCGGTGCCGCCGAAGCTTTTGCGGCTGGCGACCGATTTCTGCACCGACAGCACCGAAAAGACGTCGCCGGTGATGGCCGGATGGATCGATTGAAGCTCCTCCAGCGACAGCTTCTCCAGACCGACCTTCTTGCTCTCCGCCAGCGCCACCGCGCGCCCGGTGACGTGATGCGCCTCACGGAACGGCATGCCGAGTTCCCTGACCAGCCAGTCGGCGAGATCGGTAGCGATCGAATAGCCGGCGCCGGCCGCCTTCTTCATCGCCGACGTGTTGATTTCGAGGTCGCCGACCATGCCGGTCATCGCCGCCAGCATCAGGTCCAGCGTCTCGGCAGCGTCGAACACCGCTTCCTTGTCCTCCTGCATGTCCTTGGAATAGGTCAGCGGCAGGCCCTTCATGACGGTCAACAGGGCGATCAGGTTGCCGTTGATGCGGCCCCCCTTGGCGCGCACCAGCTCGGCCGCGTCCGGGTTCTTCTTCTGCGGCATGATGGAGGAGCCGGTCGAGAAGGAATCGGAAAGCCGAACGAAGCCGAACTGCGGCGTCGACCAGATGACGATCTCCTCGGCCAGCCGCGACAGATGCGTGCCGCAGATCGCCGCGACCGACAGGAACTCCAGCGCGAAGTCGCGATCCGAAACGCTGTCGAGCGAGTTGCGGGTCGGCTCGCGAAAGCCCAGCGCTTTCGCCGTCGCTTGCCGGTCGATGGGAAAGCCGGTTCCGGCAAGTGCGGCCGCGCCCAACGGGCTTTCGTCCATGCGTTCGATGGCGTCGCGCACCCGCGAAAGATCGCGTGAAAACATCTCGACATAGGCCATGCAATGATGGCCGAAAGTGACCGGCTGCGCCGCCTGCATGTGGGTGAAGCCGGGCATGACCGTCGCGGCGTGCTCCTCGGCCCGGTCGAGGAACGCGGCGATCAGTCCTTTCAGGGCCTCGGCGATGCGCAAAAGCTCGTCCTTGACCCACAGGCGGAAATCCACGGCCACCTGGTCGTTGCGCGAGCGCGCCGTGTGTAGGCGCCCTGCGGCAGGGCCGATCAGTTCGGCCAGCCGCGCCTCGACATTCATATGGATGTCCTCCAGCCGCGTGGAGAACGAGAACTTGCCGTCCTCGATCTCTTTCAGGATCGTGTTCAGCCCGTGAGCGATTTTTTCTTGATCGGCCGCCGAAATAATGCCCGTTTCGGCCAGCATGGCGCTGTGGGCGACGGAACCCCTGATGTCCTGGGCGTAGAGCTTGCGGTCGAAGTCGATCGAGGCGTTGATCGCCTCCATGACGGCGGTCGGGCCTGAGGCGAAACGTCCGCCCCACATCTGGTTGCTGGCCTTCTTCTCGCTCATCATAATGACCCTGTTTCGGAAGCGGACTTCAAATGGCAGACGGCAGAAAACTCTTCCCGGCGGCACGGCTCATCCTTATCGCGCTGGTCGCCGGCGCGCTGGTGGGCGCGGTCGCGGTATATGTCAGGGAGAACCATCTTGGCAACGCGGAGCCGCCGGCGAACACGGCAACTGCCGATCCGGACGCCGACGTCGCCTGCGCCGCCAAGGCCGCCAAGGCGAAAACGGTCGCAGCCGCCGCGACAGGGCAGGTCGCCGCCCTGCTGCCGGCCGATCCGCCGCAATCGATGAAGGCACTAGCCTTCGAGGGGCCCGACGGCAAGCCGATGACGATCGCCGACCTTGCCGGAAGAGAAGGGGTCGGCAAGACCTTGCTGGTCAATCTGTGGGCGACCTGGTGCGCGCCCTGCCGCGCCGAAATGCCCGCGCTCGACGCCCTGCAGCAGGAAGTCGGCGGCGACAAGTTCGAGGTGGTGGCCATCAACGTCGACACCGGCGATGACGCCAAGCCGAAGAAGTTCCTGGGCGAGATCGGCGTGAAGAATCTGAAGCTCTATCGCGAGCCGACGCTCAAGCTGTTCGACACCGTAAAAAAACGCGGCTTGGCGCTCGGCCTGCCGGTGACCATGCTGGTGGATGGCGACGGCTGCCTGATCGGTCATATGAACGGCCCGGCGGAATGGTCGAGCTCCGACGCGAAGCGGCTGATCGAAGCGGCGCAAGCCAGCTAAGAAGATCCGCCTTGGCTGGAAACGAAACCGAACCGAACTTCGTGTGAAAGGTCACGCAGCTATAACAAAACTGTTGTGCACCTGTCATAATCCGTCGATACTCCCGCCGCGGGTTCACCTCGCCAACGACAGATCGGGAGAGAGACATGAAGTTTCGCGGCTTTGCGGCCGGTTTCGCCGCCACCTTGACCCTGCTTTCCACCACCTCGGCCTTTGCCGTGACCAAGATCACCTGGTGGCACGCCATGACCGGCGCCAATGCCGAGGTGGTCGACAAGATTTCCAAGGACTTCAACGCCAGCCAGAAGGACTACGAGATCGTTCCCGTCTTCAAGGGCACCTATCCCGAGACGCTGAACGCCGGCATTGCCGCCTTCCGCGCCGGCCAGGCGCCGGACATCATCCAGGTCTTCGACGTCGGCACCGGCGTGATGATGGCGGCCGAAGGCGCGATCAAGCCGGTCGCGGACGTGCTGACCGACGCGGGCTTCAAGTTCGACAAGAGCCAGTACCTGCCCGGCATCGTTGCCTACTACTCCAAGCCCGACGGCACCATGCTGTCCTTCCCCTACAACTCGTCCTCGCCGATCCTTTATTACAACAAGGATATCTTCAAGAAGGCCGGGCTGGACGAGAACACGCCGCCCAAGACCTGGAACGAGGTGTGGGACGACGCCAAGAAGATCAAGGAAAGCGGTGCGGCGGCCTGCGGCTACACGTCGACCTGGCTGACCTGGATCCATCTCGAGAACTTCGCCGCCTGGAACGACGTTCCGTGGGCGACCAACCAGAACGGTCTCGCCGGCGGCACGCCGGAGCTGAAGATCAACGCGCCGATCTACGTCAATCATTTCCAGGCGCTGGCGGACCTCGCCAAGGACGGCACCTTCAAATATGGCGGCCGCACCTCCGAGGCCAAGCAGATCTTTCTGGCCGGCGAATGCGGCATCATGACCGAATCCTCGGGCGGCCTCGGCGATATCGTCAAATCGGGCATGAACTACGGCATCGGCCAGTTACCCTATGACAGCGACGCCAAGGGCGCGCCGCAGAACACCACGCCCGGCGGCGCCAGCCTGTGGGTGATGGGCGGCAAGTCCGATGAGGAATACAAGGGCGTCGCCGCTTTCTTCACCTACCTCTCGAAGACCGAGGTGCAGCAGTACCTGCACGAGAAGTCCGGTTACCTGCCTGTCACGCTCGAAGCCTATGAGGCCACCAAGAAGTCCGGCTTCTATGACAAGAACCCCGGCCGCGAGACGCCGATCCTGCAGATGATGGGCAAGGCGCCGACCGACAATTCCAAGGGCGTGCGCCTGCCTAACCTGCCGCAGGTGCGCGACATCCAGAACGAGGAGTTCGAGAAGATGCTGGCCGGCCAGGAAACGGCCCAGCAGGCGCTCGACAACGCGGTCCAGCGCGGCAACGCCGCGATCAAGGAAGCGACCGGCGGCTGATCGAGGTTGAGTTCGCGCCCACGCTTCCCGGCGTGGGCGCTCCTGGCGAACGAGGACATTCACTCTGGCCCAGCGCGTCGTCTTTCCCAACAAGGTCCTGCCGTATCTGCTGGTGGCGCCGCAGCTCGCCATTACGCTGATCTTCTTCTATTGGCCGGCGGGGCAGGCGCTCTACCAGTCCATGTTGAAGGAGGATCCCTTCGGCCTTAAATCGAAATTCGTCTGGTTCGCGAATTTCCAGAAAGTCCTCGCCGAGCCGGCCTACATCAATTCGATCAAGGTCACGATCGTCTTCTCCGTCGCCACCGCCGCGGTCGCCATGAGCGTCGCGCTGCTGCTCGCGGTGATGGCCGAGAAGGTGGTGCGCAGCAAAGGCTTCTACCGCACGCTGATGATCTGGCCCTACGCGGTGGCGCCGGCCATCGCCGGCATGCTGTTCCTCTTCATGTTCAATCCTTCGATCGGCTCGGTCGCGGTGCTGATACGGCGCATGGGAATCCCGTGGGACCCCGTGCTGAATGGCACGCATGCGATGATCCTGCTCATCGCCGCCGCCGCCTGGAAGCAGATCAGCTACAATTTCCTGTTCTTCGTCGCCGGCCTTCAGGCGATTCCGAAATCGCTGATCGAGGCGGCGGCAATCGACGGCGCGGGCGAAACCAAGCGGTTCTGGACGATCGTCTTCCCGCTGCTCGCGCCGACCACCTTCTTCCTGCTCGTCATCAACACGACCTACGCCTTCTTCGACACTTTCGGCATCGTCCATGCGGTGACCGGCGGCGGGCCAGGCAAATCTACCGAGACACTGGTCTACAAGGTCTACAATGACGGCTTCGTCAACCTGCTCCTCGGCTCGTCGGCCGCCCAGTCGGTGATCCTCATGGTCATCGTCATCGCATTGACCGCCATCCAGTTCCGCTACGTGGAAAGGAAGGTGCACTATGGCTGAACCAACCGCACCCGCCAGCGGGCACGACAGGCTGATGATCGGCCAGTCGGCGGCCGGCATCTACCTCGCCCATGCGATCCTGATCCTCGGCATACTGATCGTCGCCTTCCCGATCTACTACACCTTCGTCGCGTCGACTCACACGCTGCAGACCATCCTGCGCCCGCCGCTGCCGCTGCTGCCGGGCGCCGAATTCTGGGCGAACTACAAGGAGGCGCTGTTCGGAGGTATCGGCCGCATTGGCGGCGTCGACGTCTGGACGCTGCTCTTCAACACGACGGTGATGGCGCTCGGCATCGCCATCGGCAAGATCTGCATCTCGATCCTGTCGGCCTACGCGATCGTGTTCTTCCGCTTTCCACTCAGGATGACCTTTTTCTGGCTGATCTTCATCACCCTGATGCTCCCCGTCGAGGTGCGCATCCTGCCGACCTACAAGGTGATGGTCGATTTCGGACTGATCGACACCTATGCCGGCCTGATCCTGCCGCTGATCGCCTCGGCGACGGCGACGCTGCTGTTCCGCCAGTTCTTCATGACCATCCCGGGCGAGCTTGTCGAAGCCGCTCGCGTCGACGGCGCCGGCCCCTGGCGCTTCTTCTTCGATATCCTGCTGCCGCTCTCGCGCACCAACATCGCGGCCCTCTTCGTCATCCTCTTCATCTACGGCTGGACGCAATATCTGTGGCCGCTGCTGGTGACCAACCATAACGACATGAACACCATCGTCATCGCGCTGAGGAAGATGGTTTCCTTCGCCGATGCCGACACCCAATGGCATCTGGTGATGGTGACGGCGATGCTCGCCATCGTGCCGCCCATCCTGGTGGTGGTGCTGATGCAGCGCTGGTTCGTGCGCGGCCTTGTCGAGAACGAGAAGTGACGAGGATGGTCGCCCCATGACAGAACGGAACGCCTGATGGCCACAGTCGATCTCAAGGACGTCAAGAAGGTCTATCCCGGCGGCGTCGAAGCGGTGAAAGGCGTGTCGATCGCCATTCCCGACAAGGAATTGTGCGTGCTGGTCGGTCCGTCAGGCTGCGGCAAATCCACTTTGCTGCGCATGATCGCGGGGCTGGAAACCATCACCTCCGGCACCTGTTCCATCGACGGCAAGGTGGTGAACGCGGTCGGCCCGACCGAGCGCGACATCGCCATGGTGTTCCAGAATTATGCGCTCTATCCGCACATGAAGGTCTACGACAACATGGCCTACGGGCTGAGGAACCGAGGCACGCCGAAGGACGAGATCGACCGGCGCGTGCGCGACGTCGCCAAGACGCTGGAACTCGCCCACCTTCTCGACCGCCGCCCGCGCGAGCTTTCCGGCGGCCAGCGCCAGCGCGTCGCCATGGGCCGCGCCATCGTGCGCAATCCCAAGGTCTTCCTCTTCGACGAACCGCTGTCCAATCTCGACGCCAAGCTGCGCGGCCAGATGCGCGTCGAAATCAAGAACCTGCAGCGCGCGCTCGGCGTGACTTCCGTCTATGTCACCCATGACCAGCTCGAGGCGATGACGCTGGCCGACATACTGGTGGTGATGAACGGCGGCCTTGTCGAGCAGATGGGCGCTCCGCTCGACATCTACGAGAAGCCGGCCTCGACCTTCGTGGCGTCCTTCATCGGCGCGCCGCCGATGAACCTTCTCTCCCTCGCCGGCGATGGCTCAAACCGCACGCTTGCCGACGGCACGGCCATCGGCGTCGCCGCGCCGGCAGGCGCCGCCACACTCGGCTTCAGGCCCGAGGACGCGGAACTCTCGACGGATGGCGCGACGCCTGTGGGCGCCTTCTTGCTTCCCGTCACTGTGGAGGGCGTGGAACCGGTTGGTGCCGAGAGCTTTCTCCACTGCGCCGCTGGTGGCGGCCGCATCGTCGTGCGCGTCGCCGGCCGCGCCACGGCGAAGCCGGGAGACCGGCTGCGCGTCGTCGCGCAGGCGGAAAAGCTTCACTGGTTCGATCAGGCCGGCAAGCGAGTTTAAGGCCGAGCTCCCTGCCGAGGTCTCGCTGTCTGCTCCCAAGCGTTCGCGACCTTTGATCGTGCCGGCGGCACGATCAATTCGCCTTCGCCAAATTGGTCGCTCACCCCAGCACGTGCGCCTTGCCCGTCACGGAGATCCGTACGATCTCGCCCACGGACGGCGCATCGATGCCCGAATGCTTCAGCAATAGCGGCGTCGATCCGATCGCGGCCGCGTCCGGCGGATCGGGGTTGTTGAGAAGCCGCACCGCGATCGTGCAGACCGCGCCGGCGAATTCGCATTCGCTCACCTCCGCGAACAGCATGTCGGAAGATCCCGACATACCCTGCCGCGCGGTGCGTTTGACCGCGATCTGCTCGGGCCGCAGCATGATGCGGACGGTTTCCTTGTGCACCAGGCCTTCGACAGGAATGCGGCCGAGCCGGCATTCGGCGTGACCGTCGACGACCCGCGCCGCCAGCACGATTGCATCGCCGAGGAATTCCGCGACCATGCGGTCCCTGGGCTTCATATAGAGGTCGCGCGGACTGCCGACCTGCGAGAACGCGCCGTCGCGCATCACCGCGACCTGGTCGGCGAAGGACAACGCCTCGGCCTGGTCGTGCGTGACCAGCACGGTGGTGATGCCCGCCCCTTCCAGAAGCTCGGCCACCGCCTTGCGCATGGAGGAACGCAGGCCGGTGTCCAGCGCCGAGAACGGTTCGTCGAGCAGCATCAGGCGCGGCTTCACCGCCATCGCGCGCGCCAGCGCCACGCGCTGCTGCTGCCCGCCGGAAAGCTCGTGCGGCCGACGCTTTAGGATTCCCTTGTCCAGCCCCACGATATAGGCGAGTTCGGCGATGCGCGCCTCTCGGCCGGCTTCGCCCCGGTCCAACCCGAAGCCGATATTGTCGGCGATCGACAGATGCGGGAACAACGCGCCGTCCTGCGCCACCACGCCGATACCGCGCTGGTGCGCCGGCACGAAACGCGTCTGATCGGCCATGACGTGCCCGTCCAGGGTTATGCTTCCCTCATCGGGTGCCTCGAAGCCCGCGATCAGACGCAGCAGCGTGGTCTTGCCGCAGCCCGACGGCCCGACGATGGCCGTGCGGCTGCCCGAACGCACCTCGAGGTCGACGCCGGCCAGCGCCGTGACCGGACCGTAGCGTTTCTTCAGTCCGGAGATGGCGAGCGCGCTCATCGGCCGGCCATCCGTTTCGACTGGACGTAAAGCAGGAAGGTCAGCGGCAACGACAGCGCCACCATGATCGCCGCATAGGGGGCGGCGGCAGCGTAGTCGATCTCGCCGCTGTAGCTCCAGAAGGCGAGCGCCAGCGTGCGCACGCCGTTCGGGGCCAGCATCTGCGTCGCGGTCAATTCGTTCATGATGCCGAGCGCGGCGAGCGCGATGCCGGCGGCCGCGCCGGGAGCCGACAGCCGCACGGTGGTGGACCACAAGGCCCGCAGCGGCGGACGCCCAAGACTGCCGGCGGCGCGCTCCAGCTCCACCGGCGCCTGCGCGATGGAGGCGCGCAACGACACGACGGCGCGCGGCAGGAACATCAGCGCATAGGCGAACAGGATGGTGAACAGGGTCTGGTAGAGCGGCAGCAGCACCTGTACGGTGATCGTCACCAGCGCCAGCGCCACCACCACGCCCGGCAGCGCGCCGACGATGTAGTTGCAGGCCTCCAGCGCCCGTTGCAACCGGCCCGGCTTGCGGATCGAAAGCCAGGCGATCGGGATCGCGGCAAGTGTCGCGAGCACGCCGCCGGCCACCGCCAGAAAAAGCGTCTGCCCGACCGCCAGCGCGATGTCGCCCCATTGCCAGACCGCGCTGCCGCCCGCCAACAGCCAGCGGCCGATGGTGAGGAACGGCACGCCGAGCGAAAGCAGCGCCGTGACGACCGGAAGCGCCAGCGCGGGCAGGGTAAACCCGCCGAGGCGCGCCCGCCGGCGCATCCGTGCTGCCCCCGATCCTACGCGCGCGTAGCGCTCCTCGCCGCGCACCATCACCTCCACGCCGAGCAGCGCCAGACAACACGCAGCGAGCACGCCGGCCAGCATGTTGGCGGCAGGACCGTTGAAGGTGGACTGGAACTGGTCGACGATGGCCGTGGTGAACGTGTCGAAGCGCACGAAGACGAACAGGCCGTATTCGGCGAGCAGGTGCAGACCGACCAGCAGCGCGCCGCCACACAGCGCCAGCCTCAATTGCGGCAGCACCACGCGCCTGAACACCCGCCACGGACCCAGTCCGAGCGAGGCGGCGCCATCCTCCAGCCCCGGATCGAGTCGGCGCAGCGTCGCCGAGATCGGCAGATACATGAACGGGAAATAGGCGATGACCGAAACCAGCACGCCGGCCCCCAGGCCGTGCATACCGGGCACCAGCGTCACCCAGGCATAGGAATGCACAAAGGCGGGAACGGCCAGCGGCGCAACCGCCAAGAGCGACCAGAAGCGTGCGCCCGGCAGATCCGACCGCTCGGTGAGCCAGGCCAGTGCCACCGACAGCACGGCGCAGATGGGCACCGTTATCACTACCAGCAGGACCGTGTTCACCAGCAACTCGCCGACGCGCGGCCGCACGATCAGCGCATAGCTCTGGGCCCATCCGGTGCGGATGGTCACCCAGACAATGAAGGCGAGCGGCAGCAGTGCGAGCAGCGAGACCGCCGTCGCGGCCAGCGCAATCCAAGGCATAGGACGCCGGCGCGGCCGGGCGCCCGGCATCAAACGCAGCGACGCGCCTGTCGCCGTCATGAACAGGTCCTCGCGAGCAGCAACCGGCCCGCGCCAGAAGGCGGCGGAAGAAGGTGCCGAACAAGGAATGAGCGCATGGGCTTCCTGAAACGTTTCTCCCGCGGTCCGGTTCAGGATCGGGTCCGCGGGAGCGAAGGGCATGACGCCCTTTTATGACGAATGCCGGTTAAAGCAAGCCGGCCGCCGTCATCAGGTCGGTGACCTTCTGGGAGTTGAGGTTGGCCGGCTCGACCTTCGGCGCATCGAGATCGGCCAGCGGTACCAGCTTGGGGTTGGATTCTGCACCCACACCGACGGCGTACTCATACGACGTGCCGTTCTTCAGAACGTCCTGCCCGCCCTTGCCGGCCACCCATTTAAGAAATGCCTGCGCTTCCTTCGGATGCTTCGATGAAGCCAGCACGCCGCCGCCCGAGATCGAGACGAACGCACCCGGATCCTGGTTCTTGAAATAATGCAGGGCAACATTGTTGCTGTTCTCGCCGGTCTTGGCCTGATCGCCGAACCAGTAATAATGGTAGATGATGCCACCTTCGACCTCACCGGCATTGACCGCCTTCATCACCGTGCCGTTGCCACGATAGGCGGTAAAATTCTCCTTCATGGCTTTCAGCCAGTCGGTCGTCGCCTGTTCGCCCTTGAGTTCAAGCAGAGCGCTGACGATGGCCTGGAAGTCCGCGCCGGAGGGTGAGGCGGCCCAGCGGCCCTTCCAGCTCGGATCGGCCAGCTCGAGCAGCGACTTCGGCAGCTGATCTTCCTTGAGCTTGTCCTTGTTGTAGGCGAACACGGTGCTGCGGGCGGCGATGCCGATCCACTTGCCGCTGGCGGGACGGAAATTCTCCGGCACCTCGGCCAGCGTGTCGGCGTCCACCGGCGCGAACAGCCCGGCGTTCTCGACCAGCACCATGGCCGGCGAATTCTCGGTGAGGAACACGTCCGCCGGCGAGGCCTTGCCTTCGGCGACGAGCTGGTTCGAGAATTCGCTGTCGCCACCGTTGCGCAGCGTCACCTTGATGCCGGTATCCTTGGTGAATCCTTCGGCCCATTCCTTGGCCAGGCTTTCATGCTGGGCATTGTAGATGATGATGCCGTCGTCATCGGCCGCCGCCGGGCCTGCGAAAACGCTTGCAGCGGCGAAAGCGACGCCGGCAAACAGGAAGAGGGCTGATTTCATGTCTGTCTCCTGGACCCTTGGGGGTTACGGGCAGTCAGTCCCTAACAATACATGATTTGATCAGTCAAGATTATGTCTTTTCGGGACCGAAGGCCCTTGGACACGTCTGCGTGATGGAGGACGGCGCTCAAAGCCGGGGCGCCTCACCCGGCAGGCCCGAAAACGGGCGCCGGCTTTCGGATGAGGACATGTTGAAACCAAAGACTTGAGGCAAAATGGAGCGAACCTGAGAGATCGCGGCGCGCTTCAGATATGAAGGGCGTGGCCGAGCGCCCGCAGCGCCGCCTCCTGCACCGCCTCGCCGAGCGTCGGATGCGCATGGATGGTGCCGGCCACATCCTCCAGCCGCGCGCCCATCTCTATGGCGAGCCCGAACGCCGCCGAAAGCTCGGACACGCCCTGGCCGACAGCCTGCATGCCGAGGATCAGGTGATTGTCGGCGCGGGCGACGATCCGCACGAAGCCGTCCTCGCCTTGCAGGGTCATGGCGCGGCCATTGGCGCTGAAGGGAAACAGTCCGACCTTGACGTCCCTGCCTGCGGCCTTCGCTTCGTCAGGCGTCAGGCCGGCGCTCACCACCTCCGGGTCGGTGAAGCAGATCGCCGGAATGCAGCGCTTGTCCCAGCCGCGCCTTTCCCCCGCGACGATCTCGGCCACCATCTCGCCCTGCGCCATGGCGCGATGCGCCAGCATCGGCTCTCCGGTGACGTCGCCGATGGCATAGACGCCGCGCATCGAGGTGCGGCACTGATCGTCGATGCGGATGAAGGGGCCGTTCCTGTCGAGATCGATCTCCTCCAATCCCCAACTCTCGACGGCAGGCCGGCGCCCGACGGTGACGAGCACGCGGTCGGCGGCGATCTTTTTCTCGCTGCCGTCCTGCGCCTCGACGATGAGCGCGTCACTTTTTTTCGACATGCCTTTAGCCTTGGCGCCGGTCAGCACCTCGACGCCGAGCCCGGCAAGCCGTTTCATCACCGGCCGCGTCAGCTCCGCGTCATACTGCGCCAGCAGCCGTGGCAGGGCCTCGACGATTGTCACCCTGGACCCCAGCTTGGCGAAGGCCGTGCCGAGTTCCAGCCCGATATAGCCGCCGCCGACCACGGCCAGCCTGTCGGGAACGGTCGCGAGCGACAGTGCCTCGGTCGAGGAGATCACCGGCCCGCCGAAAGGCAGGAAGGGAAGCTCGACCGGCACGGAGCCTGTGGCGATAACCACCGTTTCGGCCCGGATCACCTGCACGCCGGTCTCCGTCTCGACGGCGACGGTTTTGCCGTCGCGAAAGCGCGCCCAGCCGTCGACCTGCTTGACCTTTGCTTTCTTCAGCAAGCCGGCGACACCATTGGTAAGCCGGCTTACTATTCCATCTTTCCACTCGACCGTTCTGCCTAGCTCGATAGCCGGCCGGGTAAGCGAAATGCCCAGCGGATCCGAGCCCGTGGCCATATCGGACACCTTGGCGAACTCGCCGGCGGCATGGATCAGCGCCTTGGAGGGGATGCAGCCGACAGTGAGGCAGGTTCCGCCCGGCCGGGCCGCCTCGACGATCACGGTATCGAGCCCCAGCTGGCCCGCGCGGATGGCGCAGACATAGCCGCCGGGACCGGCGCCGATGACAAGCAGCTTGCAAATGATGTCCTTCATCACGTTCTGTCCGCTCAGTCGTTCACGAAGATCAGCGCCGGCGTTTCCAGAAGCGCCTTGATGCGCTGGATGAACACGGCCGCGTCCCAGCCATCGATGACCCGATGGTCGAAGGAAGAGGAAAGATTCATCATCTTGCGCGGCACGAACTGCGCGCCGTCCCAGATTGGTCGCACCATCATCTTGTTGACCCCGACGATCGCCACCTCCGGATGATTGATGACAGGCGTCGTCGCAACGCCGCCCATCGCACCGAGCGAGGTGATGGTGATGGTCGAGCCGGAAAGCTCGTCGCGGCTTGCCGTGCCCGACCGCGCGGCTTCGGCCAGCCGGTTGATTTCCGCCGCGCAATCCCAAAGATCACGCGCCTCGGCATGATGCACGACCGGGACGACGAGCCCGTTCGGGGTCTGCGCGGCAATGCCGACATGAATGCCGGCATGGCGATGGACGATGCCGGCCTCGTCGTCGAACAGGGCGTTCATCTGCGGCTGCTCGCCGATCGCTTTGACCATCGCCCGCACCAGGAAGGGCAACAGCGTCAGCTTCGGCCGATCAGCGCCGCCCGGCGCCGGCTTCTTTTGCTTGTTGAGCGCCGCGCGCAGATCCTCCAGCGCGGTGACGTCGATCTCCTCGACATAGGTGATGTGCGGAATGCGCGCCTTGGCAAGCTGCATCTTCTCCGCGATCTTTCGGCGCAGCCCCACGATCCTGATGTCCTCGACCGCCTCCTTGCGGGCCAATCCGCCGCCCGGCTGCGGCGCCTGCGCGCCATGCGCGAGGAAGGCGTCGATATCCTCATGCGTGATACGCCCGGCTGAACCGGAGCCCGGCACCCTGCGCAGGTCGATGCCGGCTTCCTTCGCCCGCAGCCGGACCGCCGGAGAGGCCAGTGGTTTTTCGCCTTCGGGCCGCGGAACTGCTGTGGAATATCGAGACGGAGAGCCCGGCGCGAGACTACCCCCACCCCTCAAGGGGGAGAGGGATTCTGGCTGCGATCTATCTCTCTCCGATGTATCTTTATCGGACGACGTCTCGGACTTGGTCCCGGCTTTGGAAGCCACGGAACGTTCCCCTCCCCCCTGGGGGGAGGGGTTAGGGATGGGGGTCCCTGCCGCTCCGTTTTCGGCCGGACCCGGTTGGGTTTCGGTCGCCTGCGTCCCGGCTACGACATTCCCATCCCCGGCCACCTTCAACCGCACGATAGGAGAGCCGATCGCCACCGTGTCGCCGATCTCGGCGCCCAGCCACAGCACCTCGCCATCGACCGGCGAAGGAACCTCCACCGTGGCCTTGTCGGTCATGATGGCGGCCAGCACCTGGTCCTCGCGCACGGGATCGCCGACCTTGACATGCCATTCGACCAGCTCCGCCTCGGCGACGCCTTCGCCGACATCCGGCAGCTTGATGACGTGTTCGCCCATGGTCAGGCCTCCATGGTTTCGACAAGTGCACGCCCGACGCGTACGGGACCGGGGAAATAATCCCATTCCTGTGCGTGCGGATAGGGCGTGTCCCACCCCGCGACGCGCGCCACCGGCGCTTCGAGATGATAGAAGCAATGCTCCTGCACCAGCGCGGCCAGCTCGGCACCGAAGCCGGAAGTCAGCGTCGCTTCCTGCACCACCACGCAACGGCCTGTCTTTGTCACCGAGGCGACGATGGCGTCGAGATCGAGCGGCAGCAGCGTGCGCAGATCGATCACCTCGGCGTCGATTCCGGTCTCCTCGGCCGCCGCCAGCGCGACATGCACCATCGTGCCGTAGGCGAGCACGGTGACTGCCGCGCCGCCTCGGCGCACCGCCGCCTTGCCGAGCGGCACGGAATAATGGCCGTCGGGCACCTCGCCGAGCTCATGCTTCGACCACGACGTCACAGGCCTCTCGTGATGGCCGTCGAACGGCCCGTTGTAGAGTCGCTTCGGCTCCAGGAAGATCACCGGATCGGGATCCTCGATGGCGGCGATCAGCAGGCCTTTGGCATCGTGCGGATTGGACGGCACCACGGTCTTGAGGCCGGAGACATGAGTGAACAGCGCCTCCGGGCTCTGGCTGTGCGTCTGGCCGCCGAAAATGCCGCCGCCGGTGGGCATACGCACCACGATCGGGCAAGTGAAGTCGCCGTTGGAACGGTAGCGGATGCGCGCCGCTTCCTGGGTGAGCTGGTCGTAGGCCGGATACATATAGTCGGCAAACTGAATCTCGACGCAGGGCCTCAAACCGTATGCCGCCATGCCGATCGCCGTGCCGACGATGCCGGATTCGGAGATCGGCGCATCGAAGCAGCGGTTCTTGCCGTATTTCGCTTGCAGCCCTTGCGTGCAGCGGAAAACGCCGCCGAAGAAGCCGACGTCCTCGCCGAACACCACCACCTTCTCATCGCGCCCCATGGACACGTCCATAGCGTCGCGGATGGCTTCGATCATCGTCCTGCGGGGCATGACTATATTCCCGCCTGCTGGCGCTGGCGCCTGAGATGCGGCGGCATCTCGGCATAGACACCCTCGAACATGTCACGCACCGACGGCCTGTTGCCGGAATGCAACGTGCCGTGCCGCTCGGCCTCTTTTTGCGCCGCTATCACACCGTCGAGGATTTCGGCCTCGGCCTGGGTGTGCCGCTCCTCCGACCACACGCCGCGCCGGACGAGATGGTTTTTCAACCGGATCACCGGATCGCCCAGCGGCCACGCAGAAGACTCTTCCTTCGGCCGGTAGGCGGACGGGTCGTCGGAGGTCGAATGCGCGCCGACGCGATAGGTGACATGCTCGATCAGCGTCGGCCCGAGATTGGAGCGCGCCCGCTCCGCCGCCCATTTCGCCACCGCATGCACGGCCAGATAATCATTGCCGTCGACGCGCAGCGCCGCGATGCCGAAACCCAGTCCGCGCGCAGCGAACGTACCGGCCCCACCCCGCGCGATGCCCTGGAAGGTCGAAATCGCCCACTGGTTGTTGACGACGTTGAGGATGACCGGCGCCTTGTAGGTGGAAGCGAAGACCAGCGCCGAATGGAAATCCGACTCGGCCGTCGAGCCGTCGCCGATCCAGCCCGCCGCGATCCTGGTGTCGCCGCTGATCGCCGAGGCCATCGCCCAGCCCACGGCCTGCACATATTGCGTCGCCAGATTGCCGGAGATGGAAAAGAAGCCGTGCTCCTTCGAGGAATACATGATCGGCAGTTGCCGCCCTTTCAGCGGGTCCGCCTCGTTGGAATAGATCTGGTTCATCATCGTCACCAGCGGGTAGCCGCCGGCGACCAGCAGTCCGGCCTGCCTATAAGTCGGGAAATTCATGTCGCCGGGCTCGAGCGCCTTGCGGAAGGCGCAGCTCACCGCCTCTTCGCCAAGATGCTGCATGTAGAAGGAGGTCTTGCCCTGCCGCTGCGCCATCTGCATGCGCTGGTCGAAGGCGCGCAGGGTCATCATGTGACGCAGCCCCTCCAGCAGCTCTTCGTCCGACAGCAGGCCCGCCCACGGGCCGACGGCCTCGCCAGAGCGGTTCAGCACGCGGATGATTGAAAAGGCGAGATCGCGGATTTCGCGCGGATCGACATCGACCGGCGGGCGCGGAACCGAGCCGGCCTTGGGAATAGGAACGGTCGAGAAGTCCGGCGCTCCGCCCGGCCGCACCTCCGGTTCGGGGACATGGAAACGCAGGGCTTCGTTCATGCCGTCGTCCTCCCGTTTGCGTCATCTTCGCACATTCGGGCTGCCGGGGCAGCCCGCTATCGGTCGCCGCCTCATCCCATCGGCGTGATCAGCGACTGTGGCAGGAAATCGACGTAATATCCCGTCTTTCGCGGCCGCGGCGCGGCAACAAAGCGTTGCTCGACCCATGTGGAAAGACAGAAATCGTATCCGGCACCGTTCCAGGGACAGGATCCATGTGCCACCGTCAGCTCTCGACTTGACCGCCTTCTATGCTACAGCACCCCTATGGCGCAGAAGAAAGCATATGAGGTGGACGGCTGGCTGGCGCGGCCGGACCCACGTTTCCTCCTCGTGCTGATTTACGGTCCGGACCATGGCCTCGTCGCCGAGCGCGGGCGCGCCTTTGCCGAAAAAACCGGCCTGCCGCTCGACGACCCCTTTTCAGTGGTCCGCCTCGACGCGGGCGAGGCCGAGCGCGACAGCGGCCGCCTGCTTAACGAGGCGCGCACCGTGCCGATGTTCTCCGACCGCCGGCTTCTATGGCTGCGCAACGCCGGCGCCCAAAAAGGTCTTGCCGACGACGTCAAAGCGCTTCTGGCCGAGCCGCCTCGCGATGCGATCGTCCTGATCGAGGCCGGCGACCTGCGCAAGGGAGCGCCCTTGCGCACGGCCGTCGAAGCCGCAGCCGATGCCATGGCGCTGCCCTGCTACGCCGACGGCGGCCGCGATCTCGATGCACTGATCGACAGGGAACTCGGTCGCGCCGGCATGACCATGACGCTCGACGCCCGCCAGGCGCTTCGCCGCAATCTCGGCGGCGACCGCCTCGCTTCGGTCGGCGAAATCGAAAAACTGGCGCTCTACGCGCATGGGGCCGGAGAGATCACGCTCGACGACGTCCTGGCGCTTGCCGGCGACGTGTCCGGCCAATCCTTCGACGACGTGGTGGACGCCGTTCTGGAAGGCAGGATCGCCGATTTCGACAGCGCCTTCACGCGCCAGTGCCAGGCCGGCGGTCATCCCTTTCTCGCGCTGTCGGGTGCGATGCGCCAGTTCCAGGCCCTCCACGCCATGCGCGGCGCGCTCGACGCCGGAGGCCGCAATGCCGCTTCGGTGGTCGCCACCCAGCGCCCGCCTGTCTTCTTCGCTCGCCGCAAGGTGATGGAAAAGGCACTGGAGCGCTGGAACGGACCGGCGCTGGAGCGCGCGTTGGCGCGCCTTCAGGGCGCCGTCCTGCAGACGCGCAGGCGTCCCGATCTACAGGAGCCGGCAGCCAGACAGGCATTGCTCGCCATCGCGGTCGAGAGTGCGCGTCTGGCTCGAAACTGAAAGAAAATTTGCCGACTAACGGATACGGGGCATGGCCACATTTCGCTCGGCCTTGAGGCGGCGGCACAGCTCGTCGAGCTGGTCGAGCGTGCGGTAGGCGATTCGCAACTCGCCGCCTTTCTCCTTATGGGAAATGGCGACCTTCATGCCGGTCACGTCGGTCAGCAGCTTTTCCAGAGCCAGCGTGTCGGCGTCCTTCTCCACCGGCACTGGTTTGCGCGGCGCGCGCTGGTCGTCCGCAGGCATCTGCGCCAGCGCCTCGGCCTGACGCACCGAAAGCCCCTCGTCGACGATCCGCTTGGCGAGGCCTGCCGGGTCGGCGGCAGTCACCAGCGTGCGGGCATGGCCGGCCGAAAGCTGGCCGTCCACCAGCATGTCGCGGATCACGTCGGGCAGCTTCAGGAGGCGCAGCGTGTTGGCGACATGGCTGCGGCTTTTGCCGATCACCTGGCCGAGATCGGCCTGGCTATAGTCATGCTCGTCGATGAGCTGCTGGTAGCCCATCGCCTCCTCGACCGGATTGAGATCGGCGCGCTGGACGTTCTCGATGATGGCGAGTTCCAGCGCGGTGCGATCGTTGACCTCGCGTACGATCACCGGAATCTCGGTCAGTCCGGCCCGCTGCGCCGCCCGCCAGCGCCGCTCGCCGGCAATGATCTCGTAGCGTCCGGCCTGGGCAGGCGAAGGCCGTACCACGACCGGTTGCACCACGCCGTGCTCACGGATCGACTGGGCGAGATCGGTCAACTCCGCCTCGGCGAAATGTCGACGCGGATTGCGTGGATTTGGCGATACGAACTCGATCGGCGCCTTGCCGTCCGCAGCCGCGGGCGGCTGCTTCTCGGACGCCGGCACCGGACGATCCATTTCACCGATCAGTGCCGCCAGACCGCGCCCCAGTCTTTTTCTTGAAGGATCCTCGATCATGTCCCGTCCAGATCGTTTCGCTGTCGAATCAAAATATCAGGCCGCCCGCAATCGACGCTCGCGGCGAATCACCTCGGACGCGAGTTGCAGATAGGCCTGGCTGCCGGAGCATTTCAGATCGTAGAGGATCGCAGGCTTTCCATGCGACGGCGCCTCCGACACCCGCACATTGCGCGGGATAATCGTCTCGTAGACCTTGTCGCCCATATGGGCGCGCACGTCCTGCACGACCTGGTTGGCGAGGTTGTTGCGCCCGTCGAACATGGTCATCACGATGCCTTGGATCGTCAGCTTCGGGTTGATCGTATTGCGCACCTGCTCGACGGTCTCCAGAAGCTGCGAAAGTCCCTCCAGCGCGAAGAATTCGCACTGCAGCGGCACCAGCACCGAATCGGCGGCGGCCATGGAGTTCAGGGTCAAAAGGTTGAGGGACGGCGGGCAGTCGATCAGGACGTAGCTGAAGGGTGCCGCGCGCGCCGCCGAATCGCGCAAGGCGTTGCGCAGCTTCAGCACGCGATCCGGCGCCGATGCGATCTCCATCTCGATACCGAGCAGGTCGAGCGTCGACGGCACCACCGAAAGGCCCGGCACCGCCGTCGGCATGGCTGCCGCCTCGAGGTCGAGCGCGCCGGTCAGCACGTCGTAGGACGAAACCGTGCGCTCGCGCCGGTCTATTCCGAGGCCGGTGCTCGCATTGCCCTGGGGGTCGAGATCGACGATCAGCACGTGCTCGCCGATGGCAGCCAGCGCGGTCGCCAGATTGATCGCGGTGGTCGTCTTGCCGACACCGCCTTTCTGGTTCGCCACGGTGATGATGCGAGGTCCGCCGGAAGTCATGTCATTGGCCGCAGATTTCACGTACTGGTTCAAGAAGGGCAGGTTCATGCCCTGCGCAGATTGCGTATATCAAGCACCACGCTCGCTTCATCAATCGCGCTTCGGTGTTCTACCAGATCGAATCGCCAGCGGTGAGCGCTTTCTTCGATCTCGCGCCGGTAATCCCGCCCTTTATGGAAAAGCGCGCGCGCGCCCTGCGTCAGCCACGGTTCCGCGAGCTCGCAAAGCACGGCGAGCGGGGCGAGCGCACGCGCCGTGACGATCTCCGGAACCGGCACCGAGTCATAGCTTTCGTGGATTCGACGGGGCACAACGCGAGCCGGCAGATCGAATTGCGCGATCGCCGCCTGCAAAAAGGCGGCTTTCTTCCGGTTGCTTTCGACCAGATGGATAGAGCCGTCCCGCTTGCCGAGGAAAAACGCGACGACGAGGCCGGGAAATCCGCCACCGGAGCCCATATCCACCCAGTTCCCGGCCGCCGGAGCCAGCGCGGCGAGCTGAGCGCTGTCCAGGATATGCCTTTGCCACAATTCTTTCTCTGTCGAAGCGGCCACAAGGTTGATCCGCTGGTTCCACCGGAGAAACAGCGCCTCGAAAGCACGCAAGCGCTCGAACGTTTCACGTGAAACAGGACCAGCTATCCGCTGGAAGTCGTCGTAGTCGGTCATGCCGCACCGACGCGCCGCGCCTCCGCGTTGCGCACATGCGCCAGAATAAGAGCCAAGGCCGCCGAGGTCATGCCCTCCATCCGCTGCGCCTCGGCAATCGACCGCGGCTTTCGCGCCTGCATCTTCTGCCTGAGCTCGTTGGACAGGCCGGCGATTCCCGAAAAATCCAGCGTCTCGGGGATCAGCCGCTCTTCCTCCCTGCGCATCTGCGCGGCGTCGGCCGCCTGACGGTCCAGATAGACGGCGTACTTCGCTTCTATTTCAAGCGCCTCGGCCGTCTTTGCATCGATCGAGGCGAAGGCGGGATCGAGTCGCGCCAGCCAGGCGACATCGACGCTTTCATAGCGCAAAAGATCATATGCCGACCGCCGCACGCCGTCTCTGTTGATCTCAAGGCCATGGCGCGCGGCTTCGTTCGGCGACACCTGGACAGTCTTGGCGCGAGCCCTGGCGGCATCCACGCGGCTACGTGCTTCTCGAAAGCGCGTGGCCCGGTCCGCGCCGACGAGGCCGAGATCGATCGCTTTCGGCGTCAGCCGTTCATCCGCATTGTCGGCCCGGAGGGAAAGCCTGAACTCCGCGCGCGAAGTGAACATGCGATAGGGTTCGGCGATGCCGCGGCTGGTCAGGTCGTCGACCATGACGCCGATATAGGCCTCGGTCCGGCTGACCGTGACCGGATCGGCACCGCTGGCCCGGCGTGCCGCATTCAACCCCGCCAAAAGCCCCTGTGCGGCGGCCTCTTCATAACCCGTTGTCCCGTTGATCTGCCCGGCCAGGAAAAGACCGCCGATATGCCGCGTTTCCAATGTGGGCTCAAGCTCGCGCGGATCAATGTGATCGTATTCAATGGCATAGCCCGGTTGAAGCATGGCGGCGCGCTCGAGACCTGGAATGGTCTTCAGGATCGCGACCTGCACATCCTCTGGCAGCGAGGTCGAGATACCATTCGGATAAACGGTTGGATCGTCTAACCCTTCCGGCTCCAGGAAAATCTGGTGCCCATCGCGGTCGCCGAACTTGACCACCTTGTCCTCGATCGACGGGCAGTAGCGCGGTCCCACGCCTTCGATCGAACCCGAATACATGGCCGAGCGGCCAAGATTGGCCCGAATCAAATCGTGCGTCTGCGTCGTCGTCCGCGTTATGCCGCACTCGATCTGCGGATTGACGACTGTGTCGGTCATCAGCGAGAAAGGAACCGGATGCTCGTCCGCCGCCTGCATGTCCAATGACGGCCAGTCGATGGTCCTGCCGTCGAGACGCGGCGGCGTCCCGGTTTTCAGCCGGCCGAGGCGAAAGCCGGCCCGGCGCATCGTTTCCGACAGGCCGAAGGACGCATTCTCGTTCATGCGCCCGGCAACGATCTTCTTTTCGCCGATATGGATCAGGCCACGCAGAAACGTCCCGGTGGTCAACACCACAGCGCCACAGCGGATCCGTCGCCCGTCTGCCAGCACCACAGCCGAGACTCGGCCCTCCGCCATGGCAAGGTCCACGACCTCTCCCTCGATGACGGACAATCTGTCCTGCTCCCGGATAGCCGTCTGCATCGCCTGACGGTAGAGCTTGCGGTCGGCCTGCGTGCGCGGACCGCGAACCGCCGGCCCTTTGCGGCGATTGAGAAGCCGGAACTGGATACCTGCCGCATCGGCGACCCGGCCCATGAGGCCGTCCAGTGCATCGATCTCGCGAACCAGATGCCCCTTGCCCAATCCGCCGATGGCTGGATTGCAGGACATTGTTCCTATGGCGTCGAAGCGAAAGGTCACAAGGGCCGTGCGCGCGCCAGCGCGCGCGGCGGCTGCGGCGGCGTCACAACCAGCATGGCCACCCCCGACAACTATAACATCATAGGCATCGTTCATTGTCTGCTCCGGAAACGCCGACATGTGCCGACGCCCGTCTCCTGTCAAGAGCGGCGTTTCACGTGAAACGCAGGATTTCCTCTGACCGACCCTCTCCGGTGTTTCACGTGAGTCATCATGAAGCCTGTTTCACGTGAATCACTTTCCGATGCAGAATTGCGAGAAAATCACATCCAGCAGATCCTCGACATCGACGGTCCCGACGATGCGTCCGAGACGGTCCGCCGCCAATCGCAGTTCCTCGGCCCGCAACTCCTGTGCCCGGCCGCCCTGTGCCCGCTCCAGGAAGCTCTGCGTCTCTTCGAGCAGTTTCATATGTCTCAACCGGGACGGAAGGATATCGGACGCGGCCTGCGTCGCAGCATCGGCCCGGCGCCTGATCGCATCAAGCAATGTCTCGATTCCCTGTCCGGTCACCGATGAAATCCTCAAATCATACGCCACTGCCATGGCGGTTGTCTTATCAGCCTTCGTGCCGATCCGCAGAACCGGGGCCGTCACACCTCCTGGATCGATCCGCGCCGGCGCCGTCATATCCTCCAGCATGAGGACGAGGTCCGCCTCCCTGGCCCGGCCGCGTGCCCGCTCGATTCCGATCGTCTCGACCTTGCCTGCAGCATTACGCAATCCGGCCGTATCCGTGACGCGAATCTTGAGGCCGCCGAGGTCCAGCACCACGTCGAGAAGATCGCGGGTCGTTCCCGGCTCATCCGTGACGATCGCCGCGTCCCGCCGCGCCAACGCATTGAAGAGGCTGGACTTGCCGGCGTTCGGTGCGCCCAGGATGACCACGTCGTAGCCATCACGGATGATCTCGGCGGTATGGAAACCCGCCATATGGCGACCGATCTCCTCGCTCAATGCGGCAACGTCTCGCCAGATCGTATCGGAGACCGCCCCCGGCACATCCTCCTCATCGCTGAAGTCGATTTCCGCCTCGATCATCGCACGGGCATGGATCAGCCGCTGCCGCCAGCCAAGGTAAAGAGTCTTTTGCGCGCCGGAAGCGTTGGCCAGCGCAAAGCGCCGCTGCGCCTCCGTCTCGGCTTCTATGAGGTCGGCCAGCGCTTCGGTCTCGGTCAGGTCGAGCTTGCCGTTGAGAAAGGCCCGCCGGGTGAACTCCCCAGGCTCGGCCTGACGGACACCCTCGATGGCGGTCAGCGTCGCCAGCAGCGCGGCCACCGACGCCTGCCCGCCATGGATATGAAATTCGGCGATATCCTCTCCGGTAAAGGAGCGCGGCCCCTGGAAGAAAAGGACGAGACCCCGATCAATCGGATTTCTCTTTCCGTCCACCAATGTTCCGTAGGTTGCGACACGTTCGGCGGGAACCAATCCCGCAATCGTTTCGAGAACGAATCGAGTCTTGGCGCCGGATATACGTACGACTGCGACACCGGCCGGGAGCCGTCCGCTGGACAGGGCGACAATCGTATCGCCGGCCGCGGTTTGCCCCTCGGTCGTCATCGTCCTATCCTGCCTGTCATCGATCCCTGTGGGTGCAACATGACCTCGTCTGAAGAAAACGGGTTGCCGGAGGGAAATTGCCTCGCCGGAGAAGCCAGCCCCTATCTGCGTCAGCACGCCGGCAACCCCGTCCACTGGCGCCCCTGGTCAGCGGCCGCCCTGGCAGAAGCCAGGACGCTCGATCGGCCGATCCTTCTGTCGATCGGCTATGCGGCCTGCCATTGGTGCCACGTCATGGCGCATGAGAGCTTCGAGAATCCCGACGTCGCGGCGGTGATGAACCGTCTGTTCGTCAATATCAAGGTCGATCGAGAGGAGCGGCCCGATATCGACCAGATCTATATGGCAGCACTTGCCGCGATGGGCGAACAGGGCGGCTGGCCGCTGACCATGTTCCTGACGCCGGAAGGAAAGCCGTTCTGGGGCGGAACCTACTTCCCGCCCGAGCCGCGCTACGGCCGTCCGGGCTTCGTTCAGGTCCTCGAGGCCGTCGACAAGGCCTGGCGCGAGAAGCAGAAAAGCCTCCTGAACAGCGCGAACGACCTGCTCGCCCATGTCGGCGCCAACCTGGCGCCCGCTCGCGATCAGACAAGTCTTGGGAACGATTCCCTTGTCGAGCTGGCGAACGGCATTGCCGGCATGATCGACAGGAATGCGGGCGGTCTGCGCGGCGCCCCGAAATTCCCCAACGCACCGTTCATGACCACGCTCTGGCTCTCCTGGCTCGAGAACGGCGTGGTCGATCATCGGGACGCCGTCCTGTCCAGCCTGGAACACATGCTCGCCGGCGGCATCTACGATCACATCGGCGGCGGTCTCGCGCGCTACTCGACCGACGCCGAGTGGCTGGTCCCCCATTTCGAAAAGATGCTGTACGACAACGCCCAGCTCGTCCGCCTCGCCAACTGGGCCTATGCCGAGACCGGGAATAAGCTGTTCCGGACCCGAATCGAGGAAACGGTCGGTTGGCTTTTGCGTGAGATGCGCACTGACGAGGGCGCTTTTGCGTCGAGCCTCGACGCCGACAGCGACGGCGAGGAGGGCCTGTTCTACACATGGACACGCTCCGAGATCGAAACGATCCTCGACGCCGATGCCGACCTCTTCTTCAGCCGTTTCAGCCTCGCCCATCCGTCGGGTTGGGAAGGCAAGCCGATCCTGTATCAGACACCAGAACAACAGCCTTGCGATCCTGGCGACGATAACCGGCTGAAATTATTGAAGGAAAGACTTCTGTTAGCGCGCCGGTCGCGTGTTCGGCCGGGCCGCGACGACAAGGTTCTTTCCGATTGGAACGGCCTCATGATAACGGCCTTGGCGGAAGCGGGCCGCTCCCTCGATCGTCCGCAATGGATCGAGGCGGCGAAGAAAGCCTTCGGCGCGATCTCCCGTTCCGTTCGCGACGGCCGGTTGCCGCATTCGGCGCTTGGCGGCAGCCGGCAGTTCCCGGCGCTGTCCAGCGACTATGCATCGATGATCCTGGCCGCCGTCGCCATTTACGAAGCCACGGGCGATTCCGCCTACACAGAGACGGCGCTTGCTTTCCTCGGCCAATTGGACCGCTGGCACGGCGACGGCCAGGAGACGGGTCATTATCTGACCGCTTCCGACAGCACCGACGTCCCGTTGCGGATACGCGGCGACGTCGATGAAGCCATTCCGTCCGCGACGAGCCTGGTTATCGAGGCGATGGCGAAACTCGCGGCGGTCACCGGTGATGCCGAACTGGAGGCCAGGACATGGCGCGTCGCCGAGCATGCGATGGGACGCGCTTCTCAACAACGCTACGGACAGGCCGGCATCGTCAACGCTTGCGCGCTTCTGCTCGGCGCCCGTAAGCTGATCCTCATCGAGAACCCCAATGAACCCCACCTCGTTACGATAGCGAATCGGAATCCAGATCCACGCCGGGTCGACCTCGTCGTGGCTGTCGGGCTGGGCGAGCCGCCGGCGCTGACGGATGGCGTCCTGCCGCCGACAGATCGACCGGCCGCCTATCTGTGCCAGGGCCAGACCTGCCTTCCGGCCGTCACCGAACCGGAGATGCTGGAGCAACTGCTTCGACCGCAGACCGCTCGAAGTTAGGCTCGAAAGATCAGAACCGGGAGCGATAAAATAAGGCGGCATCTGTTGTGATGCCGCCTTATACGATCGTTTCGTTTCCGATTCGATTCAGTCGATGGCCGAAAATGCAAAGGGCTTCCGACAACCGATCCCCAGCGGGGATCCGATCCGGCAAGATGCCGGTATCACGTATTCATCGAATCGAAGAAATCCGCATTGGTCTTGGTCTGCTTCAGCTTGTCGATAAGGAACTCGATCGCGTCGGTCGTTCCCATCGGGGCAAGGATGCGGCGAAGAACGAAAATCTTCTGCAGGTCGGAACGCGGGATCAGCAGGTCCTCCTTGCGCGTGCCCGACTTGAGGATGTCCATCGCCGGATAGATGCGCTTGTCCGACACCTTGCGGTCGAGATGGATTTCGGAGTTGCCGGTGCCCTTGAACTCTTCGAAGATCACCTCGTCCATGCGGCTGCCGGTATCGATCAGGCCGGTCGCGATGATGGTCAGTGAGCCGCCTTCCTCGATGTTGCGCGCCGCGCCGAAGAAGCGCTTCGGCCGCTGCAGTGCGTTGGCATCGACACCGCCGGTCAGCACCTTGCCGGATGACGGCACAACGGTGTTGTAGGCGCGACCGAGACGGGTGATGGAATCGAGCAGGATGACGACGTCGCGGCCATGTTCGACAAGGCGCTTGGCTTTCTCGATCACCATCTCGGCGACCTGCACATGGCGCGCCGCCGGCTCGTCGAAGGTCGAAGACACGACCTCGCCCTTCACCGAACGCTGCATGTCGGTGACTTCTTCCGGCCGCTCATCGATCAGGAGCACGATCAGGTAGCATTCGGGGTGGTTGGTGGTGATCGAATGCGCGATGTTCTGCATCAGCACCGTCTTGCCGGTGCGCGGCGGCGCGATGATCAGGGCGCGCTGACCCTTGCCGAGCGGTGCCACCAGATCGATGACGCGCGGCGAGATGTCCTTCGTGGTCGGGTTCTCGACCTCCATCTTCAACCGTTCGGTCGGATAGAGCGGCGTCAGATTGTCGAAATGGATCTTGTGGCGGATTTTTTCAGGGTCGTCGAAATTGATCGTGTTGACCTTGAGCAGCGCGAAATAGCGCTCGCCTTCCTTGGGGCTGCGGATCGGTCCCTCGACCGTGTCGCCGGTCTTGAGCGAGAAGCGGCGGATCTGCGAAGGCGAGATGTAGATGTCGTCGGGACCCGGCAGATAGTTGGCATTCGCCGAGCGCAGGAAGCCGAACCCGTCCTGCAGCACCTCGACGACGCCGTCGCCGATGATCTCGATATCCTGCGCCGCCAGCTTCTTGAGGATAGCGAACATCAGCTCCTGCTTGCGCATAACACTGGCGTTCTCGACCTCAAGCGATTCGGCGAATGCGATCAGGTCGGTGGGTTTCTTGTTCTTGAACTCGCTGAGTTTCATTTCCTGCATGGATGGACTCTGGGTGTGCAGTGGAGAGAATAACGCGGCTTTTAACGAAGGCGCCGGGCGCGGCCGAAAACATGAGGGCGGCGCTGCACGGGAAGGAAGACCCGTCTTTTATCGACGTGTCCCGCAAAGAGCAAGACCGAGTCTTGCCTGTCTGAGAACCCGCGTCAGAATGGCTTGACCACCACCAGAATGACGATGACGATCATCAGCAATGTGGGGATCTCGTTGACGATCCGCCAGTGTCTGGCCGGCTTTTCGTTGCGATCCTCGGAAAATTTCCGCACCGCTCCCGCCAGATAGCCGTGAACCGCCGACATCAGTACCACGGCCGCGATCTTGGCGTGCAGCCAGCCGCCCTGGAAGCCGAACCCTTTCCAGGCGAGCCACAGGCCGAACGCCCAGGTCAGGATCATCGCCGGATTGATAATGCCGCGCAGCAGGCGGCGCTCCATCACCTTGAACGTCTCGGACTGGACAGACCCCTTTTCCGCCTCCGCGTGATAGACGAACAGCCGCGGCAGATAGAGCATCCCCGCCATCCAGGAGATCACCGCGATGACATGCACCGCCTTTGCCCACGGGTAGAAATCATCGGGCCCGAACAGGAAAAGCAGCGCCACGATCACGAGGAAGATAGCCACGGCGATGGCCGCGCGCTTCAGCGCCTGCACACCGCTACATCCGATCTGCTGTTCGCTCATCAAAGCACCGCCTTTCTCACCCGCTCCACCATTCGCTCGACATGGGCCAGCGGGGTCTCCGGGAGAATGCCGTGGCCCAGATTGAACACCAGTGGTCCGTTGCCGAGCGTCCGCAGAATGGCATCCACGCCGTCGTCCAGCGCCCGCCCTCCGGCGACGAGGCGCAGAGGATCGAGATTGCCTTGTACCGCGCCTTCCTTTTGCAGCTCTCGCGCGCTTTCGCCGGGAACTGTCCAATCCAGTCCCAGCGCAGTCACGCCGGTCTCGCCGCGATAGCCACGATAACGCGTGCCTGCTCCTTTCGGGAAGCCGATGACGGGCACATGCGGATATTGCCGCCTCAGCGTCTTCACGATCCGGGCGACCGGCGCCACGCAGAATGCCTCGAAGCTCGCCTCGTCCAGCACTCCCGACCAGGAATCGAATATCTGCACTGCGTCCGCGCCGGCCTCGATCTGGCGCGCCAGGTAATCGGCGGACTGGTCCGCCAGCAAGTCGAGCAGCGCCCTGAAAGCTTCGGGTTCACGATAGGCGAACAGCCGCGCCGGCGCCTGGTCGGGCGTACCGTGCCCGGCGATCATGTAGGTCGCCACCGTCCACGGAGCGCCGCAGAAGCCGAGCAGCGTCGTTTCTGCGGGCAGCTTCGTCCGCAGCCGCCTGACCGTCTCGTAGACGGGCTCCAGATTCACATGAAACGCCGAGGTGCCGAGCCTCTCGATTTCAACCGCTCCGATCGGCGTCATCAGCGGGCCGCGTCCCTCCTCGAAGCGAAGATCGCGGCCGAGCGCATGTGGCACCACAAGGATGTCGGAAAACAGGATTGCCGCATCGAAGCCGAAGCGCTCGATCGGCTGGAGCGTGACCTCCACCGCCAGATCGGGATTGTAGCACAGGTCGAGAAAGGATCCCGCGCACTTGCGGGTCTGGCGATACTCCGGAAGATAGCGGCCGGCCTGGCGCATCATCCAGAGCGGCGGCGGGAAGGCCGTCTTGCCTCTCAGCACGTCCAGCACGATGCGTCCGGTTGCCATCGCTCTCGCTTTCGCAGGCTATCTTCAAAACAAAGAAAGGAAATTAAAGAGTCTTTTGATTCTATGACTCTGTTTGAATCGGGAATGCTTGTCTGTCCAGTTTCAGGCGCCGGGAGTCCATCCGCCATAGTGTCGCGCAGGAGTGTAACGTACTCTGGAGGAACGTGGGGATCGTTCCGATTCATCGAAGAGTCTGAATAGCTTGCCGGATCATGGACAGCCCGCCCTCTGTGGATGAAACGCGATGTCTTTCGCCTGTCCACGATTTTGTCCCCATACCTGCTGCGCGGTCCGCCGCGGGCATGATTGTGGACAAACAGGCATCTGATACAGTCGCTTGCCTCGACCCGTCCCTGCCGTCCCACTTTGTCCACAGCAGCCCACAGACCGGAAAAAACAGCGTGAACAAGCCGCAGAGCTTCTTCCATTTGCATCTGATCTCCGACGCGACGGGCGAGACTCTTCTCGCCGCGGGCCGCGCCGCCTCGGCGCAATACAAGGATGCGCGCGCCATCGAGCATATCTATCCGCTCATCCGTACCGGCAAACAGTTGATGAAGGTGTTCGACGACATCGAGGAGGAACCTGGTATCATCCTCTATACCGTGGTCGATCAGGCGCTGGCGCGCCAGATCGACGACCGCTGCGCGGCGATGGGCCTGCCCTGCGTCTCGGTACTGGAGCCGGTGCTGACCGTCTTCCAGTCCTATCTCGGCACGCCGGCCGGCCGCCGCGTCGGTGCGCAGCATGTGCTCGACGCCGACTATTTCCGGCGCATCGATGCGCTGAATTTCACAATGGAGCACGATGACGGCCAATTGCCCGGTGATCTCGACCAGGCGGATATCGTGCTGATCGGCATTTCGCGCACCTCCAAGACGCCGACCAGCATCTATCTGGCGAACCGCGGCATCAAGACCGCCAATATCCCGATCGTGCTCGGGGTACCCGTGCCGCAAAGCCTTGTCGAAGCCAGGGGGCCGCTCATTGTCGGCCTCATAGCAACGGCGGAACGGATTTCCCAGGTGCGCCAGAACCGTGTTCTAGGCACGACGACGACCTATGACTCGGCCGGCTATGTCGATCGCTCGGCGATCTCCGAGGAACTCGGCTATGCGCGCCAGATCTGCACGCGCCATAACTGGCCCATGATCGACGTCAGCCGTCGCTCGATCGAGGAGACGGCCGCCGCCATCCTGGCGCTGCGGGGTAGGGCGAAATAGCGTTTGGCTTCGCGGCAGGATGGCGCAGTTCGGATTCACGTGAAACTTTTATCCCGCAGCGGGAATTCAACGGCAGACGAAAATCCCGTAAAGACAACCGGCGACCCATGCCGGAGCCGTATGCAGGAGCTACGTATGACCGAAAAAATTGTCCTCGCCTCCGGCAGCCCGTTTCGCAAGGCCATGCTGGAGCACGCCGGCGTCGCGGTGGAGGCTGTTCCGGCCGATCTGGACGAGCGCGCACTCGAGGCGCCTCTCAAGGATAGCGGCGCCTCGCCCGAGGATGTCGCGATGGTTCTTGCGGAGGCCAAGGCGGTGGATGTCAGCGAGCGACGGCCGGACGCGCTGGTGCTCGGCTGCGACCAGACCCTGTCGCTTGGCAACGAGATTTTGCACAAGCCCGCCGACATGGAAGAGGCGCGCCGCCGCCTTCTCGCTCTGTCCGGCAAGACCCATAATCTCAACAGCGCCGCCGTGCTGGCACGCGACGGGAAGGTGCTGTGGCGCCATGTCGGCGTCGCTTCCCTCACCATGCGCGACCTCGACCCGGCCTTCGTCGGCAGGCATCTGGCGCGCGTCGGCGTCAGGGCGCTGCAGAGCGTCGGCGCCTATCAGATCGAGGGCGAGGGCATCCAGCTTTTCGAGAGAGTAGAGGGCGATCATTTCACCATCATCGGCCTGCCGCTGCTGGCGGTCCTTGCGGAACTGCGCCGTCTCGGGGCGATCGATGGCTGAAGCGAAGAAAGCCTTCGTGATCGGGCACCCCATTGCCCATTCGCGCTCGCCGAAAATCCACGGCCACTGGCTGCGGCAATACGGCATTCCGGGCAGCTATGAAGCCATCGACGTCGCGCCGGACGATGTGGCGGCCTTTCTCGCGTCCCTTTCGCACCGAGGGTTTTCCGGGGGCAACGTCACCATTCCCCATAAGGAAGCAGCCTTCACCGCCGTCAAACGCCGCGACGACGCGGCCGAGCTGATCGGTGCCGTCAACACGTTGTGGCTGGAGGAGGGCGCGCTCGTCGGTGGCAACACCGACGCCTACGGCTTCGCGGCCAATCTGGACGGCTGCGCCCCGGGCTGGGCCGGCAATGGTCCCGCCGTGGTGCTGGGCGCCGGCGGCGCCGCCCGCGCGGTCGTCCATGCGCTCAAGGAACGCGGCGTTCGCGACATCCGCATTGTCAACCGCACGTTCACCCGCGCTGCGGAGCTGCGTGACCGCTTCGGCGCGGGCATCACGGCGCATGGCGCGGCAACCGACGACCTGCTGGCCGACGCCGGGCTGCTCGTCAACACCACCTCGCTCGGCATGGCCGGCAAGGAAGGTGGTTCGGATCTGCCGGCGGATCCCGGCCGGCTTCCTGCCCACGCCATCGTTTCCGATATCGTCTATGTCCCGCTCGAAACACCGCTGCTCGCCGCCGCGCGGTCGCGAGGGCTGAGGACCGTCGACGGGCTCGGCATGCTCCTGCATCAGGCGGTGCCGGGATTCGAACGCTGGTTCGGGCAGCGGCCCGAGGTGACGTCGCAACTGCGCGCAATGATCGTCGCCGATCTAGACAGCGCCGCGTGAGGAAGTCGGCATGATCGTCCTCGGCCTCACAGGATCGATCGGCATGGGCAAGTCGGCCACCGCGAAGATGTTCGCGGAGGCCGGCGTGCCGGTGCATGATTCCGACGAGGCGGTGCACCGTCTCTATGCCGGCAAGGCAGCGCCTCTGATCGAGGCGGCCTTTCCCGGCGTAACGGTCGCCGGCGTCGTCGACCGGACGAAGCTTGGCGGCAAGGTTCTGGGCGATCCTGCCGCGCTGAAGCGGCTGGAGGCGATCGTGCATCCGCTGGTGCGTGCCGACGCCGACGCCTTCCTGGAGCGCTATCGCGCCGCCGGCGTGCCGCTGGCCGTGCTGGACATTCCGCTCCTGTTCGAGACCGGCGGCCGCGATCGTGTCGACAAGGTCGTCGTGGTCAGCGCGGCCCCGGAGATCCAGCGCGAGCGCGTGCTGGCGCGGCCGGGCATGAGCGAGGACAAGCTCGCGGCGATCTTGGCGCGGCAGGTGCCGGACGCCGAAAAGAAGCGACTCACCGATTTCGTCATCGACACGAGCAGGGGCTTCGACGCCGCGCGCGCCGATGTCGCCTCGATCATCCATCGGCTCATCGGAGACGCGGCGCTTGCCGGGGATAAGGCGCCGCCGTCCCGTCGCTGATCCTTGCGCTATGTGGCACGAACCGCCATCTTCGGGCGAGGAGCCCGAATCGATGCGTGAAATCATCTTCGATACCGAAACCACCGGCCTCGATGCCCGCGAAGACCGCATCATCGAGCTCGGCTGCATCGAAATGGTCAACCGGTTCCCGACCGGGCGCACCTTCCATCACTACATCAACCCGCAGGGCAGGGCGATCAACGTCGAGGCTGAGGCCGTCCACGGCATCAGCGCCGCGCACCTCGCCGACAAGCCGGGCTTCCACGAGATCGTCGAGGACTTCCTCGCCTTCATCGACGGCGCCAAGCTTGTCGCACACAATGCCGGCTTCGACATCAATTTCATCAATGCCGAATTCGCCCGCCTCGGCCATCCCGCCGTCGCGCCTGAGCGTGTGGTCGATACGCTGGCGCTGGCGCGCCGCAAGCATCCGATGGGGCCGAATTCGCTCGACGCGCTGTGCCGCCGCTATGGCATCGACAACGGCCATCGCACCAAGCATGGCGCGCTGCTCGACTCGGAGCTCCTGGCCGAGGTCTATGTCGAGCTGATCGGCGGCAAGCAGGCGGCGCTTGTCCTCGATACCGTATCGGCGTCCGCCGACACCACGGAAACCGCCACGGTCGAGATCGTTCTCCAGGCGCGGCCCGCGCCGCTTGCGCCGCGGCTCAGCGATGCCGAGCGCGAGGCGCATGAGAAGATGATCGAATCGCTCGGCGAACCGGCGCTGTGGCGGCGCATCGCCGCCGAATGACTCCCAAAGAAAAACCCGGCGCGAAGCCGGGTTTCCTGCAACTGCGAACCGTGAAGCCGCTCAGCTCGCCTTGACCTTGCTGGCGGCCTGGTCCTCGGCCAGCTTCTGCTGGAACATCTGCGCGAAATCGATCGGGTCGAGCATCAGCGGCGGGAAGCCGCCATTTCGGGTGGCGTCGGCGATGATCTGACGCGCGAACGGGAACAGCAGCCGCGGACATTCGATGAACAGCAGCGGCAGCATGTGCTCCTGCGGGAAGCCGGAAATGTTGAAGACGCCGCCATAGACCAATTCGACATTGAACAGCACGTCCTTGTCGAAGGACGCCTTGGCGTTCAGCGTCAGGAGCACGTCGTACTGCGCCTCGGAAAGCGGGTTGGCATTGACGTTGACATTGATGGCGATGCCGGGAGCCTTGTCGCGGCCGCGCAGCGAATTCGGCGCGCCGGGGCTCTCGAAGGAAAGGTCCTTCACGTACTGGGCCAGAACGTTGAGCGTCGGCTGCGCGCCGTTGCCGTTGGTGGCGCCTGTCGACGCTTCGTTGTTTTCGGCCATGAGCCTGTTTCCTCTCTCGCGATCACGGTGCGGCGCGGACGATTGCCATCCTGCCGAAATCGCGGGTTCGCTATCATGCCCGTTCCGCCAATACAAGGTTTTGAGGGGTTACTCGTCGCCGATCCGCCGCCAGGGCGAGTCCGGATCGGGGCGTCGCGAAAAATCCTCCGCGTCAAGATCGATGGTGCGGCCGTCTCTGCGTCCGCCGGGCCGCGACCCGCCGAATCCCCCACCGAATCCATTGGGAAAGCTGGTCACCACCATGATCCGGTCCTTGACGAGCCTCCAGGCCAGGTCGCGGACCGGCGGCAGGAATAGAAGCAGGCCGATGATGTCGGTCAGGAAGCCCGGAATGATGAGGAGCAGCGCCGCAAGCAGGATCATGACGCCATGTGCGAGCTGCCTGGACGGGTCGCGCCCCGCCGCCACCTCCGCCCGCGCCCTGCTCATCACGCCGAAACCCTGGTGGCGCAGAAGCAGGATGCCGGCGACGCTCGAGGCCAGCACCAGCCCAACCGTCGCGAGCGCGCCGATCTGGCGGCCGACCAGGACGAAGCCTGCGATTTCAATAAGCGGCAGCGCGAAGATGAAGGCAGGAAGGAAGAAGAAGCGCAAAGGCTGTTTATCCGTGACGTTGCGGCACCTGGCAGGTGCCCGGCTGGTGTCCTTTTGCCTCAGATAGGCATGGCCGCCTTTGATTTGAATGATTGCCCCGCACGTTCTATATGCTTTGATGCTTGGACGCCATCAAAGACATGGCTCGCCGCAAGGCTTCAGGGATCGATTGAAGGGCTCATGGGATTTTTTGACTTCGGCACGATTTTCTTCCTAGTCGCGGCGGTGGTGATCTTCTTCCAGCTGCGCAACGTGCTGGGCCGTCGCACGGGCAATGAGCGGCCGCCCTTCGATCCCTATACGGCCGGGCGCGCCCGCGACAAGGACGCCGCACCGGCGCCCGACAACGTCGTATCGCTGCCGCGCAAGCCCGCTTCCGGCGATCTGCCGCCGCCCGACGTCTATGCTTCGATCGATGCTTTTGCGAAGCCCGACACCGATCTCAACAAAGGCCTGCGGGCGGTCAAAGACGCCGATCAGTCCTTCGAGCCGAAAAGCTTCGTCGAAGGCGCCAAGACCGCCTACGAGATGATCGTGATGGCCTACGCCGACGGCGACCGCAAGACGTTGAAGACCCTCCTGTCGCGCGAGGTTTACGACGGCTTCGTCCAGGCGATCTCCGAGCGCGAGGCGAAATCGGAAAAGATACAGTCGTCCTTCGTCGGCATCGACAAGGCCGATCTCGTCGGCGCCGAGATGAAGGGATCGGAAGCGCATGTCACGCTGCGCATCGTCAGCGAGCTGATTTCGGCGACCCGCGACAAGGCAGGCACGGTCATCGACGGCGACCCCGAGACGGTCGCGGAGGTCAAGGACGTGTGGACCTTCGCGCGCGACACCCGCTCCAAGGATCCGAACTGGAAACTCGTCGCCACCGAGGCGGAAGACTAACTCCAGGCTTGCCAGCGGGCCGGATGGACGCCGCCATGACGCTCTCGCCGCTGCTCTGCCCCGTTTCCTTCGCCGAACTGCCCGGCTGGGTCGAGGACGACCACCGCGGGGCTTTCGCGGCTTTCCGACGTTCGGCTTTCCGGTTTCCTGAAAAACCCTACCGCACCGGCTCGCTCGGCGTTGACGGCATGGCTTTCGCGGATGCCTATGATGCGGCACGGGCCGTTGCGGAGCCGAATCGATCCGACGCCCGCGCTTTCTTCGAGCACTTTTTTGTTCCCATGCGCGTGGGCGATGCGACCGGCGCGCCCGGCCTCGTCACCGGCTTCTACGAGCCGGAGGCTACGGCATCGCCTGTTCGGACCCGGGACTTTACCGTTCCGCTTCTGTCGCGCCCCGCCGATCTTGTCGATATCGACGACGCCAACCGCCCTGCGGAAATGGATCTCTATCTCGCCTTCGCTCGCGCCAAGTCGGACGGCCCCGTCGAATATTTCGACCGGGGTGAGATCGAGCGCGGTGCGCTTGCCGGCAGGAATCTGGAGATCGCCTGGCTGGCCGACAAGGTGGACGCCTTCTTCATCCATGTCCAGGGCGCGGCGCGCCTGCATATGCGCGACGGACGCCTGATACGCGTCACCTATGCGGCGAAATCCGGCCAGCGCTTCACCGGGCCGGGCCGCGTCCTCGTCGATCTCGGCGAGATCTCGCTGGAGAAGGTGACGATGCAGTCGATCCGCGCCTGGTTCCGCGCCCATCCTGACCGGGTAGACGAGATATTGTGGCGCAACCGCTCCTATATCTTCTTCCGGGAAGCCGAAGTGGATGATCCGTCGCTCGGCCCGGTGGCCGCCGCCAAGGTTCCCCTGACGCCCGGCCGTTCCATCGCCGTCGACCGCCTCCTGCACACCTTTGGCACGCCGTTTCACATAGACGCGCCGTCGCTCACCGCTTTCGACGGCCGTCCCTTCCGCCGCCTCATGATCGCCCAGGACACCGGCTCGGCGATCATAGGAGAGGCGCGCGGCGATCTGTTCGCCGGGTCCGGCGATGCGGCAGGCGAGATCGCCGGCGTGGTCCGCAACGAAGCGGATTTCTATGCGCTGGTGCCGCGTGCCCTGATCGGGGGCGGATGATGGGCACGTCACCGCCTGATTTGTCTCGCCGGAGCACCCCCACCCCTGACCCCTCCCCACAAGGGGGAGGGGGATGCTGGCGGCTCGGTGCGATTCGCTTTCGTGTCCAATCGAGACGGGGAAGCGGCGCAGGAAAGTCCCCCTCCCCCTTGTGGGGAGGGGTCAGGGGTGGGGGTGCTGCTAGCGTGTCTTTGCCTTCGCGTTCCGTTCCGGAGCCGAATCGATGAGTCGCTCCAAAAACCTTTCCGAAGAG
Source organism: Mesorhizobium hunchu (assembly GCF_040081975.1). Taxonomy (NCBI): domain Bacteria; kingdom Pseudomonadati; phylum Pseudomonadota; class Alphaproteobacteria; order Hyphomicrobiales; family Phyllobacteriaceae; genus Mesorhizobium; species Mesorhizobium hunchu. The sequence goes on from NZ_JBEBMG010000001.1 coordinate 415,068, forward strand.
GACCGTGTACTCTGGAGCCTGGTGGCGCGCACTGCCACACCGCTGGAGGGCAGGGCGCCGCCCATCCTGCCCGAGGCGCCATCGCAGCCAGCGCCCGAAGCACCGTCGGCGGCGCCATACGTCGCCGCCGCCAAGCCGAAGACGTCTTCCGTGTCGCATGTGCTCGACCGGCCGACGCTCGACAAGCTCGCCAAGGGCCGCATGCCGATCGAGGCCCGAGTCGACCTGCATGGCATGACGCAGGACGAAGCCTATTCGCTGCTCTATTCCTTCCTTCACCGTGCCCATGCTGGCGGCCTTCGTTACGTGATGGTGATCACCGGCAAGGGATCGTCTTCTGGCGGCGACGGCGTGCTGCGGCGTTCGGTGCCGGCCTGGCTGTCCACGCCGGCCTTCAGGCCGCTGGTGTCGAGCCACGACCACGCCGCGCGCCACCACGGCGGCGCCGGCGCGCTCTATGTGCGGCTGCGGCGCGTCCGCACATGACGGCCCTGTCATGAGGAGACGGCCATGAGGAGACGACCGTGACGCCGTTCGGGGAAAGGCTCAGGGTCCTGCGTGCCGAGCGCGGGGTGAGCCAGAAGGAGATGGCGGCTGCCATCGGCGTCAGTCCGGCCTATCTTTCCGCGCTTGAGCATGGCCGTCGCGGCGTGCCGAGCTGGACGCTGATCCAGAAGATGATCGGCTATTTCAACATCATCTGGGACGAGGCGGAGGATTTGCAGCGCCTGGCGGAATCCTCGCATCCCCGCGTCAGGATCGACACGTCCGGCCTCTCGCCGGCGGCGACGGAACTCGCAAATGCGCTCGCCGAGACCATCGATAGGCTCGACGATGCACGTATAGCCGAGATCATGGCTGTGATCCGCAGGCGGTCGACCTAGACTGCCTGCGACGGTCGACCTGCTTCAGCCGGCCGATGAAAGATGCTGGGTCAGCATCAGCCGCAATTCCCCCAGCACCGCCTCGCGCATCCGCTTCTCGCCGCTCATGGTGATGGGAATGCGCATGAGTTGCGGCACGATGATTGCCAGTCGCTCGGCCTTTTCGTCAGGCACCGGAGGCACTGCGCCCGAAAACAGCGCGGCGATCTGCTGACGTCGCTGCAGCCGTATGGCTTTGCGCCAGGCGCCGTCTCCCGGCAGGTCGAGCAGCGCCGAATAGGCCGGATGGCGCGCCACGAAATCGCCCAGCGCCTCGAACAATCGGTCGGCGATCATCGATGCCGGCTCGCCCTCGCAGGCGTTGCGCAGGTCGTCCAGCATGGCAGAAAGCTCGTCGGCGTGGTCGGCCAGGATCGCCTGTGCCAGCGCGTCCTTGGTCGGGAAGAAAAGGTAGAGCGTGCCGATTGCGGCTCCCGCTTTCGCCGCGATCTCGGTCATGGTTGTTGCCACAAATCCCTTTTCGGCGAACAACTCCGCACCCGCCGCCCGGAGCGCGGCGACGCGCGCGCGTCCACGCTCCTGTCGCGGTGCGCGCGCTTGCGGCTTTTTTGCCCTTGCTTTTTCCGAGGCCATCCTCATATACCGTACCTGAGCCTATCCTCATATATCGTCTGACGTTTTGCCGCGCCAGCTTTTTAAGGCATCTCCATGCACGCCGACACTCGCGAACTTCGGAGCCATAAATGGATGGTTCTGAGCAACACCACGCTCGGTATGCTCGCCGCCGCGATCAATTCCTCTATCCTGCTGATCAGCCTGCCTGCGGTGTTTCGCGGCATCGGCCTCAAGGCGCTTGACCCCGGCAACATCAACTACCTTCTGTGGGCGATCATCGGCTACATGATCGCGACTGCCGTGCTGGTGGTGGCGTTCGGCCGCCTGGGCGATCAGTTCGGCCGGGCGCGCATGTACAATCTCGGCTTCGCCATCTTCACCCTGGCCTCCGTCGCGCTCAGTCTGCTGCCTGGCCAGGGCGATTTCGCCGCCTCCTATCTGGTCACCGTGCGCATTATCCAGGGTATCGGCGGTGCGCTGATCATGGCCAATTCCACGGCTTTGCTCACCGACGCGTTCCCCGAGAACGAGCGCGGCTTCGCGCTCGGCATCAACGTCGTCGCGGCGATCGGCGGCCAGTTCGTCGGCCTCCTGATCGGCGGCCTGCTCGCCGACACCAACTGGCGGCTGGTGTTCTGGATCAACGTGCCGTTCGGCCTCGTCGGCACGATCTGGTCCTACCTCAAGCTGCACGATGCGCCGGATCGCCGCAAACACACGATCGACTGGGCCGGCAACGTCACCTTCGGCGTCGGGCTGGTGACGATCCTCTCCGCCATCACCTACGGGCTTCAGCCCTATGGCGCGCAGACGATGGCCTGGACCAGCCCCAAGGTGCTTGTCCTCTTCGCCGTCGGGATCCTGTGCCTCATCGCTTTCGTCCTGATCGAGGGACACGTCGTCAAGCCGATGCTCGACCTGAAACTGTTCCGCATCCCGGCTTTCGCCTGGGGCAACGTCGCCAATCTCGCATCGGGCATCGCGCGCGGCGGGTTGCAGTTCATGCTGATCGTCTGGTTGCAAGGCATCTGGCTACCGCTGCACGGCTATTCCTTCGAGGAGACGCCGCTGTGGTCGGCCATCTTCATGCTGCCGCTCACCATCGGCTTCCTGATCGCCGGTCCGGTATCGGGCTATCTGTCCGACCGTTTCGGCGAGGTTCCCTTCGCCGTCGGCGGCATGGTCGCAGGCGCTGCGAGCTTCGTGGCGCTGATGCTCCTGCCGTCGGATTTTTCCTACATCGCCTTCGCGGCTCTGCTCTTCCTCAACGGTCTCGGCTCGGGCCTGTTCGTGGCGCCGAACTCGACGCAGATCATGAACTCGGTTCCCGCCGGCGAGCGCGGTCAGGCATCCGGCGTGCGCGCCACCACCACCAATGCCGGGCAGGTGCTGTCGATAGGCCTGTTCTTCTCGCTGATGCTTATCGGCCTCGCCGAATCGCTGCCGCACGCGATGGAAAGCGGACTGGTCGGCGAGCAGGTGCCGGCTGCTGTCGCGCATCAGATCGCCAACCTGCCCCCGGTGGCGAGCCTGTTCGCCGCCTTTCTCGGCTACAATCCGATGGGTGAGCTGATCCCGCCGGACGTGCTGGCGGCGCTGCCGGCGCAGAATGTCGCGACGCTGACCGGTCACGAATTCTTCCCCGGCCTGATGGCGGAGCCGTTCAAGCACGGCCTGCTGTTCGCCTTCACCTTCTCGGCGCTGCTCTATCTCCTGGCCGCCTTCGCTTCCTGGCGCGGCGGCGCGGATACGCGCAGGAAAACGACGGACGCCGAGCGCAAGCAGACATTCGCGCCGCGCGGGGCTTAAGGATCAGGCCGCCTCGCGTACCTGATAGTCCTTGAGCGTGGCGAAACGGATCGCCTTCCAGCGCTCGGCCTCGTAGTTCAGCGAGAACTCGTGCTGCGCGAGGAAGACTGGATCGCCATCGAGATCGCGGGCGATATCGCCGCGATGCGCTTCGACGAAGCGCGACAGATCGGCCTTGTCGTCGGCCGAGATCCAGCGGCAGACCGAGAAGCGCGACATCTCGAAATCGACCGGCAGATTGTATTCGACGTTGAGGCGCTCCTTGAGCACGTCGAGCTGTAGCGCGCCGACCACGCCGACGATGGCAGGCGAGCCGTCTTCCGGCGAGAAGAGCTGCACCACGCCTTCCTCGGCCATCTGCTGCAGCGCTTCCTTCAGCTTCTTGGCTTTCATCGCGTCGCCGAGGCGAACGCGGCGCAGGATTTCCGGCGCGAAGTTCGGCACGCCGCGGAACAGGATTTCCTCGCCCTCTGTCAGCGTGTCGCCGATTCTCAGCGTGCCGTGGTTGGGAATGCCGACCACGTCGCCGGCATAGGCCTCGTCGGCGGTGATGCGCGAGCGCGCGAAGAAGAATTGCGGCGCCGTCAGCGACATCGGCTTGCCGGTGCGTACCAGCTTGGCCTTCATGCCGCGCTGGAGCGTGCCCGAGCAGACCCGCACGAAGGCGATGCGGTCGCGGTGGTTGGGGTCCATGTTGGCCTGGATCTTGAAGACGAACGACGTCATCTTCTCCTCGGTGGCATGGATGGTGCGGCTGTCGCCTTCCTGGTCGCGTGGCGGCGGACCGAAGGCGCCGAGCGCCTCGATCAGGTCGCGGACACCGAAATTGCGCAGCGCCGAGCCAAAATAGACCGGGGTCAGGTGTCCCTCGAGGAAGGCGGCACGGTCGAACGGGCGGCAGGCCTCGCGCGCCAATTCCAGCTCTTCGATGAAGGTGGCGCGCTCGTTCTCCGGCAGGAGCCCGGCCACCTGCTCCGACTGCGGTCCGTTGACCTTGGTGCGCTCGACCTCGTCGTCGGAGTGGCGGATCGCATTCTCAGCCAGATGGTATGTACCTGAAAAGGTCTTGCCCTGCCCGATCGGCCAGGTCACAGGCGCGGTGTCGAGCGCCAGCTTCTCCTCGATCTCGTCGAGGATCTCGAACGGATTGCGCGCCTCGCGGTCCATCTTGTTGACGAAGGTGACGATCGGGATGTCGCGCAGCCGGCAGACCTCGAACAGCTTCAGCGTGCGCGGTTCGATGCCCTTGGCGGCGTCCAGCACCATGACGGCCGAGTCGACCGCCGAGAGCGTGCGGTAGGTGTCGTCGGCAAAATCCTCGTGACCGGGCGTGTCGAGCAGGTTGAAGACGTTGTCGCCATATTCGAAGGTCATCACCGAGGTGACGACCGAAATGCCGCGCTCTCGCTCGATCTTCATCCAGTCGGAGCGGGTCTGGATGCGGTCCTTTTTCGCCTTCACCTCGCCGGCGAGCTGGATGGCGCCGCCGAACAGCAGCAGCTTCTCCGTCAGCGTCGTCTTGCCGGCGTCCGGGTGGGCGATGATTGCGAAGGTGCGGCGGCGCGCGACCGCTTTTTTGATGTCTTCGGCCAAGATAGGGATTCCGTTCGAACAGCGCGCGCTTATAGCGGCGGCGCAACAGCCTGTCGATGTCTTTGGTCCGAGGCGGGAACCCGATCGGCCCTGCGCGCGCAAGCAGTCGCCATCGCCGTTCCGTTTGGCTAAGACATATTCATGGCAGCGAAGAAAATCATCGTCGTCGGCGCCGGCATCATCGGTGCCTCCATTGCATGGCATCTGACGAAGGCCGGCGCTAAGGTCACCTTGCTGAGCGAAGGCGAGCCGGGCGGCGTCGCTACGCCGAACACGTTCGCCTGGATCAATGCGAGCTGGGGCAATCCGCGCGCCTATTTCCAGTTGCGGACCCGGTCCATGCGCGAGTGGAGCCGGCTGGCGAAGGATCTGCCCGGCCTGCCGCTCGCCTGGACCGGCGGGCTGCTGTGGGACATGCCGAAAGCCGGGCTCGAAGCGTACTGCGCCGAGCATATGGCTTGGGGCTATGACATCCGGATGGTCGGGCCGGACGAGATGCGTCGCATCGAGCCGAATCTCGCCGGTGTGCCGGCGCTTGCCGTCCACGCCGTCGGGGAGGGCGCGGTCGAGCCGGTCCCGGCCGTCAGGGCGCTGATCGCCGATGCCGAACGGCTGGGTGCGGCGGTGCGCACCGGCGTTCACGTCATCGGGCTCACCAAGGCCGGTGGCGGAATCGCCGGCGTCGAAACGTCGGCCGGTTCGCTTGCCGCCGACGAGGTGGTGGTCGCCGCTGGCGCCACGACGCCGGCAATCGCCGCGACGGCGGGCATCGTGATTCCGCTGGAGACGCCGCCCGGCCTCATCGTCCACTCGAAGCCGCATGGCAGGCTGCTCAACGGCCTCGTGATGGCGGACCGGCTGCATATGCGCCAGACGCAAGAGGGGCGCATCATCGCCGGCTCGGATTTCGGCGGCAGCGACCCGGGGTCCGACCCGCATGCGGCGGCGCGCGATCTGTTCGCGACGTTGCAGGCAAGCCTGCGCGGCGGCGATCGGCTCGAGTTCGATTTCCACACCGTCGGCCATCGGCCGACGCCGACCGACGGGTTTCCGATCGTCGGCCGGGCGGAGGATATGGCCGGCCTTTATCTCGCCGTCATGCACTCCGGCATGACGCTGGCGCCGGCCGTGGGCCTGTTCGCGTCGGGAGAACTCCTGAAGGGCGAGGAAGAGCCGTTGCTCGCGCCCTATCGCCTGGCCCGGTTCAGGCGCTGAGCGCTGTCCGCTCAGGCGTTGCGTCGAACGCCGGCGCGAACGGGCGAACGGCCATCCCCTGTCGGCTCAACGTCACGAAGCTCGATGGCGGGATGGCCTGCCAGTCGCAGCCTTCCCTGTCGAACGGTTCGGAAACCAGGCAGCGGCCGTCCGGCAGCGCCGAGGCATAGAGGGTCGGTGCAGCGGCATGGGTGGTGTAGCGTACGGCATGAAGCGCCGAACCATCGGCCAGCGCCGCCGTCAGTTTGAGCGACGGCTCGATGCCGGCGCGTCGCTGCGCGGCGATTACCCGGCTGGCGGCACGCTCCATCGCGCCGTATGGATCGCTTTCCAGTCCTTCATGCACCATGGTCAGGAAGAGCAGCTCCGAGTCGGTCGTGCCTTCGAGGCGGTCGTAGAGATCGTCGGCGAGACCGGCATCCAGCGCGCGCCTGATCTTCTCGAAGCCGCCGATTTGCCCGTTGTGCATGAAGGCGAAGTGGCCGAGCACGAAGGGATGGCAATTCATGCGGCTGGTCGCGCCACCGGTAGAGGCGCGTACATGCGCAAGGAACAGGGGCGACCGGATCTGGCGGCACAGGCTCTTGAGGTTCGGGTCCGACCAAGCCGGCAATATGTCGCGATAGAGGCCGGGCTCCCCGCGCTCGCCATACCAGGCGACGCCGAAGCCGTCGCCATTGGTCGGCGTCTTCGCCTCCAGCGCGTGGTGGCTCTGCTCGATCAGCGAATGGCAGGGCGCGGTGACGAGGGTCTCGAGGAAAACCGGCTCGCCTATATAGGCCGCCCATCGGCACATCGTGGTCGTCTCCGCACTGTCGCTGGCGCACAAATCTCCATGATTATGGGTAAAAAAGGGTGAACGGCGCCGTTGGCCGGCGCTTTGCTCCCAAGTCCGTCCTTTCTCTTATAAATCCCGGCCGGAAAAACCGTTGAAAGCGGGTAAGGGAGATTGACCCCGGCGTCCGGACGTCCGATAGGATCGCGCCATGCCGTCTTCCTCGCAAAATCCTTCCGTCATTGGGCCGGTCGTCGGTTTCGTGCGTCTTCCGCATGGCGAGGGCCTGCCGCTGCCCGCTTATGAAAGCGCCGGCGCCGCCGGCATGGACCTGCGCGCCGCCGTTCCCGAGGACCGCCCGCTGCTCATCCTGCCCGGCCGCCGGGCGCTGGCGCCGACCGGACTGGTCATGGAGATACCCGAAGGCATGGAAGGCCAGGTGCGGCCGCGCTCCGGGCTTGCCTTCAAGCACGGCGTCACCTGTCTCAACACGCCGGGCACGGTCGACAGCGACTATCGCGGCGAGGTCAAGGTGCTGCTGGTCAATCTCGGCGACGAGGATTTCATTGTCACTCGCGGCATGCGCATTGCCCAGATCGTCTTCGCGCCGGTGGTGCAGGTGAGGAGCGAGGAGCGCAGCCTGGCCGGGGCTACGGATCGCGGAGCCGGCGGTTTCGGCTCGACGGGCACCGCGTGACGGCCGCGCCGGTGCGGACGCCTGGCCTCGTCATCTTCGACTGTGACGGCGTGCTGGTCGATACCGAGAACATCGCCAACGAGCGGCTGGCGGCCTGGCTGACCGAAGCCGGACACCCGGTGACGTTCGAGCACTGCCGCCGGCATTTTTCAGGGCGCAGCATGGTGGCGGTGCAACAGGAGGTCGAGGCGGCCGGCGTGAGTCTCGGCGCCGACTTCGTCGAGCGGTGGAATGCCGGGCTGCCGGACCTCTTTGCCGGCCGCGTCGAGATGGTTCCTCATGTCGATACCTTTGTCGGCTCGGTCCGTGACGCCGGGATTCCCTACTGCGTGGCCTCCTCGGCGCGCGTGGCGAAGATGCACATCACGCTGGGCGCAACCGGCCTGCTGCCGTTGTTCGAGCATGTCCTGTTCTCCGCCACCATGGTCGGCCGGGCCAAACCGTTTCCGGATCTGTTTCTCCATGCCGCCGAGCGCATGGGCGTATCGGCGGCCGATTGCATCGTCGTGGAGGACAGCGTCGCCGGCACCCGGGCCGGGATCGCGGCGGGCATGCGCGTGTTCTCCTATTGCGGCGATCCGCACACCGACCGGGACGGTCTCGAACGGGCCGGCGGTATCCTGTTCGACGATATGCGCGCGCTCGCTGCGCTCGTTCCGATCGCGCCGCGCGTCGACTGACAAGGGCGCCGTCGCCCTCGCATGAGGGTTCTGGTGGTGATGCCGCAATGGCAACGCGCAGGCGGCTCGCTCTATGGGGCGTAGTCGCCCACCTTACCATCCTGCGGGCGGGCGTTCGGGGCGCTCCTGTGCGACGGCCGCGTCCAACAGGCCCATGTCGCGCAGCAGATGCGGCGACACCCGTCTCGGATCGAGACGGGTCACCTTGCCTTTCGGTGGATCGAGCAGGCGATCCAGCAGCCGGGCGAACCAGGAGCGGCGCGTCTCGAAAGCCGGTCCGGTCTGTGCCGTGGTCATGATCGTCAACCTCCTCTATGCTGGATAGGATTGATGGGTCGACGGGATAGTTCGTCTCGAAACGCCGGCTTTTCCAATCAAACGTCGATCATGATCCATAAGGTGTGCTTATGCCTGATCTCAGTCCGCCACGAACCTCCGCCCTGCCGCCGCTCGCGGCGATCCGGGTGTTCGAGGCCGCCGCTCGGCATCTGTCCTTCACCGCCGCCGCGACCGAACTCGGTATGACGCAGGCTGCGGTCAGCTATCAGATCAAGGTGCTGGAGGAGCGCGTCGGCGCGCCGCTGTTTCTGCGTAACCCACGCCAGGTGGAACTGACCGAGGCGGGGCAGCGACTGGCGCCGAAGGTCGCCGAGGCCTTCACGCTGCTCATCGAAGCCTATGGCGCGGCGCGCAGCGGAGCCGGCGGCGTGCTGACGGTCTCGACCCTCCTGACCTTCGCGGCGAACTGGCTGGCCCAGCATCTCGGTCTGTTCCAGCTCGCGCATCCCGCGCTCGCGGTGCGCGTCGACACGTCCAACCGCGTCGTCGATTTCGCGCGCGAGGATATCGATATCGCCATCCGCTCCGGCGGCGGCAAATGGCCCGGCATGGAGGCGCACATGCTGTTCCGCGCCGATTTCACGCCTGTGCTCAGCCCGGCGCTCGCCGCCAGCATCGGCGGCGTGAAGGAACCGGCCGACCTGTTGAGATTGCCGATCCTCGATCCTGGCGACATTTGGTGGAAACAGTGGTTCGAGGCCGCCGGCGTCAACGCCGACGGCCTGGCCGAGCGGCCCGGCACGTCTATGGGCGCCCAGGCTTACGAGGCCAACGCGGCGATCGCGGGCCAAGGCGTGGCGATCGTGACGCGGGCCTTGTTCAAGGTCGAGCTCGGCGATGGCCGGCTGATCCAGCCCTTCGACCTGGTCGGCGACGACGGTCACGCCTATTGGCTGGTCTACCCGACGGCACGGCGCAATGTTCCCAAGATCCGCGTCTTCCGCGAATGGATCCTGGCCGAGGTGAAAAGCTCGCTCGGCGGTTAGGGTCCCGGCCCGACGACCGCGCCCGAGTCGCATCGTCGCTGATATTCCCCATTTCCTGCCTGTTCTGTGCGTGTCGATTCCGGCGGATGCGAAGCTGCGATCCGTTCCCACGTGCAATTTGCGGGCGCACTTCGTCATTTCTGCTGCAGCGCAGCAACGAAAGCGGCTTGACATAATTCACGGCAAGTGAGTAATTGCTCATCACCAAAGCAAATGCTCAACTTGGTCTTCGGAGGACTTCGATGAAATTCCACACGCTCGCATTGGGCCTGTGCGCAAGCGCTCTCGCGTTCGCCGCGCATGCCGAATCCATCACCATCGCCACCGTCAATAATGGCGACATGGTCCGCATGCAGAAGTTGACGGACGACTTCACCAAGAAGAATCCGGACATCCAGTTGAACTGGGTGACCCTTGAAGAGAACGTGCTGCGCGAGCGCGTCACCACCGATATCGCCACCAAGGGCGGCCAGTACGACGTCATCACCATCGGCAACTACGAGGTTCCGATCTGGGCCAAGCAGAACTGGCTCCTCGCGCTCGACAATCTGGGGTCCGACTACGACGTCGACGATCTGCTACCCGCGATCCGCGGCGGCCTGTCGGTCGACGGCAAGCTCTATGCCGCGCCCTTCTATGGCGAATCCGCGATGATCATGTATCGCACCGATCTGTTCGAGAAGGCGGGCCTGAAGATGCCCGATTCCCCGACCTGGGAGTTCATCGGCGACGCCGCCCGCAAGATCACCGACCGGTCCGCTGGTGTCAGCGGCATCTGCCTGCGCGGCAAGGCAGGCTGGGGCGAGAACATGGCCTTCCTGACGGCGCTGGACAATTCCTTCGGCGGTCGCTGGTTCGACGAGAACTGGAAGCCGCAGTTCGACCAGCCGGAATGGAAGGATTCCCTGCAGTTCTACGTCGACCTGATGAAGGATGCCGGCCCCGAGGGCGCCTCCTCCAACGGCTTCAACGAGAACCTGACGCTGTTCCAGCAGGGCAAGTGCGGCATGTGGATCGACGCCACGGTCGCAGCCTCCTTCGTCTCCGATCCGAAGAATTCCACCGTGGCCGACAAGGTCGGCTTCGCCATCTTCCCGAGCAAGGAAGGCGTAAACAACCACGGCAACTGGCTGTGGTCCTGGAACCTGGCGATCCCGGCTTCCTCGCAGAAGGCGGAAGCTGCGGAGAAGTTCGTGTCCTGGGCGACCAGCAAGGGCTATACCGAGCTCGTCGCTTCCAAGGAAGGCTGGGCCGCGGCTCCTCCCGGAACCCGCACCTCGCTCTACACCAATCCCGAATACCAGAAGGCCGCGCCTTTCGCCAAGCCGACGCTGGCGGCCATGCAGGCGGCCGACATCACCAAGCCGAGCGTGAAGCCGGTGCCGTATACCGGCGGCCAGTTCGTCGCCATTCCCGAGTTCCAGGGCCTCGGCACCACTGTCGGCCAGCTCTTCTCGGCGGCGCTCGCCGGCCAGATGAGCGTCGACGACGCGCTCAAGCAGGCGCAGGACGCCGCCAACTCGACGATGCAGGAAGGCGGATATCTCCAATAAGGCAACCTCCCGGTGCCTTGGCCGTCCGGATCCCAGTCCGGGCGGCCACCTTCAGACTTCCGGGACCGATTGAAGGACAATCCGTTCGGCCGTTCGATAGGGAGTGACTGCCATGGCGACGAGGCAGACCAGTTCGCTTGCGCGCTTCATGATGGCGCCCTCGGTCATCCTCCTGCTTGTCTGGATGATCGTGCCGCTGGCGATGACGCTGTGGTATTCGTTCCAGCAGAAGAATCCGCTGAACCCGATCCGTGACGGCTTCATTGGCTTCGCCAACTACGCGCTGTTCTTCCACAATCCCGCTTTCATCACCGCGATCCTCAACACGCTGATCATCGTCGTGGCGGTGCTGGCCATCACCATCGTCGGCGGAATCCTTCTGGCGCTGCTGCTCGACCAGCCCATGTGGGGCCAGGGCATCGTGCGCATCCTGGTCATCTCCCCCTTCTTCGTCATGCCGCCGGTCGCGGCGCTGGTGTGGAAGAACATGATCATGCACCCCGGCTACGGCGTCTTCGCCGACATAGCGCGATTTTTCGGCGCCCGGCCGATCGACTGGTTCGCAGACCTGCCGCTCACCTCCATCATCATCATCGTCGCCTGGCAGTGGCTGCCCTTCGCCACTCTGATCCTGCTCACCTCGCTGCAGTCGCTCGACGGCGAGCAGAAGGAGGCGGCGGAGATGGACGGCGCCGGCTTCCTTGCCCGCTTCTGGTATCTGACGCTGCCGCATCTGTCGCGCGCGATCACCGTGGTGGTGCTGATCCAGACGATCTTCCTACTGTCGGTCTATGCCGAGATCCTCGTGACCACCAATGGCGGACCGGGCTACGCGTCCACCAACCTGCCTTTCCTCGTCTACCAGAAGGCCCTGCTCGAATTCAAAATCGGCCAGGCGTCTGCCGGCGGCATCATCGCCGTCATCCTCGCCAACATCGTTGCCTTCTTCGCCATGCGCGCGGTCGGCAAGAATCTGGACAAGTAGGGAGGCAGACATGGCGCGCACCGTTACCAACAGGCACAAGACAGTCGCGACGATAGCGGCCTGGATCGTCGCCCTGCTGATCTTCTTTCCGATCCTCTACACGATCATCACCTCCTTCAAGACGGAGCAGGAGGCGATTCAGGGCTTCAGCCTGATCCCCTCGGGGACGCTGCAGAGCTACGCCGACGTCCAGTCGCAGAGCGGCTATTTCAAGTTCTTCCTGAACTCCGTCATCCTGTCGGTCGGATCCACCATCCTCGCCCTGATCGTGGCGATCCCGGCGGCATGGTCGATGGCGTTCTCGCCGACCCGGCGCACCAAGGACATTCTCATGTGGATGCTGTCCACCAAGATGATGCCGGCGGTCGCGGTGCTGTTTCCGATCTACATCATCTTCCGCGACTGGGGACTGCTCGACAGCCGCATCGGGCTGACGATCATGCTGATGCTGATCAACCTGCCGATCGTGGTGTGGATGCTCTACACCTACTTCCGCGAGATTCCCGGCGAGATCCTGGAGGCGGCGCGCATGGACGGCGCCACGCTGTGGGGCGAGATCGTTTACGTGCTCACCCCGATGGCCGTTCCGGGCATCGCCTCGACCATGCTGCTCAACATCATCCTCGCCTGGAACGAGGCGTTCTGGACCATCCGCCTGACCACCATCAACGCGGCGCCGCTGACCGCCTTCATCACCGCCTTCTCCAGCCCGCAGGGGCTGTTCTGGGCAAAGCTTTCCGCCGCCTCGACTCTGGCCATCGCACCGATCCTGATCCTGGGCTGGTTCAGCCAGAAGCAACTGGTGCGCGGCCTGACCTTCGGCGCGGTCAAGTGATTGGCGGCGCGGTGCAATAGCGTGCGAAACGCCGGGGCGCGAAGCCCCCGGCAGCAGCGATTTTCCGGGAGGGAATCATGGGCAACATCGTCCTGAAAAACGTTCACAAGTCGTTCGGCGCGACGACCATCATTCCCGACATCGACCTCGATATCGCCGATGGCGAGTTCGTGGTCTTCGTTGGCCCGTCCGGCTGCGGCAAGTCGACCCTGCTGCGCCTGATCGCGGGGCTGGAGGACTTGACCAGCGGCACGATCATGATCGACGGCCGCGACGTCACCAACGAGGCGCCGGCGAAGCGCAAGCTCGCGATGGTGTTCCAGTCCTACGCGCTCTATCCGCACATGACGGTGGCCAAGAACATCGCCTTCCCGCTCAAGATGGCCGGCGAGAAGCAGGAGGTGATCGACCAGAAGGTGAAGGACGCCGCCCGCGTGCTCAACCTGACCAACTATCTCGAGCGCCGGCCGGGCCAGCTCTCCGGCGGCCAGCGCCAGCGCGTCGCCATCGGCCGCGCCATCGTGCGCCAGCCGAGCGCCTTCCTGTTCGACGAGCCGCTGTCGAACCTCGACGCCGCGCTGCGCGGCACCATGCGACTGGAGATTTCCGAACTGCACCAGCAGCTCAAGACGACGATGGTATACGTCACTCACGACCAGGTCGAGGCGATGACCATGGCCGACAAGATCGTGGTGCTCAACGCCGGCAACATCGAGCAGGTCGGCTCGCCGCTGGAGCTTTACCGCAGCCCCAGCAACCTGTTCGTCGCCGGCTTCATCGGCTCGCCGCGCATGAATTTCATCGACGGCGAGCCGGCGCGCAAGCGCGACGCCGCGCGGATCGGCGTCCGCCCGGAACATGTCGCCATCTCCACCACTGCCGGTGAATGGAAAGGCGTCGTCGGCGTCGCCGAGCATCTCGGCTCTGACACGTTCCTTCACATTCATACCGACGACCAGGGAACCATCAATGTGCGTGTCGACGGCGAGCTTGCCGTCGCCGAGGGGGACACCGTCTACCTGACGCCCGATGCCAAGCGGCTCCACCGCTTCGACGAACAGGGCAAGGCGCTCCGGTAGGGTCGCCATGCAGCCGCAAGGCAGATCGGCTCCGGCCGCCGGTCCAGAACCCGGTTCCGCCTCTCGCCGGCGGCAGGTCGGGCAAGGGCCGAATAAGGGAGTGCCCGAAGCAATGATGGCGGCCAATGGATGGGCCGAAGCGGGACGGCCGCCTCGTCTTCTCCAGTTCATGGTGAGGCTGCAAACGGGTGCCACAACGACCCGAAAGGTGAATGGGAAGGCATATCGAAAATGACCACGAAACTCTCGCTGTCCAGCCTGCCTTCCCTCCCCTCCCAGGTGGCCAGGCCGAAATACGAGCGTGCGGCGCTCAAGGGCGGCATCGTTCATTTCGGTGTCGGCAACTTCCACCGCGCCCACCAGGCCGTCTATCTTGACGACCTGTTCAATCTCGGCCTCGGCCATGACTGGGCGCTGGTCGGTGCCGGCGTTTTCGAGGGCGAGAAGAAGGGCCGCGCCGTCCTTGAGGCGCAGGACTGGCTGACCACGGTCGTCGAGCAGGACGAAGGCCACATGGCCGCGCGCGTCACCGGATCGATGGTGGATTTCGTCACGCCGGGCGATGCCGCGGCCATCATTGACAGGCTGGCCGCTCCGGACATCAGGATCGTTTCGATGACCATCACCGAAGGCGGCTATTTCATCGATCCGGCGTCGGGTCATTTCAATCCGGCGCATCCCGAGATCGTCGCGGACGCGCAAGACATCGCAGCGCCGAAGACCGTGTTCGGCCTGATTCTGGCGGGCCTGATGCGCCGGCGCGCCGATGGCATCGTTCCTTTCACCGTCATGTCCTGCGACAACATCCCGCATAATGGCCGCGTCACCGCAGAGGCGATCGGCGGCCTGGCCGAGCTTGTCGACGAGGATCTCGCCGTCTGGGTGCGCGACAACGTGGCCTTCCCGAACTCGATGGTCGATCGCATCACGCCGGCCACCAGCGACCGCGAACGGAAAATCCTCGCCGACGAGTTCGGCGTCGAGGACGCCTGGCCGGTCTTCTGCGAGCCCTTCCGGCAATGGGTGCTGGAAGACCGTTTCACCGACGGCCGGCCGCCGCTGGAAAAGGTCGGCGTGCAGTTCGTCGACGACGTCTCGCCCTGGGAGCTGATGAAGATCCGCATCCTCAACGGCGGCCATGCCGTCATTGCCTATCCGGCCGGGCTGATGGACATCCATTTCGTCCACGAAGCGATGCAGGAGCCGCTGGTGCGCGCCTTCCTGGAAAAGGTCGAGCGCGACGAGATCATTCCAGTGGTGCCGCCGGTGCCGAACACAAGCCTGGAGGGTTATTTCAAGCTCATCGACCAGCGCTTCTCAAATCCAAGGATCGGCGACACGGTGCGCCGGCTCTGTCTCGACGGCTCCAACCGCCAGCCGAAATTCATCATCCCCACCATCGCGGATCGGCTGAAAGCGGGCAAAAGCACGCTCGGGCTTGCGCTGGAATCGGCGCTTTGGTGCCGCTACTGCTTCGGCACCACGGATTCGGGCGCCGTGATCGAACCGAACGATCCGAACTGGGACCGCATGCAGGCGACTGCCGCCAAGGCAAAGGACGATCCCGCCGCCTGGCTCGCCATGGAGGACATCTATGGCGAAGTCGGCCGTTCGCCGGCATTCGTCGAGGCCTTCTCCCATGCGCTGCGTATCCTGTGGGCGCACGGCGCGCGCGAGACGCTGACGCGCTATCTCGCCGGCAGGCTTTGAGCGCGGCGGTTCGCCGTGGGTCCCGATCTTCTGATCTTCGACTGCGACGGCGTGCTGGTCGATTCCGAGGCGCTGTCGATCGGCGCGCTGCTGGCGATGATCGGCCGCGCCGGCGGTGCCGTGGCCGAGGACGTGGCCCATGAACGCTTCCTCGGGCGCAGCATTGCCAGCGTCCGTGAAATCCTCGCCGCGGAGTTCGGCCTCGCGCTGTCCGACGCCGACCTGACCGGCATGCGCGTCGACCTGATGCGCCGCTTTCGTGAACAACTACGGCCGATGCCGGGTCTCGCCGAATCGCTCGCCGCGATCCCGTCCCGGCGCTGTGTGGCGTCGTCCGGTTCGCCTGACCGGATCCGCTATGCGCTGGAAGTTACCGGGCTGCTGCCGTTCTTCGAGCCGCATCTGTTCAGCGCCGGCATGGTGGAGCGGGGAAAGCCGGCGCCGGACGTTTTCCTCCATGCCGCTCGTGTCATGGGCGTCGCGCCCGAAGCCTGTCTCGTCATCGAGGACAGCCCGGCCGGCGTGACTGCCGCGCGTGCGGCCGGCATGCGGGTCTTCGGTTTCACGGGCGGCTCACATGCCTCGGGCGCGGCCTTTCCCGAACGGCTTGCGTCGAGTGGCCCTGACCTTATATTCGCTGACATGCTGCACCTGCCACGGCTGGTCGCGGCATTGGGAGCGAGAGAACAGGCATCTTGAACCAAACCTATGTTTGCGCGGTCGATGTCGGTACGGGAAGCGCCCGCGCCGGCATACTCGATCCGGCCGGCCGTCTGCTCGGCCGCGCGCATCGTCCGATCCTGCTGAACCAGCCGCGGCCGAATCACGCCGAACATGATTCGGAAAATATCTGGGCAGCCGTCTGCGCTGCGGTGCGGGACGCGCTTGCCGTGGCCAATGTCCCGCTGGGCTCGGTGGGCGGCATCTCCTTCGACGCAACCTGTTCCCTGGTCATGCGCGATGCCGACGGCAGGCAGGTCAGCGTGTCGACCACCGGCGAGAAACGCTGGGACACCGTCGTCTGGCTCGACCATCGCGCGCTCGCCCAGGCCGACGAATGCACCGCCACCGGCCATGCGGTGCTCGATTATATCGGCGGCGTCATGTCGCCGGAGATGCAGACGCCGAAGCTCATGTGGCTGAAGCGCAACCTCCCCGAAAGCTGGCGCGCGGCCGCTCATCTGTTCGATCTCGCCGATTTCCTCACCTGGAAGGCGTCCGGCTCGCTGGCGCGCTCGCAATGCACGCTGACCGCCAAGTGGACTTATCTCGCGCATGAGCGTGACGGCTGGCGGCGCGACTTCTTCGAGCGCGTCGGCCTCGACGACCTGTTCGAACACGCCGCTCTGCCGGACAGGGCAAGCCCGGTCGGCGCAGATCTCGGCCCGCTCCTGCCTGAGGCGGCGGAGGCTCTCGGACTGACGACGGGCTGCCGCGTCGGCGCCGGCCTGATCGACGCCTATGCCGGCGCGCTGGGCGTTCTGGGCGCCTTCGCCAGCGATGCCGCCAGCATCAGCCGTCACTTGGCACTGATCGCAGGCACATCGAGCTGCGTCATGGCGATGTCGCCCGACCCGCAGCCTTTCGCGGGCGTCTGGGGCCCCTATTTCGGCGTCGCGCTGCCCGGCTTGTGGCTGTCGGAGGGCGGCCAGTCGGCGACCGGAGCGCTGCTCGACCATATCATTCGCGTGCACGCCGCCGGCGGCGAGCCCGATGCCGCCATGCACACGCGCATCGCGGCGCGCATCGGCGAACTGCGTGCGGCCGAAGGCGACGGTTTCGCGGCGCGGCTGCATGTTCTGCCGGATTTCCACGGCAACCGCTCGCCGCTCGCCGATCCGCATGCCGTCGGCGTCGTCAGCGGACTGACGCTCGATTCCTCCTTCGACAGCCTGTGCAGGCTCTACTGGCGAACGGCGGTGGCCATCGCGCTGGGCGTGCGCCATGTCCTCGAGGCGCTCAACGAGAACGGCTACGTGATCGACACGCTCCACATCACCGGTGGCCATACCCGCAATCCACTCCTGATGGAGCTTTACGCCGATGCGACCGGCTGCGCCGTCGTCGAGCCGCTGACCGACGAGGCGGTGCTGCTCGGCACCGGCATGGTCGCGGCCACGGCCGCGGGCCTGTTCCCCGGCCTCGACGCCGCTTGCGCGGCCATGCGGCAGGACGGCCGGACGCGTCGGCCCGACGCGGCCGCCGCCGCTGGTTTCGAGCGCGACTACCGGGTGTTCCTGGAAATGCATCGGCATCGCAAGGCGCTCGACGCCATTACCTGACGGCCGACCGGCCCGTTGCACCCACGCCACGCTCCGGCATAAAGCGCGTTAACCAAATGGACGGCTGAACCGCGCTAGGCTAGGGTCCGCCATCTCACGCAACGCCCGTCAGCCAGTGTCAGCCCTCCCCGCGCCTTTCCGCTCCTTCCTTGCCATCCTCGCCCTGGTCGTCTTCGCGGCCGGCTGCACCACGGCGCCGCCCGCCGACGTGCTGGCTGTACCTGCAGCGCCGCAGAAATACGCCGCCATCGTCGTTGACGCGCGCACCGGCAGGCAGCTCTTCGAGGTCAATTCGACGGCGCCGCGCTATCCGGCCTCGCTGACCAAGATGATGACGCTCTATCTGCTGTTCGAAGCGCTCGATTCCGGCCGCGTCACCAAGGAGACGCTGATTCCGGTGTCCGCTCATGCCGCGTCGCAGCCGCCGACCAAGCTGCGCTTCCGGCCCGGCGAGACGATCGACGTCGATTCGGCCATCCGCGCGTTGACCGTGAAGTCGGCGAACGACGTCGCCGTGGCGATCGGTGAGTATCTCGGCGGCAGCGAGGAGCAGTTCGCCGCCATGATGACGGCCAAGGCGCGCCGGATCGGCATGCGCAACACCGTCTTCCGCAATGCTTCGGGTCTGCCGGACGACGGTCTGGTCCAGCACACCACGGCGCGCGACATGGCCGTGCTCGGCATGGCGCTGCGCCAGCGCTTCCCGCAATATTATTACTATTTTTCCGCCAAAGATTTCATGTTCCGCGGCAGGCTGGTGAAGGGCCATAACGACATGCTCGGCCGCGTGCCCGGCGTCGACGGCATCAAGACCGGCTATATCCGCGCCTCCGGCTTCAACATCGTCACCTCCTACAGCCTGAACGGCCGCCAGATCGTCGTCGTCGTGATGGGCGCCGACAGCGCCCGTCAGCGCAACGCCCACGCCGAGGCGCTGCTGCGGCGCGCGCTGTCGTCCTCGCCCGGCGATCCCCGTCTGGTTTTCGCCGACCAACCGACAGAGCCAACAGAGTCGCTCCCGGGTCTTTGACCGCTTTTCATCGGGCCATGGCTCGCGACATGGTGATCGGCGCGTGAGTCCCGCCATGCTGGCTCCCGTGCCTCTCCTGCTCTAAATGAGCTTCGGCTTGGAGTTGCAGGAACCGCACGATATGGTTGCATCGACGGAAGCGCCTGGCGCACCGGGGATAGACCCCCGCTGGACGTCGAGCGCCAAGACGGGTGTCGGCACGGCGCTGACGCGCGAAAGCCCCGTCTGGTTCACGCTCAGCCACGGCATCCTCAACGAAGTCTACTATCCCGACCTCGACTGCGCCTGCATCCGCGACTTCGGCCTGATCGTTACCGGGCCGAAGGACTATTTCGCCGAGGAAAAGCGTCATGCCGGCCATGCCATCGAACCCTTCGAAACAGGAGTCCCGGCCTATCGGCTGACCAACACCGCGCTCGACGGATGCTGGCGCATCGACAAGCGGGTCCTGTCGGATCCGGCCCGGCCCGTCGTCCTGCAGGAGATATGCTTCTCGGCCTTGAAGGGCGACTCCGGCGACTACCGGGTCTATGCATTGCTGGCGCCGCATCTGGTCAACGCCGGAAAGCACAACGACGCCTGGATCGGCGAGCATGCCGGCCGCACGATCCTGTTCGCCGCAGGCCGCGGCACGGTGCTGGCGCTCGCCTCCTCCCTGCCCTGGCGCGTTTGCTCGGCTGGTTATGTCGGCGCTTCGGACGGCTGGCAGCAGCTTTACCACGAGGGCCGTCTTGATCGCGGCTGGCGGCGCGCGGGCGACGGCAACGTCGCGCTGACCGGCGAGATCGGCTTTTCGGAAGGTGTCGGCACGGCGCTGCTGGCGCTCGGCTTCGGCGACGACGCCGGCAAGGCAGCGGACGCGGCGCTGGCCAGTCTCGACACCGGTTTCGAAGGGGCGTCGCGGCGCTATCTGCGCGGCTGGCGGAACTGGCAGAAGCGCCTCGCGCCGCTGGACGAGGTCGGCGCGCCGGGCGCCTATCGCGTCTCCATGGCGGTGCTCGCTGCGCACCTGTCGCGCACGACCCCGGGCGCGGCGGTCGCCAGCCTGTCGGTGCCGTGGGGTTTCTCCAAAGGTGACGACGATCTCGGCGGCTACCATCTGGTATGGCCGCGCGACCTGGTCGAGACGGCCGGCGGGCTGGTCGCGGCCGGCGATCTCGATGCAGCGCTGACGGTACTCTACTACCTTCGCTCGCTGCAGCGGCCCGACGGAAGCTGGCCGCAGAATGCCTGGATCGACGGCAGGACCTATTGGAACGGCATCCAGATGGACGAATGCGCCTTCCCGATCCTGCTGGCCGATCTGCTGCGCCGCAAGGACGGGCTGGACCGGCGGGGACTGGCGCCCTTCATGCCGATGATCCGTCGGGCGGCGTCTTATCTCGTCGCCAATGGTCCGGTGACCGGCGAGGATCGCTGGGAGGAGGATCCGGGCTACAGCCCTTTCACGCTGGCGGTCGAGATCGCGGCGCTGCTCGCGGCCGCCGACCTCTTCGACCTCGACGGTGACCCTGAGGCCGCCCGCTACCTGCGCGAGACGGCGGATTGCTGGAACGATCAGGTCGAGCGCTGGACCTATGTCGAAGGCACGGAACTGTGCGCGCGGCTGGGCGTGGACGGTTACCATGTGCGCATCGCCCCGCCGGACGACGCCAGCGCCGCCTCGCCGAAGGACGGCTTCGTGCCGATCAAGAACCGGCCGCCCTGTCAGTCCAGCCTGCCGGCGCGGCAGGTTGTGAGCCCGGACGCGCTGGCGCTGGTCCGTTTCGGGCTGAGGGCGCCTGACGATCCGCGCATCCTCGGCACCGTGCGCGTCGTCGACGCCACGCTGCGCTGTCCGTTGCCGCAGGGACCGCTCTGGTATCGCTACACGGACGACGGCTATGGCGAACACGCCGATGGCGCACCCTTCGACGGCAGCGGCCAGGGCAGGCCGTGGCCGCTGCTCGCCGGTGAGCGCGCGCATTACGAACTGGCTGCCGGGCGTCCTGACGAGGCGCGCAGGCTGCTGGCGGCGCTGGAAGGCTCGGCCGGGCAGGGCGGCCTGATCCCCGAGCAGGTCTGGGACGGACCGGACATGCCCGAGCGCGAGCTGTCGCGCGGCCGGCCTTCCGGCAGCGCCATGCCGCTGGTGTGGGCGCATGCCGAGCACGTCAAGCTGCTGCGGTCGCTGGCCGACGGCACCGTCTTCGACAGGCCGCCGCAAGGCGTCGCGCGCTACATTGCGGAAAAGACGACCTCGCCGCTGCGCATCTGGCGCTTCAACCACAAGATCCGCTCGCTTCCGGCCGGAAAGCTGTTGCGCATCGAGACCTCCGCCCGCGCCCGCATCCACTGGAGCGCCGACGACTGGACGACCACGCAGGACGTCGAGACCGCGGAAAACGCCTTCGGCGTCCATCTCGTCGATCTGCCGGTTGCGGACAGGCGGGATGGCGCAATAATCTTCACATTCTTCTGGCTTGATGCCGGCCACTGGGAGACCATCGATTTTACCGTCGCGATCGAGCCGCCGGCGGCGGACGAAGAGCGGCGCTAACCAAATCCTTTCACCAGCCACAGGAACGTCGACATGCAGATCGGAATGATGGGCCTCGGGCGCATGGGCGCCAACATGGTCAGGCGGCTGATGCGCGCCGGACACGAATGCGTCGTCTACGACATCAGCGCCGATGCCGTGGCAGCGCTGGTGAAGGAAGGTGCCGTCGGCGCCGCCTCGATGGAGGAGTTCGTTTCAAAACTGTCGAAGCCGCGAGCGGCCTGGCTGATGCTGCCGGCCGCCATCACCCGCAAAATCGCCGGCGAGGTCGCCGCGCTCATGGACGAGGGCGACACCGTCATCGACGGCGGCAATTCCTACTACCACGACGCGGTCGACCAGGCTGCCGAGCTGGCGAAGAAGGGTATCGACTTCGTCGATGTTGGCACCAGCGGCGGTGTCTGGGGGCTGGATCGCGGCTACTGCCTGATGATCGGCGGGCCGGACCGGGCGGTGAAGCGTCTCGACCCGATCTTCGCCACGCTCGCCCCCGGCGCCGATGCGGGCGCCAAGCCGGACAAGGCCGCCGGCACCGCGCCCTTCGGCTACCTCCATTGCGGGCCGAGCGGCGCAGGCCATTTCGTCAAGATGGTTCACAACGGCATCGAATACGGCGTCATGGCCGCCTATGCCGAGGGCATGAACATCCTGAAAGCGGCCAACGCCGGCACGGAGAAGCGCGCTGCCGACGCCGAGACCAGCCCGCTGCCGACGCCGCAATACTACCGGTTCGACATCGACCTGCCGGCGGTCGCCGAGGTCTGGCGGCACGGCTCGGTGATCGGCTCCTGGCTGCTCGACCTGACGGCCGGCGCGCTGAAGGATGATCCGGCGCTGGCGAAATTCGGCGGCCGCGTCTCCGATTCCGGCGAAGGCCGTTGGACACTGAAGGCCGCCATCGATACCGGCGTGCCCGCGCCGGTGCTGTCGTCCGCCCTGTTCGACCGCTTCGCCTCGCAGGGCGAAGCGGTGTTTGCGGACAAGCTGCTTTCGGCGATGCGCTTCGCCTTCGGCGGCCATGTCGAGAAGAAGGACTGAGGACAAGGCATGAGCGAACCACGATCCGACGTCCTGGTGCTGTTCGGCGCCACCGGCGATCTCGCCCACAAGAAGATCTTTCCCGCACTCTATTCCATGGTGGCGCGCGGCAGCCTGACCGAGCCGATCGTCGGCATCGCCTATGACGACTGGACGGTGGACAAGCTTGTCGAGCGCGCCCATGACGGCATCGAGGCTGCCGTCGGCAAGGTCGATGAGAAGGTGTTCAGGAAGCTCGCCGGCCTGCTGCGCTATGTCAGCGGCGACTACCGCAACCAGTCGACCTTCGACAAGCTCAAGGAGGCGCTGCAAGGCTTCCAGCACCCGCTCTATTATCTCGCTGTGCCGCCCTCTATGTTCGAGCCGGTGGTGCAGGGGCTGGAGCAGTCCGGCGGCGCGCATGGCGCCCGGCTGATGGTGGAAAAGCCGTTCGGCCGCGACCTCCAGTCGGCGCGCTGGCTGAACCGGGTATTGCACCTTGTCTTTGAGGAGAAGGCGATCTTCCGCATCGACCATTATCTCGGCAAGGAGGCGATCCAGAACATCCTCTACTTTCGTTTCGCCAATTCCTTCCTGGAGCCGATCTGGAACCGCAACTATGTCGAGAGCGTCCAGATCACCATGGCCGAGGATTTCGGCGTGGAAGGACGCGGCAAGTTCTACGACGAAGTCGGAGCGATCCGCGACGTCATCCAGAACCATCTGCTCAATGTGCTCCTGCTGCTCGCCATGGAGCCGCCGATCAGCCAGGAATCTGACGACCTGATCGACGAGAAGGTGCAGGTGCTGAAGGCGGTGCGCACGCTGACCACGGACGACGTCGTGCGCGGCCAGTTCGACGGCTATCTCAAGGAACCGGGCGTGAAACCCGGTTCGACGGTGGAGACCTTCGCCGCCGTGCGCTTCTTCGTCGATACCTGGCGCTGGCAGGACGTGCCCTTCTTCATCCGCGCGGGAAAGAACCTGCCGGTCCGCGCCACCGAGGTGGTGGTGCAGCTCAGGCGCCCGCCGCTCGCCGTCTTCGACCAGTTCAAGCGCAACCAGGGCAATTACGTGCGCTTCCGCATCAGCCCCGAAGTGGCGATCAGCATCGGCGCGCGCCGCAAGGCGCCGGGCGACGAGATGGTCGGCGAGCAGGTCGAACTGACCGCCATGGACGATGCGACCGGCGACATGGAGCCGTACGAGCGGCTGATCGGCGACGCCATGAACGGCAACAGTCAGCTTTTCACGCGCCAGGACGCCAGCGAGATCGCCTGGCGCATCGTCGGCCCGGTGCTCGATGAACAGCAGCCGCCCGCTCCCTACAAGAAGGGCACCTGGGGGCCGGCGGAGGCCATGAAGGACTTCGCCCCGCCCAACGGCTGGATCGATCCGGAGGCGTGATGGCGACGGCGAAGCGGAAAACGGCGGATGCCGAAAAAGTCGTGCTGGCCGTCGATGTCGGCGGCTCACACGTCAAGATCAGGCTGAGCAGCGGCGGCGACGAGCGCAGGGTCGAGTCCGGTCCGAACATGAGTGCCGGTCAGATGATCGGAAAGGTCAAGACGATGGCGCAAGACCTCGTCTTCGACGCCATCGCGATCGGCTATCCCGGTCCGGTGGTGCGCAACCGTATCACGCTGGAGCCGCATAATCTGGGCAAGGGCTGGGTCGGCTGCGATTTCGAGGCGGCGTTCGGCAAGCCGGTCAGGGTCGTCAACGACGCGCTGATGCAGGCGATCGGCTCCTACGAGGGCGGCCGCATGCTGTTTCTCGGCCTCGGCACCGGACTGGGCGCGGCCGTGATCGCGGAGAACGTCGGGTTGCCGATGGAACTGGCGCACCTGCCCTACAGGAAAGGGAAGAGCTTCGAGGCCTATGTCGGCGAACGAGGGCTGGACAAGCGCGGCAAGAAGAAATGGCGCGGATACGTGTTCGACGTGACCGAGCGCCTGTCTGCGGCGTTGCAGGCCGACTACGTCGTCATCGGCGGCGGCAATGTCGATAAGCTCGATGAACTGCCGCCAAACGCTCGCCGCGGCGACAACGAAAACGCCTTCAAGGGCGGTTTCCGCCTCTGGCAGGATTCGACACTGGTCATCTGACGACAGGTCAAAAAAGAGCCGGCTGTGAAAACAGCCGGCGAGAAGGCGTCAAAGCCATTCAGAGGGAATCGCCCGACCGGACGGGAGCATGGCCGAGCGAAGTCGTATCATCCCAGTTCGGCCCGGACTTCGCGAAGGAAAAAGACCTAATTTTTCCCGGCTGGCCGGAAATTTGTTGCGCCTGATCGCGCCCTGTTCTCGCCGGCGCAGCCTGCGGCCGCATCGACACGGTTGCGGTGCGCCCGTTGCCGCTGGTAAGCCGTCGCCTCGAAACCGAGCAAGAATCCATGTCCGCTCCTGTCCTGCCGCGGCTTCCCGTCAGCGAGGTGTTACCTGCCTTGCGGGCGGCGCTCGAACAGCAGGGCGCGGCCGTGCTCGTCGCGCCGCCCGGCGCCGGCAAGACCACGCTGGTGCCGCTGGCGCTGCTCGACGCGGCTTGGCGGGGCGAAGGCCGGATCGTGCTTCTCGAGCCGCGCCGTCTCGCCGCCCGCGCGGCGGCGCGCCGCATGGCGGCCCTGCTCGGCGAGGAGGTCGGCGAAACCGTCGGCTACGCCATGCGCATGGAGAACCGCACGTCCCGGCGCACCAGGATCCTGGTCGTCACCGAAGGCGTGCTGTCGCGCATGATCCTCGTCGACCCGGAACTGGCCGGCGTCGCGGCGGTGATCTTCGATGAGTTCCACGAGCGCTCGCTGGACGGCGATTTCGGCCTTGCCCTGGCGCTCGACATACGCGGCGCGCTCAGGCCGGACCTGCGCCTCGTGGTCATGTCGGCGACGCTGGACGGCGCGCGGGTCGGAACGCTCCTGTCCGGCGCGCCGGTGCTCGAGAGCGCGGGCCGCGCCTATCCCGTCGACATCCGCTACCGCGAGCGTGCGGCCGGCGAGCCGATAGAGGACGCGATGGCGAAGGCGGTGCGCGCGGCGTTGGGCGACGAGGCCGGCGCCGTGCTCGCCTTCCTGCCCGGCCAGCGCGAGATCGAGCGCACTGCCGAGCGCCTGCAGGGGCGGCTGCCCGCCGATACGGACCTCGTCACGCTCTATGGCCAGCTCGACGCGAAAGCGCAGGACGCTGCGATCCGCCCGCCGCCCGCCGGCCGCCGCAAGGTGGTGCTGGCAACGGCCATCGCCGAAACCTCCATCACCATCGACGGGGTGCGCGTCGTTATCGACAGCGGCCTGTCGCGCCTGCCGAAATACGAGCCGGCGTCGGGGCTGACCCGGCTGGAGACGGTGCGCGTCTCGCGCGCCTCGGCCGACCAGCGCGCCGGCCGCGCCGGCCGCACCGGGCCCGGCGTCGCCATTCGTCTCTGGCGTGCCGAGCAGACGGCGGCGATGCCGGCCTTCACGCCTCCCGAAATCCTGGAGGCCGACCTGTCGGGCCTCATGCTCGACTGTGCCGCTTTCGGCGTGGCCGATCCGGCGAGCCTGTCTTTTCTCGATCCGCCGCCGGCTCCGGCGCTCGCTGAAGCGCGAAGCCTGCTTGCGGCGCTTGAAGCCGTCGACGGTGCCGGTCGGTTGACCGAAGCCGGCGCCGCCATGCGCGGGCTCGCCTTGCCGCCGCGGCTGGCGCATATGGTGGCGGAAGCAGCAAAGGCGGGAGAGGCGGGCGCGGCGGCCGAACTTGCCGTGCTCCTGACCGAACGCGGCCTTGGTGGCGACGCAGTCGATCTCGAACGGCGGCTGATGCGCTTTCGCGGCGAACGCTCGCCCCGCGCCAATGCGGCGCGGCAATTGGCGCAACGGTTGGCGAGGAGTGCCTCCCTTTCATATGAAGCATCAGGAACACCCTCCCCCCTAATCCCTCCCCGCAACAGGGAGGAGGACTTGGCGGGCGGCGGCTTCCCCTCCCCCTTGAGGGGAGGGGCCAGGGGTGGGGGTAAACCGGCGCGCCTTGACGCAACCTCTGCCGCCGCCATCCCCTCAAGGGAGGCGGCAGAATCCCCCGGCACTCTCCTTCTCCACGCCTGGCCCGACCGCGTCGCCAGGGCGCGGGGCGAGCGGGGACGCTTCGTCCTCGCCAACGGGTCCGGCGCGATGCTCGACGTCGCCGATCCGCTGGCCGGCGAGACTTGGCTCGTGGTCGCCGACCTTGCCGGACGGGCGCAGAATGCGCGCATCACCGCCGCCGCGCCTGTGACGGAGGAGGCCATCGTGGCGCATCTTGGCGACCATATCGAGCGGCGGCGCGAAACCGCTTTCGACCGCGAAAAGGGCGCCGTGCGGGTGCGCGAGACGGCATGTCTCGGCGCTATCGTGCTGTCGCAGCGAACGCTTCCGGCCCCGTCCGGCGCCGAAGCCGATCGCGCGCTTCTCGACGCGGTGCGCGAGCACGGCCTCTCGCTGCTGCCGTGGGGCAAGGAGGCGCAAGCGCTCCGCAACCGCCTCGCCTGGCTGAATCGCGGGCTCGGTGCGCCCTGGCCCGACGTTTCCGACGCCGCTCTCGCCGGGCGGCTGGATGACTGGCTGGCGCCTTATCTCGTCGGCGAGCCGGCGATCGCCTCGATCCGTCCCGGCGCGATCGAAGAGGGACTGACGGCTCTTGTGCCGCACGACCTTCAGCGCAGGATCGGGCAATTGGCGCCGACGCATTTCGATGCGCCGTCGGGCAGCCGTGTGCCGATCCGCTATGACGGCGAGGCGCCCGTTCTGGCGATCCGGGTGCAGGAACTGTTCGGTCTCGACCGCCATCCGTCGATCGTCGGCGGGACCGTGCCGTTGACGCTCGAACTGCTGTCGCCGGCGCACCGGCCGATCCAGACCACGCGCGATCTGCCCGGCTTCTGGCGCGGCTCCTGGGCCGACGTGCGCGCCGACATGCGCGGCCGCTACCCCAGGCATGTGTGGCCGGAAAATCCGCTGGAGGCGACGGCGACCAGTCGGGCCAAGCCGCGCGGGGGTTGAGCGCCGCCAAAACCGCCTGCAAGCCGGACGATACCGTCCGGCCGCAAAATGATCTATGCCTCGGCAATGAGCACCATCCAGCGCCCGCCCGATCCCCAAGTCAGCCACAGGCTGCGTCTCAACACGCTGATCCGCCTGCGCTGGCTGGCCATCGTCGGCCAGAGCGTGGCGGTCGTCACCGTCGCCTACGGGCTTCGCTTTCCCATGCCGGTGGGCGCGTGTTTCGCGCTCATCGCTGCCTCGGCCTGGCTGAATCTCCTGTTTGCCTTCCGTTATCCGGCGGCGCACCGGCTGAGCCCGGCGGCGGCGCTGGGCATCCTCGTCTTCGACAGTCTGCAACTCGCCGGCCTGCTCTATCTCACCGGCGGGCTGACCAATCCCTTCTCGCTGCTGATGAGCGTGCCGGTGGTCATTTCCGCGACCTCGCTGTCGCTGCGGCTCACGGCCTTCCTCGGCACGCTGGTGATGATCTTGGCGACGCTGCTCGCCTTCTGGCACAGGCCGTTGCCTTGGGAGGCCGCCGCGCCGCTCGAAATGCCTTCCATCTATGTCGCGGGCATCTGGCTGGCGGTGTTGTCCTCCATCGCCTTCAGCGGCATCTATGCCTTTCGCGTCGCGCAGGAGGCGCGCCTGCTGGCCGACGCGCTCGCCGCCACCGAACTCGTGCTGCAACGTGAGCAGCATCTGTCGGCGCTCGACGGACTGGCGGCCGCCGCCGCGCATGAATTGGGAACGCCGCTCGCCACCATCACGCTCGTGGCCCGCGAGATGGAGAAGGGCCTGGGGATCGATTCCCGCTATCATGACGACGTGACCCTGCTGCGCTCGCAGAGCGAGCGCTGCCGCGAGATCCTGAAGCGCCTAACCAGCCTGTCGTCGGAGAACGAGGCCCATATGGCGCGCCTGCCGCTGACCTCGCTGGTCGAAGAGGTGACGGCGCCGCACCGCGACTTCGGCATTGCCATCGAGCTGAAGCCGGGCGACCGGGCCGGTGCCGAGCCGATCGCCCGGCGCAATCCCGGCGTCATCTATGGTCTCGGCAATCTCGTCGAGAACGCCGTGGACTTCGCCCGCTCGACGGTGACCGTCCACTGGCGCTGGGACGAGGACCATGTCGGTCTGACGATCGTCGACGACGGCCCCGGATTCCCGGCCGAAGTGATCGACCGTATCGGCGAGCCCTATATGTCGACCCGGCCTCCGACCGCCGAACGCGGCGGCGGGCTGGGGCTCGGCCTGTTCATCGCCAAGACGCTGATCGAGCGGTCCGGCGCTCGGATCGGCTTTCGCAATTCCGCCGGCCTCGGCGAGGGGGCGATGGTCGAGATCGATTGGCCGCGCGCGGCTTTCGTCAATCCCGACAGCGCCGGGGCCAGCGCGATCGACGTTGCCTGATCCCGCGGGCCTGATCCTCAGGCTCGATCCCTAGGTTGGTCCCTGGGCTTCGCACGGGCGCCTGACCGTGGCCCAATGCAAGGTTGCTCAAAAATTGGACAGCGCTGCCCAACAACGATATTGGAACTGAAAACGGATGCAGGAACGATGACGGGCGACGAAGGCAGCGCGACGATGGTGACGGGCGGGGATACCTCGTTGCTGATCGTCGAGGACGACAAGCCCTTTCTCACCCGGCTGGCGCGCGCCATGGAAAGCCGCGGCTTTACGGTCGATACGGCGGAGAGCGTCGAGGAGGCGGTCGTCAAGGCGCGGGCCAATCCGCCCGCCTATGCGGTGGTCGACATGCGGCTGGGCGACGGCAACGGGCTCGACGTCGTGGCCGCCATCCGCGAGAAGCGCGAGGATGCGCGCACCATCATTCTCACCGGCTACGGCAACATCGCCACCGCCGTCACCGCGGTCAAGCTCGGTGCCGTCGACTACCTTTCCAAGCCCGCCGACGCCGACGATATTTTCGCGGCGCTGACGCGCACCTCGGGCGAGCGCGCCGCCCCGCCCGAGAATCCGATGTCGGCCGATCGCGTGCGCTGGGAGCACATCCAGCGTGTCTACGAAATGTGCGAGCGCAACGTTTCCGAGACAGCGCGCCGCCTCAACATGCACCGCCGCACCCTGCAGCGCATCCTGGCCAAGCGCGCCCCGCGCTGAACGTCGGGACGAAGAGGCGGCACCGCAGGCGCATAGCCTGCCGCGCCATGCATCGAAACGACTTGCGACAAGCGCCAGCAGGCACCATCTTGGCTCCTCAGGCCCGCCGCAGGAGACCATATGACGGACCGCAAGCTCCCTCACCCCATCTCGATCTTTCGCGAATTCCTCGACAGCGAGGCGTCCGGCGGTATCGTCCTGATCGTAGCGGCCGCGCTGGCGCTCGTCGTCGCCAATTCACCGCTGGCCGAATCCTATTTCGACGCCCTTCATGCCTATGCCGGGCCGTTGTCTCTCCAACACTGGATCAATGACGGCTTGATGGCGGTGTTCTTCCTGCTGGTCGGGCTCGAGATCAAACGCGAGATGCTCGACGGCCAGCTTTCGACTTGGTCGCGACGCGCCTTGCCGGGCATTGCGGCGGTGGGCGGCATGATCGTGCCGGCGCTGGTGTATGTCGCCATCAACCGCGCCAATCCCGAAGCGCTTCCGGGCTGGGCAATCCCCACGGCCACCGACATCGCCTTCGCGCTTGGCGTGCTGTCGCTGCTGGGCAACCGCGTGCCGGCCTCGCTGAAGGTCTTTCTCACCGCGCTCGCCATCATCGACGATCTCGGCGCCGTCGTCATCATCGCGCTGTTCTACACCTCCGGCCTGTCGCTTGCATGGCTGGCGGCGGCCTTCGTCGTCATCGCCGTGCTGGTCGTGCTCAACCGCATGGGCGTGCTGTCGCTGGCGCCCTATATTGTGCTCGGCGTAGCACTCTGGATCTTCGTGCTGAAATCCGGCGTCCACGCCACCCTGGCCGGCGTGGCGCTGGCCCTCACCGTACCGCTTCGCCCCTCGCCCGGCATCGCGAAGGATATCGAGGCTTCACCGCTGCACAGATTGGAGCACGCGCTGCACGCGGTCGTGCCCTTCGTCATCATCCCGATCTTCGGCTTCGCCAATGCCGGCGTCTCGCTGGCGGGCGTCGGCCTGTCGAATCTGGCCGAGCCTCTCACGCTCGGCGTTGCCGCCGGTCTGGTGCTGGGCAAGCTGGTCGGCGTGATGGCCGCCGCCGCGCTCGCCGTCGTGCTGAAGCTCGCCGATCTGCCGCGCTATGCAAATTGGACGCATATGGTCGGCATCGCGCTCCTGTGCGGCATCGGCTTCACCATGAGCCTGTTCATCGGCCTCCTCGCCTTCGAGGGAAGCGAGACGCTTCAGAGTGCGGTAAAGGTCGGCATCCTTGTCGGGTCACTGGTGGCGGCTCTGCTCGGCGCTGCCGTGCTGATGATGGCGCCGACCCCCGCCGTCTCCGAAGGGGAGGCGGAAGCGTCCTGACCCGAAGCGCCTCGCGATCTTCCAGGTCCGCTCCCTGCGCTTCAGCTTCCCGAACTCACGCGTGTCTTTGTCCCGAAACCGGCGTTCGCTTTCGGGAGACGTGCTTTATTCGCTCTCGCCGTCCAGCGCCGGCACCGGCACGCCGGCAAGCTCGGCGGCAAGCAATCGCGCCGCGCCCGCCCGCGCGATCCGCAGCATCAACGCCTTGCGCGTCGCCGCAGCCATGCGGTGCTCGGGTGCGTCGCGCAGGATCTCCGCGCCGTAGCCGTCCGAGAGGATGAAGCCGCATTCGTCGGGAAAGATATCCGCCGGCACGTCAGGATGGGTGGCGAAGAAGAAGCGGTCGGAATGCAGCCGGTAGTCCGGCCATTTGCGGTCGACCCGGAAATCCTCCACCGACGACTTGATCTCGATGATCCAGATGTCGCCGGCCCGGGTCAGCGCCACGAGGTCGGCGCGCCGCCCGGTGGCCAGCGAAAGCTCAGGCAGCACATGCGCGCCCATCTCTGCCAGCAGCCGCTGCACGCCCCGCCTGACCAGCATGGCGCGCTCCGACTGGCGGCCGTCGATCAGGGGATTCTGGTGCAGGGGCGAAACGATGGGCATGGCCCAGTATGGCCGATTCTGTTCACGGTTTGAACCTGTTTTCCAGCGGCGATCGGCCTCACAGCACCACCGCCGTGATCACCATGGCCAACGCCAGCATCGCCACGCCGCCGAAGAAGGCGATGTCGGCGGTCAGGTTCTGCAGCCGGTTGGCTTCATTGGAGCGGATGGCGGCGTAGGAGGCCACGATCGAGGTCAGGAACAGCGCTGCCGACAGCCACGCCGTCTCGTCGGCGAAGGAGGTGGCGTCGGAACGGGTGAATTTCAGCGCACCGATCAGCACGAAGCAGATGCCGAGCAGATTCGAGGCGGCGTTTAGGACATGGGGGTGGCGGTGCATGGCTGGGCTCCGGCGATAGGACGGGTATCGGGAGAATTCTCCAGCGATCCACCGCGCGGTTGAAGCAACCATTTCCGGCAGGATGACGGCCGTGGGGAGGCGCGTGGACGATCGCATTCAGCAGGCTTGTTGATTTCACTCACGAATCCGTGAGACCCTGTTGCCAAAATACCATACCATTTCGTTTACGTGCACGGAACGGCGAGTGGTCCGCCATCAGTTGCTTGGCAAGCCGGGGAATTGCCCGCATGAATGAATCAACCAGGCGGTGAAACCGCCGCATTCGGGCGGGACGACGGACTTACTCATGCGCGTGAAATCTCTCATCCTTGCCG
The DNA here is from genome assembly GCF_040081975.1 of Mesorhizobium hunchu. Lineage (NCBI taxonomy): Bacteria > Pseudomonadati > Pseudomonadota > Alphaproteobacteria > Hyphomicrobiales > Phyllobacteriaceae > Mesorhizobium > Mesorhizobium hunchu. Next base: position 447,415 of record NZ_JBEBMG010000001.1, read on the forward strand.
CGGTCATGGCCACCGCTCTGGCCGGCTGCAGCACCATCGGCAACATGCGCATGTTCTCCGACGACTACGGCCCGCGCACCGATGCCGGCTACCAGTTGCCGCGCATTCCGATTTCCAAGGTACCGCGCAAGTACCATCGCCAGATCGTCAGTTTCGAGACGGACGAGAAGCCGGGCACCATCATCGTCGATACGAACGAGAAGTTCCTATACTACGTGATGGGCGGCGGCGAGGCGATGCGCTACGGCATCGGCGTCGGCCGCGAGGGTTTCGAGTGGCACGGAACGGCCCATATCGCGCTCAAGCGCGAGTGGCCGACCTGGACGCCGCCCTCGGCCATGATCAAGCGTCAGCCCGAGCTCGCCAAATGGCGGGGCGGCATGCCGCCGGGCCTCACCAACCCGCTCGGCGCGCGCGCCATGTACCTGTTCAACAAGGGCGGCGATTCCGGCTACCGGCTGCATGGCAGCCCGGAATGGAACTCGATCGGCCATGCCATGTCGTCCGGCTGCATCCGCTTGATGAACCAGGACATCATCGATCTCTACAACCGCGCCGAGGTCGGCGCCAAGGTGATCGTGAAGTAACAGAAGTTTCGTACGCGGACCGTCTAGGCAACACGGACGTCCACACCAGAAAACCGGGCTCGCAAGGCCCGGTTTTTTGTTGCGCCGTCTCTGCTTGATTCGGAGCGGACGGAGGTCGATCTACTAGAGCAATTCCAGCAAAGTGCGCAGCGGTTTGCGCCCGGAACTACGTAAAAACAAAGAGATAGAGCATTGAAGGCGATTCTGTATTCGCCGGAATGCTCTATCGTGTGAATGCGTGCAGAGGGGGGGAAGAGGTTCCTACGCCACCTGCTCGACCTGCTGCACCTCGGGGACGAAATGGCGCAGAAGGTTCTGGATGCCGTGCTTGAGCGTCGCAGTGGACGACGGGCAGCCGGCGCAGGCGCCCTTCATGTGCAGGAACACGATGCCGTTCTCGTAGCCGCGGAAGGTGATGTCACCGCCATCTTGCGCCACGGCCGGGCGCACGCGCGTGTCGAGCAGTTCCTTGATGGTGACGACGATCTCCTCGTCCGCCGCGTCGTAGAACTCGCCGTCGCCCTGCGCGGTGTCGGCGCTCGACCCGGTGCGGCTCATCACCGGCTGACCGGACATGAAATGCTCCATGATGGCGCCGAGGATCGCCGGCTTGAGATGCTGCCAGTCCGGCCCGTCCTTGGTGATGGTGATGAAATCGTAGCCGAAGAACACGCCGGTCACGCCGGGGATCGAAAACAACCGCGCCGCCAGCGGCGACGCTTCGGCCGCGCTGTCCGCGTCGCGGAAATCCGCGGTGCCTTCCACCAGCACCTCCTTGCCGGGCAGGAACTTCAGCGTTGCCGGATTGGGAGTCGATTCGGTCTGGATGAACATGGCCATCTCCGCGCCCTTCACGGGCATTACTTTGGAATGGTTCTAAATAGGCGCAAACGAAACGCCGTTCAAGCGAAACCATGGAGCATAACCGCAGAGGTCGGCAAAGGCTCCTGCCGTCATATCGGGCGTTCAGGCGAGGTTTTCCAGATCCTCATCGGAAAGGTTCTGCGGCACCACGGTGACGGGGATCGGGAAGGCGGCACCCTTGCCGGCCACCGAGGTCACCAGCGGCCCCGGTCCCTCCTTGCCAGCACTGGCCGCCAGCACGAGGATGGCGATATCCTGATCCTCCTCGATCAGCTTGTGGATCTCCTCCGTCGGCTTCCCCTCGCGTACCGCCAGCTCGGGCTCGATGCCGAGATCCTGGCGGATCTTGCTGGCGTAGGAATCGAGCGCACTGCGGGCTGCGGCGGTCGCCTCCTCGCGCATGATCTTCTCCACGCCCAGCCAGTGCTGGAAATCGTCCGGCTCAATGACATAGAGCAGCACCAGGACGCCGCCCGTGCTCTGCGCGCGCATCGACGCATAGGCTACCGCGCGTTCGCATTCGGGCGTCGAGTCCACGATCGCCAGGAACTTGCGGCGGTGGCCGGCCTGCCGGCTGAGGCGTTTGGATACCATCCTGTCTCCCTGGTCACGGGCCTGACGGCCCCGAATTCGGCTGGGCGCAATCTGCCACCCGCGCCGGGCGGCGGCAAGCCGGTGGCTGTCGCCATATCATGCGTTGCGGACTCTGTGGCCCTCAGTCCTGCACCAGCCCGATGATGTCGCGCACTGACTTCATGGTCTCCTCGGCCAGCACGCCGGCGCGCTCGCCGCCGTCCTTCAGCACGGCATCGACATAGACGGTGTCGGCCATGATGCGGCGCATCTCGGCGGCCACCGGAGCAAGCTTTTCTACTGCAAGATCGGCCAGCGCCGGCTTGAAGGCGGAAAATTGCTGGCCGCCGAATTCGGCTAGCACCTGCTCGTTCGACAGATCGGCGAGACCTGCATAGATGCCGACGAGGTTCCTCGCCTCGGGTCGCCCTTCCAGCCCGGCGATTTCGCTCGGTAGGGCGTCGGGGTCGGTCTTGGCTTTCCTGATCTTCTTGGAGATCGTGTCGGCGTCGTCGGTCAGGTTGATGCGCGAAAGATCGGAAGGGTCGGACTTCGACATTTTCTTCGATCCGTCGCGCAGGCTCATGATGCGCGCCGCCGGGCCGCCGATCACCGGCTCGGTGATCGGGAAGAAACCGTCGACGGTCTCGTCGCCGACCTTCATTTCCACGCCGACGCCGAGTTCGGCGATGCGACCGGAAAAATCGTTGTTGAACTTCTGGGCTATGTCGCGGGTCAATTCCAGATGCTGCTTCTGGTCCTCGCCGACGGGCACATGGGTGGCGCGGTAGACAAGGATGTCGGCGGCCATCAGGCTCGGATAGGCGAGCAGGCCGAGCGAGGCGTTCTCGCGGTCCTTGCCGGCCTTGTCCTTGAACTGCGTCATGCGGTTCATCCAGCCGATGCGCGCCACGCAGTTGAATATCCAGGCGAGTTCGGCGTGCTGCTTCACCCGGCTCTGGTTGAAGACGATATGCTTCTTCGGGTCGATGCCGGAGGCGAGGAAGGCGGCGGTGATCTGGCGCGTCTGGTCGGCGAGGTCGTCATAGACCATCTGCGCGGTCAGCGAATGCAGATCGACGACGCAATAGATGCAGTCGTAGTCGTCCTGCAGGGCGACGAACTTGCGGATGGCGCCGAGATAGTTGCCGAGATGGAGGTTTCCGGTGGGCTGGACGCCAGAGAAGACGAGTTGCCGGAAGGGCGAGTTCTGATCGGTCATTTTCAAGTTTCCTTGGCTTGTGGAGGGCCGTCCGAGCATGGCCCGAAAAGTTGCAGACTTCTCGGATAGGCCATGCGGCTGGAAACCGGCGCGGCGAAATTTCGGACGCGCGGCTTATGGACGAAGCTGCGGATGGAGGCAAGAGGATCGGATTGGACCATTGATGTTGTCGGCTGGGGTCTGGCTCATCAATCTTGAGACTGTTGTTCCGTGACGGCAGCCTTGGAACGACGCCGCACATTGCGCCGGATCATGCCGAGGTCCGCGCCGCCGATGGCGAAGGCGAGCAGGAAATAGAGTGCTGCGCCGCCGGCCGAGAGCAGTCCGAGGGTGACGGCCTTCGTCACCAGCCGGGCGGCCGAGGACAGGTCTTCGGCCAGCCATCCCTGCGCGTACCAAAGCGCCGCACCCATCAGCGCGGAGGCCAGAACCAGCCGCGGGATGCGCCGCATCAGCGCTGCTTCGCGCTCCCAGTGGCCGCGCCTCACCAGTACGACGAGCAGCATCGCCGCGTTGACCCAGCCGGCGACCGCCGAGGCCACCGCGATGCCGGGCGCGCCCATGGACGGGAACAGCGTAAGCGCCGTGACCACGTTGACGGCCACCGAGATAGCGGCGAAGATCATCGGCGTCTTCGTGTCCTCTCGCGCGAAATAGCCCGGCGTGAACGCCTTGATGAGCACGAAGGCGGGCAGGCCGAGACCGAAGATCGACAGGATCGCGGCGACCGTCGGCGTCGAATTGTTGGCGGCGAAGGCCCCGCGTTCGTAGAGCAGACGCACGATCGGCTCCGCCATCACCAGGAGTGCGGTCGCCGCCGGAAGCGTCAGGAAGAGCGTGAACTCGACCGAGCGGTTCTGCAGGTTGGCCGCCTCCACCATGTTGCCGGCCTTCAGCGCGCGCGAAAGCTCGGGCAGGAGCACGATGGCGACGGCTATTCCCACCACGCCGAGCGGAAGTTGGTAGACCCGGTCGGCCAGCGCCAGAGAAGCGACGGCGCTGTTCTGCGTCGAGGCGATCGCCGTGCCGACGAGCTGGTTGATCTGGGTGATGCCGCCGGTGACCGCCGCCGGCAGCGCCAGCAGCAGCAGCCGCTTCACGCCGGGCGTCAGGCGCGGCCGCCGGAAACCGATCGAGATGCCGGCATGGCGCGCCGCGACCCACACGATGACCAGTTGCACGACGCCGGCCGCCATCACCCCCCAGGCCATCCAATGCCCGACCGCCAGCCCGTCGGCGCCTTTGCGCCACGCCCAGTAAAGAACGCCGATGAGGATGACGTTCAGGAACACCGGCGCGATCGCGGCGGCGAAATAGCGCCTCAGCGAATTCAGCATCCCGGCCATCATCGAGGCCAGCGACATGCACACGAGGTAGGGGAACATGATCGTGGCGAGCGAGACGGTGAGGGCGTATTTCGCCGGTTCGTCCGTGAAGCCGGGCGCGATGATGGTGCGCACGAGCAGCGGCATCGCCAGCTCCATGACGATCGTCAGCACGATCAGCACGGAAAACAGCACGCCGAACACTTCCTCGGAAAAGCGCTTGGCGCCTTCCATGCCGTCCGCCTCGATCTCCTTGGCGAACAGCGGCACGAAGGCGGTGTTGAACGCGCCCTCGGCGAACAGCCGGCGGAAGGTGTTGGGGAACTGGAAAGCCGCGTAGAAGGCGTCCGCCACAGGCCCTGTGCCCAGCGCCGCCGCCATCAGCATCTCACGCGTGAAGCCCAGGATGCGGCTCGCCAGCGTGCCGGACGCGACCGTGGCGAATTTCTTGACGAGGCTCATGCTCTCCTCTCCCTTGAGGGGAGGGTGGCCCGCGCAGCGGGTCGGGAGAGGTCGCCAGTCGTAGAGTACGACTCTTTTTTAGACCGCGCGCTGCCTCCGCCGACCCCTTCTGTCGCCTTCGGCGACATCTCCCCCTCAAGGGGGGAGAGAACCAGTCCCTCTCTCATTCAGCCGCCGCCTTGGCCTTGCCGTTCGCGGCCTTGCCTTCCAGCGTCTCGGTCAGACGTTTGCGGATGGCCTTCTCGCGCGCAGGGTTCTCTATCTTGTGGCCTGTCAGGTCGGTGACATAGAACGTGTCGATGACCTTCTCGCCGAAGGTGGTGATGTGGGCCGAGGCGATGTCGAGCGACAGGTCCGACAGCGCCCCGGTGATCTCGGACAAGAGGCCGGGCCGGTCCAGCCCCTCGACCTCGATGACCGAGAAGCGGTTGGAGAGCGCGTTGCGGATTTCGGCGCGGGGGGCTATGCGGAACACCTTCTGGCCGCGCTTCGGCTTGGTGCGCTTCTCGATCATGTCCGGCAGCCAGGTGCGGCCTGACAGTACGTCCTCGATCAGTCTGCCGATGCGCTCCGCGCGGCGGCGCTCGTCGTCGTCGAGATCGAATTCGCGATTGATGAGGATCGTGTCCAGCGCCCGGCCGTCGGCGGTGGTGAATATCTGCGCGTCGACGATGTTGCCGCCCGCTCCGGCGCAGGCACCGGCGATTACCGAGAGCAGGCGCGGGTGGTCAGGCGCCAGCACGGTGATTTCCGTCACCGCCTCGAAGGCGCGCGTCTTGACCATGGTGGCGAGCTTCTTGCCCGTCGCATCCGCCTCGCGGATGAATTCGGCATGACGCACCTGATCCTCGAGATCGACCGTCAGCAGGTAGTTCTCGTAATGCAGCTTGACGTAATCCTTGCGCGCTTTCTCCGGCCACCCGGCCAGTTTTTCCGAGAGCTGCTCGCGCGCAGTGGTCGCGCGCTGGGCGCGCGACAGGTCGGAAAAGCCGCCGGTGAGCAGCAGTTCGGTCTCGAAATAGAGGGTGCGCAGGAGCTGCCCCTTCCAGCCGTTGAACACGCCCGGCCCGACGCCGCGGATATCGCAGACGGTCAGGATCAGGAGCAGCTTCAACCGTTCCACCGATTGCACGATATCGGCGAAGTCGGTGATGGTCTTGCGGTCGTTCAGGTCGCGCGTCTGCGCCGTCATCGACATGACGAGATGGTGCTCGACCAGCCAGGCGACCGTTTCGGTGTCGGCGGCCGACAGGCCCATATGCGGGCAGATGCGGCGCGCGATCCGCGCCCCGGCCTCCGAATGATCTTCCGGCCGGCCTTTGGCGATGTCGTGCAGCAGCACCGCGACATAGAGCAACTCACGGCTCTTCTTCAGCCCCGGCATCAGCGAATGGGAGAGCGGATGGATGGGTTCGGATCCGCCGTGCTCGATCTCGGACAACACGCCGACGCAGCGGATCAGATGCTCGTCCACCGTATAGTGATGGTACATGGAGAACTGCATCATCGCGACGATCTTGCCGAAATCGGGGATCAGCCTGCCGAGCAGACCCGCCTCGTTCATGCGCCTGAGATTGAGCGCCGGATCGCGGTCCGAGGTAAGGATGTCGAGGAACAGCCGGTTGGCTTCCGGATCGCGCCTGAGGGTCTTGTCGACCAGCCGCAGCGAGCGCGTCAGCAGCTTCAGCGCGTCCGGATGATATTCCAGCCCATGCCGGTCGGCCAGCCAGAACAGGCGCAGCATGTTGACTGGATCGCGCTCGAACACCTGCTCGTCGGCGACGTTGATGCGGTGGTTGTCGACGATGAAATCGGAAGCTCCGGCGAGCTTGCGCCTGCGGCGCGAGAACCCCGCCAGCAGCCGGTTGAAGCCCGGGACATGTTTGGCCTGCTCCTCTTCCAGCGCCGCGCAGAAGATGCGGGTCAGGTCGCCGACGTCCTTGGCGACGAGGAAATAATGCTTCATGAAGCGCTCGACCGCCGACAGGCCGGGATGGCTGGTGTAGCCGAGCCGCTCGGCGATATCACGCTGAATGTCGAAATGCAGCCGCTCTTCCGCCTTGCCGGTCAGGAAGTGCATGTGGCAGCGCACCGCCCACAAAAAATCCTCGGCCTTGAGGAATTCGCGGTACTCGGACGCGGTGAACACGCCCTTGTCCACCAGCTCCGCCGCCGTGCGCACCCGGTAGAAATACTTGCCGATCCAGAAAAGCGTCTGCAGGTCGCGAAGGCCGCCCTTGCCGTCCTTTACGTTGGGCTCGACCACGTAGCGGCTTTCGCCGCCCTTGGCGTGGCGGGTGTCGCGCTCGGCCAGTTTGGCCTGCACGTAGTCCGGGCCGGTGGTGCGCACCACCTCCCGGTCGAAACGGTCTACCAGTTCGTCGAACAGCGGCTCTTCGCCCCACAGGAAGCGCGCTTCGAGCAGCGTGGTGGAGATGGTGACGTCGCCGCGTGCCTGCCGCAGGCATTCGTCGATGTTGCGGGTGGCGTGGCCGACCTTCAGGCCCATGTCCCACAGCATGTAGAGCATGTATTCCACGACCTGCTCGCCCCACGGCGTCTGCTTGTAGGGAAGGAGGAACAGCAGGTCGATGTCGGAGCCCGGTGCCAGCGTGCCGCGACCGTAGCCGCCGACGGCGACGATCGCCATGCGCTCGGCTGCGGAGGGATTGCGCACGCGGTAGACATGGTTCACCGCGAACTCGTGGAGCGCGCGGATGATCTCGTCCATCACATGCGAAAGGCGCTCGGCGCAGGCGATGCCGCCGCCGTCCTCCACCAGCATCGCTTCGGCGGTCCTGCGGCCGGATGCCAGCCGCTCCTTGAGCAGTTGAAGCACGGCGGTACGGACCGGCGGTGCCGAGCCGTCGCCGTTGGACGCCGCGGTCAGTTCGGCAAGATCGCGGCGCAGCGCTTCGCCGTCGATCAGCTGGTCGAGCTTCAGGGAGGGTTTGGCCATCTAGGCGGGCAGCGACTCGTTGCGTTAGCGGCCGGTCTATAGCCCGTTTTTCCGTGCATTGGTATGGGTTCGAGATCGGACTGCGCCAAAGTGCGGAACTACCTCTTGACCTTCCAATGATGGGAAGCCCTATCTCTGGTCTCAGAAAAGATCGGAGCACGCCATGTCCCATTCCCACAGCCACGATCACGATCACGGGCACGGGCACGGCAACAGCGCGGGCCACGCCTGCTGCTCATCCCGTGCGGCGGATGCGTCTCGATCCGCCGTGATACGTGATCCCGTCTGCGGCATGACGGTGGATCCGGCCGCCGGCAAGCCCTGGACGGAGCATTGCGGGCGCACCTTCCATTTCTGCTCGCAGGGCTGCAAGACCAAGTTCGAGGCGGCGCCGCAGGACTATCTCGACGCCGTCGATCCGGTCTGCGGCATGAAGGTCGACCGCGCCACCGCCAAGCATTTCCTTTCCCGCGACGGCCAGAAGCTCTATTTCTGTTCGCAAGGCTGCCAGACGAAATTCGAGGCCGACCCGGACAAATATCGTGACGGCCGCCCGGCTCCCGCCCCAGCGCCGAAGGGCACGAAGTACACCTGCCCCATGCATCCCGAGATCGTGCGCGACGGTCCCGGCGACTGCCCGATCTGCGGCATGGCGCTGGAGCCGATGGGCGTGCCGACCGGCAAGGAAGGGCCGAACCCCGAACTGGTCGATTTCACCCGCCGCCTCTGGGTCAGCGCGGCGCTGTCCATCCCGCTACTTGTCCTGACGATGGGATCGATGCTCGGCCTGCCGATCCGCGACTGGCTCGGCGAGCGCGTGTCCGCCTGGGCTGAACTTGTGCTGGCGACGCCCGTGGTGCTGTGGGCCGCGCTTCCCTTCTTCCGCCGCGGCTGGGCCTCCATCGTCAACCGCAGTCCCAATATGTGGACGCTGATCTCGATCGGCGTCGGCACGGCCTGGCTCTACAGCGTCGTCGCCACGCTGTTCCCCGGCATCTTCCCGCACGAGATGCGCGGGCATGGCGGGCAGGTGCCGGTCTATTTCGAGGCCTCCGCCGTCATCGTCGCGCTGGTGTTCGTCGGACAGGTGCTGGAGCTGAAGGCGCGCGAGAAGACCGGATCGGCGATCCGGGCGCTGCTCGACCTTGCACCGAAGACGGCGCGCCGCATCGCCGCGAATGGGTCCGAGACCGATGTGCCGCTCGACGAGATCAGGAGCGGCGACCGGCTGCGCATCCGCCCCGGCGAAAAGGTCGCGGTGGACGGTATGGTGCTCGAAGGCCGCTCCTCGGTGGACGAATCGATGATCACCGGTGAGCCCGTTCCCGTCGAGAAGACCGAGGGCGACACGCTCATCGGCGGCACCCTCAACCGCAACGGCTCTCTCACCATGCGCGCCGACAAGGTGGGCGCGGAGACGACACTTTCCCGTATCGTGGAGCTGGTCGCCACCGCCCAGCGCAGCCGCGCGCCGATCCAGGGCCTCGCCGACAGGGTCTCGGCCTGGTTCGTGCCGGCCGTGGTGCTGGTGGCGATAGCCGCTTTCGTCGTCTGGCTCATGGCCGGTTATGGGCTCGCCTTCGCCATCGTTTCGGCTGTGTCGGTCCTCATCATCGCCTGCCCCTGCGCTTTGGGACTGGCGACGCCGATGTCCGTCATGACCGCGACTGGGCGCGGCGCCCATGCCGGCGTTCTGGTGAAGGACGCGGCGGCACTGGAACGGTTTGCCGCCGTCGACACGCTGGTGATCGACAAGACCGGCACCGTCACCGAGGGCAGGCCGAAGCTGACCGAGATCGTCGCCGACGGCATCGAGGAGAACGTACTTCTGGCGCTGGCCGCCGGGCTGGAGAAGGCGTCCGAGCATCCGCTCGCCGAGGCGATCGTCGCCGGCGCGACGGAGCACGGCGTCGAGATCCCAGCCGCCGGCGATTTCGAAGCCGTCACCGGCAAAGGCGTGGTCGGGATGGTATCCGGCCGCAAGGTGGCGCTCGGCAACGGAGCGCTGCTGGCTGGTCTCGGCATCGACGCCAGCGATCTGGAAGAGAAGGCCAAGACGCTGCGTGACGAGGGCCGTACGGTCATGTTCGTCGCCGTCGATGGCCATGCAGCCGGGCTCGTTGCCGTCGCCGACCCGCTCAAGGCGAACGCGGCCGAGGCGATCCGGACGCTGCATGATGCCGGGATCGCCATCGTCATGGCGACGGGGGACAACGAGGCCACGGCCAGGACGATCGCGAAGAAGCTCGGCATCGACCAGGTGCGCGCCGGGCTGCTGCCGGACCAGAAGGCGGCGCTGATCGGGGAACTGCGCGGCCGCGGCGGCGTGGTGGCGATGGCCGGCGACGGCGTCAACGATGCGCCGGCGCTGGCCGCGGCCGATGTCGGCATCGCCATGGGCACCGGGGCCGACGTGGCGCTGGAAAGCGCCGGCATAACCCTGCTCAAGGGCGACCTCGGCGGCATCGTCCGGGCAAGGAAGCTTGCGGAGGGCACGCTCGCCAACATCAAGCAGAACCTGACATTCGCCTTCCTCTACAACGCGCTCGGCGTTCCGGTCGCGGCCGGCGTTCTTTACCCGCTGACCGGCACGCTGCTGTCGCCGATGCTGGCGGCGGCGGCGATGAGCCTGTCCTCGGTGTCGGTCATCGGCAATGCGCTGAGGCTGCGCGCCTTGAAACTCTAGATGTCGCGTCTCGTTTACGCACAGCAACGGAAAGGAAGTCCGATGTCGCTGATGAAGAAGATCGTTCTCGCCCTGATGGCCGCCGGCATGCTGCTGGCGGTGTTCCTCGAAACCGCGCCGGCGCAGGAAAAGAAACACGAAGGCCATGACATGGCAGGTATGGCGATGTCCGCCGCCACGCCGTCGACGCAAGGCTACAAGGCGGCCATGGACAGGATGCATGCCGACATGATGGCTGTGCCCTATACAGGCGACACCGATATCGATTTCGTGCGCGGCATGATCCCGCATCACCAGGGCGCCATCGACATGGCCAGGGTCGTGCTTGCCAACGGCAAGGATCCCGAGATCCGCAGGCTCGCCGAGGGCGTCGTCAAGGCGCAGGAGGCCGAGATCAAGGAGATGCAGGACTGGCTGAAGGCGCACTCGGTGAAACAGGGCGAATAATAGGACGGCTGTTGCTGGCTTCGGACGCATTGCGCGATATCTTGTCACCGAAGCGGTACAGTCCGGAGCCCAGCCCATGTCGATTGCAACCACCACTCTTCCCGCCGGCGAGGCCGTTCCGACGCTCGGTCTGGGAACATGGCGCATGGGCGAGGACCGTCGCACCTTCGACGCCGAGGTCGCGGCGCTGAAACTCGGCCTCGACCTCGGCGTCACCTTGATCGACACGGCCGAGATGTACGGTTCCGGTGGGTCGGAGCGAGTGGTGGCGGAAGCCGTGCGCGGCCGCCGCGACGACTGCTTCATCGTCTCCAAGGTGCTGCCGTCGAACGCGTCGCGGGCCGGCACGGTGCAGGCCTGCGAACGCAGCCTGAAGAACCTCGGCACCGATCGCATCGACCTCTACCTGCTGCATTGGCAAGGCGGCGTGCCGCTCGCCGAGACGGTCGAGGCCTTCGAGACGTTGCGGCAGGCCGGCAAGATCCGGCACTGGGGCGTGTCGAATTTCGACACCGACGACATGCGGGAGCTGGTTGCCTTGCCGGCCGGTGCCAAGTGCCAGACGAACCAGGTGCTCTACAATCTGGCGCGGCGCGGGCCGGACTACGACCTTGTGCCGTGGAGCCAGGAGCAGGGCATGCCGCTGATGGCCTATTCTCCAGTCGAGCAGGGCAGGCTGGCGCGCAATGCCAGGCTCGACGCCGTCGCCGCGCGCCACGATGCGACGCCCGCCCAGATCGCGCTGGCCTGGGTGCTGGCGCAGCCGGGCGTCATCGCCATTCCCAAGGCCGTGAAGCCGGACCATGTGCGCGGGAACGTGGCGGCGGTGGACATCAGGCTCACGCAGGAGGACAGGGCCGAGCTCGACCGCGTCTTCCCCGGTCCGTCTCGCAAGCGTCCGCTTGAGATGATCTGAGGACGGGCGCGGGATCGCCGCTGGTCTTCTCCTGTCTCCGCAACCGCCAATCTCAATAACGGTCGTGGCGGCGTACCCATGTCATGGGGAAGGAAAAGGCGTCCTCGTCGCGGCCCTTCGGCACCAGGTCGAGGAACTGGTAGGTGCCGTTCAGGGCGTCGATGCCACGCTGGTAGCAGGAATAGGTGTGGAACACCGTGCCGGCTTCGTCCCTGGCAAAGACGCTGAAGCCGACCTGGTCGGAAACGTCGTTTTCCTGCACCTTATAGTTCAGGTACATGACGCCGGCGGCCAATTCCTCGTCGGTGCAGGATGCCTGATAGTCGTAATTGTAGTCGCTTCCGAAGGACGAGACCCAGGGGAATCGCCAGCCCATGCGCTTCCTGTAGGCATCGATCTTTTCGTAGGGCGCGCGTGAGACCGCCGCGAGCGTCACGTCGCGATGGGCGAGGTGGACCGTCATGCCGTCATAATGGTCGGCCCAGAAGGAGCATGATTTGCAGCCTTCCTCCCAGTCCGGCGCGAACATGAACTGATGGACGATCAGTTGCGAGCGGCCGTCGAACAGGTCGGCCAGCGCCAATTCGCCGTCCGGGCCACGAAAACGGTAGTCCTTCTCGACCCGCTCCCACGGCATCACCATGCGACGGCGGGTCAGCGCGTCGCGCCGGTGTGTCAGCTCCTTCTCCGCAGCCAGCAGGTCGAGGCGCGCTTTCAGCCATTCCTCGTGCGAGACGATCGGATGATCGGTCATTGTCTTCTCCTCTCGGGCGGGCTGCCTGCCGGCCTTGCCGGCGCTCCGCCGTCTGTGAACGCCCCGGCATTCGAAGGGTTCATCTCTCTCCTGACACCACCTCCAGCCAGGGGCCGAGATGGAAGGCTGCCATCAAGAGATACATCGACGCCATGCCGCCGGCGGACCACCATGTCGGATCGCCGCCCATGCACGTCACCGCGATCGGGCTGGTATCGAGCATGGCCGCCAGCGTCATCAGGACGAAGGTGGGCGCTGCCGCCAGATGCAGCCATTTGGCGACATGGCGGGCGGCGGCGCGGCGGGCGGTGGGGGAACCGCCCGGCTTTGCGGGCTTTTCAGCGGCAGCAGTCATGGGCTTGTGCGTCGCCGTAGCGGTCGTGATGTCGCCACCACACGCCCTGCTCGTTGCGGCCGAGCGGCGCGCGGTCGAGCCACTGGTACATGCCCCAAAGGCCGTCCATTCCGCGGGAATAGGCCGAATAGGTGTGGTAGACGTCGCCGTCCTGCAATGCGAACGCGCTGACGCCCGGCCGGTCGCGGGTATAGGTGGCGACATCCGTCCCGGTCATCGCCGCGATCCGCGCCACCGGCGTCTCTTCACCAGGCTGCTCCCATTGCTGCACGATGCGCCCTGCCAACGCCTCGACGTCCATTGCCGGCTCGCGTCGCCAATTGTACTCGACGCCGCCCTCGCGCTGCTGGTCCTCCGTGAAGAAGACGCTGAAATCGGCGTTGAAATCACTGCCGCCCGAAGACGCCCAGGGAAACGTCCAGCCCATGCGGCGTTTGAAGGCCTCGAGTTTTTCGAGTGGCGCCCGCGATATCGTCCAGAAGGCGACGTCGTGGTTCTGGAGATGCGGCACGATGCCGTCGTAGCCATCGGCGATTGAGGAACAGGAGGGACAGCCCGCCTCATAATCGGGCCCGAACATGAAATGATAGACCAGAAGCTGCGAGCGGCTGTCGAACAAATCCTTCAGCGAGGCCTGGCCCTTGTCCGTGTCGAAACGGTAGTCCTTCTCCACCCTGACCCAGGGCAGCGCCTGTCGCCGTGCGGCCAGCACGTCGCTCTGCCGGGTCAGTTCCTTCTCTTCCTTCAGCACGGCGAGCCGTGCCGCCTGCCATTCCTCGCGGGTGCCTGTGCTGTGGTTTGTCATGGCAAAGCCTCCTTGTTGCCGCCATCACTGGCGGGTTGCGGTTGAAACGAATTGTTGCCTTCGTTCTGGTTCGGGCAGGCCGGTGGCCTTACGCCGGCAGGCGCGTCTCGTACTCCGCCTTGAGTCGAGCGATCTCGTCCCAGAACGGTTCCGGCACCTTGCCCTCAAGTCGCGCCGCGAGCACGTCGAGATGCGTGTGCCAACCAGCCGTGACGTTGAGCAGCACGGTGCGGTCCGGCACGCGCTTGTGAACGACGGTGAGCAGCACGTTCCGTCCCTTCTCCGTAAGCGTGAAACGCACTTCGCCGGCGGTGCCGAAGGTAAAGGCGAGGCTGTGTGGCGGGTCGACGGCGAGAATTGTCGATTGCAGCGTATGCTCGCTGCTCGATCCCTCGGGCCGCCTGCCGGGAGGATCGGTCAGCTCGTCATTGCGCCAGGTGAGCGAGAAGGACGCGCCTTCCCTGAGTTCCATGTCGCCTGAAGCCAGCCACTGGCGGCGCAGATCGCTGTCCGTGAGGTAGTCCCAGACGCGCTCGATCGGGCCGGGCAGCAGGCGCTCGATGGTCAGTGTGGCCGGCTGGGTGATTGTGCCGTAGAGATTTGGCATGGACAGGTCGTTCATGGTTTTTCTCCTTCTTTGCTCTTTCGGGCTTTCGGGTTGCCGGAGGCGGCGGGCTTCCGCTCCGCCGCCTTGCGGGCGTCGTCCTCGCGCAGTAGGCGCTCAAGCAGGTCTAGGCGGCCGGTCCAGAAACGCTCGTAGAAGGCGAGCCATTCATAGGCGCTGGCGAGCGGCCCCGGCTCCAGACGGCAGATATGCGTGCGCCCGCGTACCTCGCGGCCTATCAGTCCCGCATGTTCCAGCACCTTGATGTGCTTGGACGCGGCCGCGAGCGACATGTCGAAGGGCTCGGCCAGCTCCGAGACGGTGCGCTGGCCGCCGGCGAGCTCGGATAGCATCGCGCGCCGCGTCGCGTCGCCGAGCGCGTGGAAAACAATGTCCAGTTCAGGTGCAAAAAATTCAACCATAAGGTTGAATATAGCCCTGCAAACCTGACTGTCAACCGGATGGTTGAATATTTTTCATTCGATGGCGTCTGTAACGATGTGGGCGGAGCGCAGGCCGAAGCGGCGGGCTCAGGCGTCCTTAGAAGGGGCGCCGGACTTGGTTGCTGCAAGCGCATCCGGATCAAAGAACGACCCGAGCAGCGGCCTGATGCGCGACAGTTCGTCGAGATGCGCGCCGGAAAGCTCGGCGAGGAACGCCTCGGCGTGTTCGGTCAGGGAAAGCAGCACGCGCCGTTGGTCGTGTGGATCCGGCAGCCGCACGACCAGTCCGGCCTCGACCAGCCGGTCGGTCAACTCCACTGCGCTGTGATGATGGATGATCAGGCGCTCGGCGAGGTCGCCGACCGAGATCGGCGCCCCGTTCCGGAAACCCTTGACGACCAGCAGCGCCTGGTGCTGGCGCGGCGTCAGGCCCGCTTTGCGCGCCGCCTTCTCGCTGAAGTCGAGGAAGCGGCGCAGCACGTAGCGGAACTCGGCCAAGGCCGAATAGTCGGCTTGTGTCGGCTGTTTTCGCGGCATGACCGTTCATGCCCGCAGACGCGCTACCCGTCCAGTCCGAAATCGCACTTGAATTTATATCGTGTTGCGATAGAAGGCTGCATCCTTGATGCGACCGCGTCAGGGCACCCTTTTCCTCGCCACTCGGAAAGAACCGTCGTGACCAACCCGACCCAGCCGGAGCATCGCCGCCTCGGCGACTTCACAACCAGTCCCCGCGTCCTCTTCATTTCTGCCGTGGCCATCGTCGTCGCCACGGCCGGCGTCGCGGTCGGCATTCTGCTCCTGCATCTCATCCGGCTCGCCACCAATATCGCCTATTTCGGTCGGTTCGACCTCGCGGAACTGAGCATCGAGAATACGCCGCTGGGTCTGTGGGCCGTGCTGGTGCCCGTCGCCGGCGCGCTGGTCATCGGCCTGATGGCTCGATACGGCAGCGAGAAAATCCGCGGCCACGGCATTCCCGAAGCCATCGAGGCGATCCTGCTCGGCCGTTCGCGTCTCAACATCAAGGTGGCGATCCTGAAGCCGCTTTCTTCGGCGATCTCGATCGGCACCGGCGGTCCCTTCGGCGCGGAAGGCCCGATCATCATGACCGGCGGCGCCGTCGGCTCGCTGATCGCACAGGCGCTTCCCGTGTCGGACAACGAGCGCAAGACGCTGCTGGTGGCCGGCGCTGCCGCCGGCATGACCACGGTATTCGGCACGCCGATCGCCGCCATCATGCTGGCTGTCGAGCTGCTCCTGTTCGAATGGACGCCGCGCAGCTTCGTCCCCGTCGCCGTCGCCGCGATCGTGGCCCAGGTCGAGCGCACGCTGTTCCACATGCCGTCGCCCCTCTTCGCCTACGCCGGAACCGCCGACATGACCCTTGCCGGCCTTGGCGGCTGGGTTCTCATCGGCATTGCCGGCGGCCTGCTCTCGGGCCTCCTTACCCTGCTCGTCTATGCCTGCGAGGACGCTTTCCTGAAGCTGCCCATCCATTGGATGTGGTGGCCGATGATCGGCGGCCTCGTTGTCGGCCTCGGTGGCCTGATCGAGCCGCATGCGCTCGGCGTCGGCTACGACAACATCACCCGCCTGCTGGGCGGCGGGACGATTGCCGAGGCGGCGCTTCTGCTTCTGGCGGTGAA
Source organism: Mesorhizobium hunchu (assembly GCF_040081975.1). NCBI lineage: Bacteria > Pseudomonadati > Pseudomonadota > Alphaproteobacteria > Hyphomicrobiales > Phyllobacteriaceae > Mesorhizobium > Mesorhizobium hunchu. The sequence goes on from NZ_JBEBMG010000001.1 coordinate 464,066, forward strand.
GGCGGTCATCTGGGCTGTCGCGCTGGGATCGGGAACGTCCGGCGGCGTGCTGGCGCCCCTGCTCATCATGGGGGGCGCCCTGGGAGCGGCGCTGTCCGGTTTCCTTCCCGCAGCGAGTCCGGGCTTCTGGCCGCTGCTCGCCATGGCCGCCACGATGGGCGGCACGATGCGCGCGCCGCTCACCGCGACCTTCTTCGCGGTCGAGCTCACCGGCAACACCCATCTGCTGGTGCCGCTGATTGCCGCCTGCGTCACCGCCCATGCCGTCACCGTCCTGGTGATGAAGCGCTCGATCCTGACAGAGAAGGTGGCTCGCCACGGCCACCACATCACGCGTGAATACCGCGTCGACCCGTTCCAGCTCACCCGCGTCAGCGAAGTGATGACCAACAAGGTCGAGTCCGTGCCGGCGTCGATGACGCTGCACCAGGTCGCCGCCTTCCTCACCGCGCCGACCACGCGCCATCCCAGTTTCCCGGTGGTGGACACGGCCGGCCATGTGCTCGGCATCGTCGATCCCCCTTCGGTCATCGCCTGGCGCCATGCCGGCAAGCACCGTGGCGCGACGCTGGCGGACCTGCTTGCCGGTGCGAAGATCACGCTCGCCTATCCGGACGAATATCTCGAAGTGCTGGCCGAAAAGCTGATGAAAGCCAACGTCGCCCACCTGCCGGTGATCTCGCGCCAGGACGAGACGTTGGTCGGCTATGTCGGCTGGAAGGACCTGATGCGCGTGCGCCTCAAGGTTCGCGCCGAGGAGCAGGAGCGCTCGTCGTTCCTTGCGATGCGCCGGTCAAAAGGAGAGGAGAAGGCCTAGCCGCCGCTGCCGCAACCCGGCATATGCAGGCGGCCGGCTAAGCTAACTTCCTGCGACCATCCCCTTCAGCCGGTAGACCGCCTCCAGCGCTTCGCGCGGCGTCATCTCGTCGGGATGCAACGCCGCCAGCGTTTCGCTGAGGGCGTCCGGTCGGGTCGAGGCGGCTGGTTTCGACGCTTCCTTCTTCACCGCGACCGAAAACAGCGGCAGGTCATCCACCAGCCGGTCGGCCTTGCCTGAAACCTCGCCTTCCTCGAGCTGGTGCAGCACGTCGCGGGCGCGCTGGACCACCGCCTCGGGCAGGCCGGCAAGGCGTGCCACCTGTACGCCGTAGCTGCGGTCGGCGGCGCCCTGCGCCACCTCGTGCAGGAAGACGACGTCGCCGTTCCACTCCTTCACCCGCATGGTGACGTTGGAGAGCCGGGGAAGCTTTCCGGCCAGCGCCGTCATCTCGTGGAAATGCGTGGCGAAGATCGCCCGGCAGCGGTTCTTCTCGTGCAGGTATTCCACCGCCGCCCAGGCAATGGACAGCCCGTCGAAGGTGGCTGTGCCGCGCCCGATCTCGTCGAGGATCACCAGCGCCCGCTCACCGGCCTGGTTGAGGATGGCGGCGGTTTCCACCATCTCGACCATGAAGGTCGAGCGCCCGCGCGCCAGGTCGTCGGAAGCACCGACACGGGAGAACAGCCGGTCCACGATCCCGATATGGGCGCTTTGGGCGGGGACGAAAGACCCCATCTGGGCGAGGATGGCGATCAGCGCGTTCTGGCGCAGGAAGGTCGACTTGCCGCCCATGTTGGGGCCGGTCAGCAGCCAGATGGCGCCGGCGCCTCCATTTCCTGGCGCGTCGTCTGGCGGGGAGAGGTCGCAATCATTGGCGACGAAAGGGCTTTCGCCGCTGCGGCGCAGCGCCTGCTCCACCACTGGATGGCGTCCGCCCTCTATTGCGAAGGCCAGCGAGGAATCGACCAGCGGCCGGCGCCAGTCCTCGCTTTCCGAAAGCAGGGCAAGCGAGGCGGACACATCGAGCACGGCCAGCGCCTCGGCGCCCGTGCGGATTTTTTCCGCCTCCGTCACGGCCTCGCCAACCAGCGCCTCGAAGGCGGCGAGCTCGATCGACAGCGCCCGGTCGGCGGCATTGGCGATCCTGGTTTCCAACCCGGCAAGCTCGGTGGTGGTGAAGCGCATGGCGTTCGCCATGGTCTGGCGGTGGATGTATTTCGCCTTTGCGGCGTCGCTCCCGGTCAGCGCGCCTGCGTGGGTGGCGGTCACCTCGATATAATAGCCGAGCACATTGTTGTGCCGGATCTTCAGCGACCTTACGCCGGTCTCCTCGATCAGGTCGCGCTCCATGCCGGCGATGACCTTGCGCGATTCGGTGGCCAGCGCGCGCATCTCGTCCAGCTCGCCGTCGTAGCCGGCACGAAGATAGCCGCCGTCGCGCTTGAGCAGCGGCAACTCGTCGCCCAGCGCCTTGCCTAGGTGGTCGGCGAACCGCTCGGGCAGTCCGTGGATCGCGGCCAGCGCGGCGCCGAGTTCGGCGGGCGGACGGGCAGCGGCGAACAGGCCGGCGATCTCGCGGGCCGCCACGAACCCGGCCCTGAGCGCGCCGAGGTCGCGCGGGCCGCCGCGGTTGAGCGCCAGCCGCGACAGCGCGCGCGGCATGTCGGCCACGCCCCTGAGCGCCATCCGCACCGCATGGCAGAGCCGGGTTTCGGTGCGCAGGAAGGAGATCGAATCCAGCCGCGCGGCGATTTTTTCCGGATCCGTCAGCGGCGCCGTCAGGCGATCGGCGAGCAGCCGCGCACCACCGCCCGTCACCGTGCGGTCGATCGCCTTGAACAGGGACCCCTCGCGGCTGCCGGAGAGCGTACGCAGCAGTTCCAGGTTGGCCCGCGTCGCCGGATCGATGAACAGCGCTGCGCCGTTCTCCTCGCGCGACGGCCGCGAAAGCGGCGGCCGCTCGGCCTTCTGGGTCTTCTCCACATAGGCGATCGCGCCGGAGATGGCGGAAAGCTCGGCGCGGGAGAAGGAGCCGAAGGCGTCCGGCGTCGCCACCTCATAGAAGCGCGCGATGCGGCTGGGCGCGCTGGCGGAATCGAACAGTACCGCCGGCTGCGGGCTGGCGGTGCGGCCCAGCACGTCGAAGACGGGTTTCAGCTCCGGATCATGGAACACCGGCTCGGCAACGATCAGCTCGCGCGGATCGACGCGCAATATGTCGGCCAGCAGCCGGTCCGGCCCGGTCTCGGTGACGCGAAAGACGCCGGTGGAGATGTCGATCCAAGCCAGGGCGTAATTGGCGTCCGTTCCCGCGGCCTTCACCCGCCCCAGCGCCATCAGGTAGCTGGATTGTGCGGCATCGAGCAGCTTGTCCTCGGTTATGGTGCCCGGGGTCACCAGCCGGATCACGTCGCGTCTGACGACCGACTTCGAGCCGCGCTTTTTCGCCTCGGCCGGATCCTCGATCTGCTCGCACACGGCGACGCGGAATCCCAGCGCGATCAGCTTCTGCAGATAGTCGTCGGCCGCATGAACCGGCACGCCGCACATCGGGATATCGGCGCCCTGATGCTTGCCGCGCTTGGTCAGCACGATGCCAAGCGCGCGGCTGGCCTTCTCCGCGTCGTCGAAGAACAGCTCGTAGAAATCGCCCATGCGATAGAACAGCAGCGAATCCGGGTTCGCCGCCTTGATCTCGATATACTGCTCCATCATGGGGGTCACGCCGGTTGTAGCGGCCGGGACGGGCGTGCCCTGGGAGCGTATGGGCGTTTCGTCGTTCAAGAAACTCTTTTCCAAAAACCGCGAAGGTCCCTGCTTGGCGCTTTACGTGGCCAGAGTGTAGCCTTAATCCCGAACGCTCCACAAAGAAATGCGCCGTCCAAGGTGCAGCGATACCCGAGGAAACCCAGATGGCGAAAAAGCCCGAGCAGAACGGCCCCTCCGTCAGTGCCGAGGAGGCGCTGGAATTCCACGCGTCAGGCCGGCCCGGCAAGCTGGAGATCGTCGCCACCAAGCCGATGGCCACCCAGCGCGACCTGAGCCTGGCCTATTCGCCGGGCGTCGCCGTGCCGGTCAAGGCGATCGCGGAAGACCCCAGCCGCGCCTTCGACTACACGGCGCGCGGCAACATGGTGGCCGTCATCTCCAACGGCACCGCCATCCTCGGCCTCGGCAATCTCGGCGCGCTGGCCTCGAAACCGGTGATGGAGGGCAAAGCGGTGCTGTTCAAGCGCTTCGCCGACGTCGATTCCATCGACCTGGAAGTCGCCACCGAGGACGCCGACCAGTTCATCAACTGCGTGCGCTACCTCGGCCCTTCCTTCGGCGGCATCAATCTCGAGGACATCAAGGCCCCGGAATGCTTCATCATCGAGCAGCGCCTGCGCGAGCTGATGGACATCCCCGTCTTCCATGACGACCAACACGGCACGGCGATCATCGCCACCGCAGGGCTGATCAACGCGCTGGAGATCACCGGCCGCGACATGAAGACGACGAAGCTGGTCTGCAACGGCGCTGGCTCTGCCGGCATCGCCTGCATCGAGCTCATCAAGGCGATGGGTTTCGCGCCGGAGAACATCATCCTGTGCGATACCAAGGGCGTCGTCTACCAGGGCCGCACCGAAGGCATGAACCAGTGGAAGTCGGCGCATGCGGTCAAGACCGAGGCGCGCACGCTGGCCGACGCGATGGAAGGCGCCGACGTGGTCTTCGGCCTCTCCGCCAAGGGCGCGCTGACGCCGAAGATGGTGCAGTCGATGGCGAAGAACCCGATCATTTTCGCCATGGCCAATCCCGATCCCGAGATCACGCCGGAGGAAGTGGCCGAGATCCGCACCGACGCCATCATGGCGACGGGCCGCTCGGATTACCCGAACCAGGTCAACAACGTGCTCGGCTTTCCCTATATCTTCCGTGGCGCGCTCGATGTCCGTGCAACCACCATCAACGACACCATGAAGATCGCCGCCGCCGAGGCGCTGGCGCGGCTGGCGCGTGAGGACGTGCCCGACGACGTCGCTGCCGCCTATCAGGGCAACCGGCCGCGTTTCGGGCCGAACTACATCATCCCCGTACCGTTCGACCCGCGTCTGATCTCGGCAGTGCCGGTGGCGGTGGCGAAGGCGGCGATGGAATCGGGCGTCGCCGGAAGACCGATCATCGACCTTGAAAAATATGCGCAGGAACTGTCGGCCCGCCGCGACCCGATCGCCTCGACGCTGCAGCGCATCTACGACCGCGTGCGCCGCCAGCCCAAGCGCATCGTCTTCGCCGAAGGCGAGGAGACCCAGGTGATGCGCGCCGCCGTCGCCTACGTCAACCAGCGTCTCGGCACCGCCATCCTGCTCGGCCGCGACGACGTCATCAAGGAGAACGCGCGCGCCGCCGGCGTCGATCTGAACAAGTCGGGGCTTGAGATCATCAATGCACGCCTGTCGCGCAAGAACGCGATCTACACCGACTATCTCTACGAGCGCATGCAGCGCCAGGGTTTCCTGTTCCGCGACTGTCAGCGCCTCATCAACAACGATCGCAACCACTTCGCCGCCTGCATGGTGGCGCTGGGCGACGCCGACGGCATCGTCACCGGCGTGACCCGCAACTATTCGACGGCGTTGGAAGACGTGCGCCGCGTCGTTGACGCGCGGCCTGGCCATCGCGTCATCGGCGTGTCGATCGTGCTGGCGAGGGGCCGCACGGTGCTGGTCGCCGACACCGCCGTGCATCAGATGCCCGACGCCGTCGAGATCGCCGACATCGCCGAGGAGGCGGCCGGCTTCGCGCGGCGGATGGGCTACGAGCCGCGCGTCGCCATGCTCGCCTATTCCACCTTCGGCCACCCGCAGGGTGAGCGCTCCGAGCGCATCCAGGAGGCGGTGAAGATCCTCGACAAGCGTCGCGTCGATTTCGAGTATGACGGCGAGATGGCTGCCGACGTGGCGCTGAACCCGCGCGCCAAGGCGCTTTATCCGTTCATGCGCCTGACCGGCCCGGCCAATGTGCTGGTCATGCCCGCCTTCCACTCGGCTTCGATCGCCACCAAGATGCTGCAGGAACTCGGCGGCTCCACCGTCATCGGCCCGCTGCTGGTCGGCCTCAACAAGCCGGTGCAGATCGTCGGGCTGGGCGCGAAGGATAGCGACATCGTCAACATGGCGGCGATGGCGGCATTCTCGGCGGGAAGCTGAGCCGTAGCCCACGCAAGCGAGCGAGAATCCGGCGGTCCGGGTTTCCGGGCTGGGCGAGTCCGTGGCGGACTCGCCCTAGCGCGTCGAATCGGACGCGGCGCAGCGTGGTCAGCTTATTCCGTGACGGTGAACCCGCATTGCTTCTGTTCCATCGCGATCTGCTTGGTGATGCGGATGGCGTTCTGCGCATAGGCCTCGGTCACTGAACCGCTGTTGACGACCTTGTCCTTCAGCGGGCTGACGTTGGCGCAGAGGTGGAAGACATGCGGATCCGAGGACTTCTTGGCGCCGTTTTCCGGCGCGATCCAGTAGACGACATCCTGGCCGTCGGGGTGTTCCGCACTCTTCGTCGCCGAAGTCACCGTGGCGGAATCCGTGGCGATCTCCTGCGCCTGGGCGGCGACGTCCGGCGAGCAGGCAGTGGTCGCCTGTCCCGTCCTGATCTGCGTCGCGCATTCGTTCATGTCCTGGGTATACTGCTCCACCGACGGGGGCTGGTAGCTGACCCCGACCAGCGTCGCCAGCACCGCCAGCACGGCGCCGACGCTGCCGGCGACCTTCTTGGTCTTCGGGTCCATGTTCTTGTCGGTCAGGATCAGGAAGACCAGCGGCAGGAAGGCGATCAGCGTGATGATCGCGCCGAGCTGGTTCTGGAAGAAGAACTTGAACGTGTCGGACGCGCGGGCCGGATCGTGCCGGTTGGCGGCCTTCCACAAAAGGTTGCCGGCGATCGCGAAAACCGCCATTCCGATGAGCAGGCCGACCAGCAGCGGCATGTTTCCCGGCTGGTCGAACTTGTGCTGGTAGAACAGGTAGATTCCGGCGATCTCGCCGCCGATGGCGACGATCCAGCAGAGCGCGGCGAAAAGGCGTAGCCGCGTTGCGGCGGACTTCTGGCCCTGCGTTGCCTGCCAATCCTTGGTAACGTCTGCGGCCGGCTTGTTGTCGGTCATGACCAAATTCTCCGGTATCGACACCTTTGCCAGTGCGACGGCGGAAAGGCCAACACGCTCGGCGCAGCGTCATTGAACGAACGTCTTCATCGCCTGCCCCGGCGACGCGGCGAACAAGCACCCTCCACGGCAGACCCTATCCATATTGCGCATGAATTGATCCGTCCATACCCACACAGCCGAACGCGGATGCGGCAATGGCTTCCAGGGTCCGCCGCCGCTGCGGGCGCCCGGGCTCGAAAAGCCAGCCGATCGGCTTCCGTCCGTTGCGCCGGTCGCTTCCCCCCTTTGCCTTCACGGCGAAAGCGACTATGAAGCGGAAGCCAGAGCCCGAGGGGCAGCAAGCCGGAGCCAGCCATGACAGAGATCCTTCAGACCCCCAAGCTCGTCGTCGTTTTCGGCGGGTCCGGGTTCGTCGGCCGTCACGTCGTGCGCGCGCTGGCCAAGCGCGGCTACCGGGTGCGCGTCGCCTGCCGCCGACCAGATCTCGCCGGCCATCTCCAGCCGCTCGGCAATGTCGGCCAGATCCAGGCCGTGCAGGCCAATCTGCGGGTGCGCTGGTCGGTGGACCACGCCGTGCGCGACGCCGACCATGTCGTCAATCTCGTCGGCATCCTGCACGAGAGCGGCCGCCAGACCTTCAACGCCGTGCACGAATTCGGCGCCCGCGCCGTGGCGGAAGCCGCCCGTGCCGTCGGCGCGGGGCTGACGCATATGTCGGCGCTTGGCGCGGATATGGGTTCGGGCTCCGCCTATGCGGTCTCCAAGGCGCGCGGCGAAAAGGCGGTGCGGGAGACGGTGCCGGGCGCCGTCATCATGCGTCCCTCCATCGTTTTCGGCCCCGAGGACGGCTTCTTCAACCGCTTCGCCAACATGGCGCGCTTCTCGCCGGCCCTGCCGCTGATCGGCGGCGGCAAGACGAAATTCCAGCCGGTCTATGTCGGCGACGTCGCCGAGGCGATCGCCCGCTCGGTGGACGGCAGCCTCGCTGCCGGCGCGGTCTACGAACTCGGCGGCCCGCAGGTGCTCACCTTCCGCCAGTGCATGGAGGAGATGCTGGAGGCGATCGACCGTAAGCGCGTGCTTGTCTCGATGCCGTGGTGGCTTGCCAATCTGCAGGCCTCGATCCTCGGCCTTCTGCCCAATCCGCTGCTGACGCGCGACCAGGTCATGCAATTGCGCGAGCACAACATCGTCTCCGGCAACGCCGAAAATGAAGGCCGCACCCTGGCCGGCATCGGCATCCGCCCGCCACAGGCGCTCGGCACCATCCTGCCATCCTATCTGTGGCGCTACCGTGCCGCCGGACAGTTCACCAGAAGCCCTTCGGGCAACGCCGAGGCGTAAGAATGGCGCGAGGCCGCAGGCTTCGCCACGGGATCGGGCGCTCCGGCTCGCCGGAGCGGTCGCTCACCCCCAGATGAAAAGGGCGGCGAGGCCGACGACGCCCACCGCCAGCCGCCACCAGCCGAACAGCGCGTAGCCGTGGCGTGACACGAAGGCCAGCAGGCCGCGCACCACGATCAGCGCGGTGACGAAGGCGGCGACGAAACCCACCGCGATCACCGGAACATCCGACGCCGACAGAAGGTGGCGATTCTTGACGAGATCGAGCGCGAAAGCGCCGATCATGGTCGGGATGGCGAGGAAGAAGGAGAATTCCGCCGCTGCGCGCTTGTCCACGCCCATCAGCATCGAGCCGACGATGGTCGAGCCGGACCGGGACGTGCCGGGGATCATCGCCAGGCACTGGAACAGGCCGATCTTGAACGCTACCGGCAAGGGCAACGAGGCCGCGTCATGGAATTTCGGCTTCAGGTCCAGCCGGTCGATCCACAAAAGCACGATGCCGCCCAGGATCAGCATGACGCAGATCAGCTTCGGCGTCTCGAACAGCACGGTCTTGATGAAATCGTGCAGCAGCGCCCCGATCACCGCCGCAGGCAGGAAGGCGACGATCACGCCCACCATCAGCCTGACCGCCGGGTCGGCGGGCAGTTCGGGCGGCAGGAAGAGATTCGGCCGCCTGAACCGCACCAGCGAGACAAGCAGTTCCCAGGCGCAGCCGCCCAGCCATATGACGCTCGCCAGCACGCCGATGGCGGCATCGACCAGGCAGCGAAACGCGTCGGGCCTTCGCAGGAAGGCCCGGAACCGCCCGGCGTAGAGACTGAGGATGGCGAGGATCGCGCCAAGCTGGATCAGCACCTCGAACACCTTGCCGGTGGAGTTGAAGCCGAGGAAATGACCGGCCAGCAATATGTGGCCGGTGGAGGAGACGGGGAGGAATTCGGTCAGGCCTTCGAGCAGGCCGAGCAGCAGGGCTTCGATCAGCGTGTGTGTGTCCAAGCGCAGTTCTCACGTTGCCATAACAGGCATGGCCTGCCATGGGATGGTTGTCACGGCGCGGGAGTCACCCTATAGGTCGCAACACCCTTGCCGGCCCCAGCCGTCGCGGCCAAGGTTTATCCATGCGGCAGGCGATTCGCCAGAGCGCTTATCAATCGCGGTATCATGCTCACGCTTTTTCATCATCCCATGTTTTCATCCTGTCGGTTCGTCCGCCTCGCTTTCGGCGAATATGGCGAAGAGCTGGCGCTGGTCGAGGAGAAGCCGTGGACGCGGCGCAAGGAGTTCCTGGCGCTCAATCCCGCCGGTACCTTGCCTATCCTGCTGGCGGAGGGCGATGTGCCGATCGTCGGCGCCGCGGTCATCGCCGAATATCTCGATGAGACGCGCGGCGTGCTCAAGCGCGACAGGCGGCTGTTCGTCGAGGGGCCGATGGAGCGGGCCGAGATCCGCCGGCTGGTTGAATGGTATCTCGTCAAGGCCGAGAGCGAGATCACCCGCCATCTGGTGCGTGAGCGCGTGCTGAAGCCGCAGATGCCGCCCGAGGCCGGCGGCGGTTCGCCTGATTCGACCGCCATCCGCGCCGCCCGCGCCAATATCCGCCAGCATATGAAATACACCAACTGGCTGGCCGGCACCCGTCACTGGCTGGCGGGAAGCCGCATCACCTATGCCGACCTCGCGGCAGCCGCGGCGCTTTCGGTGCTCGACTATCTCGGTGAGATCGACTGGGCCGAGCATCCGGCGGCGCGCGAATGGTACACGCGGCTGAAGTCGCGTCCCTCGTTCAGGCCGCTGCTCGCCGACCGCGTACGAGGGATTTCGCCGGTATCGCATTATGCGGACCTCGACTTCTGACCCCGACAGGCTGCGCGACCTGATCGAGCGCGAAGCGCGCGCCGCCGGCTTCGACGCCGTTGCGGTCGCATCGCCTGACGCCATCCCGCTGGCGCCGACGCGGCTCGCCGAATTCGTGGCGGACGGCTTCCACGGCTCGATGGGCTGGATCGAGGAGACGATGGCGCGCCGCGCCGATCCCTCCACGCTCTGGCCCGAGGTGCGCTCCGTCGTCGTGCTGGCGATGAACTACGGCCCCGACAGCGACCCGCGCGCGATCCTCGCCCGGCCCGACCGTGGCGCGATCTCCGTCTATGCGCAGAACCGTGACTATCACGAGGTGATCAAGGGGCGGCTGAAGACGATCGCCGGCAAGCTCGTGTCGCGCGCCGGCGGCGACGTCAAGGTGTTCGTGGACACCGCGCCGGTGATGGAAAAGCCGCTGGCCAAGGCGGCCGGCCTCGGCTGGCAGGGCAAGCACACCAATCTGGTCAGCCGGGCGCATGGGTCCTGGCTTTTCCTGGCGACCATCTTCACCACCGCCGACTTGCGCCCGGACACCCGGGAGGAAGACCATTGCGGTTCCTGCCGAGCCTGTCTCGATGCCTGCCCGACCGACGCCTTTCCGGCGCCTTACAGGCTCGATGCGCGCCGCTGCATCTCCTATCTCACCATCGAGAACAAGAGGCCGATCCCGCGCGAATTCCGCGCCGCCATCGGCAACCGCATCTACGGCTGCGACGACTGCCTCGCCGCCTGCCCCTGGAACAAGTTCGCCAGCACGGCCTCCGAAGCGAAGTTCTTCGCGCGCGAGGAACTGCGGGCGCCGAAGCTGGAGGACCTTCTCCGGCTTGACGACGCCGCTTTCCGCGCCCTGTTCACCGGCTCCCCGGTCAAGCGGATCGGCCACGATCGTTTCATCCGCAACGTGCTGATCGCGGCCGGAAATTCCGGAAAGACCGGCTTGGCGGACAGCGTACGCCCGCTTCTCGCCAACGCCTCGCCGCTGGTGCGAGGCGCTGCGGTGTGGGCGTTGTCGCGACTTTTGCCACCGCGCGCCTTCGCCGAGCTTGCCGGGCCGGCGCTGGACGGTGAAGACGACGAGACGGTGCGCGACGAATGGCGCATGGCCGCGCAAGAGATGCTGGAGATCGGCGTATGATGAAGGTCTTCATTTTCGGCGCGGGCTATTCCGGCAAGGCTTTCGCCCGCGCCAACGCGGCAGGCGCGCAGGTCGTGGGCACCACGCGCTCGCTCGAGAAATTCGCTTCGCTGGCCGCCTCCGGTGCACGCCCGCTGCGATTCGAGGGGCAATTGACCGACGGGATCGCCGGGGAACTGGCCGATACGACCCATCTGGTCGTCTCGATCGCGCCCGACGAGGCCGGCGACCCGGTGCTGTCGGCCGCGCGCGATCATATCGCCGGCAAGATGCCGGCGCTGCGCTGGATCGGCTACCTGTCGACCGTCGGCGTCTATGGCGACCACGGCGGCGGCTGGGTGGACGAGAGCGCCGAATGCCGGCCGGTTTCGGCACGCTCGCGCCGCCGCGTCGAGGCGGAACGCGCATGGCTGGACTTCGGCGGCGAGCTCGCCCGTCCCGTTGCGGTACTGCGGCTTTCGGGTATCTACGGGCCGGGGCGTAACGCCTTCGTCAATCTCGCCAACGGCACCGCAAAACGGCTGATAAAGCCCGGCCAGGTGTTCAACCGCATCCATGTCGAGGACATCGCCGCCGTGCTCCGGCATCTGGCCGAGCGGGAGACCGGCGGCATCTTCAACGTCACCGATGACCTGCCGGCGCCGCCGCAGGATGTGGTCGCCCACGCCGCTTCGCTGATGGGTGTCGAGCCGCCGCCGGAAATTCCGTTCGAGACCGCCGAGCTTTCGCCCATGGCGCGCTCCTTCTATGGCGAGAACAAGCGCGTCTCCAACGCCGCGATCCGCCGGGAAGGCTTCGCCTTCCGCTTTCCCGATTATCGCGTGGCGCTTGAGGCCATGTGGCGGGACGGCAACTGGGCCGACGGCGAAGCGCGCAGTCCGATGAAACGCTCGTGATCGGCTTCGGCGGGGCGGATATGCTATGATTCGCCCCGGCGGGAGGCGCGCGGACGGGAAACCGGGAATGATACAGGCGATGCGTGCGATGGTTCGCAGGACGACATTGACGGCGGCCGTCCTGGCCGCGTTCCAGGCGGGCGCCTTGGCAACAGGGCCGGCGGCGGCCTCCGACCTCGCCAAGGATCTGTTCGGGGCCGAGAAACTGCCGTCCGCCGCTGCGCCACAATCCTTCGGCTTCTACTCCAAGGGGTGCTTCGGCGGCGGCGTCGGGTTGCCTCTGACCGGACCGACATGGGAAGTGATGCGGCCCTCGCGCAACCGCAACTGGGGCCATCCAGCCATGATCGCCCTGCTGGAGAAGTTCTCGCGCGACGCGGTCGCCGACGGTTGGCCCGGCCTTCTGGTCGGAGACATCTCGCAGCCGCGCGGCGGCCCGATGCGCACCGGCCACGCCTCGCACCAGATCGGCCTGGACGCCGACATCTGGTTCAGCCCGATGCCGTCGACGCCGTATTCGCTGGCCGGGCGCGAGAAAATCGGCGCACGGTCCCTGCTCGAGCCGGGAACGACACATGTCCTCGACGACAAGCGCTGGGACCCGGTCTATGCGCGACTGCTGAAGCGCGCTGCGAGCTACCCGGAAGTGGAGCGCATCTTCGTCAACCCCGCCATCAAGAAGAAACTATGCGAGACGGTCGTCGGCGCCCGCGCCTGGATGAACAAGGTCAGGCCGTTCTGGGGTCATGACGAGCATTTCCACGTTCGCATCGGCTGCCAGCCGGGCTCGCCGGGCTGCAAGCCACAGCAGAGTACGGGACGCGGCGATGGCTGCGACAAGTCTTTGGCATGGTGGTTCACCGACGAGCCGTGGCGGCCGGCCAAGGGACCGGCGAAGCCGAGGGCGCGCGACATCATGACCATGGCCAGCCTGCCGCAGGCATGCCGCGCCGTGCTCGACGCGCCGAGCCCGCCTTCCGCCCAGGCGGCGATCTTCAATGGCGGCAGCAGCATGCCGGTCGCGGCGGCTGCTCCGGCAGAGGCTGCGCCGGTTCCGGACGCCGGCGCGCCGTTCGCCGCCAATGCCTTCGCCGAGACGCCGAAGATCGGCGTGCCGCTGCCCCGCCCGCGTCCCGGCTCCTGACGGGACCGGCCTTTCGCGGCCGTTCACCCGTGAACGTGCTTCCTGTTCGCTCGGCTGTCTTTTGGGAGTGGCGGATGCGTGACAGGAATCGCGACGCGGTTCCATTTCTTCGATCGGAAAACCGCTTCGCACTTTCCGATCCCATGCTCTATAGCTTCAATCGGTTTGAAGGCCGAAAAAGACTGCCATGCCGGGGAGAGGAATGCCGAGCGCCTGCGACGACGAGACCGCGTTGAGATTTCCGATCCTGATCGGCGACATCGGCGGCACCAACGCCCGTTTTTCCATCGTCATGGACGCCAATTCGGAAGCAGGCGAACCGTGGATCGTGCGGACCAGCGATTTCGCGACCATCGACGAGGCGATCCAGTCCGCCGTTCTCGACAGGTCGTCGGTCCGGCCGAATTCCGCTGTGCTCGCCGTGGCCGGACCCGTCGACAGCGACGAGATCGAATTGACCAACTGCCCCTGGGTGGTCAGGCCGCGTGCAATGCTGGCCAATCTCGGCCTCACCGACCTCGTCGTGCTCAACGACTTCGAGGCGCAGGCGCTGGCGGTCGTGGCGCTCGGCGAGGAGCATATGGAAAAGATCGGCGGCGGCGAGCCGGAGCCCGGTGCCGGGCGCGTCGTGCTCGGTCCCGGCACCGGCCTCGGCGTCGCCGGTCTGATCCATGCGCTGGGGCGCTGGATTCCGGTTCCCGGCGAGGGCGGCCATATGGATCTCGGGCCGCGCACGGCGCGCGATTTCGAGGTTTTTCCCTATATCGAGAGGATCGAGGGCCGCATTTCCGGCGAACAGATATTGTGCGGCCGTGGTCTGGTGAACGCTTACCGGGCGGTCGCGAAGGCGGACGGCAGGCCGGCGCCTTTCACCCTCCCTTCGGAAGTGACGGCGGCCGCGCTCGCCGGCACGGACGCCACCGCAGAGGAGGCGCTCGCGCTCTTCGTTACCTGCCTCGGCCGCACCGCCGGCGACCTGGCCCTGGTTTTCATGAGCCGCGGCGGCGTGTTCCTGACCGGCGGCATCGCCCAGAAGATCGTGCCGGCGCTCAAGACCGGCAATTTTCGCGCCGCCTTCGAGGACAAGGCCCCGCATGGCGACCTGATGCGGTCCATGCCCGTCTACGTCATCACCCATCCCCTTGCCGCGCTGGTGGGGCTGGCGGCCTATGCGCGCGCGCCGTCGCTTTTCGGCGTCCAGACGGCCGGCCGCCGCTGGAATGCCTGATTCTGTCGACAGGACGAGCGTTGCGCATCGGCCATAGGCAAGGCGCGTCGATGGCGCTATGAGCATGACGGGCGCCGCCGCGCGTCGCAGAGAAACCGCATCGGACCGGAATTTGACTGCCAGGACCTCAGCCAAGAAACCCGCCCGCGGCGAAGCCTATGCCGTGATCCGGCGGATCTGGAAGGAGAACGGACGCAACTATCGCGGCCTTTACGCGATCGCGGCCTGCTGCCTCGTCGTGGTGTCGGCGACGACCGCCCTTGCCGCCTGGATCATGAAGCCGCTGATCAACGATCTTTTCGTCGATCGCCATTTCGAGCGCGCGCCGCTGATCTGCGGCGCTATCATCGCCATCTTCATCGTGCGCGGCGTCGCCACCTACGGCCAGAGCATCACGCTCGCCAGGATCGGCAACAGCATGGTGGCGCGCTATCAGAAGCGCATCTTCGAGCACCTGATGAAGCTCGGCGTCGATTTCTTCAGCGAAACCAGGTCGGGGCGGCTGGCGGCGCGCATCAACGAGAACGTCACCAGCATCCGCGATCTCCTGAGCATAACCCTGAAGTCCACGGCCGGCGACCTGCTGTCGCTGGTCGGCTTGGTCGGCCTGATGGTCTACCAGGAGCCGGTCCTGGCGGCATCGATCCTGGTCATCGGCCCGCCACTGGTCTGGGCGGTCAATTACATCATGCGCCGCGTGCGCGCCGTGGCGCGCGAATCGGTCGAGATCAACTCGCGGCTGATCGGCGCCATGCAGGAATCCATGCAGGGCATCGCCGTGGTCAAGGCTTTCACGATGGAGGATCAGTTGAGCGCCCGCATCGGCGCCTTGGTCGACCGCGCCGAGTCCCGCTACAACAAGATCGCCAGCGTCTCCGAGCGCCTGACCCCGGTGACGGAAATCCTGGCGGGCCTGGCCGTGGCGGGCGTTGTCGCCTACGCCAGCTATCGCGCCGCTGCGGACAATCATCCGCCGGGCGACGTGATGGCCTTCATCACGGCCCTGCTGCTGGCCTATGACCCGGCCAAACGCCTGGCGCGCACCCAGGTCAATATCGAGCGGGCGCTGGTCAATGCGCGCATGATCTACGAACTGCTCGACATACCGCCGCACCAGAGCGACGCGCCCAGCGCACCGCAGGCCGATTTCGCAGGCGGCGAGGTTCGCTTCACCGGCGTTTCCTTCGCCTATACGCCCGACATGCCAGTGCTGCGGAACCTGAGCTTCACCGCGGCCGCCGGCAGGACCACGGCGATCGTCGGCGCGTCCGGAGCCGGCAAGACCACATTGGTCGCCCTGCTGCAGCGCTTCTACGACATCGATTCGGGCACGATCACCGTCGACGGGCAGGACATCTCGAAGATCACCAAGCAGTCGCTGAGGCGCTCGATCGCCTATGTCTCGCAGCAACCCTATCTGTTCGAGGGGACGATCCGCGACAATATCCGCTACGGCCGCCCCTCGGCGACCGACGCCGAGATCGAGCTGGCTGCCCGGCAGGCCGAGGCGGACGGTTTTATCCGTGAGCAGCCGCTCGGCTACGATACGCCGGTCGGCGAGAACGGTGTGACGCTCTCCGGCGGCCAGCGCCAGCGCGTGTCGATCGCGCGCGCCATCGTGCGCCAGGCGCCGATCCTGCTGCTCGACGAGGCGACGTCGGCGCTCGACAACGAGTCCGAGGCCAAGGTGCAGCAGGCGCTGACCGAGGTCATGAAGGGCCGCACCACCATCGTCATTGCCCACCGGCTGTCCACCGTGGTCAACGCCGACCGCATCATCGTCCTGGAACAGGGTCGGCTCGTCGAGGAAGGCACGCACAGGGAGCTGATGGCCAGGCCGCATGGCGTCTATGCCCGCTTCTATCACATGCAGGGCGACCAGGGCCTTGGCCTGGTGGACGACGTGCCGGCCGATAAGCTGGCTTCGCCGCAAGCCGGGACAGTCGATGTGGCCGGCGCGCCCAGGCGCGCGCGGAGAACGGCGGGGAGGAAAGCATGAGCGACATGGGGCTGGTCGTGGTCGGCGCCGCCGGCCGCATGGGCCAGACGCTGGTTCGCATCATCTCGGAAACGGACGGCGTGCATCTGGCCGCCGCCGTGGAGCGGGGCGGCTCGCCGCACCTGGGCCGGGATGCCGGAGAAATGGCGGGCGTCGGCGCCAACGGCGTGATCATCGGCGACGATCCGCTGTCTGCCTTCGCGAAAGCAGACGGCGTGCTCGATTTCACCGGCCCCGTCGCGACGGTCGAGTTCGCCGGCTACGCCGCGCAGGCGCGCATCGCGCATGTGATCGGCACCACCGGATGCTCACCAGAGGACGATGCCGCCATCAGCGCCGCGGCGCGCCATGCCACCATCGTCAAGTCGGGCAACATGAGCCTCGGCGTCAACCTGCTCGCCGTTCTGGTCGAGCAGGCGGCCAGGGCGCTGGGTCCGCAGGATTTCGACATCGAGGTGCTCGAGATGCACCATCGCCACAAGGTCGACGCGCCTTCCGGAACGGCGCTGCTGCTCGGCGAGGCGGCCGCCAGGGGCCGCGAGATCGCGCTTGCCGACAACGCGGTGCGGGTGCGCGACGGCCATACCGGCGCGCGCAGACCCGGCGCCATAGGCTTCGCATCCCTGCGCGGTGGATCGGTCGTGGGTGAGCATTCGGTCTATCTGTCCGGATCCGGCGAGCGCATCGTCCTGTCGCACGATGCGCAGGATCGCAGCATCTTTGCGCGCGGCGCGGTCAAGGCGGCGCTGTGGGCGCGCGGCCGCAAGCCCGGCCTCTATTCCATGCGCGACGTGCTCGGCCTGGACTGATTTTCGACCACAGCGGCGGCGCCGGCCGCCGGAAAACTTCGAAGGAGAAAAAATGTCACGCACCCTCGTGCTCGTGCGCCACGGCCAGAGCGAATGGAACCTGAAGAACCTGTTCACCGGCTGGCGCGACGTCGACCTGACCGAGCAGGGTGTGGCCGAGGCGAAAGCCGCTGGCGCAAAGCTCAAGGCGCGCGGCCTGACATTCGACATCGCCTTCACCTCCGCCCTCAAGCGCGCGCAACGGACATGCGGCATCATCCTCGACGAACTCGGTCAGGGCGACCTGAAGACCGTCCGCGACCAGGCGCTGAACGAGCGTGACTACGGCGATCTGTCGGGCCTCAACAAAGACGACGCGCGGCAGAAATGGGGCGAGGAACAGGTCCATGTCTGGCGCCGTTCCTACGACGTGCAACCGCCCGGCGGCGAGAGCCTGAAGGACACCGGCGCCCGCGTCTGGCCCTACTACCTGCACGACCTGCAGCCGCACGTGCTTGGCGGCGGCACCGTGCTGGTCGCCGCGCACGGCAATTCGCTGCGCGCGATGATCATGGCGCTGGACGGCCTGTCGGGCGAGGAGATCGTGAAGCTGGAGCTTGGCACCGGCGTGCCGATCGTTTACCGGCTGAACGCCGATTCCACGGTCGCGTCCAAGGAAGTGCTGTGAGGGACGGGACGCAGAGGAATAAGGCAGCAGGGCGATAGGGGAAAGCGACAGGGCAAGGATCGAAACCTTGTTCGCACTTTCCGGCGAGTATCTTCCCCTACTGCCCTACTGCCTCTCCACTTCGAAAAACCGCGTTGACAGCGCCCGCCTGCCCGCTTACATGGGCGCCACCAGCCCAGATGGCGGAATTGGTAGACGCGCACGGTTCAGGTCCGTGTTCCGCAAGGAGTGGAGGTTCGAGTCCTCTTCTGGGCACCATCAACCCCTTAAGCGGTTGATTCTTCGCAGAATCGTGGAGCGAGGAAGGTGAAGGCTTGAAATGGCCTCCCTGAAGCTCGGCCGATGAGACGGCATAGGCGTACCCTGCGATCAGCGGCAACGCGCCTTCGGGGGTACAACCATCCCTTGATACAGGCGGCCACCGCCGGCACTGGCGAAGATATCTCTCTGCGGGTTGACGGTCATGGCAGCTGCGTCCCCGCAAGCCATTGCGAAACGATGTCTCGCCTACAGACTGTCGCGTTTGATCGGATTCATGTGTCGTGCTGTAAGCTTCTGTTTCCCCAAAACCGCTGCGCACTTTTGGGCGACATGGTTTAGACGATCCCGACAAGCTGCACCAGCGCGGCTATACCCTGATAGATCCCGATCCGAAGTCCGGCGAAGTATCGTTCGACTTTGTCCTGCATCAGCCGGCCGGACCCGCGGGCCACTGGGCGGCGAACGCGAAGCCGGGCGACACGATCACCGCATCCTATATGTCCTTTACGAAGTTCGACGTGCCGGATCCGGAGCCGGAAGGCTATCTTCTGTTGGGCGATCCTTCGGCCGTCCCGGCGATCAACGCGATACTCGACGTGCTGCCGCGCGACGCGCGGGTGGTCGCGATCCTGGAGATCATCGGCGACGGCGACGAGACGATCCCGATCAGCGAACATCCGGGCGCGACCGTTACCTGGGTCGCGAAACATGTCCCGAGCCGGCTGGGCGAAGCCGTCCCGCAACGCGACTGGTCGAACTGGCTCGCGTGGCTGGCGGGGGAGTCGAAGACCGTGAAGGAGGTTCGCGCGATCCTCAACACCGTGCATGGCTTTCCGCTTTCCGATATCCAGCATCGCGCCTACTGGATGCGCGGCAAGGCCATGCGGCTGGCGAAGGAGCGTGAAACACGGGAACTGGAGGAGGCGGTCGGCGAAAAGGCGCCCGCGCCCGTCGCCGCGAAGGGTTCCGCCGTCCGGCCGTCCGGCCGCTGGCGTTCCGAGCGCGGCAAGGAACTGCTCGGATCGATCCGGTGGAAGCTGGGCGTCGCGGGCGTGATGCAGGCCTTCATCTCGATCATGCAATTGATCCCCTACATTCTGCTGGCGGAGATCGGCCGCCGCCTGCTTGGCGGGGAGACGGGATGGGACGCATTCCGCGTGCCGGTGCTGGGAGCTCTTGTCTCGTTCGGCGGCGCCGCGCTGCTGTCGGCGGCGTTG
The DNA here is from genome assembly GCF_040081975.1 of Mesorhizobium hunchu. Lineage (NCBI taxonomy): Bacteria > Pseudomonadati > Pseudomonadota > Alphaproteobacteria > Hyphomicrobiales > Phyllobacteriaceae > Mesorhizobium > Mesorhizobium hunchu. The sequence goes on from NZ_JBEBMG010000001.1 coordinate 483,600, forward strand.
ATGGTCTGGCTCCACATCGTCGATGCGGAGTTCGGGTGTGACCTGCGGCGTTCGGTCGTCTCCAAGCTGGCGCGCCTCCCGCTCGGCTGGTTCAGCGACCGCAATTCCGCCACGGTGCGCCAGGCAGTCCAGGAGGACGCCGGGCGGCTGCACTACATGGTAACCCATGCCGTGCCCGATTCCGTTGCCGGCGCGGTCACGCCGATCATCGTCCTTCTTTATCTGTTCACCGTCGATTCCGGCCTGGCGGCGATGCTGTTCATTCCTGTCCTCGTCATGGTCTGGCTTTACAGCATCATGATGCGCGACAACGCCGACAATCTTGCCCGCGTTGCGGATTGGACCAAGAAGGCCAACGCCGATGCTTCCGCGTTCGTCGGCGCGCTGCCGGTGGTGCGGGTCTTCGGCGGAGACGGACGCCGGCTGCGGGAGACGCTGAACGGGCAGATCGACTTCCTGAACGATTGGCAGCGGCCGATGGCGGCAACGAAAGCGCTGTCGCAACTGGTGATCCAGCCTCCGACATTCCTGCTACTGATCGTCGCCGTCGGCATGTGGAAGATCAAGTATGGCGGCATGACCCATGCCGAGCTGCTGCCGTTCATATTCCTGGGGACGACGTTTGGCGGACAACTTCTGGCCGTTCTCTACGGCCTGGCGCCCGTCCGCGAAGGCCGCCAGGCCGCCCGGCGCATCGGCGTGCTGCTCGAGGAGAAGGAACTCGACCGCAGCGACGTCGCCGAAGAAGCCCCTCATGGCCCGACAGGCTTGCGCTTTGCCGACGTGACCTTCGGCTACCGCCCGCGCGTTCCTGTTCTGCGCAATATCGATCTGGACCTCAAGCCGGGCACGATGACGGCTCTCGTCGGGCCGAGCGGGGCCGGCAAGTCTACCCTGGCCACGTTGCCCGGACGCTTTCATGACGTCATCGGCGGCGCGGTGAAACTGACCTTCGACGGCAAGGAGGTCGACATCCGGAACCTTCCGCCCGAAGTGTTGCAGCGATGTGTCGGCTTCGTCTTCCAGGACGTGCAACTCATCAAGGGAACGGTGCGCGAGAACATCGCTCTCGCGGCGCCCGTCGCTTCGGACGCCGACGTGGAGGTGGCGGCGCGGGCGGCCCATATCCACGAGCGCATCATGCGGATGCCGCGCGGCTATCTCAGCGTTGTCGGCGAGGACGCCTACCTGTCCGGCGGCGAAGCGCAGCGGCTTTCCATAGCGCGCGCATTGCTGGCGAACCCGCCGGTCCTGGTTCTCGACGAGGCGACGGCGTTCGCCGACCCTGAGTCGGAACATCTCGTGCAGCAGGCGATCGCCGCGCTGGTCAGGAACAGGACGGTGCTGGTCGTCGCGCACAGGCTGCACACCGTCGCCGGCGCAGACTGCATCGCGGTCATGCGCGACGGACGGATCGTCCAACGCGGCCGGCACGAGGAGTTGCTGGCGCAGGGCGGGCTCTACAGGGAACTCTGGCAGGTCGGCGAGGAGATCGCGGCATGAGCCTCGCATTGCCCGCCGCAGCCCGGCGCAAGCTCCTGCCATATGGCGTGCTGGTGGGGACCGCCGCCGTTGCGAGAGCGGCTTCCGCGCTGGTCCTCGTTCCGCTTCTCGGCACGCTGTTCACCGCCGGTCCGGCAGACGCGGCCGGCTGGCTCGGGGCGTTGGCCGCCGGCGTGCTTGTCGGATGGATCGCCGAGATGCGGCTGATGGCCTTCGGCTTCGACATATCCCACGCAACCGCGACCGATGCAAACAGCCGCCTTGTCGATCATCTGCTCGCCGTCCCGGTCGGCGCGTTCGGCGCGAAACGACAAGCCGAGGCGAAGCGCGCATTGACGGGACCGGTTCCTGAACTTTTCGCGGCTGCGGTCAATCTCGGCGGACAGACGAGCATCGCGATAGTTGTCCCCTTTCTGATCGGCATTGGGCTCCTCTTCGTGGCCTGGCCGCTGGGCGTCGTCGCCGCCGTGGCGGCGCCGATACTCGTCTGGGTGCTGCTCTTCGGAGCACGGCTCATGCGAAGCGCCGAGGAAGATTTCGCCTCGGCTTCGGAAGAAGCGGCCGAGCGCACCGACGAGTTTGCCAGGGCGCAGATGGTGCTGCGCGCCGCCGGCCGCACAGGTGTCGCCGACACTGCGCTAGGCTCGGCGATCGACGCGCAGCGCCGCACCGGACTTCGCATGAGTTTCATGACCATCCCGGGAACGCTGCTGTTCACGCTGGCCATGCAGGCGGCGCTGGCGGCGATGATCGCCGTGACCGGGCTGATGTTCGCGAACGGCACAATGGACGCGGCCCGGACCGTGGCTCTCATCGTGGTGGTCGCACGCTATATCGAGCCGTTCAAAACGATGTCCGACCTGTTTCCGGCGATCGAGTCCGCGCGTGGAGCCTGGCGACGAACGGCGGACGTCCTCGCCTTGCCCAGACTGGCGAATCCCGCGAGTGATGCAACGCCGGGAGCGCCGTCCGTGGAACTCAGGGGCGTCGGGTTCGCCCCGAACGGCAACACGGTTCTGGACGACATTTCATTTCTGGCGGAGCCGGGGACGACAACGGCGATCGTCGGCCCGTCCGGCTCGGGCAAGAGCACGATCCTGTCGCTGATCGCCCGGTTCCGCGACGCCGATGCCGGCAAGGTCCTCGTTGCCGGGCGCGACGTTCGCGAATACCTGCCGGCGACGCTCATGTCGAAGCTTGCGATCGTGTTCCAGGGCGTGCAGCTTTTCGAAGGCAGCATCGTCGAGAACATCCGTATCGCGAAGCCGGACGCCACCGACAGGAGATCGAGGCTGCGGCGAAAGCCGCTCGGGTGGACGAGATCGTCGCGCGCTTGGGCGGATGGAGCACGCAGGTCGGCGAAGGAGGCTCGCGGCTATCGGGCGGCGAAAGGCAGCGGGTGAGCCTCGCGCACGCTCTGCTCAAGGACGCTCCGATCCTGCTGCTGGATGAAGCGACGAGTTCGCTGGACACAGGCAACGAAGCCGCCGTCGCGGCTGCGCTCAAGGGTTTTCGCAATCATACGGTGCTCATCGTCGCCCACAGAATGGAGACCATCGCCCATGCTGACAACATCATCTTTGTCGAGGCGGGCTCCATCGTCGAGGCAGGTTCACGCGAAGCGCTGATCAGGAAGAACGGCCGTTTCGCAGAATATTGGCTGAAGCGTCGCGAAGCGCTGGAATGGCGTTTGAACGGATAGGTCTCGGATTCGAAAGTCTTCTTGCCGATCTCGATCAGTCACCATGCGTGCTGCTGGAATGATTTTCTCAAGGCGAGTGGTCTCATTTGGCATTGTATCCGCTTCAGGGCCGGTGCGGATCGGCCGGTAGCCCCGATCGGCGCTCTAAGGAATGAGGACCAGGCTGCCGGTGCTGCGGCCGGATTCGAGGTCGGTGTGCGCATCCGCCACGTTTTCGAGCGCATACCGCCGGCTGACAGGACTCACGACACCGAGCGGCATCAACGCAAGAACGGCTTCCGCAGCCGCCCGGTATGTCTGACGGTCAGCCGAATAGGCCATGAAACTCGGTCGCGCGAGGGTCAGCGCGCGACGCGGGCCGATATCATCGACGTTGATCGGCGGGATCGGGCCGCCGGCCTGGCCGATGCTTGCAACAACGCCGAACGGTCTGGCGCAGGCAAGTGACTTGGCCAGCATGTCGCCGCCGACGCCGTCATAGACGACATCGACGCCGCGCCCTCCCGTGTAGGCGGCGATCTCAGCGACGATATCGGCGGCGCGACCCACGATCACATGGTCGGCGCCAGCGGCGCGGGCCAACGCGGCCTTGTCCGGCGATCCGGCCGTGCCGATTACGTGCGCGCCGAGCTGCTTCGCCCAACGTACGAGCAGGCCGCCCATCCCACCCGCCGCAGCATGCACGAGGATCGTCGTCCGGGCATCGACCGGATATGTCCGGGTCAAAAGCATGTGGGCGGTGATGCCGCGCAACATCGAACTGGCGGTCATCTCCGCCGAGATATTGTCCGGCAGCGCAATAGCGCGCCACTCTGGCAGAAGACGGGTCGAGGCATAGGCGCCGACGGGAGCGCCGGCATAGGCCACCCGATCTCCGGGTGAGAGGCGGCTGACATCAGGGCCGACAGCCTCGACGACGCCTGCGCCTTCGACGCCGAGCGTCGCCGGGAGCGGCAGCGGATAAAGACCGGTCCGGTGATAAATGTCGATGAAGCTCACACCGATCGCCTCATGGCGAACACGCACCTCGCCAGGCCCGGGTGCGGAGGGCTCATCTGCCGATACGACGGCGGCGATCTGCACCTTCTTGTCCATGTTCTGTCTCCGTTTGAGGGTGCGTTCAGAATCGCCGAATGACGCCTGATAATAAATTCCCTATATTGTCCTATCGAATGGGAAAAAACGCACAATGACCGACTGGGAGGATCTTCGCCATTTCGCGGCGCTTTCGGAGACAGGTTCGCTGTCGGGCGCGGCGCGGTTGATCGGCGTCGAACATGCGACGGTTGCGCGCCGGGTCGCGCGCCTGGAGGCGCAGACCGGTCTCAAGCTGGTGGACCGCCGCGGCCGGCGTTTCCGTATCACAGCCGAGGGCGAAAAAATCGCGGGGATTCTATGCGCGATGCAGGAGGCCGCCGCCGCTGTGGAGCGCGCCAAGGCGGGTCGACAATCGCCGCTTGTCGCTGACGTGACGATCAGCGCGCCCCCTGCCTATGCGACAGCAAGATTGGCTCAGCCTCTGGCTGATCTGCGCCGTCAGCATCCGGGCATTCGCGTGCGCGTTATCGGGGAGACGCGTCAGGCGTCGCTGAACCGGCGCGAGGCGGACATCGCCGTTCGTCTTTCGCGCCCTCCGGTGGGCGATCTGACATGCGTCAAGATCGGCGAGAGCCAGTTCCGGCTCTATGCCAGTATCTCATATCTCGAGGCGACGCCGATCGACGCCTGGCAATTTGTCGCCTATGACGAAGCCTTGGACGCCGCGCCTCAACAGGCGAGACTGTTGAGTTTGCTGAAAGGTCGCACGATCGGGTTGCGCGCCAGCACGCTTGAAATGCAGATGGCTTTTCTTCTTGCGCATGGCGGCGTCGGGATGCTGCCGGACTTCATGGCGGATGGACAGGACGGACTCATTGTTGCCGATCCCGATGAGCCGCCGCTGACGCGTGAAGTCTGGATGGCGGTGCACACGGACATGAAGGATGCGCCGCCAATCCGCGCGGTCATGGACGGCGTCGCTCAAAATTAATGAGGGCCGGCTGACTCGTCGCCTGTTCCCGGCTGTTTAACATCATCCATGCACAGTAGATGACCGCCTTGCGTCAGGGAACGATTGCGCAGCGAGATCGGCGACGAAAAAAGCAGATACAATTTTTGAGCAGCGGCCCATGTAATTGCCGAATGTCACGGCCCTGCCGCCTCTTGTGGCGCACTTAGAGGAGGACATATGGCTTCCGTTAGCCGAATCCTCACCAGTCAGTCGGGTCGGCTCACATGTGGGCTGAGGCAGCCGCGATGGCATAGGTGAGCCGGTAGGAGCCGCCTGGATGCGATCCGGAACGGCGCAATCGACACAACGCCATGCTCTCGTCATATTGCTTCTGGCGCCGACCCCGATCACGGGGTGGGGCATGATCGGCGTTCTTCCCATGCCGGCGGGAGAAATTGCCGCCGAGTTTGGAGCGGCTTTGCCCACGATCTTCCTGGGAAGCTCGGTGATGTTCGTAACGATGGGTGCCGCGTCACCATGGGCCGGCCGTCCGCTCCGCCGATTCTGTGCGCGGCAGGTTATGGCCGTCGGGGTGATGCTGATTGGGCTTGGGTTGTGCATCCTTGCTCTGTCACCCACGCCGCCAGGGTTTTTTATAACAGCCTTCAAGGCTGCATCATGGCCGGTATCTTGGCGACAACGAACCAGATTCCTGACGAGCGCGGCACGGCATTGTCAATCATCGAGACCATCACGGATGACCGAGAAATAACGGTCGGTGCCGACCTGGCCGCCCTTCAGCGCGACCTCCAGCCCGTCGATTGCCGTGATGCCTGAATGGGCGACGCAGAGCGGCGAGCCGGGTGAAGCCGGCAACGGCATACGAACAGTCAGCGCGTCGACACCCATCTGGCCAAGGGCATGGCTCGACGTGTCGCCGCCGGCTATGATCACGCGCTTCAACCGCTGTTCTGCCGTCAGCTTTCGAAGCAATTCTCCGAGTCCGCGGCCGAGTTTGTGGCGCGCGCCCTGCTGGCGGTCGATCTCCGCGCCCCGGTCCGCCGCCGGGCCAAGCGCCGTATAGAGAATGACGCTGCGGCCTGTCTCCAGGCTGGCCTGGGCGGCGGCCGTCGCACGTGCGATCGCCTTGTCGGAATGCTCCGAAACCAGCTCGACCGGATCCACCTCGATTCCGTCGAAACCGTCGGTCATTGCGTGCCGGATCTGTCGTTCGGTCGTCGGCGAGCAACTGCCGGACACCACTGCGATCCGGTCGACGGCGCCGGGACGCGCAAAAGTCGTGCCGGTGGCCGGGGCGCCGTTTCCATTCCATTCGGCAAGCAGCGCGTATTCAACGCCAGAAGAGCCGGCGACGAAATATCCGCCGTGCCTGCGCGCGCGCCAGATTTCCTTGCCGGCCAGAACCTGGCTTTCGGGGCCGTCGACATCGACGAGCAGGATCGCAGCATTCGCGGCCAGCCTGTCGAAGGTCGAAGACGGGTCAGGAGACCGCAGCGCCGCCAGGTCGAGCAGCTCGGACGGAAGGTCCGTCTGACGCGACAGATGGATAAGGAGGTCGGATTCGTCCATCGGCGTCGAGGGATGGCGGCTCATCACCGGATGGCGGTCGATCCGGTAGTATCTGTCGCGATAGGCGGCGAAGAGATGACCGAAGGCGGTGTAGCGCCGAAGTTGCGGCGCACCGACCACCAGCGGTATGCAGCCCTGCTCGAACACGGCGCGACCGATCTCGATCGCCCGGCCGATATTGCCGATGGCAGGGCTCGAATCGAAGGTCGAGCAGACCTTGTAGTGGCAGATTTCCGCCTGAAGCGACTTCAGCCAGGCGAAGGCGTGCTTGAGATGCGTATCCATCCATTGCGGGGATTCGCTACGGCTTGTTCCCGCCAAGCCGACGGCACGGCAATGCGCGAAACGCGCCAGCAGGCCGGCGTCCGGCTCGCGCGTGAAGAGGACGGTCGGGACGCCGCCGAGCTCGAGCGCCTCCATCACGTCGGTCGAACCGGTGAGATCGTCGCCATAGTAGCTGAGGAGCAGGTTGTGCATGCTCAGGCTCCGCTGCCGTCGGCGAACTTCTCGATCGAGCGCGCCAGTTCGACATGGTCCCTGGCGAATTCGTTCAGGGGAATGTCTTCCACCGCCGCCTGCCAGGCCTGCCGCACGGCGCGCACCCCGGCGCCGGGACCGTCCGGGTGACTGACGATGCCGCCGCCGCAAAGATAGAGAAGGTCGACCGTGCGCCCGGTACGTTGATAGGTCTCCGGTGCCTGTCCGCCCCATTGGCCGGAACAGACCACGGGCAGTGCGCAATCGGCAGGCGAGAAGATGGGGGCCGTCACCGCTTCGAAGGAACGAACGAAGGAGTCGTCCGGCTCCCAGTACTTCGAGGCGATGCCGTTGATCTGGAACTGGTCGACGCCGAGCAGCCGCCAGAACTGCTGCCAGACCCCGAAATCCATGCCGAGGCCGGGATGGCGGGTAAGAATGTCCCAGCCATTGCGATGCGCGTGCAGCACCAGGCCGGAACGCTTCCGCAGGAAAGCCATGCCGCCAAAGCCGATGGAGTTGATGTTGACCACAGCGCAATTGCCACCGGCTTCAAGCACCATGTCGTGGTTGCGCATCATCTCGTCCGGATCGGCATGCGAGATGCCGAAGGCATACATCACCTTCTTGCCGGTCTTCTGCTCATGGTCGAGGATCAGCGGCATGATCGCCTTCACCCGCTCCGACAGCGGCGAATAGGCGGGGCTCATGAGCTTCTCGTCGTCCTTGATGAAGTCGACGCCGGCGTCGATCAACTCGCCCACCATCGCCGCCGTCTCAGGCGGTCGCAGGCCAAGCGCCGGCTTGACGATCGTGCCGATGATCGGGCGATCCTCGACGCCGGTCAGCCGGCGGCTGCCGGCTATGCCGAATCGTGGGCCGGGATGATCGCCTTCGAACTCGGGCGGCAGCTTCATGTCGACGACGCGGATTCCCGAGAGGCCCCTGATCGAATAGGTGCCGCCGATCGCGATCGTCATCAGCGCCGCGAGATCGGTGCCGATGGCGTCGAGCGGGAAGCCGACCTCGACATCGGCGCGCTTGAAGGGCCCGACGCCAGTCGTGGGGATCGAGGGCCGCTCAGCGGCGGCCAGATGCCGGATCGCCAGGACGCGCGCCGCCACCCGTGCCTTCAGTTCCTCGGTTTCGCCCGGCAGAGCGACGAACGTGCCGGTCGACTGGTCGCTTGCGATTTTGGCAGCCAGCGCCTCGATGCTGCCCGAGGTCTCGATGCGATAGGTGAGGGTGATCATGGCCGTCCACCAGACTGAAAGGCAGGAAATGAATTCCCTCCGCTCGGAATCTGGTATAATGAGTATCTAAGCATTGCAAGCAGTATCCTGCCCGGCGAAGCGCCGCGGAAAGGCAGGGCATTCCGGAGATTGCCGCCGCAGTGCTAGATTGGAAGCAGGCCTAAAGGAGTGATTCGCGACGATGAACCGTTCGGAGCCGATCGTCCGGCGCAAGCTTTCCGATGAAGTCTTTGTCAGGCTGCAGCGCCTCATCACCAGCGGAGACCTGCAGCCGGGGGACGAGATGCCGTCGGAGCGGGAACTGATGGAGCGGTTCGAGGTCGGCCGGCCGGCAATCCGCGAAGCCATGCAGGCGTTGAGCAACATGGGACTGGTAGCCATCTCGCACGGAGAGCGCGCCAAGGTACTGCAGCTTACGGCGAAATCGATCATCAAGCAGGTTGATGGCGCGGCCAAGATCATCCTGTCGTCGTCGAAGGACACGCTGGAGCATCTGAAGAGCGCGCGCATCTTCTTCGAGCGGGGCATGGTCAGGGAAGCTGCCGAAAAGGCCACGCTCGAAGACGTGGCGACGCTCAGGGCGATCGTCGGCGAGCAGCGCGCGGCGCGCGGCGATGCCGAGGCCTTCATCTCCGCCGATATGCGGTTTCATACCCGGATCGCGGCGATCTCGGGCAATCCGATCTACGTCGCGGTCAGTGAAGCGATGCTTGGATGGCTGAAGGAATATCACACCGAGATGCTCATCTGGACCGGCAAGGAAAAGTTCACGCTGACCGAGCACGAGGAGATCATCGACCGCATCGAGAAGAAGGATGCCGACGGTGCCGAGAAGGCGATGGTCAAGCACCTCGAGCGTTCGCGCGCCCTCTATGTCATGAGCTCCGGGAAGTAAGAGCGATCGCCGCGGGCGGATCGTCGTCCAACGAGTGACGATCCGCCCGGCGATCAAGCAAGTGGGGATGCGGAACCGCTGCCTGCTTTTCCAGCCTGGTCGATCCGCGCTATGGCGTAAGGCTGCATGACAAGATCGCCTCGGCCAAGTTCCGAGGCATCCACCGATACGGTTTCCGGCGTCAGATTTGCCAGCCACGCGATCGTCTCGCCTGAGGCGGTGCGCGCCGCCAATGCCAGAACGCGCGTCTCGTCGCTGGTTTTCGTCGAGATCTGCGTTAGCCCGGCGAGTTCGCAGAGCCCCTTGACGGCCTGGAAGATCGGGCGCGGCTGCCCTTCGGCAGCGGATTCGCCCGGCCCGGCAAGGACGCCGAACGGTCCCGTGAAACCCGACAATGTAAGCATTTCCAGTCCGGCCGGCGCCACCCGCGCGGCGTAGCCGATCGTCCATGCAGCAGCGAAGAGCCCGGTCTGGCGCGGGTCGCGATTGGCCATGGCGATGCGCTGGTCTTTTGGATTGTCCTTGGTCGCGCCGCCATAAGGATTTTGCCGCATGGCGATGGTGGAAGGGCCGATCCGATAAGGCTTCGCTCCGTAGATCGCCCGCGTCGACCGGGTGATGAAGGGCAGCGCCTCCAGCGATTGCATGACGCTGAGGTCGTCCGCCGCATGCACGATCGGGCAGGTACAATGGGTGATGAAATCGAGCTTTCCGGCCGGCACGCGCTTGCGGTTGAGCTCGGTGAAATAGCTGAACATGCCGCCGCCGAGGCGAATGTCGGGAAACGCGTGGCGTGCCGCGGCGTAGACGTCTTCGAGCGGCGGGCAGTCCGGCCACGCGCTGCCCGGTGGCGTCGACTGCCGGTCGACCGAGGGCGAAACCGCAACGGCGTCCAGCCGCAACCCCGCCTGACGCGTCATTTCCGCAAGTCCCGACAACTCCTTGTCGAGATCGCCGGTACAGGCGACGATGCATTCGAGTGTCGTGCTCGCCGGGAAAGACGCTGCAAGCATGGTGTAGGCCTGAAGGGCGTCCCGGCCGTGGCCGCGTGTCGGGTCGAAGTGGAGCAGGAACTGTTGCGGGCCGAGCATCGAGAGCATCGGCAACTGTTGCAAGGCGGTCTCGACGTCTTCGGGGTAGATCACCACGCCGATGTCGGGGAGCTTCGACCCGGCTTCGCCGAGTTCGATGCGCACCGGATCGACCCTCTTCGAAATGGCCGGGATCTTTCCGGCTCCCGTGACACGAAGATTGACCGTCTGGCGCACGGTTTGGCCAGCCGGCAGGACGTAGGGCCACGGCAGCGCGAGCGGCCGGACATAGGTCTTGTAGGAGGCATCCGACCAGTTGCGCTGGTCTTCCATCTCGAACACGTCGCCTTCCATGCGGCATTCGGCGCTGATGCCCGGGCGCACCTGATGGGTGATGGCCCGCATGTCCTTGAAGGGCTGCCAGGGATCGATCAGCAGCGGCAGTCTCGTGTCCTCCACGCTGCCGTCGGTGTGCTCGACCCTTATCGGACTGTCGGCGAGACCGGAGATCGGGTGCAGGATGCAGAAGCCGCAGCGGTTGGTCTCGAAATCGCTTTCGGGAAGCGCGCTCACGTCGAAGACGAGGTGGCCGTCGGCATGGCCTTCGATGGCGGCGCGAAAATCGAGACGGCTCCCACCCGGCCCTTCGCAACTGGCTGAATAGCGCACCGAGAAACCGTCATCGCCCTGTTCGATGCGCAGATCCGTCAGCGCCGGCTCGTAGGTGCCCCAGTCGCGGTCGCGCACGATATAGGCGATGGCTCGCAATACCTCGGTGCCGTCATGGCAGACAGTGCGCAAATTCCCGCCGACGAAATCGGCGCTGAGGGCGCCCGCGCTGAGCCGGACCGGAGCAGCTTCTGTCGCCTTCGTGCCGCAGAGAAGGAAAGGATCGACGGTCATTTCAGCAGGTCATCGATGCGAACCGGCTGACCACTGGCAGCGCCGGTGTAGGCCGCCTCGACCAGGGCGAACGTCCTGAGGTTGTCGGCGCCGGATGTCGCCGGTTCCTTGCCTGCGGTCAGGCACTCGACCCAGTGTTTCTGAATCGCGGCGACGCTTTCCTGTATGTTGTGCCAGGGCCGGGAGGCCCAAGGCAGCAGCGGCGGAGACACGTCCCGCGTGGTGGCTCCTGCACGCCCCTGCACCTGAAGCCGATAACCCTGACTGAGCCGGATCGTGCCCTCGTCGCCGTCGATCTCCACCAGCGTCTCCGGGAACGGCTCGACCGGCAATTTGGTCGCGTAGCTGCAATCGACGACAGAGGTGACGCCTGGCACGTGCTCCAGCAGCATGGTCGCCACGTCCTCGCCGGCGATGTTCCGGTTGACGCGTTGGGTCCGCGCCGTCAGCGTCTCGACGTCGCCGAGCAGGAAGCGGGCGATGTCGAGAATATGGATGCCGAGATCCTCGACGATGAAACGCTTTCCGGTGGCGAGATAAGGTTGGCCGGAAAAAACGTCGTAGCCGGAGCGGAACGAGATGCGGCCGAAAAACGGCGTGCCGATCTCGCCGGACTCGATGATGCGCTTCACCGCCTGGATCGGCGACTGCCAGCGGAAATTCTCGTGCACCATCAGCGGCACGCCGGCATCGGCGCAGGCCGCGACCATCGCCTTTGCGTCGGCCAGCGTCGGCGCGAACGGCTTCTGGCAGATCACGGGTAGTTTGTGAGAGGCGGCCAGCTCCACCAGCGGCCTGTGCGTCTGCACGGTCGTGGCGATGTCGAGGAAGTCCAGACTTTCGGCTTGAAGCATTGCGTCGGCATCAGTGTAGCGGCGCTCGATGCCGAACTGGTCGCCGACGATCTTCAGCCGCGCCGGATCCCGGTCGCAGATCGCGACGATCGACGCCCCGCCGGCATCGCGCCAGCCGTGCATCTGGTTGACGGCGAAGAAGCCACAGCCGATTAGTGCGCCGCGCAATTCCGTCATGTCAGCCGACCTTCGCCATCTGCATCAGCGTCACGCGGCTCTGCAGCCGGCGCTGCACCTGGTCGACGACGACGGCCACGATGATGACGAGACCCTTGATCACCATCTGCCAGAACGAGGAGACGCCCATCATCACCAGACCGTCCGACAGGATGCCGATGACGAAGGCGCCGACGATGGTGCCGCCGATCGTGCCGCGCCCGCCCGACATCGACGTGCCGCCCAGCACGGCAGCGGCGATGGCGTTCAATTCGAAGCTCTCGCCGGTGGCGGGATGCGAGGCCATCAGTTCCGAGGAGATGATCAGCCCGACGATGGCGGCGCAGAAGCCGGAGAACATGTAGACGAACATCTTCACCAGATCGACGCGCACGCCCGACACGCGCGCCGCGCGCTCGTTGCCGCCGACCGCGAAAATATGCCGGCCGAGCGGTGTGAAGCGGGCGAGGTAGGCGGCGGCGAGCGCCACCACGATCAGCAGCCAGACCGACACCGGCAGGCCGAGGATGCGCCCGGCGCCGAGATAGCCGAAACCGGTGTTGCCGATGTCGACGCTGCCGACGAGGTTGGGGAAGGTGCGGCCGTCCGAAGAAAGCAGCGCCGCACCGCGCGCCACGTAGAGCGTGCCCAGCGTGGCGATGAAGGGCGCGACATTGAGGCGGGTGATCAACAGTCCGTTGACGGCGCCGATGATCGTGCCGACCACAAGCGTAATGGCGACGATCTCGATGACGTTGAAATAGACCGTGTAACCGATCAGGAGATCGACCCCGTTCAGCATCAGATAGCCGGCTACCATGCCGCACAGGCCGACGATCGAGCCGACGGAAAGGTCGATGCCGCCGGTGATGATGACGAAGGTCATGCCCATGGCGAGGAAGGCGTTCAGCGCCACGTGCTTCGACATCAGGATCAGGTTCGCTGTCGACAGGAAGGTCGGCACCGCGAAGGAGAAGAACAGGACGACGGCGATCAGCGCGATGAAGGTGCGCGCCTTCATCAGCGTCAGCAGCAGCGAGCCGCCGCTTGCCGCGCCTTCGCGCGTGTTTGCGGTGGCGTCAACCATGAAGCGTTTCTCCCGTTTTTTCCGTCGGCCCGTGGCCCAGCGCCGAAGCGGCGATCACCGCGTCCTCCGTCGCCTCCGAGCGCTCGAACAGGCCGGTCAGCTTGCCGTTGCTCATCACCGCGATTCGATCCGACAGCGCCATCACCTCGTCGAGGTCGGAGGTGGCGAACAGGATGCCCAACCCTTCCTGCGACAGGCGCCGCATGGTGCGGAACACGTCCGCCTTGGCGCCGACATCGATGCCGCGGCTCGGCTCGTCCATGAGCAGCACCTTCGGTTTCGTCAGCAACGCCTTGCCGATGACGACCTTCTGCTGGTTGCCGCCCGACAGCGAGGAAACTTCCTGTACAGGGTCTGCTACCTTGATCGACAGTTCCTTCACCATGCCGTCGACGGCATGCCGCTCCGCCTTGCCGTTGATGTGGAAAAGGCTGGCGAAGCGCCGCAGGCTGGACATGGTGAGGTTGGTCGCCACCGACAGGATCGAGACCAGGCCCTCGCGCTGGCGGTCTTCGGGGATCAGCGCCAGGCCGCGCCGGATACGACTTGCCGTATCGCGCTGGCGGATTTCCTTGCCGTCGAGGAAGACCTTGCCCGTAGACTGCGAATGGCGACCCATGATGCAGTCGAACAGTTCCGAGCGCCCGGCGCCCATCAGCCCGTAAATGCCGAGGATCTCGCCGCCGCGAAGCGACAGCGAGACATGATCGACGGCCAGACCGCCGGTCGCGCGCGGCAGGCATATCTCCTCGACGCGAAACATCTCTTCGCCGGGCCGGTGGCCATCGGCCTTGGCGAAATCCTTGGCGTCGGAGCCGATCATCTGGCGCACGATCCATTGCGTGTCGATGTTCTTCACCAGTTCGCTGCCGGTGACGCGGCCGTCGCGCAGCACGGTGATGGTATCGCCAATACGGATCAGTTCCTCCAGGCGATGCGAGATGTAGACGATCGCCACGCCCTGGGCCTTGAGGTCGGCGACCACCTTGAAAAGGATTTCCACTTCCGCGGCGCTCAGCGCCGAGGTGGGCTCGTCCATGATCAGCACGCGGGCGTCGAGCGAGACGGCCTTGGCGATCTCGACAAGCTGCTGCTGGCCGATCATCAGGTCCTCGACCAGCATGTCCGGTCGGATGCCGGCCTGGAGGCGGTCGAGGAACACGGCGGCGCGGCGGTTTTGCTCCTTGTGGTCGATCTTGCCGACGGCGTTAGTGACCTCGCGCGTGGCGAAGATGTTTTCGGCCACTGAAAGGTTGCCGAACAGGTTGAGTTCCTGGAACACCATGGCGATGCCGTGCGCGGCGGCGTCGCCGGCGGAGGCGAAGGAGACCTCCTTGCCGTCGAGGAGGATGCGGCCGAGGGTCGGCTGCTCGACGCCGGCGATGATCTTCATCAGCGTCGATTTGCCGGCGCCGTTCTCGCCGACCAGAACGTTGACGGCGCCGCGCCGTACCTCGAAGGAGGCCTGCTTGACCGCAACCGTGCCGGAATAGACCTTCGAGACATCGTCCAGCTTGAGAATAATGTTGTCGTCATCCTCGCTCATGGCTTCGGCCCGATCTCGATCTCGGCCGGCGTCATCAGCGGCAGGTCGGCTCCGCCCGAAGCAGCGAAGGCGCCGAGCACCTTGGCGGTTCGCCCTTCCAGGGCATCGCGCGGCAAAGTTCCGAGCACGGTCTTGTTGACATGCGTGTTGAACGCCTTGCCGAACTGGGCGTAGTCGATCTGATTGGTGAAGGAATTGAAATCGACGAAATCGAGCACGTCACGCAGCGCCGTACCGCGTATGGCCGGCCCGATCTGGACACGGGCGTCGGCCTTGCCGTCGCCGTCGACATCCACGTCGATGGTCGCGGCGCGCGACTGCGTATTGGCGGCGACGATCTTGCCCTCGATCGTCGCGGCATAGGTCCAGGGCGAATTCGTCTGCTTGTTGACATTGCCGTACTTCGCGCCGGCTGCCGCCGGATCGGCTCTGGCCACCTTCTCCACTTCGGCGAACGGCCCGGCCTTGGCCTCAAGATAAGGCAGCACCTTCCCGTCCCACATTTCGGCCACCGCTGCGTCGGGATCGAAGGCGGCAGGCTTGTCGCCGCCCGGTGTCGTGCCCGTCGGCAGGACCTTGCAGGCCGCCAACGCAAGCAGCGCCACCACTGCGAAGCTTAACCGGATCGGATTCTGTGGCATTGAGCGAACGTCCATGAATGGAGACGGGGAGGGGACGCCGGTCCTCTCCCCGCGGTCGGCCGAGACCCACCCATCAGTCGGTCAAGGCGAACGTTTCCAGCTTGGAAGCATTGTCGGGCGTAATGAGGACGCAGTCCATCAACTGCTTCTCTTCCTTCGGCTTGGTGCCGTTCTTGATGAAGGCGTCGGCTTGCTCGACGGCCATCTGCGCCTGCGCGTAGGCGGGCTGCAGCACGGTCGCCTTGATGCCGCCCGCCTTGATGGAGTCGCGCACGTCGTTGGAGCCGTCGAAGCCGACGACGATGACGTCCTTCTTGCCGGCGGCCTGGAGCGCCGCAATGGCGCCCATCGCCATCGTATCGTTGCCGGAAATGACGCCCTTGATGTCGGGATTGGCCTGCAGGATGGATTCCATCTTGGAGTAGGCTTCCGTCTGGCTCCAGTTGGCCGATTGCTGCGCCACCATCTTCAGGTCCGGATAGTCGTCGATGACGTCGTGGTAACCCTTGGAGCGAATGCCGGCATTGGTGTCGGACTCCTTGCCGACCAGCTCGACATAGGCACCCTTCTCACCCATCAGCTTGACGAATTCCTGCGCGCCGAGCTGCGCGCCCTGGTAGTTGTTCGAGACGATCTGCGCCATGGCGACGCCGCTGGCATTGATCTCGCGATCGATCAGGAAGGATGGAATGCCGGCGTCCTTGGCCTTCTGCACGGCGGCGACCGTGGCGTCCGCGCCGGCATTGTCCAGGATGATCGCCTTGGCGCCGCGGCCGATGGCGGTGTCGATCAGTTCCGATTGCTTGGAGGCGTCGTCGTCATGCACCAGCACCAGCGTGTCGTAGCCGAGCGCCTTGGCCTTGGCATCTGCGCCTTCCGCCTCCGCCTTGAAGAACGGGTTGTCGTGCGACGGCGTGATGATGGCGACGAGATCGGCGGCGTAGGCCGGTACTGCCGTGCCGATGGCCAACATGCCGGCGAACGCCGCCAGCGTTATTCTGCGCGTGAATTTCATGAAGTCCTCCCGTTGAACACTCTGCCTCGATCGAGGCAATCGTCTGGATTTCGCAAAGCGCTAAAATCATCCTGCGGGTCGGTACCGGAAAAAACCGTCGCCGGTTTTCGCCCGATCTCGCGCCCTTTCCCGCCTTCCTCCACTCGTCCCGGCATCGATTTAAGGTCCGCGATCGGTCCGGGGTGAAACCAGCTAATGCCAACTGGTATAATGAGTCAACCACAAATTCAGGTGACATGTACCCGATGGTGACATCGCGCGGCCGCCCGATTGGAAAGCGAGGCGAGAACTCAGGTGATGCGCCTGATGCTGGCGGCGATCTCGTCAGGCTCGAAGACATGCTTCCAATCGTCGCGCATCAACGCCGGCACGCCGAACTCGATGGCCTTGTTACAGGCGTCGGAGAAGGCGCCTTCGCGCTCCTCGAAGATCACCGAGGCGAGCACGTTGATGTGGCCGAGCAGAAAATCCAGCGCCGCCTGGCGGTCGACGCCGCGTCGCACGACCTCGTCGAGACCTTCCTTCATCACGACGAGCAGGGAGGCGCACATCGTCTCCGCCAGTGCCGGTTCGAGCATGGCCAGTTGCTCGACGGTCACCCTGTGGGAGCGCATCACCGGCGCCCAGATCGTCCGCGCAATGGCCTCGCCCTTGGCATAGTCGCTCTCTGGCCCCTGCATGAGCGCGCTGACGATATGCTGCTTGGCCTTGATGCCGCCGAAATAGTCCTTCTTCGCCGCCATGTCGGTTTCATCGTTGAACAACGGCGGATGGCAGGGATGGGTGATGAAATAGGTGAGGTCGGGGCGCTTCGGCAGGTGCCCTGCCGCCGGCGCCGCAGCATCGAGGACGATCACCATCGTGCCTGGCTTTAGCTGCTTCTCGATGCCTGCGGAGACCTTGCCGATCAGTGTGTCCGGGACGGCCAGGATGATGACGTCGGCGCCGTCGAGCGCCCGGTCTCCTTCGACGGCGTCGAAGCCAAGCCCTTCCTTCAGGCGGGCACGGCCGCCCTCGCCGGTCTCCACGTGGCGAACCTCGTAGGCCGAGCCCTTGAGGTTGGCGGCAAGGCGATAGCCCATTTTCCCGCCTGCACCGAACAGCGCAATCGTTGTCATCTGGTCTTTACTCCCTGAATTCCGACGAAGGTTCGCCAATCGTCATCTGACATACTGGTATGATCACTCTACCATTATTTGGCAAGAGGAATCATTCGCGTCGCGCGTTGTTCATTCATGGCGCGGCCGAGGAAGCCGGGCCCGCTTATTGTCGCTCCCGCATGATGCGGAATCGCGTCGCCGGCCCCGTCAGGCGCCGGCCAGGCAGCGGTTGGTGTAGTAGTCGGCGAAGGCCGGGCGGCTGGCGAGGGCTTTGCCGTCCGCGTCCAGAAGAATGCCGGCCGCGAACAGGAAGCCGCCCATCGCCTCCGTCTTCGCTCCATCGATTTCGCCGACCGTGCCATCCGGCCGCGCGAGATAGTGGCCTTCTATCAGGGTCTTCAGGGAGGCCTCGATCAAGGCCGCATCCGCCGGCATGTCCTTGTTGGCACCGACCAGAACGGCGGCAGCTTCCTGCGGGTGCTCGACGGCGAAGGCATAGCCCCTGCGCGTCGCCTGCACGAAGGCGGCGGCCGCATCCTGATGCTGCGACAGGTAGGCGTCGCTGGAGGCGATGAAGGTCGTGTGCTCGTCCGGCACCCCGTAATCGGCGTAGCGGAAAGCCATCTGCCGCCTGCCTTCCAGTTCGGCCTGGACGCCTTCCCAGGTGTAGACCTCCAGGGTGAAGTCGACCGCGCCGTTCGCCAGCGCCTCGTAGGCGGACGTGCCGAGCGTCACCGTCTCGAAGCTGCCTGCACCGCCGTCGTTGTGGATCAGTGTCTCGATCAGCGCCGTCTCCCAGTTGCTGCCGAAGCCGCCATAGACCTTGCCGTCGAGATCCCTCGGCCGCCTTATGTCGGTACGGTCGGCGTTGAAGACGAGTCGGCCGGTTTCCGTCTGCACCACGGCGTAGACTGCCTTCAGGTCGGCGCCGGCGGCGCGCTGGGTGAACAGCCCGATGGAGCCGACCACCCCGAAATCCGCAATCTGGTTGGCCACCAGCGTGCCGGCGCTGGTGTCGGTATAGGGCAGGATATCGACGTCCAGCCCGGCGTCGGCATAAAAGCCTTTGTCGCGCGCCACATAAAGGCCGATATGGTTGGTGTTCGGCGTCCAGTCGAGCGCGACCGAGACCTTCTCGCGCGCCGGTGAGGACCAGGCTGGAGCCGCCGGCGCGCAGGCGGCTGCAAGGCCGAGGGCGAGGGCGTGGCGGCGGTTCATCAGTGTCATCTGTTCGACCCTTCTGTTGCTTCGGGGTTGAGAAGGCTTTCCAGAACGACGGCTTCGATGGCGCTGGCCTGCCGCAATCCCTCGGCCCCCGCATCGCGTGGCCGCGGCAAGGGCACGGGGACTTCGTGCAGGACCCGTGCCGGGCGCGTCGACAGCACGTAGATGCGATCAGAAAGGAAAACGGCCTCGCGCACGTCATGCGTGACCAGCAGCGCCGTCCAGCGATGACGCTTCCACATGGCTTCGAGCCAGCGCTGCATGCCCATGCGCGTCAGCGCGTCCAGAGCGCCGAACGGTTCGTCCAGCAAAAGCATGTCGCGTTCCTGCACGACCGTGCGCAGAAGGGCAGCCCGCTGGCGCATGCCGCCGGAAAGCTGTGCCGGGTAATGATCCTCGAAGCCGGCAAGGCCGAACTCGGCGAAGAGTGGCCGCACCTTGTCCCTCGCGGCGCGGCGCGGCACACCCTGCACCTCCAGTCCGAGCGTCGTGTTGTCGATGATGCGCCGCCACGGCATCAGCGCGTCGCGTTGCGGCATGAAGGCGAAACGGTCTTGCCGCGACATGAGCGGCTCGCCGTCCAGACGGATCGCGCCGCCGTCTGCCTCGATGCCGCCCGTCAGGATCTGGAAGATCGTCGATTTGCCCGCCCCGGAAGGCCCGAGGATGGAAACGAACTCGCCCTCGCGCACCGACAGCGATATTCCGTCCAGCACCTTCGTCGCGTCGAACGCCTTGCGGACGCCTTGCAGGTCGAGCTTCGGGGTCATCGCGTCCGCCTCTGCTCCAGGCGCTGCCAGGGCATGGCGAGGCGCTGCACGAGGCCGGTGGCGGCAAACAGCACCAGCGTCAGCGCGGCGCTGACGGCCACGGCGGCGAGTACGAGATCGGGTCGGAAATTGTTCTTGGCCTTGAGGATGTAGATGCCGAGACCGCGCGTCGCGCCGGCATATTCGGCGAAGATCGCGCCGACCACCGCATAGGTGATGGAGATGCGCAGGCCGGCTAACAAGAACGGCAGGGCCGACGGTGCACGGGCAAGCCAGAAGCGTTGCCATCGCGTCGCACCCATGGAGCCGAGCAAAAGCGCGATCTCCTTTTCCGTGGATTCGTATCCCTGAACCAGCGCGACCAGCATGGGAAAGAAGGTCACCAGGGCGACCAGCAGGATCTTGGGCAGCAGGCCGAAGCCGAACCACAGCACGACCAGCGGGGCGATCGCCACGAGCGGCAGGGTCTGGCTGACGACGAAGACCGGGAACAGCGCCCGCCGCACAGGCGCGAAGAAATCCATCGCGGCCGAGAGCAGAAAGGCACCGGCGAGCGAGCAGGAGAATCCGAGCAACGTCGCACGGATGGTGGGCAGCGCGTTGTCGGCGAGCGCTCGACGGTTCAGCCAGGCTTGCCCGGCAACGCGCAAAGGCGACGGCAGCGTTGTCTGGCTGATGCCCGACAGATCGCTGTAAAGCTGCCAGGCGACCAGGAGCGACGCGATCGCTACGGCCGCGGGGCCTGTTCTGGCCAGGAAGGACGGCGTGTTCGGCATGGCGGATATCCGCGCCCGCGCGCGTGGCTCAGGCCGGGCTCGGGCTGTTTGCCGAAACGGTGAGGTCCATCGCCACATGGCCCTCCGGCGATCCGAAACGCAGGAAAGCTTCACCGAGCGTGGCGAAGACCGGCCCCGCGTCGCCCCGCAGGGTGGTGCAGAAGTTCTTCGCCCGGCCGAACACGCCCGACCGCTTCATCAGATCGATGCAGCCGTAGATCTCGTCCATGTGATGCGAGGCACCGAGGGGATAGAGCGACAACTGCGCGGCGACGTCCTGCCCTGTCGGCGCGGCGCTTTGCACGGCCTCCAACGCTGCCTCGACCCGCTCGCTGAGCGGCGTTTCGGCCGTGCGGCCCTCGATGGGCGTGCAGATCGGGTCGTCCGGTTCGCCGGGGCAGCCCCGCGACACCGTGGCATGCATCACGCAATGCAGGCCACCGCGCGATGCGGCAACGTGAAGGTCGCGCAGGGCCGGGAAAAGATCGGGCGGCGGTCCGACCAGCAGGGTGGAGAGATCGTCGGTCTCGATCCGGAACCGGCTTCGGTACGGATCGAGGGCCGACAGGCTGCCAAGGATGACGCGGACGAAATCGTCCGTCATGGGGTACAATGCGACTTGTGCGCCAGAAAACATGATCCGCCTCGCTCCGCTGGTATTATCCAGATCAGCTTGAGGGTTTCGCGGCTTGGCGCTGCGGTCTCAGCCCCGGCAATACGGAGCACCCCTGTGGTAGGCGCACTCAAACCATGATTCTTTTCGTCATGCAAGCGCGGCGATGGCCTTCGGCGGCCAACCGCTGCAACGCCGGGTGCTCGCCGATCGCGGCGATGGCGTCCTGCACGGAAGGTCCAGGCTGCCTGTCAGACGTGTTCCGCGATGACCGCGAGGAAAGCGGGGCCGTAGCGATCCAGCTTGGACTCGCCGACGCCCGGCACATCCGCCATCTCGCGGCGTGACTTGGGGCGCGCCCCAGCGAGTTCGATCAGCGTCTTGTCGTGGAAGATGACATAGGGCGGTACGTTCTGCGCGCGCGCCAACTCCAGTCGTTTCTGCCGCAGCGCCTGGAACAGCGCGCGGTCGCTTTCGGCGACGGCCGTCTGCGCGGCGTTGCGCGTCACCGTGCCGCGGCGGGCGCGCACAGGGCGCGGCACGCGCAGCATCAGGCTCGGCTTGTCGCGCAGGAAATCCCGGCCGGCGGTCGAAATCGACAGGCCGCCATGGCCGGCCAGATCGACGTCGACAAGCCTGAGCGCGATCAACTGGCGCAGGATCGCCCGCCATGTGCGGTTGTCGTGCTCGGTGCCGATGCCGAAGGTGGAGATGCGGTCATGGCGGAACTGGGCGATGCGCTCGTTCTCGACGCCAAGCAGTACGTCGGCGATATAGGCCTGCCCGAACCGCTCGCCGGTGCGGTAGATGCACGACAGCGCCTTCTGCGCGGCGACCGTTCCGTCGAACAGCTTCGGCGGCTCGACGCAGGTGTCGCAATTGCCGCACGGTGCGCAACGGTCGCCGAAATAGGACAG
Source organism: Mesorhizobium hunchu (assembly GCF_040081975.1). Lineage (NCBI taxonomy): Bacteria > Pseudomonadati > Pseudomonadota > Alphaproteobacteria > Hyphomicrobiales > Phyllobacteriaceae > Mesorhizobium > Mesorhizobium hunchu. The sequence goes on from NZ_JBEBMG010000001.1 coordinate 505,643, forward strand.
CAGCACCTGCCGGCGGCAGCCGGCCGTCTCGGCCAGACCCAGCAGCGCGTCGAGCTTCTGCCGCTCCATGCGCTTGCGCTGGTCGGACGCCTCCGACTCCTCGATGAAGCGGCTGCGCAGCGCGATGTCCTCGTAGCCGTAGAGCATCAGCGTGTCGGAGGGCAGGCCGTCGCGCCCGGCGCGGCCGGTCTCCTGGTAGTACGCCTCGATGCTGCCTGGCAGATCGATATGGGCGACGAAGCGCACGTCCGGCTTGTCGATGCCCATGCCGAAGGCGATGGTGGCGACCATGACGACCGCCTCGCCGTGCTGGAAGCGCTTCTGGTTGGCCTCGCGCGCGGCCTTGTCCATGCCGGCATGGTAGGCGAGCGCATCGTAGCCCTGGTCGCGCAGCCAGGCGGCCGTCTCTTCGGTCTTTCTTTTCGACAGGCAGTAGACGATGCCGCTCTCGCCTTCGTGGCGCTTGAGGAAATCCTTCAGCTGCGCGCGCGGATTGTCCTTCTCCTCGATGGCGTAGCGGATGTTGGGACGGTCGAAGCCGGCGACGAAGGCGTCTGCCTCGTCGATGGCGAGATGCGACAGGATCTCTGCGCGCGTCGGCTCGTCGGCCGTTGCGGTCAGTGCGATGCGCGGCGTAGCGGGGAAACGCGCGGCCAGCGCATCGAGCTCCCGATAGGACGGGCGGAAGTCGTGCCCCCATTGCGACAGGCAATGCGCCTCGTCGATGGCGATCAGCGACAGCGTCACGCCATCCAGACGCTCCAGCACGCCCGGCCGCAGCAGGGTCTCGGGGGCGACATAGAGAAGATCGAGCCGGCCGGCGTGGACGTCGCCCCACAAGGCGCGCCGCTCGTCGCCCGCGAGATCGGAGTTGAGCGCGGCGGCGCGCACGCCGGCCTGCCTGAGCGCCGCCACCTGGTCCGCCATCAGCGCCAGCAGCGGCGAGACGACCAGGCCCATGCCCGGTCGGGCGATGGCCGGAATCTGGTAGCAGAGCGATTTGCCGCCGCCCGTCGGCATCAGCACGAAGGCGTTGTTGCCGGCGATCACATGCTCGACGATATCCCCTTGCGCCCCTCTGAACGCTGCATAGCCATAGACGGTCTTGAGGATTTCCAACGCACGGGCAGTCATGGGCAAAACATCGAGAATCAGGGGAAAGCCCTTCATAGCAGTTTGTCGGCCGTGGCGAGCGCTTCCATGCCGCATTTGCGACGGGCACTCCGAAGCGGGCATTCTCGCGCGGTCTGCTTCAGTCTGACGGTCGCGCGCGTCGTCTACCGGCACAACGGCGCGAGACCGCGTCGAAGTGCCCAAATAGTTTTGATTCCTTGGCTTGACACACGTTGACATCTGGCTAACATGTTAGTGATTGAATTGGTTCTCCTCCCTATGGCATCCGATCGGATATTCGGTCTTTCCGCGGCGTTGGTCACGCCTTTCGCAGAGGACGGCAGCGTCGATACGGCGCGCCTCGTCCTGCATGCGAAGACGGTCCTCGCCGGGGGCTGCGATTCCTTTACGCTGTTCGGCACCACCGGAGAGGGCTATGTGCTCAGCCTCGGCGACCGCGAGGCGATCCTGGCGGCAGTCGCCGGGTCCGGCATCGAGATGCGCGACAGCGTCTATGCGGGCGTTGCCGCCGTCTCCATCGACGACGCGGTGGCGCAGTCCCGGCTTGCGCTCGACGCGGGCGCCAGGGGCCTGCTCGTTGCCCCGCCTTTCTATCTCAAGGGCGTGGAGGATGAAGGGCTCTACGCCTGGTTCTCGCGTGTCATCGAGCGGACCGGCGAAACGGCGCGCGGCGTTATCCTCTACCATATCCCCGGCCAGACGGCGGTGCCGATCTCGGTCTCTCTGGTCTCGCGCCTGAAAAAGGCGTTTCCCGGCGTCATCGCGGGCGTGAAGGATTCTTCCGGCCGCTGGGAGGATGCCAGCGCCTTCCTTGCCGAGCACGGTGAACTGGCGATCCTGGTCGGCGACGAGCGGCTGCTGGCGCGTGCCATGCGGGCCGGCGCGCAAGGGTCGATCTGCGGCCTCGCCAACCTAGCACCCGGCTTGCTGCGTCCCGTCATCCACGAAGGCAGGGACAGCGACAAGGTGGTGCGGTTGGTGGACATGATCTGCAGTCTGCCGGTGCTGCCGGCGGTCAAGGCGCTGACGGCGCATGTCCACAACGACAACGGCTTCGTCAGGACGCGGCCGCCGCTGACCGATCTCGATCCGGCACTCGCCCGACGGGCAGCCGCACAGTTCGACGCGATCCTGGCAGCATGAGCGACGGAGGCGGAATGAACAAGTCCGTCAACGAAAGCCAGAACCTGCGCGACCAGGCCTATCTCGGCTATACGAAAAGCCTTCTGGACCAGCAGATCAGGCCTGGCCAGTTCATCACCCAGCGCGAACTGGTGGCGATCACCGGCTTTCCGCTCGGCTCGATCCGCGAGCTCGTGCCGAGGCTGGAGGCGGAAGGGCTGATCAAAACGGTGCCGCAGCGCGGCATGCAGGTGCCGCAGGTGGATCTCGCGCTGGTGCGCAACGCCTTTCAGTTCCGCGCCTTTCTGGAGGAGCCTGCGGCGCGCCTGTTTGCCCGGGACGCGCCCGACGACGCGATCGCGGCCTTGCGAGAGCGCCATGAACGCATCCTGTCGCGGCATCGGTCGGGTGACGATCCGACCCTGATGGAGGATGCCGAGACCGTCGATCTGAGCCTCCATTCGGCCGTCATCGACCTGCAGGAGAATGAGATTCTCGGCAATGCCTACCGCGTCAACTGGATCAAGATAAAGCTGATCCGTCTTGCGGAAACCCGATTATACGTGAACATGATCCCCTCGGTGATGGGAGAGCATCTGAAGATCATCGAGGCGTTCGAACGGCGCGACGAGGATGAGGCGGCGCGAGCCATGACGAGCCACATAGAGACCGCGCGGCGCAGGGCCGTACGACTGTAAGGCATCATCCCTTCCGGGCGCTCGCGGCCCGGCGGGACGGGAGGAACCAAAGCGAGCAATCCGAAGGAGGAGACGATCATGACGCATTTCTTGACGCCGACGAGGCGCCAGTTCCTGGCCGGTACGGCCGGTCTCGGCGCAGCCGCGATGCTGGGGGGCCGACCGGCCTTCTCCGCCGACGTGGACTGGAAGAAGTTTTCCGGCCAGACGCTCGAGGTCAACCTCATCAAGAGTCCGCGCAGCGACACGCTGCTCAAATACCTCTCCGAATTCGAGGACATGACCGGGATCAAGGTCAATGCGGAGGCGACGCCGGAACAGCAGCAACGCCAGAAGACCGTGATCGAGCTCAGCTCCGGCAAGCCCAGCTTCGACGTCATCCATCTTTCCTATCACGTCCAGAAGCGGCAGTTCGAAAAGGCCGGCTGGCTGGCCGACATCGGCGGCTATCTGAAGGACCCGACGCTTACCGATCCGGGCCTGACCGAGGCCGATTTCGCCGAAGCCGGGCTCGACTTCGCCAAGGATAGCGACGGCTCGCTGCATTCCCTGCCGTTTTCCGTCGATTATTGGATCATCTACTGGAACAAGGACCTGTTCGAGGCCAAGGGCATCGAATACCCGGCGACCTTCGACGACATGGTCAAGGCGGCCGAGACGCTCACCGACGCGGACAAGGGCACGTTCGGCTTCGTGGCGCGCGGCATCAAGAACGCCAACACGCCCGTGTGGACGTCGCTGATGCTCGGCTACGACAAATATTCGGTCGAGGACGGCAAGTTGCAGACCGATACACCCGAGGCGATCGAGGCCGCGAAGCTCTATCAGCGGCTGATGTCGAAGTCGGCGCCGCCTGGCGTATCCGGCTTCAACTGGGCCGAATCGCAGTCCGCCTTCCTGCAGGGCAAAATCGGCATGTGGTTCGACGGCGTTGGTTTCGCGCCGCCGCTCGAAGACCCGAACAAGTCGCGCGTGGTGGGCCGGGTCGGCTACGGCGTCATGCCAAAGGGGCCGAAGGTCCAGGCATCCGGTACGTTCGGCGACGGCATCGGCGTGACCGCCGCGAGCCAGAAGAAGGAAGCCGGCTATCTATTCTGCCAGTGGGCTGTCTCGCCGATCATGGGCGCGCGGCTTCTGCAGGCGGGCGCCGGCGTGCCTTTCCGCAAGTCGATCCTCACCGATCCGAAGGTCCGTGAAGGCGTGACCATGCCGGGCGAATGGGTGGATACGGTAGCCGCCTGCGGCGACATCAGCCGCCTGGCGCTCCCGGTCATCATTCCTGTGACCGAGTTCCGCGACGTCTTCGGCGTAGCTCTCACCAACATGATCTCCGGCGCCGATCCGGCCGACGAACTCAAGAAGGCGACCGAGGCCTTCAAGCCGGTGCTCGAGAAGAGCGAAAAGGCCTGATGGCCCAGCGGCCGAAAGAACCGACGGCCGAGGAATTGGCGGGCCAGCACATCAGGCTGGCCCCCAATTACTGGCCTTTCGTGATGCCGGCGCTGGCGGTGGTGCTGGCCGTCATCGTGTTTCCCTGGGTCTTCACCATCTGGATGAGCGTCAACGAATGGACGCTCGGCCAGGACCGCACCTTTGTTGGCATGGCCAACTACGCCCGGCTGTGGGGCGACGCGCGCTTCTGGGAGTCGCTTGCCCATACGCTGTCCTACACGGTGATGTCGGTGGTCGCACCGGTCGTGCTGGGCACGCTGTCGGCCCTCGTCTTCAACGCGCGGTTTCCGCTACGCGGCTTCCTGCGCGGCATTTTCGTCATGCCGATGATGGCGACGCCGGTGGCGGTGGCGCTGGTGTGGACGATGATGTTCCATCCGCAGCTCGGCGTTTTGAACTATCTTTTGTCGCTGGTCGGCATCCCGGCGCAGGAATGGATATTCAATCCCGATACCGTCATTCCCTCCCTGGTCGCGGTCGAGACCTGGCAATGGACGCCGCTGGTCATGCTCATCGTCCTCGGCGGCCTGGCCTCGGTGCCGCGCGAGCCGTTCGAAAGCGCCGAGATCGATGGCGCCAACGCCTGGCAGCAATTCCGCTACCTGACGCTGCCGATGATCGCCCCCTTCATCATGGTCGCGACCATCATCCGCTCCATCGACGCGGTGAAGAGCTTCGACATCATCTACGCGATGACGCAGGGCGGGCCTGGCACGGCGTCCGAGACCATCAACATCTACCTCTACAACACCGCCTTCGCCTACTACGACATCGGCTATTCGTCGGCGATGGTGATCGTCTTCTTCGCGCTCATCATCCTGTTGTCGATGGTCCTCCTCATGGTCAGGCAGCGTATGCAGTGGTCGGAGGCCAAAACGCGATGAACTCCAGCTTGTGGAACCGGGTCGCGCTGTTCTTCGTGGCGCTGGTTATCGTATCGCCGGTCGTGCTGTTCTTCCTGTGGATGCTGTCGCTTTCGCTGAAATTCGAGATCGACAACGGCGCCTATCCGCCGATCCTCATCCCCGACCGCTTCGCCTGGCAGAACTACGTGCAGGTGTTCCGCGAGAACGATTTCCTGCTCTATTTCTGGAATTCCGTTTTGGTGACAGGCTCGGCGACGCTGCTGGCGCTGGCGATCGGCGTTCCGGCGGGCTATGGCATCGCCAGGCTCAAGGCCGACCGTTCGGCGATCGTGGTGATGATCGCGCGCATGACGCCCGGCCTGTCCTATCTCATCCCGCTCTTCCTTTTGTTCCAGTGGGTCGGGCTGGTCGGCACCATCTGGCCGCAGGTCATCATCCATCTGGTCGTCACCGTGCCGATCGTCGTGTGGGTGATGATCGGCTATTTCGAGACGACGCCGATCGAGCTGGAGGAGGCCGCCTCGATCGACGGGGCCAGTTCCTGGCAGGTGTTCCACATGGTGGCGCTGCCGATCGCCCGGCCCGGAATCGTCGTGGCGCTGATCCTGTCCGTCATCTTCTCGTGGAACAATTTCGTCTTCGGCATCGTGCTCGCCAACCGTGAAACGCGGACGCTGCCGGTCGCCGTCTACAACATGCTTTCCTATGAACAGGTGAGCTGGGGGCCGCTGGCCGCCGCCGCGCTGGTGGTGACGCTGCCGGTGCTGGTGCTTACCCTCTTCGCGCAAAGACAGATCGTGGCGGGCCTCACGGCCGGCGCCGTCAAGGGTGGGTGAGAATGGCGTCCGTCGAAATCAGCAATGTCCGCAAGTCCTTCGGCTCGGTCGACATCATCCACGGCGTCTCCGTCGACATCGAAGATGGGGAGTTCGTCATCCTCGTCGGCCCTTCGGGCTGCGGCAAGTCGACACTCCTGCGCATGATCGCCGGGCTGGAGACCATCAGCGGCGGCACCATCAGCATCGGCGGCCGGGTCGTCAACGCGCTGCGCGCCCGCGACCGCGACATCGCCATGGTGTTCCAGAACTACGCGCTCTATCCGCACATGACGGTCGCCGACAATATGAGCTTCGCGCTGCGCATCAAGAAGGCGGACGCTGCCGACACCGCCGCGCGGGTGAAGACGGCGGCCGGCATTCTCGGGCTGGAGAAACTGCTCGACCGTTATCCGCGCCAGCTCTCCGGCGGCCAGCGCCAGCGCGTCGCCATGGGCCGCGCCATCGTGCGCGATCCGGCCGTGTTCCTGTTCGACGAGCCGCTGTCCAACCTCGACGCCAAGCTGCGCGTGCAGATGCGCGGCGAGATCAAGGGCCTGCACCAGCGCCTCGGCACCACCACCATCTACGTTACGCACGACCAGATCGAGGCCATGACGATGGCCGACAGGATCGTCGTCATGCAGGACGGATTGGTCGAGCAGGCCGGCGCGCCGCTCGAACTCTACGAGCGCCCGGCCAATCTCTTCGTCGCCGGCTTCATCGGCTCGCCGGCCATGAACTTCATCAAGGGGCGGATCGATAACGGCGCCTTCGTCAGCACAGGCGGGCTTTCGCTTCCGGTAACCGAAGAGCTCGCCGGCAAGGCGGCCGGCCGGGATCTCGTCTACGGTATCAGGCCGGAGCATATCCATGTCGCCGGCGAAGGCATCCGCGGCACGGTCGAACTGGTCGAGCCGACGGGATCGGAACTGTTCGCGCAGCTCGTCTGTTCGGACGAAAGCATCTCATGCCTGTTTCGGGAGCGTGGGCTGATATTGAAGCCCGGCCAGGAGATCGCTGTCCGCATCGACCCCGCCGACGCGCATCTCTTCGACGCCGCCTCCGGCAAACGGATCCGATAGGCCGCCTCCGGTCGAACGCGGTGGCGGGCCCTGCCGGCGTCAGCCTTCCTGAAGCTCAGAATAAAGGTCCGCGAAGCGGTTGCGCAACGCGTTCTTCTGGACCTTGCCCATCGTGTTGCGCGGCAGGTCGGGAATGAAGACGACGCGCTTGGGCTGCTTATAGCGGGCGAGCCGGTCCTTTAGCGCCGCCAGCACCGATTGCTCGTCCACGCCGGCATCGGGCTTGAGCACCACCGCCGCCGTCACCCCTTCGCCGAAGTCGGGATGCGGCACGCCGAAGACCGCGCTCTCGACCACGCCGGGCAGCATGTCGATCTCCATTTCGACTTCCTTGGGATAGATGTTGTAGCCGCCCGAGATGACGAGGTCCTTGCCGCGCCCGACGATATGGACGTAGCCGCGGGCGTCGACCTGTCCCAGGTCGCCGGTGATGAAGAAGCCGTCAGGGCGGAATTCGGCCTGCGTCTTTTCGGGCATACGCCAGTAGCCCTTGAAGACATTCGGTCCCTTGACCTCGATCATGCCGGTCTCGCCGCCGGCGAGTTCCCTGCCGCTTTCGGGATCGACGACGCGCAACGAGACGCCCGGCAGCGGGAAACCGACCGTTCCGGGGATGCGGTCGCCGTCATAGGGGTTAGAGGTGTTCATGTTGGTTTCGGTCATGCCGTAGCGCTCGAGGATGGCGTGGCCGGTCGCGGACTGGAACCGGCGGTGCGTCTCGGCGAGCAGCGGCGCCGAGCCGGAGACGAACAGACGCATGTTGGCCGTCGCCTCCCGGGTCAGCTTCGGCGATTGCAGCAGTCGCACATAGAAGGTCGGCACGCCCATCAGGACGGTGGCGCCGGGCATCAGCGAAATGGCTTCCTCGGCGTCGAACTTCGGCAGGAAGATCATCGACGCGCCAGCCAGGAGGATGATGTTGGAGGCGACGAAAAGCCCGTGCGTATGGAAGATGGGCAGCGCATGGATCAGCCTGTCCGCTGCCGTGAAGCGCCAAGTGTCCACCAGCGTCGATGCGTTCGACAGCAGATTGTCATGGGTCAGCATCGCGCCCTTCGAGCGCCCAGTCGTGCCGGACGTGTAGAGGATGGCGGCAAGGTCTCCCGGGCCGCGCGCCACGTCGGCGAAGTCGCCGTCGGCTTCCATGGCGAGAGCGGCCAGCGATCCGTCGCCATGCTCGCCGAGCGTCTCGATCCTGGCGCCCCGGGCGGTGGCGACCGGCTCGAGGCCGGCTCTGGTCTTCGGCGCACACACGACGAGCGCGGGTTCGGCATCGCCTATGAAATAATCGAGCTCGGCCAGCGTGTAACCGGTGTTGAGCGGCAGATAGACGGCGCCGGCGCGCACACAGGCGAGATAGAGCATCAGCGCCTCGGGGCTTTTCTCCACCTGCACGGCGACACGGTCCCCCGGCTTTACGCCGAGCTCCATCAGGACATTGGCGAACCGTGCCGAGGTCACCAGCATGTCGCCATAGGTCCATGACCGGCCGTCGGTCGTTTCCACGAAAGGCGCGTCGGCCACGATGCCGGTTCTGATGGCATCGAACAGGTGGTTGCTCATGCACTCAACTCCTTGCGGCTCGGCCGCGTCTGTTCCTTTGGCGGTACGGCCCTCGGTGCGGTCACGACCGGCAGCAGGCGCCGGACCGGCTGGGAGGCGACCACCTCGCCCCGGCCGGCGAAGGCTTCATGGTTCGTTTCGATGTCATCGAGCTTGTAGAGATAATTCACCATCAGGCCGTGCGACTGGCGCAGCGCACGCGCCGACCTGTCGCCGAGGAAATTGATCCGCTCCAGCCGCGCTCCGTTCCCCAGATGAAAGCGCGCCACGGGATCGACCGGCTTGCCGTGACGGTTGCGCGCCTTGAGGAAGTACCAGGCGGCAGCGCCTGTCAGGACCGGCTGCACGCTGGCGGCGGTCGCCGTGTCCTGCGACCAATCGGACCTGTTCAGCGGCTCCAGCGTGGTCTTGTCGGCAGGCGAGAGGAAGGGGGAGGCCGGCTCTTCACGTTGAGCGGCGAGCCAGGTGGCAAAACCGGGAACCGGCGACAGGGTGACGAAGGTGGTCAGGCGCGGCAACTCGCGCCGCAAATCCTCGACCACCTGCTTGATAAGGAAATTGCCGAAGGAGATTCCGCGCAGGCCGTCCTGGCAGTTCGAGATCGAGTAGAAGACCGCGGTCGTCGCCTCGTCTGCCCTGATCGGCGAGCGGTCCTCGCGCAGCACGTCGCCGATCCCCGCCGGCATCTCGCGGGTCAGGGCGACCTCGACGAAAATAAGCGGATCATCGCTCAACTGCGGATGGAAGAAGGCGAAGCAGCGGCGGTCCTCGGGCACCAGCCTGCGGCGCAGTTCGTCCCAGTTGCCGATGTCGTGGACCGCCTCGTAGCGGATGATCTTTTCCAGGATATCGGCGGGCGTTGACCAGTTGATCGACCGCAGGTTGAGGAAGCCCCGATTGAACCACGATCCGAACAGATGCGCGAAATCGGCGTCGACCGCCTCGAAGTCGAGGTTGTCCGGTTTCATCCGCAACAGCGCCTCACGCATCCTGACCAGCGTGGCGATGCCGTCCGGCGCGAGGTTCAGCCGGCGGATCAGTTCCTGCCGGCGCGGTTCGGCGGCCTCATGCAGTTCGAGCAGCGTCTTCGTGGTCGGGTCCCTGCCGTAGGATTCGATGGCGCGCTCCAGCCGCGCCGTGTCCGGTCCGAACCGCGAGACAAGGACGCTGATGAAGTCGCGCTGGCCGCCTTCGTCGAGGTGCCGCCAGCGATCCAGGACATCCCTGGCCAACGCCATGCCGGAAGCCTCGCCTCTGCTTGAAAGCAGGGTTTCGCACAGAGCTTCCATGCCGGCCACGGAGCCTGCCGCATTCGCCTTCTCGTCGATGGCGAGGAACCGGCGGCCGCGTTCCGCTATCGTCTGCAGCATGTCGCCGAAGAAAGATGTCGTGCTCATCCTTGATCTCTCCCCGGTGTTAAGATCGAAAATCTCTGCGCCACTTCAAGCTCGCCGCTCAGTTCATCGTCGCGTCCGGCAGCCATGTCACGATGCCGGGAACCAGGCACACGATCACCACTGCCAAGGCGATCAGAAGAACGAAGGGGAATGTGCCCCACATGATCTCCGACAATTTCAGGTCGGGCGCGATGTTCTTGATGACGAAGATGTTGAGCCCGACCGGTGGATGGATCAAGCCCATCTCCATCACGATCGTCATCACCACGCCGAACCAGATCAGGTCGAAGCCTGCGGCCTTGAGCGGCGGCAGGATGATGGGCGCCGTCATCAGGATGATGGACACCGGCGGCAGGAAGAAGCCGAGCATCACCACGAAAACCAGGATCGCCGCCAGCAGCACCCATTTCGACAGGCCGAGGCCGATGATCCAGGTCGCCGTCGACTGCGAGATGTTGAGATAGCTCATCACGTAGGAATAGATCAGCGACATGCCGATGATCATCAGAAGCATGGTTGATTCACGCAGCGTGCCGGCGACGATCGGGCCGATCTTCGACGGTCGCCACAGGCGATACATCAACCCGATGACCAGGAAGGCCAGCACCGCGCCGACGCCCGCCGTCTCGGACGGCGAGGCCCACCCCGCATAGAGAACGATCATGACGCCGGCCAGGATGGTGACGAAAGGCGCTACCCAGGCGATCATCCTGATCTTTTCGCCCAGCGTATAATGCTCTTCCGCCAGCAGCGCCGAGCGCGCGCCGGAGACCTCCGCTTCGGCGCGGGCGATGCGCTTCTCCTTGTTGTAGCGCAGCATGGAATAGCTGGCGAACAGCACGACCAGCAGGACTCCGGGTCCGATGCCGGCGAGGAACAGCCGGCCGAGCGAGACTTCTGCGGCGACGGCATAGAGCAGCATGGTGACGGAGGGCGGCAGCAGGATGCCCAGCGTGCCGCCGGCGGCGATGATGCCGTTGGCGAACCCGCCCGAATAGCCGCGCGCCCGCATTTCGGGAATGCCGGCCGAGCCGATGGCCGAGCAGGTGGCCGGCGACGAGCCCGCCATCGCCGCGAACAGCGCACAGGCGACGGTGTTGGCGATGCCGAGGCCGCCCGGAATCCTGTAGAGCCAGGCATGCAGGGCGGAATAGAGATCCTTGCCGGCGTTCGACCTGCCGATGGCCGCGCCCTTCAGGATGAAGAGAGGCAGCGCCAGGATGATGACGTTGGACAGTTCCTCGTAGAAGTTCTGCGCGATCGTGCCCACCGAGGACGCCGGCATGAACAGGATCATGAACCCGAGCGCGACGACGCCGAGCGCGAAGGCGATCGGCATGCCCGAGAACATGACGACGAGCGTCGCCACGCAATAGGCGATGCCGATGGCCCATTGCGGCTCGCGCGGAAGCAGCGGTAGCGGCGAGCGCTGCCACAGCAGGAAGGCGACCACGGCGAGCGCCGCGAGGCCAAGGGCGACGTAGGATTTTTCCGCTGTCTGCAGTCCCACCTGTACCGCCAGGAGCGTCATGCCTACGGCTAGCAGGAGGTAGGGGATCCACAGCGGCGGTCCCCAGATGGATTCCGTGATCTGCCCTTCCTGGATCGCCTCGCGCAGCAGGGTCGCCGATTCCCAGGCGAATATGGCGCAGAAGGCAAACACCACGGCATCGACGACGATGCGCAAGGGGATCGCGCCGTCCGGAAACATGTGCTGGACGATCTCGATGCCGACATGTCCCCTCGCCGACTGTACCGCTGCCGCCGACAGGAACATGGCGCCGGAAACGAGGAAGATCATCACCTCGTCCTGCCAGATGACCGACCGGCCGGTGAGATGGCCGGCCAGCACGCCGAAGGTCAGCACCAGCGCCGCCGCCAGCAGCGCCAGTCCGGATACGTTGAAGGCGACGCGGTTGAGCGCGGCGACGGCGCGTGCCAGTCCGGTGGCGGGATGGCCGGCCTCCTGGAGGCTCCCACCGAGGATTGCATCGTGACCGAGGCCGCCGCTCACCGGCCTAGACCTTCATCGCGAGCTTGAGGAGGTCTGCATCCTCGCTCGAATGGGAAGCGAAGTCCTTCCACGCGCTGCCTTCGGCGATCTTGCGCCAGGCATCGAGGTCGGACGAGCTCATGTCGGAGACCTTCACGCCTTTCGCTCCATAGACGTCGGCGACGTTCTGGTCGTCCTTCTGGGCTTCCTTGGTGCCCCAAGGCTCCATTTCCGCGCCGACGTCGAGAATAACCTTCTGCTGGTCGGCCGGCAGGGCGTCGAAAATGTCCTTCGAGATGAGCAGCGGTTCTAGCATGAACCAGAACGAGCCGCCTCGCGCCGAGGTGAGGGACTTGGCCAGCTCCTCCAGATGGAAGGAAATGAGGCTGGTGGAGGAGGTCACGGCCGCGTCCAGCGCGCCCGTCTGCATGCCGACATAGATCTCGTTCGAGGGCATGGTGGAAACCTGGGCGCCCGCGTTCGAGAACATGACGTCCATGTCGCGGCTGCCGCCCCTGATCTTGAGGCCCTTGACGCTTTCGGGAGAACTGACGGCGGCCTCGCGCGAGGCGACCCCGCCGGCCTGCCAGACCCATGAGACGAACTTGACGCCCTTGCTTTCCAGCGCGCTGGAAAGCGCCTTGCCGATCTCCGCATTTTTCCAGGCCGCGCCCTGCTCATAGGACGTCACCAGGCAGGGCATCAGGCCGATGTTCAGCGCGTGGATCTCGCCGCCGGCATAGGCCAGCGGATAGAGCGACATGTCGAGCGCGGCCTTGCGCAGCGCCGAGAACTGGGCCTTCGTCTTCATCAGCGACGAGCCGGGATAGATTTCGAACTTGAGTTCGCCGTTGGTCCGCTTCTCGACCTCCTGCGCGAATGTGCGCACCAGGCGGTCGCGGAAATCGCCCTGTTCGATCGATCCGCCCGGAAACTGGTGCGATATCTTCAACGTGGTGGCGGCTCTGGCGCCGCTCAGCGAGCGAATGACGGCCGGCATGGTCAAAGCGCCGATCAAGGCGCTTCTGCGGGTAAGCTTCATCGATTTGTCCTCCCTTTGTCCGGAGACGCGCCCCGAATGTTTGTATTGACGCCAGATATTGTTTGAAAAGTCAATCAACTTGCATACAAGATATGATGGGACTGGACAGGCTTTGCCAAATCCGGTCTGATCCGACGGGGCTTGCCATGACTGCCAATCAATCGAACCGCTTGCGAAGCCAGATCGAGGAAGAGATCGCCACCGGCGTGTTGCGTCCGGGCGAGCGGCTCGACGAAACGACGCTGGCCGAGCGGTTCGGCGTCTCGCGCTCGCCGGTCCGCGAGGCCCTGCAGCAGCTCGCCGCAGCGGGTCTCGTCGAACAGCGCCGGCATCGCGGCGTGATCGTCTCGTCGCCGGACCCGAAGCAGCTTCTGGAAATGTTCGAGATGATGGCCGAGCTGGAGGCGATCTGCGCGCGGCTGGCGGCCCGGCGAATCCTGATATCCGACGAGTCCGACCTCAGGCAGGCGCTGAAAGCCTGCGAGGCCGCGGCCACAGGAAGCGACACCGACGCTTACTATTACGAGAACGAACGCTTCCACCGCGCGATCTACGCCGCGAGCGGCAACTCCTTCATCGCCGAGCAGGCGATGGCGCTGCACCGAAGGCTCGCGCCGTTCCGGCGCCTGCAATTGCGCGTGCGCAACAGGATGAAGGCCTCCTACCGGGAACATGCCGACATCACCGAGGCACTCATGGAAGGCGACGGCAACCTCGCCGCCGCGCGCGCCTATGCGCATGTCGCGATCCAGGGCGAGCGTTTTTCCGACCTGATGGCATTCATCAACCGCGCCGCTGCCGAATAGAGCTTTGCGCCGCCTGCCCGCAGGACTGCCAACACAGGCAAGCGCGGTTTCCGGCTCTGGCTGCCGTTGTCACAGGTCGCCAAAGGCTTGCCCTATCTTCCGAATTCGGATTTGCCCCTTACGCCTAGGAATTCGTTTTCCCGCATGCCTCCGCCCGGAACTGCCGCCCGCTTTCGGGAGACGGATTTCGGACCCGGTGCGAGACGGCAAAAGCGCCGCTGACCAAGTCTGCTTGAAGCAGATTATGCAGCCGCCCCCGCAGCGTCGCCACAATGCGGATATTTCCACATTGAAGCGCCGCCCCGCTTCCGCTAAGAAGCCGGAACCGGACGGCTGGCTGATCGTCCGCATCGACGCCGCGCACCTCGAAAGCACCCGTAGCTCAGCTGGATAGAGCGCTGCCCTCCGAAGGCTGATGTCAAGGGGCTGGGCGACAAAGAGGAGACGAAAAAAGGTAGTAAGAACAAGGATTTGCGAGGCCCTCGTTCTTGTCTTTCAACTCGCGAAAAGTTCACGTAAGCACTACGTAAGCAGTTGCGACACGGTAAGCACCCATAGCTCAGCTGGATAGAGCGTCGCCCTCCGAAGGCGAAGGTCTCAGGTTCGAATCCTGATGGGTGCGCCATTTTCTCATTGAAACCCAATGATTTGTGCCGTCGCCTGCTGGCGTATCAGCATGCGACGAGCCCGAAAAATAAAATGTCGATAGTCGGGATCGTGATCGGCGCTAATTGGCCGCCTACTTCGGCGTATCTCTCGGATTCGCGCACCATCTGCCTTCAGAAAGCACAACGTCGATCGACCGCTGGAACGCGCCTGAAACTGCAGGCAGGTTCAAATCAGGAGGGCGCATCCATCATAGCTTGCCGCCGGGCGGCCGACCCATGGGGCCGGCCAATGTTGGCGAAGTTGCCAAGCAAGTAAAGGTGGTTGCGGGGAGGTACAGCCATCTTTACTTGCGGTCGAACTTGCCCCGTCATTCCCTGCCGCTCCAAACGGATACAGCGTTGCTTGGCGAGCTATTTCGCAGGACTGCGTAGGAAACGGAGCGTGGCTCATTTCCTGGTGCGATAGCTGCCGACAACGAGCTGTGGCGGCCGACCGAGAACTTTCAGCTGCCGGCAGGCAAAGGATCGGTCCCCTCACTGAGGATCGCAAGATAACGCTGGTAGCTGAACACTCGCCCCCGCTTGCGCCCAGTGATCTCCTCGACGATGCCCATCTTCTCCAGATCAGCCAATGCCGCATTGACTGTTGGCGCCGACAAGCCCGTTTTCTGGACAAGCTGGTTGGAGGTCAGGAACGGGTTCTGCTGGAAGAGATCGTGGATGCGCAGCGCCGAGCCCGCGCGGTCGCTTTCGTTCGTGATCCGCTCGC
This sequence comes from Mesorhizobium hunchu, assembly GCF_040081975.1. NCBI lineage: Bacteria > Pseudomonadati > Pseudomonadota > Alphaproteobacteria > Hyphomicrobiales > Phyllobacteriaceae > Mesorhizobium > Mesorhizobium hunchu. The sequence continues at coordinate 520,993 of NZ_JBEBMG010000001.1, forward strand.
GATCCTCCTTGAAGAGGTCGACAATCCGTGTAGCGGCCTCGAAAGCCTGATTTGCGGTCTCGGCCACTCCGGCGAGGAAGAAATCGAGCCAAGCCTCCCATTTACCGTGCTCCCGTACTTCCTGCAGCAGCCGATAGTAGTCGGCCCGATGCATCTTCAGATAGAGGCTGAGATAGAGCAACGGCTTGCGGAGCACGCCGTTGACGCAAAGATACAGTGTCACCAGCAGGCGGCCAATGCGACCGTTGCCATCAAGGAACGGGTGGATGGTCTCGAACTGGACATGCAGCAGCCCGGCCTTGATCAGCGCCGGCAATCGCGAGCCATCCTCGTGTATGAAACGCTCCAGCGCATCGAGGCAGGCATCGAGTTCGGTGACGGGCGGAGGCACAAAGAGTGCATTGCCGGGGCGCGATCCGCCGATCCAGTTCTGCGAGCGGCGGAACTCACCCGGGCTTTTCGTGCCGCCGCGTCCGCTTTGCAGCAGCCGGGCATGCATCTCGCGGATCAGGCGCAGCGACAATGGAAGCTCTTCCAGCCGCTCCAGACCGTACATCATCGCATCCACGTAGTTCGACACTTCGCGGATGTCGTCGATCGGCTCTCCGGTTTGGGCCTGGTTCTCGAAGCGTAGAAGATCGGTCAGTGTGGATTGCGTCCCCTCGATCTGGGACGAAAGCACCGCCTCCTTGCGCACATACATGTAGAGGAAAAGTTCCTGGCGCGGCAGCAGCATGGTAATTCCGTCCAGCCGCCCGAGGGCACGTTCGGCGAGGCTCAGCCGGTCCAGAAGCGCCAGCACGTCGATCTGCGGCTTCGGCGGCAGAGGCGGCGGAACGAAGGCGCGCACGATCTCGCCCGCGACAGGGGTTTCGACGTATCGGCCAAGGCGCTGATCTAGCTTGGAATCGGTCATCGGGCAATGATGTCAGCCCAGCGCTATTTAAACAATACCCTACATGCTTAAATAACGGAGATGCCAAAGTAAGCGAGCTTAAATAGGCTCGTCGCTCTCGGCCTACTCCAACAGAAGGATAAAATCCGTCCGATCGGCAGTGGATGGGGCATCTGGTGCGACGAATCGGATAGGACCGCAGCCTTCGTCAATCGCCGCAGAGAATCTTCATAGCCTACACATGCCTGAGTGTTGATTTCCGTTGAGAGCTGACCCGAGATTTTCGCCGAGAAGTGACCCGCCTTCATGTATGGTTTGGGTCTTAGGTTTTGGTCAAGGTGGGTGCTTTCTCCTTCTTTGTTGGTGTGGTCTGGGCGGAGCTGTTCTTGAAGCGGAAGCTGTCGTTTCCGGTCTCCAGGATGTGGCAGTGATGGGTGAGGCGATCGAGCAGCGCCGTCGTCATCTTGGCATCACCGAAGACGGTCGCCCATTCGCTGAAGCTGAGGTTGGTGGTGATGACGACGCTGGTGCGCTCGTAGAGCGTGCTCAGCAGGTGGAAGAGCAGTGCCCCGCCTGACGCGCTGAAGGGCAGATATCCGAGTTCGTCGAGGATGACGAGATCGGAATGAGCGAGCCGGTTGGCGATCTGGCCGGCCTTGCCCTGGGCCTTCTCCTGCTCGAGCGTGTTGACGAGCTCGACGGTGGAGAAGAAGCGCACACGCTTGCGATGATGCTCGACCGCCTGCACGCCAAGGGCGGTAGCGATATGGGTCTTGCCGGTGCCCGGGCCGCCGACAAGCACGACATTGTTGGCATCGTCCATGAACTCGCATCGGTGGAGCAGTCGCACGAGGGCCTCGTTGATCTCGCTGCTGGCGAAGTCGAAGCCGGCCAGATCGCGATAGACCGGGAAGCGGGCTGCCTTGAGCTGATAGGCTACGGACCTGACCTCCCGCTCGGCCATCTCGGCCTTCAGGAGTTGCGACAGGATGGGGATGGCGGCCTCGAAGGCGGGTGAAGCCTGCTCGGTGAGTTCGGCGACGGCCTGCGCCATGCCGTGCATCTTCAGGCTCCTGAGCATGATGACGATGGCGCCGCTGGCGGGATCATGACGCATGGCGCACCTCCCGAGCCCGGCGCAGCGCGTCGTAGCGCTCGACGTTGGCCTGTGGTTCCTTGGCCAGGCTCAGCGCCTGCGGCGCATCCACGACCGACGCCGCGCTCGGCTTGCCGTCGACCAGCCTGTGCAGGAGATTGAGGATGTGGACCTTGGTCGGCACGCCGGCCTGCAACGCCATCTCCACGGCCGTCAGCACGATCTGCTCGTCATGCTGCAGGACGAGGATCTCGACCATCTCGCGGTCGCCGCCGGGCTTCCTGAGCAGATGCTGCTGCAGCCGTTTGAAGGCTTCGGGGAGTTCAGTGAAGGGAGCGCCGTTGCGCAAGGCTCCGGGCTTGCGCTGGATGACCGCCAGATAGGGACGCCAGTCGTAGACGGTGCGACCGGGGCCGTCATGCGATCGCTCGATGATGCGGCAGTGCTCGCATACGATCTGCCCCTCCGCGGCAACCACAATCCGTTCCGGATAGACCCGGAGGCTGACCGGCCGGTTGGCGAAGGAAGCCGGCACGCTGTAGCGGTTGCGCTCCAGATGGACCAGGCAGGTCGGAGAGACTCGCTTGGTGTATTCGACGAAGCCGTCGAAGAGGCGTGGCATGGGCATTAGGAACCGTGCTTCCTCGGCCCGGATGTCTTCGATCGTTCCCGGCCTGAGGCCATGGGGAATCTGTTGCCACAGCGCCCGACACCGCCGCTCCAGCCAGTCGTTCAAGGCCTCCAGCGATGGAAAGCGCGGCATCGGCTGCCATAGCCGGTGGCGGGCGTCCTGGACGTTCTTCTCGACCTGACCCTTCTCCCAGCCCGAGGCCGGATTGCAGAACTCGGCCTCGAACAGATAATGGCTGGCCATGGCCGAGAAGCGGGCATTGACCTGACGCTCCTTGCCGCGGCCGATCCTGTCGACCGCCGTGCGCATGTTGTCGTAGATCCCGCGCCGGGGAACGCCGCCTAGAACCCGGAAGGCGTGGTTGTGGGCGTCGAACAGCATCTCGTGCGTCTGTAGCGGATAGGCCCGCACGATGAAGGCACGGCTATAGCTGAGCTTGAAGTGCGCGACCTGAAGCTTGGTGCGCTCGCCGCCGATGACCGCCCAGTCTTCCGACCAGTCGAACTGGAACGCTTCGCCGGGCTCGAACGCCAGCGGCACGAAGGTGCCGCGCCCGCTCGTTTGCATCTGACGCTGGCGCTCTTCCTTCCAGGTCCGCGCAAAGGCGGCGACACGACCATATGAGCCCTCATAGCCGAGGCTCATCAGATCGGCGTGCAACTGCTTGATCGTGCGCTTCTGCTTGCGCGGCCTGTTTGCTTCCGTCCTCAGCCAGGCAGACAGCCGCTCGGCATAGGCATCAAGCTTGCTCGGCCGCTCCGGCGCCTTGAAGCGGGGCTCGACCTCACCTGATCGCAGGTATTTGCGGATCGTATTCCGCGACAGTCCCGTGCGCCGCGCAATCTCCCGGATCGAATGTCCATCTCGCAGATGCCAGCGTCGGATAACGCTCAGTAACGCCATGTCTATCACTCCAATGTCCCCTGCAATCAGCCAGCAGGGGTGGGTTCAAACATGGGTCACTTCTCAATGGAAAAATCCCTCAATCCCGGGTCAGTTCTCGGCGGAAATCAACAGACAAGGGCTACGATGCCAACGCGCTACGCACTGCAGTCAAGGATCGCAGGGCGTGGGCCAACATCCCGCCCAAGTCGAATCGGAAAGACGCGATCTGTTTCAGCCCCTTCCTCTACAAGGCGCGCAACCTCATCGAGCGCTTCTTCAACAGGGCTAAGCAGTTCCGTCGTGTAGCCACACGCTACGACAAGCTGGCCGAAAACTATCTCGCCGCGCTTAAACTCGTCGCAGTTCGCATCTGGTTACGCGATAATGAGTCTACATCCTAATCTGGGTCAGGACGTCAAAAATACTTGCACACAAACCGCACGCAAATTCTGATAAGTCATTGATTTTAAATGATTATATGCCCCATCCATCATGGGTGCGACGGAGAATAACTTCTCTTTTTTTCCAATATCTTATCGTACATATCGATCGGATCGGTTCGCCATCCTGCGATCAAGCCGGATGTGTCTTACCTCTTTTGATCTCTCCACGCACGGGGTTGCACACCAGCGCCGACCCGTAACAATCATTGTTCGAACCGGGCAAGACAGGCGGCGGGCGCAAGCCCTGCTCGGGACGCCTGTGCCACAGGCGCGTCAAAACCCCCGAATTGAGACTGTCGATCAGCCTGCCGGTCAGGTCTGGACGACGGCAGGCGGCTCACCTCTGTTCTCGATCCGGAAGGATATGGACCGATGACGGTGACGGCGTGAGAACGACTTTCGCACCCATGTCGACCATGTGCCGTTCGGCGGGATTGGCGACGTCGACCAACCATTCGCCGATCCCTTCGATCTCCACCAGATATTCGGCGACATTGCCCAGGAACATGGCGCGCCGCACCGTGCCCTGGAATGCGCCTTGCCCCGTCTCGGCCATCCGCACGGCTTCCGGCCGCACGACGACCTCCGCCTTCGCGCCGGCTTCCAGGCCCGGCATATCAGGCACGGCGACCTCGACGCCGCCGATCCGCAGCGTGCCGCCGTCCACGACCGTGACTGTCGCGAAATTGGCCTTGCCGATGAAATCGGCGACGAAGCGGCTGGCCGGCCTGGCATAGATTTCGTGCGGCGTACCGCGCTGCTCGATGCGGCCGGCATTCATCACCACGATCTCGTCGGAAATGCTCATCGCCTCGACCTGGTCGTGGGTGACATAGACCGAGGTGATGCCGACACGCTGCTGCAACTCGCGGATCTCGATGCGCATCTGCTCGCGCAGCTTGGCGTCGAGATTGGAGAGCGGCTCGTCGAACAAAAGCACCTTCGGCTCCATGACGATGCAGCGCGCCAGCGCCACGCGCTGCTGCTGGCCGCCGGACAACTGGCTGGGCGAGCGCTTCGCGTAGCCGCCAAGGCCGGTCTGCTCGAGCACACGATTGACGCGCTCATCGATCTCGGCGGTCGGCAGCTTGCGCAACCTGAGGCCGAAGGCGACATTCTCGAACACGTCGAGATGCGGGAAGATGGCGTAGGATTGGAACACCATCGCGGTGTCGCGCCTGTTGGGCGGATCGTCATTCACGCGCCGATCGCCGAAAAAGATGTCACCGGAGGTCGGCTCCTCGAAACCGGCGATCATGCGAAGCAGCGTGGTCTTGCCGCAGCCAGACGGCCCTAGCAGCGTGACCAGCTTCCCGGCTGCAATGTCGAGGTCGATATCCTTGACCGCCGCGACGGTGCCGCCGTCGGGTGAAGCGAAGAGCTTGTTCAGGCCGGAAATCCGGATCGCGTCTGTCATCAGAACCTCACCATGGATGTGTGCCGGCTCCAGCGGCCGATCGCGAACGAGATGACGGCGATGGCGATCAGCACGATGACGATGACGACCACGCTGAACGCGGCGGACACGCCGAGGCGGCCGGAACCAACCTGGTTGAGAATCTGCACCGTCATCAGGTTCCAGTTGGCCGAGACCAGGAAGATGGCGGCGCTGATCGCCGTCATGGCGCGCACGAAGGCGTAGACGAGGCCGGAGAAGAAGGCCGGCGCGATCAGCGGCAGCGTCACCTTGCGGAAGGTGGTCAGCGTGGTTGCGCCGAGGTTCTGCGCAGCCTCCTCGATCGACGGGTCGATCTGGCGCAGCACTGCGATGCCGGACTGGATGCCCACCGGCATATAGCGGAAGACGAAGCACAGGACGAGAATGGCGAAGGTACCGGTCAGCACCAGCGGCGGCGCGTTGAAGGCGAGAATGTAGCCGATGCCGACCACGGTGCCCGGCACCGCGAAGGACAGGATCGAGCCGAACTCCAGCGCCGTGCGTCCGGGAAAGGCGCGCCGCACGACCAAAAAGGCGACGATCATGCCGAGCAGGCCGCTGACCGGCGTCGAGACGATGGCGACCAGCAGCGTGTCCTTCACCGAATCCAGCCCGACATCGAAGACATAGGCGAAATGGGCGAGCGTCGGCGTGTAGTTGAAGCCCCAGACCTTGGTGAAAGCGCCGACCAGGATGACGGCGTAGAATGCGGTCACGAGCAGCGCGAACAGCACGAGCACGGCATAGAGCAGCCATTTCACCGGCCGGCTGACGATCTTCGAGGTCGAGGCGGTCGGCTTGCCGGTGACGGTGATGTATTGCCGCTTCGACAGATAATAGCGCTGGATGGCGAAAGCCGTCATCGAGGGGATCAGGAGCACGATGGCGAGCGTGGCACCGCGCGACAGGTTGAAGGAACCGGTGATCTCCAGATAGGCCTGCGGCGCCAGCATCGGGAAGGCCGCGCCCGCCAGCACCAGCGGATTGCCGAAATCGGCCATCGATTCGATGAAGACGACGAGGAAGGCGCTGGCGATGCCGGGCAGCGACAGCGGCAGGCTGACCTTCCAGAAGGTCTGCCAGCGGGTCGCGCCGATGTTGAGTGCCGCGTCCTCCAGCGTCGGGCTGAGCGAGGCGAGCACGCCGCGCAGCGACAGGTAGGCGATCGGCGCGAAGGTGAAGATCTGCGACAGCACGACGCCGTGGAAACCGTAAATGGAGAAGTCCGTCAGGCCGAATAGCTGCTTGGTAACCAGCCCGCTGAAGCCGAAGAGAAAAATGATCGAGACAGCGCTGACGAAGGGCGGCGAGACGATCGGCAGGATCGTCACATAATGCAGCAGGCGCTTGCCCGGCACGTCGAGCCGCGTCAGCACGAAGGCGGCCAGATAGCCGAGCGCAACCGAAAGCACGCCGACGACGACGCCGACGCTCAGGCTGTTGAAGAGCGCGTTGCGGTATAGTTTTCGGCCAGCGAGCTCGCCATAGCCTGAAAGCGTCCAGCCGCCGTCGTCGCCCTGGAAGCTGGCGAGCAGCACGCGCACCAGCGGATAGACGACGAAGACGGCGATCGACAGGGCGATCGCCGCCAGCAGGACCAGGAGAACCGGGTCCCGCGCCAGCACGCGCAATTGCGAGCGAGCCTTGCCGGTCACGGGACGCGCCTCACTGGCCGAGCACGTCCTTGGTCCAGCGCTCCACCAGCCGCTTCTTGTTCTCGGCGGCGAATTTCGGGTCGGCGGAGACCAGCTTGATCTTGTCGAGCGCCGGCACGCCGGAACCGCCGGAGACGTCGCTGCGGATCGGCAGGAAGTAGGTCTTGGTGGCACTGAGCGCACCCTGCCCGTCCTTCGAGGTCATCCAGTCGACCAGCTTCTTGGCCTCGTCCATGTGCTGCGCGCCCTTGAGGATCGACATCGAGGCGACCTCATAGCCGACGCCTTCGGACGGGAATACCACCTTCACCGGATAGCCCTCGTCGGCGAGCTTCAAAAAGCCCGGCGTGAACTGGATCGCCAGCGGAGTCTCGCCGACGCCGAGCGCACCGGAGGGCGCGGTGCCGGACTGCGTATAGGTCTGGACGTTCGGATTGATCGCCTTGAGATATTCGAAGGCGCCGTCCTCTCCGCGTTCCTGGATCAACGTCAGGATGACGGCATAGGCGGTGCCGGACGACTGCGGCGACGGCATCTGGATCAGCCCCTTGTAGGCAGGGTTCTTCAGGTCCTCCCACGACGCCGGCACCGGTGCCTTGCGGCTTTCCAGTATGTCGGTGCGCACGCCGAAGGCGAGCGGATTGGTATAGATGGCGTGCCAGTAGCCGTCCTTGTCCTTGAAGTCGTCCGAAAGCGCCGAGGCATTGGCGGAAACGTAAGGCTCGGTCAGGCCGCGCTCTTTGGCCAGGATATGGTTCTCACTCGGGGCGCCGAACCAGACATCGGCCTGCGGATTGGCTTTCTCCGCCTCGATGCGCGACAGCGCCGGTCCGGACGACAGGAACACCATCTGCGTTTCGACGCCGGTCGCCTTGGTGAAAGCGTCGAGCAGCTTCTTGGCATTCTCCTCATCTACACTGGAATAGACAGTCAGCGCATGCGCGGAACTCATGCCGAGCAGCGACGCCAGCGCCGCGGCGGCGACGGTCTTGAGCGAAAATTTCATGGTTTTCTCCCTGGGTTTTTATTGTGAAATAATAAGCCGGCAAATCACCGGCGCAATCCGTCACGTTCGAATTTCCGGAATACTTCTCTTCGATGCGCTTTCGATGGTTCAATCGACATTGATCACCCTGACGCCGTCCAGCATGTCCGCCGACCGAAGGCGTTGCGCGGCGTTCCCGTTCGTCACAAGCACGTCAAGCTCGCGGACATGCGCGATCCGATGCGGTGCGCGGCGCCCGAATTTCTCGTGATGAACGACGAGCACGACCTTGCGGGCCTGCTTCAGGATCGACTTGGTCAGGTCGACCTCCATCGGATCGAATTCCAGCACGGTTCCGTCCTCATCGACAGCGTTCGCCCCGATCAGCGCCACATCGAACTTGAACCGGGTTCGGCTCTCGTCCGAAACGGTCAGGATCGCCGGATCCTTGTTTCGCACGTAGCCGCCGTAGATGTAGACGGTCGCGTCGGTGTTGATCGCGCAGGTGTAGGCGACATCCAGATTCGGCGTGGCGATCAGGCATCCGGGATGACGGGCGACGATCTCGTGCAGGGAGGCGAAGGTCGTCCCGAGGCCGACGAAGACCGTGGCGTTGTCGGTGAAGAACTCCTCGAGCGCCATGACCAGCTTCTTCTTGACGCCGGCCTGCTCGCTCTGCCGTTCCTGATAGCCGTACAGGACCCGGCCGGGCGCTGCGAAAGCCCCGCCGAAGCCTTTCTGGATCAGCCCGTTGCTGTCGAGTATGTGCAGGTCGCGCCGGATCGTCTGCTGCGTGACCGAGAACCGTGCCGCAAGCTCGGCCACCGACACGGCGCCGTTGCTGCGAACGGCCTCCAGGATGGCGGCGCGGCGCCCGGTCAGAACGCCGCTCATCTCAGCTTCACTCCAAGGTAGGACCGGTCGTCGGTGAGCGCCGCCGCCGTCGTTCCCTTGGTGCTGAGGAAATCACCGATTTTGTTCGGATCACGCTCCTCGACATATCGGAACGACTTCTCCCAGGAAGCGACGCCGAAGTCCTCGCCAGGCAGGAAATACCCGTCGGAAAACAGTTCGATGCTCTCGATATCCGCAAGGCGGTAGCTGCGCGTCTCGATGTATTTGTCCGGTACGCCGAAACCGTCGAGCCCGCCGTAACCGAGCACCCTGTCGGTGACGTTCTGGAAATCCCCCTGCCCGTGCGCGATGCCCTTGTGGAACAGTTCGAGCAGTTCCCATTCGGGAACATGCGGCAGCCGCGCGCGGCAGGCGGCGAGCGCCCGCGCTTCGATCTGCGCTAAAGCATCCGCATCGGCGGTTGGCGATCCCTCCTGCTGGTATCGGGTGCCCTGCCAGGTCAGCGCAGCGGAAAAGCGGTCGCAAGCCGCTTCGTCATGACCCAATCCGGCGAAATGGCGCCAGGCTTCGCGGCGAAGGATCGACGTCACGTCGTCCAGCGGCTTCAGCACCTGGAACAGGTCGGTTCCGTTGAAGCGCGCGCCGCTGTCGCCCACGGCCACCACTTCGAGCCTGTCCCCGAAGCAGAAAGCCAGCATGACCGTACAGCCGCCGCGAAGCTTCCAGTCGTCTTTCGCACGCTCCAGAGCGCCGTTGGCCTCGTAGCCGGCACGGATCGCGCCGTCGAGATAGGCGATGAGCTCGGCAGGTCCGCGATAGTGCAGATGCTCGGCGTCCGCACGCCCTTGGGCGAGCAGGAAGGTCTCGACGGCACGGCGCACCGTGCGCGAGGCGAACCGGCCTGACAGCATGCCGTCATAGGTCGTGCCGTTGCGGTCGGTGACGCCGTCGATAACGGCGTAGCCCAAGTCCGGCATGATGACGAGGCTGTCCTCGTTCATCTCGGGATGCCCGAATTTCTTGCCGAGCGTGAATGCTTCGAGGTGCTTCATGGTCACGGGGAAAGAGCGCGCCGAAGCCGCTCCGAACCTTTCATCTGAAGGCAAATGTCAACTATCGGGAGCGCCGCCCGGCGCAGCATACCCGTCGGACGGGCGGCGCCCCGATAGGAGCGCCGCCCGCCATGATCTTACTGGCCGGTCGCAGCCCGCCACTTCTCCAGGATCGCCTCGGTGCCGCCGAGCTCGGCGAGCGACTTCAGCTTCACCAGCTTGAGACTGGTCAGATCGGGCATGCCTTCCGGACCGCCGACGTCGGTGCGCGCCGAGCGGCGGCCGATTTCCTTGACGAGCGTCTCCTGCGTCGACTTGGACAGGGCCCAGTCGATGAACTTCTTGCCGCCGTCCGGGTTGGGGCCTCCCTTGACCAGGGCGACGCCGTCAGGCGTGGCGATCGTGCCGTCGGTCAGGTGCACGATCGACATCGGCGAGCCGCCCTTCACATAGAGGAGCGCGTTGTCTTCCAGCGTCAGGCCCATCGACGTCTCGCCGTCGGCGACATAGCGCGGCACCGCGCCCGAGGAATCGCTCAGGACGAAGTTCTTGGCGATCTTGTCGTATTCGTCCCAGCCCTTGTCGCCGAAGATGGTGAGCACGCCCTGCAACTGCTGCAAGGCGGAGCCCGAATTGTCGGCGCGAGCCGAAGTGATCTGCCCCTTCCACTTCGGATCGGCCAGTTCGGCCCAGCTCTTGGGCGCCTGGTCGAGCGGCAGGATGCTGGTATTGACCGCGAGCACGTAGACCACGCCGGTATAAGGCGTCCACGCGTCGTTCTGGATCAGGCTGGTGTTGATCTTGTCGTAGTCGGCGGGCTTGTAGGGCTCCAGAATATCGGCAAGCTCGGTCAGCGCGCTGCCGGAGATGGACCAGATCACGTCGGCGGCCGGGTTTGCCGCCTCCGCCTTGGCGCGCCTGGCGACATCGCCCGAACCCATCTTGACCACTTCGGCCTTGAGCCCCGTGTCCTTCTCGAAAATCGGCAGCAGCTTGTCGACGATGGACGAGTTATGGGCCGTATAGACGACCACCGGCTTGTCCTGCGCCAATGCCGGTCCGGCCAGGGCGGTCGACGCAACGAGCGCGGCAGCCATCGCCAAAAATGTACGTTTGCGAATATTCATCAGGTCCTCCCTTTTCATTTTCGACCATATTTTGTCGGTTTTGATACTGGTATGAATTCGCGGTTGTTGCAATCCGAAAATTATGCCTTACTGCCCCGAAAAGGGGAGGAGACGAATGGCGTATCTGGCCGTCACCGGAGCGACCAAGCAGTTCGGTGATTTCCGGGCGCTCGATGATGTCTCGATCGCAGTCGAGCGTGGCGAATTCTTCACGCTTCTGGGGCCGTCCGGCTGCGGCAAGACCACCCTGCTCCGCTCGATCGCCGGCTTCAACGACCTGACCTCCGGGTCGATCACCCTCGACGGCTCGGATCTGCGCAAGATACCGCCGCACAAGCGCGACATCGGCATGGTGTTCCAGGACTATGCGGTGTTTCCGCATCTCAGCGTCTTCGACAACGTCGCCTTCGGCCTGAAACCGCGCAAGGTCGCGGCGCCGGAGGTCAAGAAACGCGTCGGCGAGGCCTTGGCCGCCGTCCGGCTGACGGCCCTGGCCGAGCGCATGCCGGCGGCCATGTCGGGCGGCCAGCAGCAGCGCATCGGCATCGCGCGCGCCATGGTCATCAACCCGCGCCTGCTTTTGATGGACGAGCCGCTGTCCAACCTGGACGCCAAGCTGCGCATCGAGCTGCGCGAGGAAATCCGCGATATCCAGAAGCAGATCGACATCGCCGCCATCTATGTCACGCACGACCAGGAGGAAGCGCTGGCGATCTCCGACCGCATCTGCGTGATGAGCGCCGGCCATGTCGAGCAGATCGGCACGCCGCAGCAGATCTACGGCGATCCGCAAACGATCTTCGTCGCCCGCTTCGTCGGCACCCTTAATACGTTGGCACCGGGGGCTGCACTCGGGAAACTGGTCTCCGACCTCAGGCTGCCCGCCGACGGCATCGAAGCATGGGCCGCCCGCCCCGAGCGGCTGGAACTAGCCGAGCCGGGACAAACGGCGCCGGAAGGCGCGGCCAGCCTGGCCGGCAGCGTCACCAAATACACCTATCTCGGCCGCGAGGCGCATGTGCAGGTGGAGACCGAAGCAGGACCGCTCATCGTGCAGCTTGCCGATCCAGGCATGGGCGGCGGCCTGGGCAGCGGCAGGAAGGTCTCGGTCGTCATACGCCGCGACGCGCTGATGGGCTTCGACGCGGCCGGCAAGCGCGTCGCTACGGAGGCCTGACGCCATGCCGCGGCTCAATTTCTGGACGATCGTCGCGATCCTGACCTGGCTGCTCCTGCTCGGGCTGCTGTTCGTGCCGGTCGGATCGGTCCTCCTGTCCTCGTTCTACGACGAGGCCGGCAATTTCACGCTTGTCAACTATGCCAAATTCCTCAGCGAGCCGCGTTTTCACCAGGCATTCCTCAACACGCTCGTCGTCGGCTTCGGCGGCCTGATCGGGGCGCTGCTGCTCGGCTCCATCATGGCCTTCTGCATCTCGCGCTTCGTCATCGCCGGCGCCCGCTTCGTCTCGCTGCTGGCGATCCTTGCGTTGGTCTCGCCGCCCTTCATCGGCGCCTATTCCTGGATCGTGCTGTTCGGCGGCGGCGGGCTGGTGCGTCAGTGGCTGCGCGCCGTGGGCATCAACATTCCGCCCATCTACGGCCTGACCGGCATCCTGATGGTCTTCGCCTTCAAGTTCTACCCGTACGTCTACCTGATGGTCTCGGGCGCGCTCTCCAACGTCAACCGTTCCTTGGAGGAGGCAGCCGAGGGTCTCGGCCTGACGCCGTTGCAGCGCACCTTCAAGATTTCCTTCCCGATGGTGTTTCCCGCCCTGTCGGCCGGCGGCTTGCTGGCGCTCATCCACGCCATCGCCGACTTCGGCACGCCGCGCCTGCTCGGCCGCGGCTACAACGTGCTGGCGACCGAAGCCTTCGCGCTCTATTCGGCCGAAATCGGTTCCAACATGGCGATGGCCACCACCATCAGCGTCTTCCTCATCGCCGTGTCGATGTTCTTCGTCATGCTGCAGCGCTACATGTCGCGCCGCAACGTCTACCACGGCAACATGATCAACAAGCCGATCAAGATCAAGCTGACAGGCTGGCGCAACGCACTGGCGCATTTCGCTGTCTACGCCATCGGCTTCCTCGGCGCCCTGCCGGTCATCATCTCGATCGTCTATTCCTTCCGCAAGACGAGCGGTCCGGTGTTCCAGCCGGGCGTCAGCCTGCAAAGCTACGAGCGCATCCTGTTCAACCTGGCCGACGTGGTGCGCAATTCGCTCTCCTTCTCGATATCGGCCGTAATCCTCATCGTCATCGTCGGAACGCTGGTCGGCGTGCTGGTGGCGCGGCGCACCAACCTCAACACCTCGCTGCTCGACGGCGCCTTCATGATCCCCTACGTCATGCCGGGCATCGTCATCGGCATCGCCTTCATCGCGGCCTTCAACACCGGTCCGGTGGTGCTGACCGGCACGGCGGCGATCATCGTGCTGTCGATCTTCATCCGCCGCCTGCCCTATTCGGTGCGCACCACCGCCTCATCGCTCAGGCAGATCTCGCCTTCGATGGAGGAGGCAGCCATTTCGCTCGGCTACAGCCCGTTCCGCGCCTTCCTGAAGATCACCGTGCCGCTGATCGTTCCAGGCATCGTCGCCGGCGGCATGCTGAGTTTCGTCACCGCGATCAACGAGCTGTCGTCGTCGCTGGTGCTCTATGTCGGCTCGACCATGACGATGCCCGTGCGCATCTATCTCCTCATCCTAGACGGCGACTTCGGCACGGCCGCGGCCATGTCGTCGATCCTGCTGGTGTTGAGCGGCGTCGCCGTCTACCTCGCCTTCCGCCTGATGGGCCGGAACGAGCAGGCGTTGCTGTGAACTGCAGGCGGCTTGAACTGGGATTGGGGCTCGTCTCGATCGGCAGGAAATGGGGCGTCCGCGACGTGGCCCCGCCGAGCGAAGGCCAGGCGCGCGAACTTCTCTCGACGGCCCTCGAACTCGGCATCAGGACATTCGACACCGCTCCCGCCTATGCGGCCAGCGAGGCCATCCTCGGCCGCTTCCTCGGCGACCTGCCCGCCGAACAACGCGCCGGGCTTACGATCATGACCAAGGCCGGCGAGCATTGGGACGCGGAGTCGGGCGGCACCGTCGTCGACCACAACTACGACGCGCTGCGGCGCAGCATCGATCGAAGCCTCGAACTGCTGGGTCCGATCGCCGTGCTGCAGATTCACAAGGCCACCGAGGACGTGGTGGGCAACGCGGATGTCCGCAGGGCCATCGACTATGCGCGGAATGCGGGAATCCTCCAGTTCGGCGCGAGCATCAGTACGGTGGAAGCTGGACGGCGGGCAATCGAAACCGAAATCTATTCCTGCCTGCAGTTTCCCCTCAACGAAAGCGACTGGACATTCCTGTCCCTCCTTCCGGACATGGCGGCTTCAAACATCCGTCCCGTCATCAACCGCCCCTTTGCCATGGGCGCGCTTGTCCAGTCTCACGAAGGCCAGGACTTGGGTAAAGCCGCCTTCGCGTTCCTGAAACATCATGTCGGCGATGGTATCGTGCTGACGGGAACGGGAAAGCCGACGCATCTCCGGGAAAATGTCGCGTCCTTCAACGCGGCGGTTTCGGCGCAGGTCTGATCTCGACAGATCCGATTTCGACTGGCCCGATTTCGACTGGGCAGTCACCGGCGGTGGTCCGTTGGCCACGGTCCCAGGCCACGGGCCGATCCGATCTCATCTGGTCTTGTGATCGGGGATCAGGTCCACCGGGCTGATTTCGAGGATTTCCAGCGTTCGCCGCAAGAGCCGCACCTCGTTTTCCGCAAGATGCCTGTCGGCCTTGGCGATATCGGCCATGTGCTTCGCCAGTTCCTTGCGCCGGTCCACGTCGAGGCCACGGAACATCGCCATCGCCTGGGAGCCGGTGGTCTCGTAGCCGAAATCGTTGAGATAATCGATGACGCCGTCCAGACTGGATTCAGGGATCGCGAACGATTCCACGCAGATGCGGCGAAAGACCTCCATCTCGCTTTCGCTGACAGTGCCATCGGCCAGGATCATGCGAAACAGCAGAAGGAGTTCGGCCGACAGCACGGGATCGTCGGCCACCTTGCGCACGCCCGGATCGCCATCGAGAAGCGCCAGGAACTGATCCAGCAATGCAACGACCATGACGCCCTCTGCCTGACCACCGGTTGCCGTGGAATCCGCTTGCGCAAACCGGCGCGTCGTGATGGATGGCTCGCGTCCACGATCGCGCCAGCCTCCTTATATCACAATGTTCGATCTCGCCATCACCACCATTGCGATGCTTGCCGCCGCCGCTTTCGCCGCCGGTTTTGTCGATTCCATCGCCGGCGGCGGCGGATTGATTTCGGTGCCGGCATTGCTTCTGGCAGGCTTCACGCCGGTGGAGAGCCTCGGCACCAACAAGCTTCAGGGCCTGTTCGGCACCAGTTCCGCGACACTGGCCTATGCCGCCAGCGGTCAGGTCGATCCGCGCCGGCAATGGCGCGCCGCGGTCCTGTCTTTCTTCGGCGCCGCGCTCGGCGCACTGGCCGCCACACGGGTGCCGGACGACATATTGCGCGCCGCGCTTCCGATCGTGCTGATCGCGATCGCGCTCTATTTCGCCCTGAAACCCAATCTCGCCGATGTCGACCGCGCCGAACGGCTGTCGCCGCTGCAATTCTCGACGACGCTGGTGCCTTTGATCGGCTTCTACGACGGCGTTTTCGGCCCCGGCGCGGGATCCTTCTTCATGCTGGCTTTCGTGGCACTCGCCGGCTACGGCGTTCTCAAGGCGACCGCCCATACCAAGCTGCTGAACTTCGCCTCCAATATCGGCGGCTTCGCGGTTTTCGCCATCGCCGGCGTGATCCATTGGAAGATCGGCGTCCTGATGGGAGCGTGCCAGTTCCTAGGTGCCCGCGTCGGCGCGCTCTTGGCGGTGCGCATCGGCGCTCGGTTGATCAAGCCGCTGCTCGTCGTGGTGTGCGTGGCCCTGGCCTTCAAGCTGCTCGCCGATCCGCAGAACCCGCTTCGGACGCTGATTGGTGTCTGAGCGGAGCGGTGATAGTCTTGCCTTGCACGAATCATCTTGTGAGGAGGCAAGCATGAATTTGAGCGCACCAACCCAGATCGTCTTCATCATAACCGTCATCATCGCCATCATCGGCCTGCTGATGGCTTTCAGCGTCTTCAGCCTCGGGTCGATATCGGCCTTCTGGGTGATGACGATCGCCTATGTCGTCCTGGCAATCGCCTGTCTGATGCGCGGCGCCTGACGCCGTCGTTTCTCCCATTGAAAGCGCCGGCCTGTCCGGCGCTTTTTTATCGCGCGAGCGAAAAAAGCGCGTCGCAGTCGAGATGACGCTCGAGGGCGGCGGCGATGTCGTCCAGCGCCGCCTCGACCTGCCCGCGATAGTCGGACGTGCCGCTCCTCACGCCGAGGCTTTCAAGGAAGCGCGCCCGGAACGTATCCGCCGTGAAGAAGCCGTGCAGGTACGTCCCCGTCACCCTGCCGTCCGGCGATACGGCCCCGTCGGCGACATTGTCGATGATGGCCGACGGACGCGCGCAATCGGGTCCGGTGGTCCCCCCGAGATGGATTTCGTAGCCCTCCAGCGGCGTGTCGAAGACCGTGGAGCGGGCGGAACTGTTGCGGACCGTCTTTTCGGGCTCCATGACCGTCTCGACATCCAGCAGGCCAAGGCCTTCCGTCTCGCGTACGTCGCCCTCGACGCCGTCAGGATCGCGCACCACGCGGCCCAGCATCTGGTAGCCGCCGCAAATGCCAACGACATGCCCACCGCCTCGAACATGCCGTTGGAGGTCGCGATCCCACCCCTGCTCCCGCAGGAAGAGAAGATCGCCTATGGTGGACTTGGAGCCCGGCAGGATCACAAGGCCCGCATCCTCCGGCAATGACCGGCCGGGCGGTACGAACACGACCTCGACCGACGGCTCGGCCCTGAGCGGATCGAGGTCGTCGAAATTGGCGATGCGCGACAGCATCGGCACGGCGACCTTGAGCGCGCGGCTCTCACCCGATACCAGCCTCTCCAGCACCACCGAATCCTCGGCCGGCAGCCGGCTGGCAGCCGTCAGCCACGGCACCACGCCGAAACAACGCCAGCCGGTGAAGCCGTCGATCGCGGCGATGCCGTCGTCGAACAGGGAAACGTCGCCACGGAATTTGTTGATGAGATAACCCGCGACCATGTCGCGGTCCCCGTCCGGCAGGATGCGGTGGGTGCCCACGATAGAGGCGATGACGCCGCCGCGGTCGATGTCGCCGACCAGCACCACCGGCACGCCGGCGCGCGTCGCGAAGCCCATATTGGCGATGTCGTTGGCGCGCAGGTTGATTTCGGCCGGCGACCCCGCCCCCTCCACGATGACGAGGTCGGCGCCCTCGCCCACCTTCGCCCACGAGTCCAGCACCGCGTCCATCAGTTTCGGCTTGAGCGACTGATAGTCGCGCGCCCTCGCCTCGCCCGCCATGCGGCCCTGCACGATGACTTGTGAGCCCACGTCTGTCTGCGGCTTCAAGAGAACGGGATTCATGTGAACGGAAGGCGGCACACCACAGGCCAGCGCCTGTAGCCATTGCCCGCGCCCGATCTCGCCGCCGCCTGCGTCGCCATCCTGGGCGACGGCGGCGTTGTTGGACATGTTCTGCGGCTTGAACGGCCGTACCTTCAGGCCGCGATTGCGCGCCGCGCGGCAGAGGCCGGCGACCAGGACCGTCTTGCCGACATCGGAGCCGGTGCCTTGCAGCATGAGCGCACGCGCCATCGGTCAGGTACCGCCCGGGCAACTATTGAAAATTGTCGTCACATCCTGCCCCGAACACGATTTTCCGCACAGCCGCTGCGCCCAAAGCGCAGGTTGCACGATGGCATCATTGGTCTAGATTGACCCGTGCGCATAGCCGAAAACGTCGGGCCAGACCAGCGGCCCGCAGGCAGGGAGGATGCCGTGGACAGCGCCGTTCAACCGACAGGCGGACAGTTCGAACTGACCGAGGACCAGCGCGCCATCCAGGCCATGGCCGAAGCATTCGCCGCCGAACGCGTCGCGCCCGACGCGCTCGACTGGGACCGCGAGCGGCGGTTTCCGTCCGATGTGATCCGCGAGACCGGACCGCTCGGTCTCGGCGGCATCTATGTTCGCGACGACGTCGGCGGTTCCGCGCTCGGACGCCTCGACGCCGTTCTCGTGTTCGAGGCGCTGGCGCGCGCCTGCCCGGCCTTTTCGTCCTTCATCTCGATCCACAACATGGCGGCCTCGATGATCGACCGCTTCGGATCGCAGGAGCAGCGCGAGCGTTTCCTGCCGAAGCTGACCTCGATGGAGTGGCTGGCCAGCTATTGCCTGACCGAGCCGGGCTCCGGCTCGGACGCCGCGGCGCTGAAAACCAGGGCTGTGCGCGACGGCGGCGACTATGTGCTGAACGGCGCCAAGCAGTTCATCTCCGGCGCAGGCGACAGCGACATCTATGTGGTGATGGCGCGGACCGGGCAGGACGGCCCGAAAGGCATCTCGACGCTGGTCGTGCCCAAGGATGCGCCCGGCCTCTCCTTCGGCGCGGTCGAGAACAAGATGGGCTGGCACATGCAATCGACCCGCCAGGTCGTCTTCGAAGACTGCCGGGTGCCTGCCGACAACCTGCTGTCGAACGAAGGCGCGGGCTTTTCGATCGCCATGGCCGGCCTCGACGGCGGCCGGCTCAACATCGCCGCCTGCTCGCTCGGCGGGGCGCAATCGGCGCTCGACAAGGCGCTGTCCTACACAGCCGAGCGCAAGGCGTTCGGCCGGACGATCAACGAGTTCCAGGCGCTTCAATTTCGGCTCGCCGACATGGAGACGACTTTGCAGGCGTCCCGCGTCTTTCTCTACGCCGCGGCTTCGAAGCTGGACGCCAAGGCACACGACGCCTCGAAATGGTCGGCCATGGCCAAACGCTTCGTCACCGACGCGGGCTTCGACGTGGCCAACAACGCCCTGCAATTGCTGGGCGGCTACGGCTATCTGCATGACTACGGTATCGAGAAGCTGGTCCGGGACCTGCGCGTCCACCAGATCCTCGAGGGCACCAACGAGATCATGCGCGTGATCGTGGCGCGGCATATGATTGGACGGCAGTAAGGCAGTCGCCAGATCGGCAATCGAAACCCGACTGCCAACTGCCGATTGCCGATTGCCCTTACTGGAGGAAACCAATGACCACCATCGCCTTCATCGGCCTCGGCAACATGGGCAATCCCATGGCCGCGAACCTCGTCAAGGCCGGCCACACCGTCCTCGGCTTCGACCTTGTCCCGGACAATCTGAAAGTGGCGAAGGACAACGAGGTCACCGTCATGGCGAGCGCCCCGGAAGCGGTGAAGGATGCTGACGTGGTCATCACCATGCTGCCGGCCGGCAAGCACGTCCTTTCGGTCTACGAGGACATCGCGCCGAAAGCGAAAGCCGGCGCCCTGTTCATCGATTCCTCCACCATCGATGTCGACTCGGCGCGGAAAGCCCATGCGATCGCCCAGAAGCACGGCCATGTCTCGATCGATGCGCCGGTCTCCGGCGGCACGGGCGGCGCACTCGCGGGCACGCTGACCTTCATGGCCGGCGGTTCCAAAGAGGCCTTCGCCCGCGCCGAACCCATCCTCAAGCCAATGGCCGGCCGCATCGTCCATTGCGGCGAGGACGGCGCCGGCCAGGCCGCCAAGATCTGCAACAACATGATCCTCGGCATTTCCATGATCGGCGTTTCGGAAGCCTTCGTGCTGGCCGAAAAGCTCGGCCTGTCGCATCAGGCGCTGTTCGACGTCGCCTCGACCTCGTCGGGCCAATGCTGGTCGCTGACCACCTACTGCCCGGTGCCGGGACCGGTGCCGGCCTCCCCTGCCAACAAGGATTACAAGCCGGGCTTCGCCGCCGCACTGATGCTGAAGGACCTGAAACTCGCGCAGGAAGCCGCCCAGGCAGCGGGCGCGGCAACCCCGCTCGGCGCGGAAGCGGCCCAGCTCTATGCCCTGTTCAACGCACGGGGCGGCGCCGGCTCGGATTTTTCCGGCATCATCAATTTCCTGCGCGGTGACGCAACGTAAGCCCCGAAGTTTATTCGACTTTCCTAAAATGTGCGGGCAAAAAAATCGCAAATTTAGGTTTGCTTAAGGTCTCGATAACCCCCCGGTAACGATGTGCCTGTAGAACGGTTCGCGAGGCGGACATCACGCACCGCCAACGCTCCGGATCAGGTCTCGCGTACCGGAGCCAATGCCTTCGCAGCGTAGTGTAAGCGTCGGCCATGCGTATCTGGCAAAACCGCGTTCCCTCGGGGCGCGGTTTTTGCGTTGCGGCGATCGCCTCAATGCGCGGCCGGCCTGCCCATGACCGCGAGCCAGGCGAAATCCCGGTAAAGCCGCCGCTCAGAGGTGAGCCCACCGCCAGCCTGCGCCAAGCGTGCCGCCACGTCGAACAGGTCGCTGCGCGGCGTGACGTGATACCAGCCAAGCCATGTGCGCAGGCCGCCCCGGAACCATCGCGGCAGCCCGGACTGATCGCCGAAATCGACGACATGAAGTTCGCCCCCCGGCGCAAGGTTGGCGAACGCCTGCGCCATCACTGCCTGCCAGCCGGGGATCATCGACACGGCATAGGAAATGAAGATACGGTCGAAACCCTGCCGGCCGAACACGCGTTGCGGGTCGAAACCGGCGGCATCGGCGAAGGCCAGCCTGACCCTGTCCGTCAGCCCCGCGCCCGAGATGGAGCGCCCGGCCGTCTCCAGCATCTCGCGCGAAATATCGATCCCGTAGAACGAGGCCCGCGGGTAGCGGCGCGCCGCCTTGACCAGATTGCGCCCGGTGCCGCAGCCGATCTCCAGCACGCTGGCGCCGGGCGGCGGGTTGAGGCCGGCGATCATCGGATCGCGGCCGAGCAGATAATACTTGCGCGTCGTATCGTAGATGTGGCGCTGGTGGCGATAGACCCGGTCCATCAGGCCGCCGTGATCGACGACGGTCATGCGCGCGGCTCCGCCAGCACGTAGAGATGGAAACCGCCATAGATGGACGAGCGGTCGCGCCGGTGTAGCGCCTTCGATTCGGCATCCCGGTATTCCCACAGGTCGAGCAGCGACTGGTCGAGACGGCCGGGAAGCAGGCTTTCCTCGGCGGCGGTGCGGAAGACGACGCGCGCGCCAGGGGTAGCCGTGCGCGTGATCTCGCGCCACAGATGGTTGAGCTGGTCGTCCGACATCCAGTCCTGCGCATCCAGAAGCACGAAGCGGTCGACCGAAGCTGCGGGCTTCGCGGCCAGGAATTCCGCATAGGAGGCGTTGGTGATCGTCACGCGATCGGCGCGGGCGCGCACGGTCTCGAAATTGGCGCGCGACAGGTACGGGGGCAGCGGCCCACTTCCGGTCGGGTCATAGGCGCGGCCGAAGGCCTGCCAGGCGAAATAGTTCTCGGCGAGCGGGAAATCGCAGGCCAGCTTTTCCAGCCGCGCCCTGAGCACGGCGGCCATGTCGCCGCCGCCGGCCAGCGCGTCGTATTGCTGCGGCGGAATGCCGAGGCCGAACAACGACGACTTGCGCTTCAGCGCCCAGCGGACCGCCCGTTTCTCGAACAGCGGCGCGATCGACTGGTCGAAGAACCGGCGCTGGTCGTCCATGCTGGCGGCGGCGAGCAGGCCGCGCGGGTCGATGCCGTAGAGGCGCGCCACGCGATGTCCCATGCCGATGAAATTGCCGAGCAGCCCGTGCCGGTAGAGGCTGCGCGAGAAGATCGAGATGCGGCGGCGCCCCGAAAGCTTGCGCTTCTCCCAATAGGCACGCGTCTCGCTATCCAGATGCGGCCTGAGGAACTGCCGGTAGTCGGCGATATTGGCGGGCGCGTCGGCACGCCCGAAGAAGCGATAGAAGCTGTCGTAGCTCGGCAGCCGCCCGAGCGCGGCAAGCTTCAGCCGGTTGAAGGCGACGTGGGCGCGATTGAGATCGACGGCTTCCACCGACGCCGGATCGGCGAGCAGGTAGGACAGCGCATTGCAGCCGCCAGAGGCGATGGTCACCAGCCGATCGCCCGGCCTGATGGCGAGCGCGACCATGTCCACGTCCGGGTCTTCCCAGATTTGCGGATAGACAAGCCCCGAGAACAGTTGTGCGAACAGCCGCTCGGACAGGCCGGCGCGCGAGAGCATGCGGTTGCGCCGCACCGCGCCATGCAACCGCCGCCGCGCGAGCTTCCGCTGTGAACCGTCCTTACCGCCCGTTTCCAACGCCGACATCGGAAAATCCCTTGCTGAAGAGTTGTTGGACGAGGCCGTTCCAGCGTCAGGAAAGGGCTGCGGCCGCCTCGCCCAAGCCTGCCCTGCTGGTCTGCTTGCCCGCCGGCCGCAAATGGCTGAGAAACTGTCTCGTGCAGGCCGGCCAGCTGTATTCGAGCGCGTTGGCGCGCGCCGCCTCGCGCGGGATTTCGAGCGCGCCGAGCGCGGCCTCCCGCAAATCCTCGGCGACCACGCCGCCGGGACCGACGATGTCGATCGGGCCGGTGACCGGATAGGCCGCGACGGGACATCCGCTGGCCATCGCCTCAAGCAGCACGTTGCCGAACGTGTCGGTGCGGCTGGGAAACACGAAGACGTCGGATGCGGCGTAGACGCCGGCGAGTTCCTCGTTCGAGAGCGCGCCGAAGAAATGCGCCTGCGGATACCGCTTCTTCAGCGGCGCCAGTTCCGGCCCATCGCCGACCACCACCTTGCTGCCTGGCAGATCGAGATCGAGGAACGCCGGCAGGTTCTTTTCGACCGCGACGCGGCCGACGCAGAGGAAGATCGGACGCGGCAGGTCGATGGTGCCGCGGCGGGCAGGATTGAACAGTTCCGCATCGACGCCGCGCGTCCACATGCGGATGTTGCGGAAGCCGCGCCGGGCAAGATCCTCGCCCAACGAGGGCGTCGCCACCATGACGCCCTGCCCGGAATTGTGAAAATCGCGCAGACGGGCATAGGTCCAGCTTTCCGGGACCGGCAGCCGCGCGCTGAGATATTCGGGGAACTTGGTGTGGTAGCTCGTCGTAAAGGCCAGCCCCTGCTTCAGGCAGGCGCGGCGCGCCAGTTGGCCGAGCGGCCCCTCGGTGGCGAGATGGATGAAATCCGGAGAGAAATCCGAGATGGAACGCGCGACCTGCCGCGGCGTGGCCAGCGCCAGCCGGATGTCCGGATAGAGCGGCATAGGGAACGACCGAAAGCCCTGCGGCGTAAGAAAATGCCTCTCGATGTGCATTTCGGCGAGGATTTCCGCCAGCTTGAACAAGGTCCGCACGACGCCGTTCACTTGCGGATGCCAGGCATCGCTGACGATCAGCAGGCGGCTGCCGGGCGTCATAGCGTCCGTCATGCCGCCCTCCTGCGCCATGGGACCATGACCGGGCGCAAATTGAGCGTCTCGCTCTGCTCGGCCCAGTGGATCAGCTCCATGCGGCCATCCTGGTGCTCGACGACCGCCGTGCAGCTTTCGACCCAGTCGCCGGTGTTGATGTAGTCGAGCCCGTCCATCTCGCGCTGGGCGGCGGAGTGGATGTGACCGCAGATGACGCCGTCGGCGCCCTGCCGCCGTGCTTCCGCGGCCAGAGTCTCTTCGAAGCGACCGATGAAATTGACGGCGTTCTTGACCTTGTGCTTCGCCCAGGCCGACAGCGACCAGTAGGTGAGGCCGAAGAAGCGGCGCACCATGTTGATGCGCCGCGACAGCGCGAGCGCGGCGACGTAGGCCCAGTCTCCGAAGAAGGCCAGCCATTTGGCGTGCCGCACCACCACGTCGAAAACGTCGCCGTGGATGACCAGATAGCGCCGGCCGTCGGCGGCGACATGGACCGCCGTCTCGCACACTTCGATGCCACCGAAATGCGTGCCGTAGAATTCGCGCAGGAATTCGTCGTGGTTGCCCGGCACATAGACGATCCGGGCGCCCTTGCGGCCCTGGCGCAGAAACTTCTGGACCACGTCGTTGTGGGACTGCGGCCAGAACCAGCCGGATTTCAGCCGCCACCCGTCGACGATGTCGCCGACGAGGTAGATCGTGTCCGCCTCGTGATGCTTGAGGAATTCGAGCAGCGCCTCCGCCTGGCATCCCTTCGTGCCCAGATGCACGTCCGAGATGAAGAGGGTGCGGTAGCGGCGCTCTGCGCCGTGCGACTCGTTTTGTGCCGTGCCTGTCATGGCACGGCTTTCCATCACGGTTGCGTGACAGGCCGATGATGGCAGCGTGACGGATGGATGACGAAAGCCGTGCGGCGGGCCTCCCCGCCGCACGATTGCCGGAAATCAGGCGCGCCGCAGGTCGACCAGGGCCTGGTCCAGCGCCCTGCCGATCCGCTCGCAGGCCATGTCGATGGTCTCACGCGTCCAGATCAGCGGCGGCGACAGGATCATGGTGTCGCCGGTGGCGCGCATCATCAGCCCGTTCTCGATCGCATGGTCCCGCACGATCACGGCGGCGCTGCCGCCAGGCGCAAATCGCTCCTTCGTGTCCTTGTCCTTGACGATCTCGATGGCGCCCATCAGGCCGAAGGAGCGGACCTCGCCGACCAGGGGATGATCGGCGATGCGCTCGCGCAGTGCCTCGGCGAAGTACGGCCCGGTATCGCTCTTCACCCGCTCCACCAGCCCTTCGCGCTCGATGATGTCGAGATTGGCCAGCGCCACCGCGCAGGCGACCGGGTGGCCCGAATAAGTGTAGCCGTGATGGAACTCGCCCCCCTTCTCCACCAGCGTGTTGGCCACGCGGTCGCCCACCAGCAGCGCCGACAGGGGCTGGTAGCCCGAGGTCAGCGCCTTGGCCGTGGTGATCGTGTCCGGCGAGATGCCGAAGGCCTGCGAGGCGAACCACTCGCCGGTGCGGCCATAGCCGGTGATGACCTCGTCGACCATCAGGAGAACGTCGTATTTGCGGCAGATGCGCTCGACCTCCGGCCAGTAGCTCATCGGCGGGATCTTGACGCCGCCCGCGCCCATGATCGGTTCGCCGATGAAGGCCGCCACCTGGTCGGCGCCGGCTTCGAGAATGGCGTCCTCCACCGCCTTCGCCGCGCGCAGGCCGAAATCGTGGTCGCTCTCGCCCGGCAGCGCCAGTTCGTAGGCATAGGGCATCATGACATGCACGATGTTCGGCACCGCGCCGTGAAGCTGCTTGTGCATGGATTCCATCCCGCCCAGCGACGTGCCGGCGATGGTCGAGCCGTGATAGGCGTTTTTGCGCGAGATGATGCGGTTCTTCTCGGGCTTGCCTTCCAACGCCCAATACTGGCGCACCAGCCTGACGGCCGTATCGTTGGCCTCGGAGCCAGAGGAACCGAAGAACACCTGGTTGATGCCGTCCGGCGCGATCTCGGCCAGCCGCTTCGTCAACAGCACCGGCGTCGGCGTCGAGCATTTGAAGAAGGAATTGTAATAAGGCAGTTCCTTCATCTGCTCATAGGCGGCTCTGGCCAGCTCCTCGCGGCCGTAGCCGACATTGACGCACCACAGGCCCGCCATACCGTCCAGAAGTTCATTGCCCTCCGAATCGTAGATGAACGGTCCGTCGGCGCGCGTGATGATGCGCGACCCCGAGCCGCGAATCTCCTTGTGGTCGGTGAACGGATGCAGATGGTGCGACGCGTCGATCTGCTGAAGCTGCTTCAGAGAATAGTTCTGATAGGTCATGGACTTGTCCCTTCCTGTTGAATCGATCCGGCAATTGCCGGCGGATTTTCAGGACGGGATGGGCGGCGAATAGCCGATACGCGCGCACAGCCTGAGCAGCTCCGCATGGCGCGTCCGCCGCGAGCAGGTCAAAAGTGCGATGCCCGCGATGGCTCCTTTCGTCTGCATGGCGAAAATCATGCCCTGACCGCGAGAGTGCCGCAAGAGGCCAGCAACGCCCCGCACACGGCGCAGCGAAGCTTATCATGCATGCTGCGTCCGATCGGCCCGCCCTGATGCCGCCATGCGGCGGCAATGTCGCTTCCCTCGCCCTAGTGGTCGCCGCAAACGCAATGAGGTGCGGGTGCGCGGTCCATTATCCGGCGCATTGAAAGTCCACAATGAGGCCTGCCATGACTGCCGCGCTGCAACCTGCCGAACCGGCAACCGACCGCGCCCGCCGCGGCGGAAGGGCCGGCAAGCGCTCCAGCGCCGCGGCCGCGTTCGAGCAGCCGGCGTTCCGGCAGTTGAAGAACCCGCTCCAGCCGACGAGTCTGATTTCCGACGACGAGCTCGAAAGCATCCACCTCGCCTCGCTGCAGGTACTGAAGGAGATCGGCGTCGACGTGCTGCACGAGGATGCGCGGCGCATCATGAAAGAACACGGCGCCGACGTGCGCGAGGGTTCCGAGCGTGTGCGCTTTGACGGCGACATGATCCTCGAGATGATCGCGCACTGCCCGCCCGAATTCACCATCCACGCCCGCAACCCGGCGCATAATGTGCGGTTCGGCGGCAACAACGTCGTCTTTGCCCAGGTTGCGTCGGCGCCCAATTGCTCCGACCTCGATCGCGGGCGGCGGCCCGGCAACCAGGCCGACTATCGCAACTTCCTCAGGCTGGCGCAGATGCACAATGTCATCCAAGCCACCGGCGGCTATCCGGTCGAGCCGATCGACATCCACCCGTCGATCCGCCACCTCGAATGCATCCGCGACCTCGCCACGCTGACCGACAAGGTCTTCCACATCTACTCGCTGGGCAAGGAACGCAATGTCGACGGCATCGAGATCGCCCGCATCGCCCGCGGCATTTCGCGCGAGCAGCTCGAGCGCGAGCCGTCCGTCTTCACCATCATCAACACCAATTCGCCGCTCAAGCTCGATGTGCCGATGATGGAAGGCATCATCCAGATGTCTTCCGCTGGCCAAGTGGTCGTGGTCACCCCCTTCACCCTGTCGGGGGCGATGGCGCCCGTGACCATCGCCGGCGCGCTCGTCCAGCAGAACGCCGAGGCGCTCGCCGGCATCGCTTTCACACAGATGGTGAGGAAGGGCGCCCCGGTCGGCTATGGCGGCTTCACCTCCAATGTCGACATGAAGTCGGGCGCGCCGGCCTTCGGCACACCCGAATATATGAAGGCGCAGCTCGTCGGCGGCCAACTCGCCCGCCGCTACCGCATCCCCTACCGCACCTCCAACACCTGCGCGGCAAACGCTGTCGACGCCCAGGCTGCCTACGAGAGCGTGTTCTCGCTGTGGGGTGCGATCCAGGGCGGCGGCAACTTCCTCATGCACGGCGCCGGCTGGCTGGAGGGTGGCCTGCGTGCCTCCTACGAGAAATTCATCCTCGACGTGGACCTTTTGCAGATGGTGCAGGAATTCTTGACGCCGCTCGACCTCTCCGAGGACGCGCTGGCCATCGACGCCATCCGCGACGTCGGACCGGGCGGCCATTTCTTCGGAACGCCCCACACCCAGAACCGCTACAAGACAGCCTTCTATTCCCCCGTCATCTCCGACTGGCGCAATTTCGAGACCTGGTCTGAAGCGGGCGCCCCGACGGCAGTGGAAAAGGCGAACCGCGTCTGGAAGGAGCGGCTTGCAAGTTACGAGGAGCCATACATGGACCCCGCCATCCGCGAGGAGCTCAATGAATTCGTCGAACGCCGCATCGCCGAAGGCGGCGCACCGACGGATTTTTGAGGGGTTGCGGTGGTAAAGAAGCCGCCCCCTCCGTCACGGGCTGACGCCCGCGACACCTCCCCCCCGCTGCGCGGGGTGGAGGATAAGCCGTCCGCAAGCCTAGCGCCCATCCTCTCCCCTCACGAAGTGGGGGAGAGGTGGCTCGGCGAAGCCGAGACGGAGAGGGGGAATCCAGTCAAGCCGACCCGAAGCCGCCGAAAATCAGGGACGACAGAGCGAGCACGAGCCCTCAGATGGGTGGCGAATAGCGCGGAAGGTCAGCTTTGGCAGGAGCTCAAAAGGCGGCAACTAGGCGGTTATCATTTCACCCGTCAATATCCTATCGGCCGGTACTTCGCTGATTTCTGCTGCCGTAAGAAGAAACTCGTCGTCGAAATCGACGGCTCTCAACACGCCGACAGCGTCTATGACCGCCGACGTGACGCATTCATGCGCGCTCAAGGCTATTCCATCCTCCGCTTCTGGAGCCACGACGTCCTAAAGCATCGAACTTCCGTTTGCGAAACGATCCTCGCCGTAATCGACGGCCAGCTTTCTGAAAGCGCGGCAGCAAGCGATCTCCGTTTCGTCCCCGCATCGCGGACGAATTCGAACACAACTTCCGAACTCAAGAGAACAACTCCATGAAATCCCACGTAAAAGCAGTTGTCATCGGCGGCGGCGTCGTCGGCTGTTCGGTGCTCTATCACCTGGCCCGCGCCGGCTGGACCGACGTCATGCTGATCGAGCGCTCGGAATTGACGTCCGGTTCGTCCTGGCACGCGGCAGGCGGCTTCCACACACTGAACGGCGACCCCAACGTCGCCAAGCTGCAGGCCTACACGGTGCAGCTCTACAAGGAACTGGAGGAGCTTTCCGGCCAGTCCTGCGGGCTTCACCTGACAGGCGGCGCGATGGTCGCCGACAGCCCCGAACGCATGGACTTCCTGCGCCTGGCGCATGCCAAGGGCCGCTATCTCGGCATGGATACGGAACTGATTACCCCTTCGGAAGTGAAGGCGATGTTCCCGTTGATGGACGAGAAGAATTTCGTCGGTGCCATGTGGGACCCGGTGGAGGGACACCTCGATCCGTCAGGAACAACGGTCGCTTATTCCAAGGCGGCCAAGAAGCTGGGCGCCGAGATCGTATTGCGCAATCCGGTGAAGGAACTGACGCAGGACGCGGACGGAACGTGGAACGTCGTGACCGAACAGGGCACGGTGAAGGCCGAGCATGTGGTGAATTGCGGCGGCCTGTGGGCCCGTGAAATCGGCCGCATGGTCGGCCTCGAATTGCCGGTGCTTGCCATGGAGCACCACTATCTGCTCACCGAGGACATTCCCGAGGTGATGGAGTTCAACAAGACGACCGGCCGCGAGATGATCGGCGTCATGGACTTCAAGGGCGAGATCTACACCCGCCAGGAGCGCAACGGTGTTCTGCTCGGCACCTACGAGAAGGCCTGCAAGCCTTGGTCGCCGGTGAACACTCCATGGGATTTCGGGCACGAACTGCTCGCGCCCGATCTCGACCGGATCGCCCCTTCGCTGGAAGTCGGTTTCCGCCACTTCCCCGGCATCGAGAAGGCCGGCATCAAGCAGATGATAAACGGCCCCTTCACCTTCGCGCCGGACGGCAACCCGCTGGTCGGCCCGGTGCAGGGCCTGACCAATTTCTGGTGCGCCTGCGCCGTCATGGCGGGCTTCTCGCAGGGCGGCGGCGTCGGCCTGGCGCTCTCGAACTGGATGGTCAACGGCGATCCGGGCTTCGACGTCTGGGGCATGGACGTGGCGCGCTGGGGCGAATGGGCCACATTGCGCTACACCAACGCCAAGGTCCGCGAGAACTATTCCCGCCGCTTTTCGATACGCTTCCCGAACGAGGAACTGCCGGCCGCTCGCCCGGCGCAGACCACGCCGCTTTACGACATCATGGTCCGCGACAACAACGCCGTCATGGGTGACAGCTGGGGGCTCGAGACGCCGCTGTGGTTCGCGCCCAAGGGCAGCGAGGCGAAGGACATCGTCTCCTTCCATCGCTCCAACGATTTCGAGCCCATCGGCGAAGAGGTCCGCGCCACCCGCGAGCGCGTCGGCGTCACCGAGATCGCCAACTTCGCGAAATACGAATTCACCGGGCCAGGCGCGGAAGCCTTTCTCAACCGCATCCTCACCAACCGCATGCCGAAGAAAGGACGCATCGTGCTGTCGCCGATGCTCAACGAGTTCGGCAAGCTGATCGGCGATTTCACCATCGCGCACGCCGGAGACGACCGTTTCATGGTGTGGGGCTCCTCGGCCGCCGCCAAATACCACATGCGCTGGTTCGAGAAGCACCTGCCGAAGGACGGCCCGAGAGGGTCAGAGGTGCGCATCCACCGTTTCGACCAGACGCTGGTCGGCCTCTCCATCGCCGGGCCTAAAAGTCAGGAACTGCTGCAGAAGCTCGTCGATGTCGACGTGTCCTCGAAAGCCTTCCGCTTCATGGACTTCCGCGAGATGGCGGTGGGCGGCGCGCCCTGCATGGTCAACCGCATCACCTACACCGGCGACCTCGGCTATGAAATCTGGATGGCGCCCGCCTATGAACGGCTGGTCTATGCCGCGATCAAGAAAGCCGGCGAAGAGTTCGGCATCGTCGATTTCGGCATGCGCGCCCTGCTCTCGATGAGGCTGGAAAAGAATTTTCCGACCTGGTTCCGCGAACTCCGCCCGATCTATGGGCCGTTCGAAGGCGGCATGGAACGCTTCATCAAGATGGACAAGAACGACTTCATCGGCCGCGACGCGGCGGCGAAGGAACTGGCAGACGGCCCGAATCTGAAACGCGTCTCCTTCGTGGTCGACGCGCTCGACGCCGACGTCATGGGCGACGAGCCCATCTGGGCGAAGGTGTCGACCGACTACGGCACGGTGGAGAAACCGCACGGCTACGGTGCACCACGCTTCGACGCGGCCGGCAAGGAAGTCCGCACGTCTCAGGCCGACGAAGGCGCCTCCTCGATCCGAGGCATTGTCGACGGCGACTGGCGCGTGGTCGGCTGGGTCACGTCCGGCGGCTATGCGCACTATGTCGGAAAATCGATGGCGCAGGGCTACATCCCTGCGGCACTTGCCGAAAATGAGGAAGAAGGTCTGTTCGAGATCGAAATCCTCGGCCGGCGTTGCCCTGCCCGCATCACTGTCGATCCGCCGTTCGATCCGGCCGGCAAAAAGATGCGTGGCTGACAGGCTGGCGCCAGACGCGACCCGTGCTACAACTTCGCCGCGATAAATCGGGCGGCGGACCCTTGGCGACAGATCACCG
The DNA here is from genome assembly GCF_040081975.1 of Mesorhizobium hunchu. Taxonomy (NCBI): domain Bacteria; kingdom Pseudomonadati; phylum Pseudomonadota; class Alphaproteobacteria; order Hyphomicrobiales; family Phyllobacteriaceae; genus Mesorhizobium; species Mesorhizobium hunchu. Next base: position 551,969 of record NZ_JBEBMG010000001.1, read on the forward strand.
GGATTGGAAGGCATGGCTGGCGGACGGACGCGTCGGCCCTTTCAGCGCAACGATTGCCTTCGTCGGCCTGTACTGCCTGATGCAGGTCGCGGTGCTCACTCTGCTGGTTCGCTTCGCCGGCACGGGCGTGGGCATCGATGATGCCGAGCAGCTTGTCTATCTGCCCTATCTGTGGGCCGGCTACGGTGGCTCGCAACCGCCGCTCTATACCTGGATCAATCATCTTGCGGCGTCCGTCCTCGGCATCAATGTGCTGACGTTGAAGCTGGTGAAATATGCCTGTCTTTTCGGTGCGGCCTGGTGCGTGCGGGCAGCCATGCGGCAGCTTGGGCTGAAATCAGCGACCGCGGGCACGGCGGCGCTCGGCCTTTTTCTCACTCCGATGATCGTGTGGGAATCGCAGCGGGCGCTGTCCCATTCGGTCGCTGCCCTTTGTTTTTCAGCACTTGCGGTCTTCGCCTTTGCCCGCCTCCATGCCAGACGCACGACCATGGGCTACGTCGTCTTCGGTCTTGCCGTGGCAGCATCCATTCTAGGCAAATACAATGATCTGGTCCTCGTCGGCGCCCTGCTGGCGGCAGCGCTATCATTGCGGGAACTCCGAGGCGTGATCCTCGACCGGCGTTTTGTCCTGACGATAATCGTGACCTGCCTCTCCATCGCGCCGACTTTCGTCTGGAATGTGCGGAACCCTGACGAACTGCTTGCCCGGACCAACAAATTCGGCATCAGCCCGGAGCGGCAATTCTGGCAGGCCGCGCTGGAGGGGGGCCATCAGATCGTCGCCTCGACTTTTTACTTTTCCCTTCTCCCGCTCGCCGTCCTGGCTATCGCCGCTGTCATCACATGGCGGGCGCCCGTAACCGTAAGCGCGCCGACAGCAGCCGAAAAGCTGCTGTGGAGAACGCTTGGCGCGGGGGCCGCGGTGGTGGCCGTGTTCGTCCTTGCAGCCGGAGCGACAGAGGTCCGGGATCGATGGCTTCTGCCTGTCCTCTTTCTGCTTCCCGCAGCAGTCGCCGCCTCGATGGAGCGATTCGGCGAATGGGGTCGGGCGGCGCAACTGGCGACCATCCGTGGTGCCGTCATCGTGTTGGCGGCGGTCACGCCAGCGCTCTGGTACGTGCAGATCTATACCGGAGACGGCTTGGGGCGGATCGCCCGGCTCGACTACGCCGCGCTCCGGCAAGAGATGCTCGCAACCGGACCGGTCGCCACGGTTCTGTCGGACAAACTCTGGATCGGCAATCTACGGCTGATCGATCCGGCCCTGGTACTCCTGGGCGAAGAAGTTCCCGATTATGCCTCTCTCATACGCGAGCCCGCCGTCTTGGCGTGGCTCGACGGCGCGCATCCCAGTCCTGCCTTCATGCAAAGCCTGGCGGCCAAGGGCTATTCAAAGGATGGCGCGGAAACCATGGTCGCCATTCCCGAAAAAGTGGGCAGCGGTACGCGACAGGTCGGCTTCGTGCGCCTCAAGCATATCGCCGGCGGCACTGACGGAAGCTCCTGACATGCCCATGCTCATAGCCACGTCATCGGCCGTCCGGCTTCGCTGGAATGCGCAAGATCCAAGCCGAACATGATGATGCCAAGAAGAGCGACGATCCAGAGGCAGACGGACTGAAGGCGGAAGACTCGACCTGTCTCGACGAATTCGACGGCCGCTGTCTTTTGCGAGAGGCTTTGGAACAAGACTGAGAACGGATCGCCGCTGATGACCTTTTCCGACGAGATGCCGGACACCTTGCCCGGCACGAAGATGACGGCCGCGCTCTGCTTCGTCGCCGCCTATTTCGCTTTCCAGGCCGTGATGATCACGCTCGTCTCCAATGGGGCCGGCCTCGATGACGCCGAGCAACTGGCCTATATCGGGCCGCTGCACCTTGGTTACGGCGGCTCGCAGCTGCCGCTCTACACCTGGATCGCAAGCAGTGTCAGCGACGTGCTGGGAATCCACTTCCTCACGCTTCAGATCGTGAAATTCGGCCTTCTGGCCAGTCTTTTCGTCAGCGTCGATCTCGGCGCCCGCCTTCTCGGCCTCTCCAGGGCGGTTGCAGCGGCGGGCATGCTCGCCATTTTCCTTCTGCCTCCGATCGGCTGGGAATCGCAGCGCGCGCTCACCCATTCGGTCGCCGGCATCGCGGGGTCGAGCTGGGCGTTCCTTGCCTTTGCCTGGCATATGAGGCGCAAATCCTTCGCTTCCGCCGTGCTTTTCGGCCTGGCGGTCGCCGCCGCGCTGCTCGGCAAGCCGAACGCCTCGATCTTTATCGCGGCTCTCGTCCTGACGGCTCTGACCGTCGCCGACTACAGGCGCGTCCTGCTTTCGCGGTATGGCGTCGTTGCTCTTGTCGTCGCGCTCGCGGCGCTGACGCCGACGGCCCTGTGGATGCTCGACCACAAGGGGGCGGTGCTGGCCCGCACCAGCAAGTTCGCGCTGGACAAGATCGGGCCGATCGCAGGCAGGGTGCAGGGCTTGGGCGAACTGATGCAAGGCGCGGTGCTGTTCGCGGCCCCCCTGCTCGTCTTCTTCGCCATCATGTTGTGGCGCCAGCGAAAGGGCAGGAAAATGCCGTCGGAAGCCGAGACGGGCGCGGCTGGATACCGCTTTCTCGTCAGGCTGGTGCCGGTGGCCCTTGCGATGACGATCGCGGGGATCCTTGTCAGCGGAACCAGCCGCGTCGAGGATCGCTGGCTGCAACCCGTTCTCTTCCTCGCGCCGATGGGCCTGGCCGCGGCGTTCGCCCCGCGCCTGTCCAGCGAACAGGGGTTTCGCCGTCTCTCTTTCTGGAGCGCGCTTGTGGCCGTGATCCTGATCCCAGGGCTGGCCTACCACCTGCACTACGGGTCAGCCGGCAAGCCGCCGATCGGACAACTGGACTACGCGTCGCTCTACCGCCAGGCCCGCTCGGATCTCGATTTCCGCGCCGTTCTGTCCGACGGCCCCCAGTTGCCCGGCAACATGCGGCTTTTCGATCCGTCGCTGGTGCCGATCCATTACGAGATGCCGGATTCGCTCCAACGCATCCGAAGGCCCCTTCTGGTCGTCTGGTTCGGCGACAAGGACCCGCCGCCGATCATCCCGGCCATGCTGAAAGCGGCAAATCTGGACCTGGCCGATGCCAGGATCGTGAGGATGCGCCTCCACTTCCTGACGCGGCCGGAGACCACACGGCCCGTTTCCTACGCGCTTCTTCCCTGATCTTCGGCAAGCATCCCTTCGCCGGCCAACGCGCCGCGCAGGATCGCCAGGACATCGGGCGGCGTCACGCGCGACGTGATGAAGGGCAATCCCTTGCGGCGCGCCGTCCATCCGACGACGACAAGATCCCCGGACGCCGGCTCGAACCGGCGGGCCATCGCCCAGCTTCGGCAGTCGATGGCGGCGACGTCCGCCCGCCCCTCCGCAACGGCGACGACAGACGCGCGATGGCCTCCTGTCGCGATACGCTCGGCGAATATGTCGAGTCCCGCTCCCGCAGCGTCGAGATCGCGGCTCAGCGCCAGTAGCCCCGACATCGAATCCTCGCTGTTATAGGCAAGACGCCGGCCGCGAAGCCGTTCCAGCGGAATGCTCCCGCCCGGCTCGGCCTGCGTGACGGGACACTCGCCGGCGGCAGAAATGTCGTCTCTCCGCATCACGATCGCGCTGCGATAGAGCGGCCCCGTCCCGCCCTCGAACGCCGAATAGTCCGGCTGCCCGACGAATTGGACGTGAGGCGCCATGCCGAGTTCCATCGGCCCCCAGCAAGTCTGCGAGAGAAGCAGCGCCGGATGCAGCCATAGCACGCGCATATCGAGACCGTCCGGTGCAAGCACCGCCGGATCGGGCGCAAGGATGTCTCCAGATGCGCCTCGGATGCCTCCGGGCGCCGCCGGCATATCCGCGTTGCGGCGCGCGAGCCTGTCCGGTGCGGCGATGCCGCCTTCGCGCAGAACACCCCGCAGTCGAGTCCATTGGCAATCGACTTCGGAACGCGCCTCGGGCCAGTCGTACATCGGCAGGGCGGCGATGAGGGCAGTCATGAGTGCATTTCAATAACCGGGAGGCGGCTTGCAGGACAAGTCATCTCACCGCGAACCGGCCATGGAGTTCAGGAACCACGGAGGGCGGGCGATGGGCCGGCGGACAGGCAGGCCTCACTCCTTGGGCGGCTCGGCCGGCACCGGCGCGCTGCCCAGGCCGCCGACATGGCGCGCACGCATGCGTGGCTTGAACGCCCTGCCCGGCTCCGGATGCCTGCGAAGCACCGGATGCACCACCGGTTCCTTTGCCCTGAAGGCATACGCCTTCACCAGCGCGAGATAGTTCGGATAGGTGTAGCCATTGTTCGCCTTCAGCCAGTTGTCGCGATCCGCACGGAACAGGCCCGGCAGCCGATACCATGCGACGGCCGGCTTCTTGTGATGCACGAAATGCAGATTGTTGTTGAGGAACAGGAAGGACAGCGGCGAGCGCTCCACGATGATGGTTCGCCCTTCCGGGTTTTCCGACCACTGATGCTCGGCAAAGGTGCGAATGGCGATAATCGACTGGCCGAACCAGGCCGGGATGAGCACGTAGAGCCAGAGCGGCATGCCGAAGCCGAACCGCACCACCGGCAGCACGACCACCAGGCCCAGCAGGTGCAATAGCCATGCCTTGCGAATGTCGCGGTCGCCGGCCAGGGCGCGCTTGCCGTCATCGATGAAGAAGCCGGTCACCGACAGCCACGGCCCGAGGATGAAGCGCCCAGCCATCGTGTTGTTGACGCGCAGCAAGGCCTTCAGCCAGCCCGGCATCGTTTCGTGGCGCCACAACGCCTGGTAATAGCTCTCGGGATCGTCCAGCGGGTCGGTCAGTCGCTCGTCGGCATGGTGGCGCAGGTGCAACGTCTTGAAGCGCCGGAACGGCCAGGCAAGGCCGACGGGCAGGAAGACAAAGGCCTCGTTGACCAGCGCGTTGCGCGTGGGATGGCCGTGCAGCACCTCATGGACCAGCGAGGAATGCAGAGCGACAGTAAGCACCATGACGATCAGGGCAGCGACGGGAAAGGAAGGCCATAGAAACAATCCGGCACCCAGCCAGGCGCCATAACAGCCGATGATGAGTGCGACCGTCGGCCACTCGACGACTGCCCTGCGCTGCGATCTGCTGTCCCTTGTCATTCCCACTTTCCGATGTCGCCGGGAATCGGCGACTACTGACAAGATTGTGTCAGGAGGAAAAACAGGCGACAACGCGACAATGCGCACAAACTGTTGAGATTGCGCACATAATGCCTCAATTGTTGTTTATGATAAACATCGTGCCGGATTCATTTCCTTCCGGAAGGTCATGAATCGGCCATCCAGAGGAATCCGTTCCGAAAATCGCCGGAGATGAAAATGGACAAGCGTGACCTGTCGGGTGTCTTCCGGGAGCGGTTGAGGCTGCTCCTGACACGATCCGACCTCAACCAGTCCGCCTTCGCCGCCGCCGTCGGCGTCGACCGCTCGGCGCTGTCGCAACTGATGTCGGGCGTATCGACCCGGCTGCCGCGCGCCGAGACGCTGCTCAACATCGCCACCGAGTTCAAGGTCTCGCTGGACTGGCTGCTGGGGCTCAGCCACGACGAGGGCGTCACCGGCGAACTGCGCGAAAGCCTCGAGATCGAGGAGGCCGCCGGCGGCTTCGACAGCACGTTGCTCGCCAAATGGCACGCGGAAGCCATCGGAACCAAGATCCGCTATGTCCCCGCCGGCATTCCCGATCTTCTGCGCACCGAGGCGCTGGTGGAATATGAGGCCGGCATCGCCAACAAGAACGTGGAGGCGCAGGCCGTCGAGACGCAATACCGCATCGACTACAACCGCCGGCCCGAGACGGACATGGAAGTCTGCATGCCGCGTCACACGCTCGAGATATTCGCGCGCGGCCTCGGCGTCTGGAGCGGCTTGCCGGTGGAAGCCCGGCGCGAGCAGCTTGTGCACATGGCAAGGTTGCTTGACGACCTTTATCCGACCTTCCGGCTTTTCCTCTATGACGGCCGGATGCGCTATTCCATTCCCTACACCATATTCGGGCCTTATCGGGCCGCTATCTATGTCGGCGACATGTATCTCGTTCTCAACGCCACGGCCACGATCCGGGCACTGACCGGCCATTTCGACAATCTCATCCGAGCGGCCGAGATCAATGCCCACGAGGCGGCGCGTTTCGCGCAGGATCTGGCCGACGGCGCGCTTGCCGCCCCGGCGGATTGACCACCGACATTTCCTTGTTTCCAGGAGTCTTTTCATGCAGGAACCCGCCCGAACCGTCATTCCGCCGCAGTCCGGCCAGGCATTCCGCATCTCGAAAGGCGATCGCATCCGCCTGACCGACCCGAAAGGCGCGCAGGTCGCGGATCTGTGGGCCTTCTCCACCGACGGCGATCTCGACTGGCTAAGCACCTCGCAGACCCGCGACATCACCGAAAAACTGTTTCCGGCGGTCGGCGAAAGTTTCTACGGCCTGTCGGGGGAGAAAATGCTCACCTTGGTCGAGGACGCCTCGCCCGGCCCGCACGACATGCTGTTCCCCGCCTGCAACGCGGCGCTCTACCGCCGCGCCGGATTCGCCGATCACCCGAACTGCGCGGACAATCTGCGCGCGGCGCTGGCGGAGTCGGGCGTCTCCTTTCCCTTCACGCCCGATCCGGTCGACTTCTTCCAGAACTCCCTGCCCGGTCCGGACGGCTCGCTCGTCGTCGCCGCGTCCATCAATCCGCCGGGCGGCAACGTGACACTGGAAGCAGAGCGCGACCTGCTGGTCGTGGTCACCGCCTGTTCGGTCGACCACCACCCGACCAACGGAGAAGCCTGTACCGAGATCGAGGTCGAAATCCTGCCGCCGGTCGCTCTCGAAAGCGCCGTTTCCGACGACGCGGCCATTGACCAGATATAAAGACTTCTTTATATCCTTATCTAAACTGGAAACTGGGTCTCCTTCCATGCCGACGAACAATCCGATCGACACGCTGATCGCGGAAAAGGGCGTGCTGCTGGCCGACGGTGCCACCGGCACGAACCTGTTCGCCATGGGCCTGCCCGCCGGCGAGGCACCGGAACTGCTGAACGAGACCGCGCCCGAGACGATCACGGACCTGCACCGGAATTTCGTCGAGGCAGGCGCCGACATTATCCTCACCAACTCCTTCGGCGGCACCCGCCACCGCCTGAAGCTGCACAACGCGCAGGACCGTGTCTTCGAGCTGAACAAGCGTGCCGCCGAGATCGCCCGCGCCGTCGCCGACAAGGCCGGCCGCAAGGTGATCGTGGCCGGCTCGGTCGGACCGACCGGCGAGTTGCTGGTACCGCTCGGCGCGCTGACCTACGACGAAGCCGTCAATGCCTTCGCCGAGCAGATCGAGGGCCTGAAGGCCGGCGGCGCCGAAGTCGCCTGGATCGAGACCATGTCCGCCCCGGACGAGATCCGGGCCGCCGCCGAAGCAGCCATCCGGGTCGGCCTGCCCTACACCTATACCGGCTCCTTCGACACCGCCGGGCGCACCATGATGGGCCTGCTGCCGAAGGACATCCACGCCGTTGCCGATGGACTGGCCGAGGCGCCGCTCGGCGTCGGCGCCAATTGCGGCGTCGGCGCGTCCGACATCCTCGCCTCGCTGCTCGACATGACCGCCGCGAAGCCCGAGGCCACCGTCATCGTCAAGGGCAATTGCGGCATTCCCGAATTCAAGGGCTCGGAAATCCACTATTCGGGCACGCCGGAACTGATGGCCGATTACGTCCGGCTCGCGGTAGACGGCGGCGCGAAGATCATCGGTGGCTGCTGCGGCACGTCGTTTGCTCATCTTGCCGCGATGCGGCAGGCGCTCGATGCCCATCAGAAGGCGGATCGCCCGACGATCGAGACGATCGTTGAACGGATCGGCCCAATGCGCAACAAGGCCGCCAGCAACGATGCCGGCGGCGAAGGCCGCCGCGAGCGCCGGCGCTCGCGCGGCTGATCACCCGGTTCGGTCGCCCCTTCCTCCGGTCATGCTTTTCCGGTCCCGGAGGCAAGCTCGCTCAGGACGCCGTAGTAGAGCTCTTCCCGCTCTGTCAGCCACCTATAGGCCTGCGGCCAGCTTTGCGGATCGGTGATCGCCGTCGGTCGATCGGTGAGATGGCAACAGCCCTCATAGGCTTTCAGACCGGCGCCGAGCGCTTCTCCGAGGGCAGGTTCGTAGACCGATAGTCGATTGAGCGTCGTGCGATAGCGCTCTCCGCGCCGCCCCCTGACGAACAGGCCGACGCTACGGTTCGTCAGGTAGAGCGAGATCACCAGATCGTCCGACACAAGCCGCCAGCGCGAATAGAGGCTGCCATGCTCGATCAGAACGGGCCGGCGCCGGGCGATGTAACCATCCCAAAACGCCTTGATCTCGGGCGAGGAGATGGACCGCAATCCGCGGCGCGCTATGTCCCATTCGTCGAGCTCGCCGTTGGACATCCGCTTCCCTTGTGCCGTTCCACCGATCCGCAGAAAAAAGCTTCTGCCACCCCCAATCGACCACAAAGTCGTCGCGCTGTCGCGACAAAGCCGCAGACGCCATTCCCGTACGTTGAAGATCGGCCCAGGAGCGCCAGTGCGTGCGCCCGTTCCGCAGGTCTAGTCGGCGCTTTGCGAATAGGCGGCGAAAACGGAACCGTGATCGGCACTGGCGCCGTCGCTCTGCCGCATGTCGACCAGGGCAGCCGAAGCGCGCGGATCGCCGATCTTTTCAAGCATCGTGCCGAAGCGCTCGTTGCGAAGGGCGGAAAACGCCGTGCTGAGCGTGGCATCGCCGGCTTGGCCGTTGCGCGACGCCAGCGAGGCGTCGGCCGGATGCGAACCGACCTTGTTCGCGCTGTCATAGGTGGATTTTTGTTCCCATTGCGAACGATCGATCGCCCTGGGCGTGGAACCGTGAACTTGCACCGACTGCTCCCTCAAACAAGCCCCGGTGACCATAGGCGGCAAGTGATTTCGGAGGGGTGCCGGAAATACGCGGCATTTTAGCCAATCGCGCATTCGCAGGAAAAAAAGGCCGGCAAGGTTGCGCCTGCCGGCCATGTTTCGCGTCCCTCGAATTCTGTCTTGCAACGATTTCGTCCGGCAACAGACCCGGCCACCGCCGTGCTTAACGGTTCCGCTCAAGCGCCGAGGCAAGACGCACCAGCGAGAGGAACTCAGACCTGTAGCCGAACGGGTCGGCGCCCCGGGCAGCGGCGGCAATCTGCTCGATCCTGTCGAAGCCGAATGTCGCGGTGGCATCCTCGTCGCGCAGTTTCTGGCCGAACGCCGCGACCGCGACGGAGAAGCGCTGGTCCGTACCGGCCGCGTCGAAGGACGACACCTCGTTGGCACCCGTCACCGGCGTGGTGATGAGCTTCGAGGTCTCCTCGTTGGGCAGCTTGTAGCGGATTTTCACGAAGGCATATTCGTCCGCATTGGCCACGCCGCCATTGTCTGTCGAGGCCTCGCCGTAGCGCAGATCGTCGATCTGGCTGGGCGCCCCCTTCGGCGTGATCTCGTAGATCGCCGTCACCGAATGGCCCGAGCCGATGTCGCCGGCGTCGACGCGGTCGTTGTTGAAGTCCTCACGGGAGAGCGCCCGCGTCTCGTAGCCGATCAGCCGGTATTCCGAGACTTTTTGCGGATTGAACTCGACCTGGATCTTCACGTCCTTGGCGATCGGGAAGATCGTCGAGGCCGCATCCTCGACCAGCACCTTCTCGGCCTCCTGCAGCGTGTCGATATAGGCCGCCGTGCCGTTGCCGTTCTGGGCGATGGTCTGCATCATCCGGTCATTCAGGTTGCCGCGACCGAAGCCGAACACCGAGAGATAGACGCCGGTCTTGCGCTCCTGTTCGACCAGGCGCTTGAGGTCCCCGTCGTCGGTCTGGCCGACGTTGAAGTCGCCGTCGGTCGCCAGCATGACGCGGTTGACACCGTCCTTGACGAAGCTTTTCTCGGCCAACCGATAGGCTTGCTTGATGCCTGCCTCGCCGGCCGTGCTGCCGCCCGGCTGGAGACTGTCGATCGCGCCGAGTATCTTGTCCTTCTCGGCCACCTTCGTCGGCTCCAGCACCGTTCCGGCATCGCCCGCGTAAGTGACGATCGAGATGGTGTCGTCGGGTTTGAGCTTGCTCACCAGCAGCCGGAACGCCGACTTCAGCAGCGGCAGCTTATCCGGCTCGTTCATCGAACCCGACACGTCGATCAGGAAGACCAGATTGGCTTTCGGCTGCGTCGCCGGCTGCAAATCATAGCCCTTGATGGCGACATGCATCAGTTTGTGTTGGGCGTTCCAGGGCGCCGGCATCACCGTGACCGTGGAATTGAACGGCGTTTCGGCCGAGCCCGGTCCCTTCCAGTCATAGGGGAAATAGTTGACCATCTCCTCCACGCGCACCGTGTCGGGTTGCGGCAGCGAACCTTCCTTCAGCGAGCGCCGCACGAAAGAATAGGAAGCGGTGTCGACATCGATGGAGAAGGTCGAGACGGGGTCGTCCTTGGCCGAATGCACCGGATTGGTCCTGAAATCCTCGATGCGGTCGCGGTTTTCCGCCTGCGGCGGCATCGTGTCGATAGGTGCCGGCAGGACGCTGACCGAGGGCTGGACGAAAAGCCTGGTTTTTGCGAGGTCGCGCGAGCGAACCCCGTTCGGCGCCGCTTCCATCGCCATCGGCGCCGGGGCGACTTCGCGCGTCAGCGCATCCTGCGCCTGACCGGACGCCGCGCTGCTCTCTGCCTTCGGCAGGGGCGGAGCGGCCGGCGCGACCAACGTCTCGTCGAGATCGGGGCTTTGCTCGACTTCCATCTTGCCGGCCGGTTCGGTTGTAGCCGGTTTGCTGGTGGACACCGGCGCGTTGGCCTCCGGCTTGTCCGCGCTGGTCTCGGCGATCGTACGGTCACCGCCGAAATTGAAATTCTGCTGGTCGAGCAGATAGAGCGCCGTATAACCGGCGATCGGCAGTGCAATGAGTCCGGCGATGGCCGGCGTGGCGACGAGCTTCTTCTGCATGATCTCCCTCCAGAGTTTTGCTGCTCGTGAGGTGAGACGCTGTGGTTCGGCCGATCCTTGGGGAACCGGCGAATTTTCTTCCTGGGCCTCGTCAAAAGCCGTCATCGCCGCATGCAGCGCGCCGATCTTCGCTTGCGGATTCGGCACGGGGACGCGCAGGGTGCGCAGCCTTGCCAACTCGTTGTCGTCAACCATCGTCATTCATCCCCGGCTGTGCGCATCAGCACTTTCAGCCGCTTCTTCGCTTCATGGATGTGCCAGGAAACCGTCGTCTCCGAGATCGCCATCGCCTCGGCCGCCGCCGCGTGGGACAGGCCTTCGCCATAGACCAGCAATACCGCGCCCCGCTGCTTGTCCGGCAGCCTGCGCACGGCGGCCCATAGCGCCTCGGCCTGATCGTCCGGTTCTTCCGGCGTCTCGCCGGAAATCAACGCATGCACGCCATAGGCTTCGGTCTTGGCACTCTCGCGCATCGATTTCCGCGCGTGATCGCGAGCGGCGTTCAACGTCATGGCATAGAGCCAGGTGGTGAAAGCGCCGCTGCCGCGATAGTCGCGGATCGACCGGCCGAGCCGCACGCAGACGTCCTGCGCTATATCCTCGGCGTCGGCCTTGCGGCCGCACCAGCGCCAGGCGACGCGATGGACGAAGTCGTAGTGCCTTTCGACCAACCTGCCGAAGGCTTCCCTGTCTCCGTCCCTCGCCCGCCCGACCAGTTCGCTGTCGGATGCGTCGCTCTCGTCAAGCATCATCGCCATCATCGGACTGTTGGACGATAGCCGTTAGCGATTCCTTGGGGTGACGGGAGATTTTTTTGTGGCAGCAACTCCCATCGGCACGCGGCTTAGCGTTCCCGACGGCACAGTTTCCGTTCGCCAGGTTCTGGGAAGCCGTCGCTGTCAAGGATCAAGGCCCGGCCCGGAGCCTCGCGAAGTGCCGGCTACGATGTGTCCGCAGCGGGCGGTGCCTCCCGCCGACGAACCGCCCGCCCGGACTTTTTGTGCGGGTGCCGGCAGGCTGGCGGACCAGCCGCGCCGGGAAGCGCGACCCCTTGCGCCAGCAGGAGGCACAGCATCAGCGCCAGAGCGCGCAGACGTACCGCGAGGCACGCCGCATCGCCGCTTGCCTCCAGGGTGTCGAGGGGCGCCGGCTCTCCAGTCGCAACCCCGATGACGAAGGCGCGCGCCTCGGCCTCGCCGTGACTCACGATGCCGAGCACCCGCAGGCGGCGGAGGAAGGAAGCGCCGGCGGCACGGTCAGCCAGATTGGCGAGCGCGAACAGCAAAGCCACGATGCGCTTCAGCACATCGCGATCCCAGTTCGCCTCTCCGTCCCAACCTTCCATCCTGTCCTCCGCTTCGGGCGGGCCAAGTATGGAAGAGGGTTTGCGGGTGTGGAGAGATTTTTTTGCGAACGTCTGTTTCGTCATCCTCGGGCGGAGCGGGGCGCAGCTGTTTTTTCCTTCGTCATCCTCGGGCAAGCGAAGGCGAAGCCAAGAGCGACCCGAGGATCCATGCCTGACCATCAACGAAGCGCGGGACGATACACAACGAAGTGCCTTCTGCCCGTCTCACGCGGCCATACCGTTCCGGCATGGATCCTTGGGTCTTCGCCTCGCTGCGCTCGGCTCCGTCCAAGGATGACGAAAGCGCGTATCGCCGCCCCTCATCGCCTGTCATCGTCTCCCTTGTGGGGAGGGAATAAGGGTGGGGTGGGGTGCACTGCCGGTTTTGGATGCGCTGCTTGATAACAAGCGCACCGGCGATCGCGGTTGAATCGTAATGCGCTCAAAACTCGATGCCTTGCTGCGCCTTAACGCCGGCGGAGAAATGGTGCTTGGTCGACCCCATCTCGGTGACGAGATCGGCAGCCTCGACCAGCGCCGGCTTGGCGTTGCGGCCGGTGACCACGACATGCAGGTCCGGCCGCCGGCCTGAAAGGCCCGCCACGACCGTGTCGAGATCGAGATAGTCGTAGCGCAGCGCGATGTTGAGTTCGTCGAGCACGACAAGACTGATCGTCGGGTCCCCCATCAGGTCCAGCGCCTTCGCCCAGGCGGCCTGCGCCGCCGCGATGTCGCGCTTCAGGTCCTGCGTCTCCCAGGTGAATCCTTCGCCCATCGTATGCCACACGACCTTGTCGCCGAACGCGGCGAAGGCATCCTTTTCGCCGGTTTGCCACGCGCCCTTGATGAACTGCACGACCCCCACACGCCTGCCGTAGCCGAGCATCCTCAGCGCCAGCCCGAAGGCGGCCGTCGTCTTGCCCTTGCCCGGACCGGTGTTGACGATCAGCAAACCTTTCTCGATTGTCTTTTGCGCGACCTCGGCGTCCTGAACCGCCTTGCGCTTTTCCATCTTGGCGCGGTGTTTTTCCGCGTCCCGTTCATCGATCTGCGTCATCACTTCACCTTCAGCGGCAGTCCCGCAACCATCATCAACACCGTGTCCGCCGCCGAGGCGACCTGCTGGTTGAGCCGGCCCGCGGCGTCGCGAAAGCGCCGCCCCAGCGCGTTGTCCGGCACGATGCCAAGCCCGACCTCGTTGGAAACGACCACCCACGGGCCACGCGGTCGCGACAGGGTCTCGGCCAGACGGCTGCACTCGGTGGCCACATCGGCGTCCGCCAGCATGTGGTTGGTCAGCCACAGGGTCAGGCAGTCGACGAGAACGGGACGACCGTCGGGGACAGCCCGCAGCGCGCCGACAAGACCGAGCGGCGCGTCGACAGTCTCCCACCCTGCCCCGCGCCGTGCCTGATGGTCCGCGATTCGCTGCCGCATCTCGTCGTCATAGGCCTGCGCGGTCGCAATGTAGATCCACGGCGCCGCGTGCCCCGACACCAGACGTTCCGCATGGGCGCTCTTGCCCGAGCGCGCGCCGCCGAGAACAAAGGTCAGGCTTGTGGACACGGGCTGGATATTTCCTTCACAGAGCGATTCCCTTCGTGCGGGCGACTATAGGAAGACCAGTCAACGGCCGCAAATGCGGCGTCCCGACGCCGACTGCGAGGGGATGCCTGAGAACGTCTACAACGATTTCGGGAGATAACGCCATGTGACGATCGCGCAGGCGGCGGCAAGGCACCCGAGCGTGGCGAACACCGAACCGAGGCCGAAGAAGGCCAGGACGACCGAATAGACCAGCGGCGGCGTCAGCTCGGAGAAGTCGAGATAGGTGCGGTAGACCGCCGCCATCTGCGGTCGCTCATAGGCACGCACCGCGCGCATGAATGCGGTCGAGCCCAGCGCATCGACGGCAATGGTGAAAAGAGCGCCTACCAGCAGGAGCCCGGCCGTGACGAGCGGAGCGGACTCTCCCACGGCTCCGGCCGCCCACAGCGAGAGAGCCATGCACAAGAACGCCACCGTGATGACGTTGCGCACCCCGAAGCGTTTGCCCGCTTTGCCCCAGAAAATGGCGGCGAAAAGGAGCGCATTGCCCGCCGAGACAAGCAAACCGCCCGCCAGGTCGCCCTGGCCGGTAACGACCATGAACAGCGGCCCGTAGACGAAGAAGGTGCTCCAGAAGCACGACCGCCCGAATGCGATCAGCCACGCCAGCCTGAGCCGGGGCTGCGAGACGAACCGACCGATATTGGCCAGCGGGTTGATCGCACGGCTCCTGCCGGGCGCGATCATGGTGTTGTCGCTGAGCCGGTAGAACCAGAACAGCGCCACCAGCGCCAGCGCGAAGACGGCCACCGCACCGTGCGCCGCATAGATGCCGTAGCGGGAATAAAGCCAGATGCCGAGCGTCGGACCGCCCGTCCAGGCGAACATGGAAAACGCCATGCGCAGCGATTCCGCCTGCATGAAATCCGCCTTGCGGATGTGGTCCATAATATAGAGATTGAGCGTGATGGAGAGCGCGCTGGCGCCCATCACCCGCGCCAGCATGCCGAGCATCTGGCCGGGCAGCGTGTGGGTGACGAAGAACAGCGAGCCGACCGCCAGCAGGCAGGCGCCGGCCGTATAGACCCAGCGCCGGGCAAAGCGGCGGATGAGCAACGGCATGAACAGCGTCGCCGACAGGCCGGTCAATGAGACGATCGTGTAGAGGATCGAGACCATCTGCTCGTTACGGAGGATTTCGTAGGCCTGGATGGGGATGACGCTGGAGACCGTCGCCCGCGCGAAGGACTCGATGGCGTAAAGGGAAGCGAAGGTTCGCGCGTCCGCAGGCCGCACGGCGGGAAGCCAGATGGGATGGCGAACGTGTGTGGACATTTGGCCCCGGAAGCGATCGGTGCGAATCTGCGCCGGGCCATGCGGCGCCGGTAGCAGGAAACCGACACCCTCCTGTCGGAATAGAACAGCGGCCAAAGCCTTTCCGTCGCTGGCCCAACTTTACAGTGCCCGGCTTTCGCCCTACCCCTCTGCCGTTCTGGCCGGAGTGAACAGCAATATGGAACTGGAGCAAGCGCCTGCCGGGCAACGGAAGCCGACACGGCGAATCCTGGTCATCGACGCGTTGCGCGGCGCCGCCCTGCTTGCCATGGCGAGCTACCATTTCACCTGGGACCTGGAGTTCTTCGGCTATGCGGCGCCGGGCCTGACGGCCTTCGGCGGCTGGAAGATCTACGCCCGCTGCATCGCATCGACCTTCCTCTTCCTTGTCGGCGTCAGTCTCGTGCTCGCGCATGGCCGCGGCATCCGCTGGAACGGCTACCGGCAACGCCTGGCCATGATCGTCGGCGCCGCCGCGGCCATCACGCTGGTGACCTATTTCGCGACGCCGGACAGCTTTATCTTCTTCGGTATCCTGCATGAGATTGCGCTCGCCAGCGTGCTCGGGCTGGCCTTCCTGCGGCTGCCGGCGATCCTGACGCTTCTGGTCGCCGCCCTGGTCATCGCCGCGCCGCATGTCCTGCGCGCGCCGGCCTTCGATCACCCGTGGCTGTGGTGGCTGGGGCTCTCCACCGTCGACCCGCGCTCGAACGACTACGTCCCGCTTTTCCCGTGGTTCGGCGCCGTGCTCGCCGGCATCGGCGTCACCAGGCTCGCCGCATCGGCCGGCCTGTTGGAGCGGATGGCGGACGTTCCGCTCGGCCGCGCGGCGCGCCCGCTGACCTTCATCGGCCGCCACAGCCTCGCCTTCTACCTCATCCACCAGCCGGTGCTGATCGCCTGCGTGTGGCTGGTCGCGCAGGTGGCGCCACCCACGCAACTGTCGCCGCAGGAGGCCTTCACATCCTCCTGCCATGCCTCGTGCCAACAGGTCCGCGACAAGGCTTTCTGCGTCAGCTATTGTGGCTGCATGCTGGACAAGCTCGGCAGCACAAACATGCTTTCACGCCTCGACCAGGGGGACGCCGACCCTCAGCTCAGGGCGCGCATCGCCGACCTCGCCAGCACCTGCACCGTCGAGACCGAAGACACGGCGCCGGAGGAAGCGCAATGACGGAAGGCGAGTTTCGCGCGGGCAAGGTGCCGTGGCCGCCATTGGTCTATCTGGTCGCGCTGCTCGTCGGCATCGCGCTGGACGTGGCATATCCCCTGCCCTGGTTCAGCGACGTTCTGGCGGATCTACTGTTTGCGATCGGCTGGATCGCCGTGCTGGCGGTGGTTGCCCTCTGGGTTACCACCATCCGTGCCATGACGAAGGCGCGCACCACGCTCAATCCCAACGGCACGCCCGACAAACTGCTGACCGACGGGCCGTTCGCCGTCAGCCGCAACCCGATCTACCTCGCCAACACGATCCTGCTGATCGCCATCGGCCTGATCACCGGAAGCCCGTGGTTCCTCATCATGGCTTTGCTTGCCGCCCTCGCCACGCGCAAGCTGGCCATCGAGCGGGAAGAAAAAATCCTCGCCCGCAAGTTCGGCAAGAAATACCGCGACTACGCCAAGCGCGTCCGCCGCTGGATCTGAGCGGCGCGAAACCTCGACAGAGGCAGATCAGCAGGTGCGCCGCCATGCCGCTCCCGGTCAGGCGCCGGTGAGCCACAGTAGGCGGCTGAACGTTGTCTGCTCCCGAACGAATGGCCTAGCTCTAGACCGCACCCGACATCATGTCGGTGTAGAAAGCGTCGGGGAAATCCTCGCCCTTGTGGAAATACTTGTAGGCGGTGACGACCGTCAGCAGCAAAGCCGCGACGAGCAGCCAGATGACCGTGCGCCCCAGCCGGCGCGTCTTCACATTTGCAGAATGCTGCATGGACCGACCGCTTGAACCGATGATTTGGTACGATAAGCGAAATAAAGCGATTTCAACAGATCGATGAACGGTTTTGCTGAAAGCCTTGGTGCCGTCGGAAGGAGAAAACGCGAACTCGTCCTCCTACGCCAAGCCTTCGGAGGACACTTCTTCGTCTAACGATCTGCGGGTGGCTTGCCACCCGAAGCTCGAAGAGCGAAGGGTGGTGCGGTCGAGAAGACTCGAACTTCCACGGGTTGCCCCACAGCGACCTCAACGCTGCGCGTCTACCAATTCCGCCACGACCGCACGTGGTAGGAGCCGGATCGGGCCGGCCCGCGGCGTGTAGCAAATCGCTTTGGGCTAAACAAGGGTCCGCGCACCAATATTCGCACCGTGTCGATCGAAGACCGGAAGCCCGCCGCAGCGGCCTCCGGCGGCGCAAACAACCGATTTGCCACAGCCAGCGCGGATGAGACACGCCAGGACGTATTTCGTTTGATGTTCCCGCATGTTGCGCGTTAGACCTGCGCCGTATCCTTTCCCCCGGATTCCGGCAGCGGGAGAAGCCGATGGAAGGCCAGGACGAACAGCTTGATGCCGCCCCGGCCTCCGAGGGCATTCACGCCGACATCTACGATGACGACGGCGTCATACGCTCGTCCTTCCTTGCGCAGATCGGCGCGGCGATCGCCGACCGCGATACGCTGTCGCTCAAGCGCGACGTCGGCGACCTTCACCAGTCGGAACTGGGCGATCTTCTCGAAGCGCTCGTGCCCGAACAGCGGCGCACGCTGGTGGAACTGCTCGGTCAGGATTTCGATTTCTCGGCGCTTACCGAGGTCGACGAGGCCATCCGCCTCGATATCGTCGAGAACCTGCCGAACGACCAGATCGCGCAGGCGGTGCAGGAGCTCGATTCCGACGACGCCGTCTACATCCTGGAAGACCTCGACGAGGAAGACCAGGACGCGATCCTCTCGCAGCTTCCCTTCACCGAACGCATTCGCCTGCGGCGCTCGCTGGACTATCCCGAAGAAACGGCCGGCCGTCGCATGCAGACGGAATTCGTCGCCGTGCCGCCTTTCTGGACCGTCGGGCAGACCATCGACTACATGCGCGAGGACAGGAACCTGCCCGACAGGTTCAGTCAGGTCTTCGTCATCGACCCGACCTTCAAGCTGCTTGGCGCGGTCGATCTCGACCAGATCCTGCGCACGAGGCGGGCCGTCAAGATCGAGGAGGTGATGCATGAGACGCGTCACGCCATTCCCGCGACGATGGACCAGGAGGAGGCGGCCCGCGAGTTCGAGCAGTACGACCTTCTGTCGGCGGCCGTCGTCGACGAGAACGAGCGGCTGGTCGGCGTGCTCACCATCGACGACGTCGTCGACGTCATCCAGCAGGAAGCCGAGGAAGACCTTCTGCGCATGGGCGGCGTCGGCGACGAGGAACTGTCGGACTCGGTGCTGTCAACCTCGCGCTCGCGCGTGCCTTGGCTGCTGGTCAATCTGGTGACCGCCTTTCTGGCCGCCTCGGTGATCGGCCTGTTCGACAACACCATCCAGCACCTGGTGGCGCTAGCCGTGCTGATGCCGATCGTGGCCGGCATGGGCGGCAACGCCGGCTCCCAGACCATGACCGTCACCGTGCGGGCGCTGGCCACCAGGGACCTCGATATCTACAACGCCTTGCGCGTCATCCGGCGCGAACTCGGCGTCGGCCTGATCAACGGCGCCGTCTTCGCCGTGCTGATCGGCGCGGTCGCCGGGCTGTGGTTCCAGGATCCGAATATCGGCGGCATCATCGCGGCGGCGATGGTCATCAACATGATGGCGGCGGCGCTCGGCGGCATCCTCATTCCCCTGCTTCTCGACCGGATGGGCGTCGACCCGGCGGTCGCCTCTGCCGTCTTCGTCACCACGGTGACGGACGTGGTCGGCTTCTTCGCCTTCCTGGGCCTTGCGACCTGGTGGTTCGGAATGTAGCGCCGGCCGAAAGGTGTGCGCAGGTTCGAAATTGACTTTTACGTAAATGCCGTGCCAGACTTCCGGCAGGGGACGCTGGAACATTCTGCAACCGGCCGGAACCGGCCGGCGTCGTATAAATACGGCTAGAGCATTTCCAGCAGAAGTGCGAAGCGGTTTTGCGTCCGGAAATGAACCGCTCTAAGGAAACCAGGCTGGAGCAGCGGAGACCGCGTTCATCGGAGCGCCTGCCGCCATGGTCTGGCGAGCGGCGGGGCAGCCAACGGCATACCCGGAGATGGAAACGCGAGATGGCGCGGCGCGCGGAGTGACGATGAGGGAATACTACTCCATTACGGAACTGACGCGCGAATTCGACGTCTCCACCCGTACATTGCGCTTCTACGAGGACGAGGGCCTGATCGCGCCTGTCCGGCGCGGCCGCACGCGGCTGTTCCGCCCCTCCGACCGCCACCTGATTCGCCAGATCCTGCGCGGCAAGCGCCTGGGCTTTTCCATCAACGAGATCCGCGAGATCATCCAGATGTACCGGGAGCCGCCCGGCGAGGTCGGCCAGCTCAATCTCATGATCAAGCGCATCGAGGAGAAGCGCGAGGACCTCAGGCAGAAGCGCCGCGACCTGGAAGAGACGCTGGCCGAGCTCGATCAAGCCGAGGAATCATGTGTCGAGCGGCTCGTCGAACTCGGCGTCAGCACCTGACACACGCGCAAGGGAACCTGCCGCCCTTCCCGCACTCTCTAACGATGCCGGATCGATCCCGTCTCGATCGGATCGAGCCGCGCCGTCGCCGATTTCTGCATCGACACACCGGCAAGCAGCAACAGGCAGAACGCAATCGGCACGAAAAGAATGGCGACATGCAGCAGGCACAGGCCCATCGCCCGCCAGTCCGATCTCGATTTGCCGCTCTCCTGGTCCATACCCAGTCCATGCCATAAGAGCGTCAACCTTTCGTTAAAACCTTAATCGAATTGACCATACCTGGCGCCATCGGTGCCGGACTGGACGATCGCCTCGTTTGCCGCCATATGAAGGAAAGCGAGAAACAGACCATGCCCGACCGTAGCCAGCTAGCCACGTCATTCCTGCCCCTGCCCGGCTCCGCCGCGGTCGAATGGCGGATCGAACCGGGCCTGACCTCCTATCCCGACGCGCTGCAGTTCATGGAAGCGCGCGCGGCCGCCATCCGCGACGGCGCCGCAGGCGAGCTGGTCTGGCTGGTCGAGCATCCGCCCCTCTACACGGCCGGCACCTCGGCACGGTCGCACGACCTCATCGACCCCGACCGTTTCCCCGTGTTCGCGGCCGGGCGCGGCGGAGAATACACCTATCACGGGCCGGGCCAGCGGGTCGCCTATGTGATGATCGACCTGAAACGGCGACGCGAGGACGTGCGCGCTTTCGTGGCCGCGCTCGAGGAATGGATCATCGCCACGCTGGCCGCCTTCAACGTCAAGGGCGAGCGGCGCGAGGATCGGGTCGGCGTGTGGGTGGTGCGGCCCGATCGCCCCGTCATGCCGAACGGTTCGCCGGCGGAAGACAAGATCGCCGCCATCGGCATTCGCCTGAGGCGCTGGGTCAGCTTCCACGGCATCGCCATCAACGTCGAACCGGACCTGACGCATTTCACCGGCATCGTGCCGTGCGGCGTCGCCGATCACGGCGTAACCAGCCTCGTCGACCTCGGGTTGCCGGTCACCATGACCGACCTGGACGTGGCGCTGAAGACTGCTTTCGAGACCGTTTTCGGACCGGCCGTCTCCCCAGCGACACCGTTGCGCAAGGCCGGCTGAAGCCGCCTCCGGAGTCGAGAGCCAAAGCGCATCGCGATCTTTCAGGTCCGCTCCGCACCCATTTAATCACATCGCTCCGATCCAAAGTGCCATCGAGACGAGGAAGGTGCTCATGCACACCAGCGAGACGACATCCTGAACAAAATCGCTCATTTCGCTCTCCTGTTTTCAGTATGTTCGTAATTTGTTCTAATTTTGTTCGAATGTCAACGATCTCCCACAGAGAAGCGGTCGCAAGCGCACAACCGCCTCGGGACAGGGTTAAGAAATCGTTTTCGAAGGTGGATTGGACAGCCGTCATGCGAACTGCAACGATCGGCACACCGCCCTGAGCCGCGCACGAGTCAGCAATTGATATGGCGCTTATAATTACAAGCAGCCGCGACGATGAACGGCTCTGCCCGAAAGAGAGAAAAATGGTCGGAGTGGCGGGATTCGAACCCACGACCCCTTGACCCCCAGTCAAGTGCGCTACCGGGCTGCGCTACACTCCGAACCGCGCGAAGCCTTATAGGCTCGCCGGTTGCGAGGCAAGGGCTAAAACCGCTTGCCTGACCGGAAGCTGCTCATTTGCGACGCAGCGCAGCGCACCCGACCGCTTCATCTGTTTTCACGCATCTGGCACGCCGGCGCGCGGATCCACCGCCGCGCCCCCTCGCCCTGGGCAATTTGCCCGCCCGCTATCCCGGATGCGTGCCCGGATGATCGCACAGCGCGCACGAACGACGGAAACTTTGCCGATAAATCGGCATCGCGCCATTGAACCCGCACATTAGTTGAGTGTATTTGTCCAGAAATCATTCCAGCGGAATTCGCACATGAGATCGCTTGCCGTCATCGCCTGCCTTGCCCTCGCCCTCGCCGCCACGGCCTCGGCGGCGCAGGAAAGCCTCCCCGACCAGCCTTCCCAGGCGGCGCCCGCGCCGCAAACCGGCATGCTGGCCTCCGATCCGGCTCCCGTCGTTCCCGCACCCGAGGCGGCTGACGCTCAGAACGCAGTTGCGCCCGATGCCGGATCGACCACCGAGGCGGAAGCGATCCCCACGACCCTCCTGCCGCACAACCTGTCGCCGTGGGGCATGTTCATGAACGCAGACATCATCGTGAAAGCGGTGATGATCGGTCTCGCCTTCGCGTCGCTCGTCACCTGGACGGTGTGGCTCGCCAAGTCGCTCGAGCTTTTGGCCGCGCGCACCCGCGCATGGCGCGGCGCCCATGTCATCGTGCAGGCCCGCTCGCTCGACCAGGCCGCCAAGATGCTCGGTTCGGGCAGCAATGCCGCAAGCCTGCTGGTGCAGGCCGCGAGCCAGGAAGTGGAACTGTCGTCGAAAGCGCTCGACCATTGCGGCGGTGAAGGCTTGAAGGAACGCGTCGCCTCGCGCCTGTCGCGCATCGAGGCGCAGGCCGCCCGCCGCATGACCCGCGGCACCGGCCTGCTGGCGACGATCGGCTCGACGGCGCCCTTCGTCGGCCTGTTCGGCACGGTCTGGGGCATCATGAACGCCTTCATCGGCATTTCGCAGGCGCAGACGACGAACCTCGCCGTGGTCGCGCCGGGCATCGCGGAAGCGCTGCTGGCGACCGCGCTGGGTCTGGTGGCGGCTATTCCCGCTGTCGTCATCTACAACGTCTTTGCCCGCGCCATCGCCGGATACCGGCAGGTCCTCGCCGACGCTTCGGCCGGCGTCGAGCGGCTGGTCAGCCGCGACCTCGACTATCGCGCGACGCCGGCGCGCGCCCTGGCGGCCGAATAGGAGCGGGACGGTGGCCGCAAAGATCCGCGAAAGCGTCGGCGACGATCTGGAGGAAACGCACGAGATCAACGTGACGCCCTTCATCGACGTCATGCTGGTCCTGCTCATCATCTTCATGGTGGCGGCCCCCCTGGCCACGGTCGACGTCAATGTCGACCTGCCGGCCTCGACCGCTGCGGCGACGCCTCGTCCCGACAAGCCGGCGTTCCTGACGGTGAAACGCGACCTGTCCCTTTCACTCGGCAACGAGACCCTGCCGCGACAGGGATTCGGCCAGGCTCTCGACAGGATCACAGGAGCGGACAAGGAGACGCGCATATTCCTGCGCGCCGACAAGGACGTGCCCTATGGCGACCTGATGGAGGTGATGAACCTGCTGCGCGCCGCCGGCTACCTCAAGGTCGCGCTCGTCGGCATAGAGAGCGTGCCCGCGGGCGCGAGCGGCACGCCATGACAGGCCCGGCCGAACTTGCCCTGACGAGGCGGCCACCGATGCGCGACGCGGCGCTGTGGCTGATCGCAGGGCTTTTCGTGCTGGCCGCGCACGGCGCCTTCGCCTACCTGTTGCGCGACATCGACCCGGTGCCGGAGCACGACGCGATGGAGGAGGCGATGGAGATCGACCTCGCGCCGATTCCGATTTCCGTTCCGGACACGGTGCAGTCCGAAACGCTGGCGCGGGAAGATCCCGTCGACGAGGTCAACCCGGTCGAGGAAACCACCGAAGCCGTCGAGCCCGAACGCGAGAAGGTCATGGAGGACCAGCCCGAGACCGTGCAGGAGGCGCAGCCGGAGGAGGTCGCTCAGGCGGAGCCTGAGGAGGAGCAGCCTGCACCGGAGGTCGCCGAGGCGAAGCCCGATGAGCCGGAGGAGACGGAGCCTGAGATCGTCGAGCAGGAAACCGTCGCGGCGGTGACGCCGGAGGTTGCGGTTCCCCTGCCGCAGCCCCGCCCCGAAAGGAAGGTGGAGGACAGGCCGGAGCCGCCGAAGAAGAAGCCGGTGCGCCGCAAGGCGGAGGTCACGAAGGAAAAACCCAAGGAAGCCGCGCGGCCGCCCAAGCGTAGGCAGCCCCCTGCCTCGGTGGCATCGGCGGCGTCGAGCGCGCCGCAGGTCGACCCGTCGCGCTGGAACAGCGCCGTCCGCGCGGCCATCGCGCGCCGCGCCGGTGCGGTGCGCGGCATGCGCGGCACCGTCCGCGTCAGCTTCGTGGTGAGCGCATCGGGCTCCATCGTCTCGGCAAGCATCTCCGGTTCGTCCGGCAATGCAAGGCTCGACAGGGCGGCGCTCGGCATGGTGCGGGCCGCGCGCGTGCCGGCGCCGCCAGACGGCCTCGGCGGCGGGCGCCATTCCTTCGCGATCCCGCTGACGTTCCGCTGAGAAACCCTGCCCTTCCCGGTCCGTCGCCCGGTTTGCAGAAATGCACCCATCGGCTAAAGCATGTCGCCCAAAAGTGCGCAGCGGTTTTGGGACAACGACATGCGAAAAACAAAAGCTTGCAGCACGACACATGAATCCGATCAAACACGTCGTGCTGTAAGGAAGGGCCGAAGCAACGCGAGGGGCTCGATGAAATCGGTGATTGCCAGGCCGGTGGCGACGGCCATCCTGCTGTTCGCGCGCGCCGTGACCGCCGTTCGTCCGATCTGGAGCGACAGCGGCCCGCCTCGCCGGCGCTCGGTCTATTTCGCTAACCATTCGAGCCACGGCGACTTCATCCTGATCTGGGCCGTGCTGCCGCCGCGCCTGCGCCGCCGGGTGCGCCCGGTGGCCGGCGCCGACTACTGGCTGAAGTCGAAGCTGCGCCGCTTCATCGGCCGTGACGTCTTCAACGCCGTCCTGATCGAACGCGATCGTGACAGGCGCACCGTCGACCCTGTTGCGCAGATGGGCGAAGCCATGCGGGAAGGCTCGTCGCTCATCCTCTTCCCCGAAGGAACCCGCAACCAGACGGACGAGCCTCTCCAGCCCTTCAAGTCGGGCCTGTACCATCTGGCGACGCTCCAGCCCGATTTCGACCTCGTGCCCGTCTGGATCACCAACCTGAACCGGGTCATGCCGAAGGGCGAATTCATCCCCGTGCCGCTGATCTGCACCGTCACCTTCGGCGCTCCGCTGCGCCTGGCCGAAGGCGAGAGCAAGGAAGCGTTCCTGCAACGCGCCAGTAATGCCCTCCTCGCCCTTTCGCCCGGAAAGGCTTCCGAATGAGTCAGACCCAATCCGACATGCTGGTGCTCGTGCTCGGCATTTGCGGCGTCCTGCTCGTCGCTTCTTTCGTCGGCCACATGCTGGAGCGGCGCCTGTCGCCGGACGGATCGAACGCGGCCATCGAGAACCTCAACGCCCGCATCAACGCCTGGTGGATCATGGCGATCCTGATCGCCGTCGCCTTTTTGGCCGGCAGGATCGGCGTGCTGATCCTTTTCGCCTTCTGCTCCTTCGCGGCGCTGCGCGAATTCGTGACGCTGACCAACACGCGCCGCGCCGACCACTGGGCGCTGGCGACGGCGTTCTTCGTTGTCCTGCCGGCGCAATACGTGCTGCTCTGGTTCGAGAACTACGGCATCTTTTCCGTATTCATCCCGGTCTACGCCTTCCTGCTGATGCCGATCATCTCGGCCGTGCGCGGCGACACGCAGCATTTCCTTGTGCGCATAGCGGAAGTGCAGTGGGCGCTGATGATCTGCGTCTTCTGCGCCTCGCACGTGCCCGCCCTGCTCACCTTGCATATTCCAGGTTACGAGGGACGCAACGTCCTGCTCATCGCCTTCCTGGTGATCGTCGTGCAGTTGAGCGACGTTCTGCAATATGTATGGGGCAAGATGCTGGGACGCACCAGGATCGCCCCCAACCTCTCGCCCTCCAAGACCGTGGAGGGGTTTGTGGGCGGCGTCGCCAGCGCCAGCCTGATCGGCGCCGGCCTGTGGTGGATCACCCCCTTCACGCCGTTGCAGGCCGGGGCGATGGCCTTCGTCATCACGCTGATGGGCTTCTTCGGCGGGCTGGTGATGTCGGCGATCAAGCGTGACCGCGGCGTCAAGGACTGGGGTCATCTCATCGAAGGGCATGGCGGCCTGATCGACCGGCTGGACTCGGTGGTGTTTTCCGCGCCGGTCTTCTTCCATCTCACCCGCTACTGGTGGTCGCTGACATGACAAAAGGAGAAGATCCGAGGACACCCAAGGGCGACCGCCGGCCGCTGGCGAGCCGCGACACGCGCTGGGCGCAGGCGACCGCCAGGTATCTGGCGTCGCGCGCGATAACGCCGAACCTCATCTCCAAGGGCAGCATCGTCGCCGGCATCCTGGCCGGCGCGGCCTTCTGGCTGGCGGGCCGGAGCGACGGCATGGCAAGGATTGCGCTGCTGATCGCAGCCGCCCTGTTCTGCCAGCTTCGTCTCCTGTGCAACCTTTTCGACGGCATGGTCGCGGTCGAAGGCGGCAAGGCGGAGGCCGACGGTCCATTCTGGAACGAGTTCCCCGACCGGGTCGCCGATGTCGCGATCATGGCGGGCATCGGCTACGGCGTGGACATGCCCGGCCTGGGCTGGGCCGCCGCCTGCTTTTCGGTGCTGACCGCCTATGTCCGCGAGCTCGGCCGCGCCAATGGCGGGCCGAGCGACTTTTCCGGCCCCATGGCCAAGCAACACCGCATGGCGCTGGTCACGGCGGCGGCGCTCCTGTCGATTCTCGAACCGCTGTGGAACGGCCGCAACGACGTGCTGATTGTCGCTCTCGCCATCGTGGCCGTTGGCTCGGCTGTAACCGCGTTGCGGCGCGGCTATCGTCAGATCGCATGGTTGAAAGGCAACCGCGGCTGATGCCGTGGCTGTCCCCGCTTCACATCTGTAAGGAAGCGTCGAACCCTATCTGCGATTGAAGGCGAGCGTGGCGATCAACCCGAGCACAACGAGCCCGACGGCGACGGTAGCGGCAGGATGGTCCCGTGCGGTCTCTTCCACCATCCGCGCGCGCTTACGGATATGCGGCAGGCTCTGCGCGATGCGATCGCTCAGATCCGAATAATAGTCCATCGCCATGTCGCGGCCGTCTTCGTAGTAACCGCTGCCGCGGCGCGCGACGGCCTTCTTGAGTGTCGTCAATTCCTTGCTGAGCGCGGCAATCTGGTGCTCGAGGTCCACATCCGTGAGATCGCGAAAACCGGCCATGTCCAAATCCCTCTGATCCGTTGATACGTGAGGGAACAGAACGGTTTTCGGCCCGGAAGGTTCCTGGCGTTCCTGTTGCCGCGACCGGTGCCTGGTCGCCCCGTCAGCGAACCTGGTCGAGCAGGCGCTTGCACTCCAACAGGTCGAACAGGGCTTCCTGAAGCAGGGCGCGGTTGTCACGCGAAAGCTTGCCGCCGTCCGCGGCGACCGGCCCTTCGTCCTCGGCCTTGCCGAGGCCGAAGAAGCGGCGGCTCGGCTTGGCCCTGGCCTGCCCCACCAGCATCTCGTCGTCGCCTTGCCTGGGTTGCGCGCCGGGCGTCAGCGGCACGGCGTCGGCCTGCTTGCGCTGGGCGATCGCCTCGATGGCGGCGACGTCGCCATTGCCGATCGCGACCAGGAACTGATTGCCGTTCTCCCGCAGGAGCTTCTGAACGCCTTTGATCGTGTAGCCCTGGTCGTAGAGCATGTGGCGAATGCCCTTGATCAGGTCGACATCCTGCGGCCGGTAATAGCGACGGCCGCCGCCGCGCTTCATAGGCTTGATCTGGTTGAAGCGGGTCTCCCAGAAACGCAGCACGTGCTGCGGCAGGTCGAGTTCCTCGGCGACCTCGCTGATGGTGCGGAAAGCATCGGGGCTCTTGTCCATGGGCGCATCCTCACGCTGGACCATTGGAAACGACGCTCACGCGCCGAATCGAACCTCATTTCAGCGATTTATGCCTCATCATTCAAGCCCGGCGTCAGATATGCCGGCTTTGTCAACCGGGTTTTCGAGAAAGCGGGCCTACTTGCCGCTCTTCGCCCGGTTCTGATGCGAGCGCAGGATACGGCTCTTGAGCACGTTGGACGCCTTGAACGTCATGACCCGACGCGGCAGGATCGGCACTTCCTCGCCGGTCTTGGGATTGCGGCCGATGCGTTCGTTCTTGGAGCGGACATGGAAGGTTGCGAAGGAGGAAAGCTTCACGGTCTCGCCGCGGACGATTGCCTCGCAGATCTCGTCCAGCACCGCTTCGACCAGTTCCGCTGACTCGGTGCGCGACAGGCCGACTTTCCTGTAAACGGCCTCGGCAAGGTCGGCACGCGTAAGTGTCTTTCCCCCCATCGACCGTCCCATCAGTTAAAAAAATAAATCGATATAAGCAGCGGCAGCGAAGCGTATGGAATTGATCCGGCTAGGTCAAGGGACCGTACCGCTCGGTTCGTCCCTACCAGCGAATCAGAACGACGCCCCATGTGAAACCGCCGCCCATCGCTTCGAGCAGCACCAGGTCGCCCCGCTTGATGCGGCCGTCATGGGCCGCGATCGACAACGCCAGCGGCACCGATGCCGCTGATGTATTACCGTGAAGATCGACGGTAACCACTACCTTGCGCTCTTCTATCCCGAGCTTCTTGGCGGAAGCGTCAATAATTCGTTTATTCGCCTGGTGCGGCACGAACCAGTCGAGGTCCGAGGCCGTTATGCCGGCCTGCCCGAACGTCGCCTCGATCACGTCGGTGATCATGCCGACCGCGTGCTTGAAGACCTCGCGTCCTTCCATCCTCAGATGGCCGACCGTGCCCGTGGTCGAGGGGCCGCCGTCGACATAGAGCTTGTCCTTGTGCGCGCCGTCGGAGCGCAGGCTGAGCGCCAGCACGCCGCGATCGGCGATAGTCCCCTCGCCCTGCTGCGCCTCCAGCACCAGCGCACCGGCGCCGTCGCCGAACAGCACGCAGGTCGAACGGTCGTTCCAGTCGAGGATGCGCGAGAAGGTTTCCGAGCCGATGACCAGCACGCGCTTTGCGATGCCGCCGCGGATGTAGGCGTCCGCCGTGGTAACAGCATAGACGAAGCCGGAACACACGGCCTGCATGTCGAAGGCGAAGCCGTGGCGCATGCCGAGCCGGTTCTGGATTTCGACCGCGGTGGCGGGAAAGGTGTTGTTGGGCGTCGAGGTGGCGACCAGCACGAGGTCGATGTCGTCCGGCGTCAGGCCTGCATCGGCCAGGGCCGCGCGCGCTGCAGCTTCACCGAGCGAGGCCGTCGTCTCGTCGTCGGAAGCGATGTGGCGCTGGCGAATGCCGGTGCGCTGCACGATCCATTCGTCGGTGGTCTCGACCACGCCCTCGAAGTCGATGTTCTTCATGATGCGCCGGGGCAGAGCGGAGCCTGTGCCGCGCACGACTGATCTGATCAAGGGAATTCTATCCTTCTTCGTCGACTTCGACGTCGGCGCTCTTGGTTGCGGCCGCCTGCCGGTTGCGGGCGTGGAACAGGTCCAGGTCGGCCTCGATGCGGTCCAGTATCCGGTTGCGCACCATGTCGTAGGCGAGTTCCACCGCCGCGGCGAACCCTTCGGAATCGGCGCCGCCGTGGCTCTTCACCACAATGCCGTTCAGCCCCAGGAAAACGCCGCCATTGGCGCGGCTGACATCCATCTTGTCGCGCAGCGCATTGAAGGCGCTCTTGGCAAAGATATAACCGATCCGGGCCATCAGCGTGCGCCTCATGGCCGAGCGCAGATAGCCGGCGATCTGGCGCGCCGTGCCCTCGGCGGTCTTGAGCGCGATGTTGCCGGAAAAGCCTTCCGTCACCACGACATCGACCGTGCCCTTGCCGATGTCGTCGCCCTCGACGAAGCCGCGATAGGTCATCGATCCGAGATCGGCCTCGCGCAGCATCCGGCCGGCGTCCTTTACCTCTTCCTGGCCTTTGACCTCTTCCACCCCGACATTGAGGAGCCCCACGGTCGGCCGGTCTATGCCGAACACCGAGCGCGCCATGGCGGCGCCGAGGATGGCGAAGTCGACGAGCTGGTGCGAATCCGCGCCGATGGTCGCGCCGACGTCGAGCACAACGCTTTCGCTGCGCAGCGTCGGCCAGATCGCCGCGATCGCCGGCCGGTCGATCGACGCCATCGTGCGCAGGCAGAACTTCGACATGGCCATCAGCGCGCCGGTGTTGCCGGCCGACACGCAGGCGTCCGACGTGTCGGACTTCACCGCCTCGATTGCCTTCCACATGGACGACTTCCAGCGGCCGTGCCGCAGCGCCGCGCTCGGTTTCTCGTCCATCTTCACCGCGACCTCGCAATGGACGAACTCGCTCTTTTCGGCCAGTTGCGGGAACTTGGCCAGTTCAGGACGAACCTGGTCTTCCAGCCCGTAGATGATGAAGCGGATGTCGGGACGCCGTGTCGCGACGGTCATGAGCGCGGGGATAACCACGTTCGGTCCGTGATCGCCGCCCATGGCATCGATGGAAATTCTGATCACGCGCTGTTCTTCTCGCCTTTTCGCGCCGGACGCCCCGGCGCCCGGCGGAAAATAGCGGTTTTGAGCCGCCGCACAACCGACTTTTCTCTCAATGCCGAGCCTTTCACGCAGTTGTGGGACGAGGGATACAGGTCCGTCAGCTTTTCTTCAGCAGCGACCGCAACTTGCGCTGGAAGTCGCTTTCTTCCGCTCCCTCTTCGCCGCCGGCGTCCAGCGTCGCGCCGGGCTTGCGCGGATAGGGATCGATGGCGAGGCCGAAAAACTGCTCCGCCAGCGCGCCCACGTCGATGCTGTCGCCGTGAAAGGTCTCGGGACTGTCCGGCCCCTCGGCGGCGAGCAGAATCTCGCCGCTTCCCTCGAAGCCGAGCCGCCCCAGCTTCGATTCATCCGGCAGGAACAGCCCCTCGACCGCTTCGTCGATATGCGTTTTCAACGGCTCGAGCGTGACCACGCATTCCTGCGTGATGTCGGCCTCGACGCGGCCCGTGACCTTGACGCCGTGCCGCTTCCACGGTTCGACCGACAGGTCGGCCCGAAACTTCTCCACCGAGACAATCCCGTGTTCCGCCGCCAGCGCCAGGCGCTGGGTCTCGTCGGCCTCGATGACGACCGGCAACCCCCTCTGCGGCAAGCGCGCGACATGGGCCAGAAAGGAGACCGGGCTTTTCTTGTCTTCTGCGTGCATCAGCGCAAGCTTTCGATCGCTTCCGGAAAATTCAGCTGTCCAGCACAGATGGCGTCCGTCGGCTGGGCGGCCAGCGCCTTTTGCGCATCGAACGCATAGGCAGCCAGAGCGTCGGCCTCCGGCCACGTAGCGGTATCGGGCCGCACGTTGCGCATCAATGCTCTTGTCATGGCATCCCTCTCGTCGGCGTCGAGCGCCTCGGTATAGGCGGCGGTGCGGCCGTAGAACATGCGGGCGAGCTTTTTCATGCGCTTCGGCACGCCCGGATCGCTGATGCCGAGCTCGCGCAGCGAATGCTCGACATCGGTGAAGAACTCGTCGATCAGCACCTGCGCCACATCCCTTGCGACACCGTCCTCCCCGCGCAGCCGATGCTGGAACAGGAGCATCATCAGCGACACCATTTCGAAACGCCCCAGCGGCGTGTCGGGAACGAACCATTGCGAATAAAACACAGGCTGCCGCGCCGCCGCCACGATTCGCTCATAAAGCGCCTCGGTGACGGTCCGGTTGGCCTTGGTTTCACGGCCGAACAGACGCTGGAACATGAGGGCGGTCTCCGGAGCCCGTGAAGGGCGTTGTTGCATCGTCAGCCAAGCTGGTTTACCGGTTTCGCGGCCCCGCGCAAGCCGGCGCCGGAAGGGGAACAGGGAGTTGTCGTTGCGCGCGCTGAAATTCAAGTCCGGTCATCATGGTTTTGCGGGTGCGGCCTCGGTGCTTGTCGTGGCGGCGGCGCTGACCGGCTGCAACACCTCCAAGATGGTCGGCGACCTCAATCCGGGCGAAACGCTCAATCAGGGTTACATTATCGATCAGGACACATTGGATCAGGTTCCGGTCGGGTCGAGCCGTGAGCAGGTGCTGCTGGCGCTCGGAACGCCGTCCACCACCGCGACCTTCGACAACGAGGTCTTCTACTACATATCGCAGACACGCCGGCGCTCCGTCGCCTTCGAGAACCCGAAGCTGGTGGACCAGAAGGTGCTGGCCATCTATTTCGGCTCGGACAACCGCGTCAGCCGGATCGCCAATTACGGGCTGAAGGACGGCAAGGTCTTCGATTTCGTCTCGCGCACCACGCCGACGGGCGGCAAGGACCAGAATTTCCTGTCCCAGATCATCTCCGGCGCAGGCAAGATGAGCGCCGGCTCGGCCGCCAGCCTGCTCGGTGGCGGATAATCCTCCGCCGAAATCGCCGATCTTCCCGCACCGGCCTTCCCAAAAACAAAACCCGCAGGATCGCTCCTGCGGGTTTTTTTCTTGGTTGTCGGCCCGGCTTGCTTTCAGGGCCGTTGCGCAGTGCGATCAGCTATGCGCCAGCACGGCCAGCAGCAGCAGCGCCACGATGTTGGTGATCTTGATCGCCGGGTTGACGGCCGGGCCGGCGGTGTCCTTGTAGGGATCGCCAACCGTGTCGCCCGTCACCGACGCCTTGTGCGCCTCGGAACCCTTGAGGTGCTTGACGCCGTCCTTGTCGACGAAACCGTCCTCGAACGACTTCTTGGCGTTGTCCCACGCGCCGCCGCCGGAGGTCATGGAGATGGCGACGAACAGGCCGTTGACGATCACGCCGAGCAGCGAGGCGCCGAGCGCGGCGAAGGCCGAGGCCTTGGAGCCGGAGATCAGCAGCACGCCGAAATAGACCACCAGCGGCGCCAGCACCGGCAGCAGCGACGGGATGATCATCTCCTTGATCGCCGCCCTGGTCAGCAGGTCGACGGCGCGCGCGTAGTTCGGCTTGGACGTGCCCTGCATGATGCCGGGATCCTCGCGGAACTGGCGGCGCACTTCCTCCACGATCGAGCCTGCCGCGCGACCCACCGCCGTCATGGCGATGCCGCCGAACAGGTAGGGGATCAGGCCGCCGAAGATCAGACCGGCCACGACATACGGGTTCGAAAGGTCGAACGAGACGCTGCCGAGATCGGAGAAGTACGGATACTGCGCCCCGTTCGCCGCGAAATACTGCAGGTCGTTGGAGTAGGCGGCGAACAGCACCAGCGCGCCGAGACCGGCGGAACCGATCGCGTAGCCCTTGGTGACGGCCTTGGTCGTGTTGCCGACCGCGTCCAGCGCGTCCGTGGAATGGCGCACCTCGGCGGGAAGGCCCGACATTTCGGCGATGCCGCCGGCATTGTCGGTCACAGGGCCGAAGGCGTCGAGCGCGACGATCATGCCGGCGAGGCCAAGCATGGTGGTCACCGCGATCGCCGTGCCGAACAGGCCGGCGAGCTGGTAGGTCGCGATGATGCCGCCGACGATGACGATGGCCGGCAGCGCCGTCGATTCCAGCGAGACCGCGAGGCCCTGGATGACGTTGGTGCCGTGGCCGGTGACCGACGACTGGGCGATCGAGACCACCGGCCGCTTGCCGGTGCCGGTGTAGTACTCGGTGATGACGACGATGAGGCCCGTCACGACGAGGCCGATCAGGCCGCAGATGAACAGGTTGCTGCCGGTGATCGTCATATCCGCGCCGAGCACGCTCTTGACGGTTCCGACCTCGCCCCAGCCGATCGTCAGCATGTTGGCGATCGCCAGACCCACGATCGACAGGATGCCGGTGACGATCAGGCCCTTGTAGAGGGCGCCCATGATCGAGCCGTTGGAGCCGAGCTTGACGAAGAAGGTGCCGATGATCGAGGTGACGATGCAGGCGCCGCAGATGACCAGCGGGTAAAGCATCACCTCGGCGAGGTTCGCAGCCGCGCCGAAGAAGATCGCCGCCAGGACCATGGTCGCGACGACGGTCACGGCATAGGTCTCGAACAGGTCGGCCGCCATGCCGGCGCAGTCGCCGACATTGTCGCCCACATTGTCGGCGATGGTCGCCGGGTTGCGCGGATCGTCTTCCGGAATGCCGGCCTCGACCTTGCCGACGAGATCGCCGCCGACATCCGCACCCTTGGTGAAGATGCCGCCGCCGAGACGGGCGAAGATGGAAATCAGCGAAGCGCCGAAGCCGAGCGCGACCAGCGCGTCGATCACCTCGCGGTCGCCCGGCTGATGGCCGAGCGGCCCGGTCAGCACCCAGTAGTAGACCGACACGCCCAACAGCGCGAGGCCGGCAACCAGAAGGCCGGTGATGGCGCCGGATTTGAAAGCGATGTCGAGGCCGGCGGCCAGGCTGTTGGAAGCGGCCTGCGCCGTGCGCACATTGGCGCGCACCGAAACGTTCATGCCGATGTAGCCGGCGGCGCCGGACAGCACGGCGCCGACCAGGAAGCCGACGGCGGCGGCGGCCGAAAGCAGCCACCAGGCGAGCAGGAACACCACGACGCCCACGATGGCGATGGTCGTGTATTGCCGATTGAGATAAGCCTGCGCGCCCTCGCGGATCGCAGCCGAGATCTCCTGCATGCGTGCATTGCCCTGATCGGCCGCCATTACCGAGCGCGTGGCCCAGATGGCATAGACGATGGACAAGACGCCGCAGAGAATGACGACAAAAAGCATGGTCATTTGCGGATTTTCCTCACTTGATGGCCCCTTGGGACCCCTCCCCGGGCCGTTGGACGCGGGCCTGCCCCGCCGCCGGCGACGCTGGTCCCTCGCTTCGGCTTATGCGAAACGGCCCGACCAACGTCAAGCTATCGGCCGGTTTTTGCCTGCTTTTCAAACGAAAGGACGAGGAGAAGCGCCGTCAGGTGACCGTGCCGCGCCGGCCAAGGAAACGCAGGGAACCGATCCCCAGGATACCGAGCAGTGCCACGGGGAGGATGATTCTCACCAGCACGTCCCAGCCCCAGTGGTTGTAAACCGTTCCCGACATCAGCGAGGCGAATGCGACGCTCGAAAACAGCACGAAGTCGTGGAAACCCTGCGCCCTGCCCTTTTCCTCGGGCGCGTAGCATTGAGCCACGATGGCGGTGGAGCCGATAAAGGCGAAATTCCAGCCGAGGCCGAGCAGGACAAGCGCCGTCCAGAACTGCCATAGCTGGATGCCCGACATGGCCACAGTGGCGCAGCCGATCAGAAGCAGGAAGCCGCAGGCGACGATCGTGGGGGCGCCGAAACGATGGATGAGGCGGCCGGTGAAAAAGCTAGGCCCGAACATGGCCATGACGTGCCAGGAGATGCCGAGCGTCGCCTGATCGGATGAGAAGCCGCAGCCCACCATGGCCAGCGGCGCACCCGTCATCACGAACGTCATGAGCGCGTAGGCGGCGACGCCGCATCCCAGCGCCACCGCATAGCGCGGCTGCGTGACGATCTCGGCAAGCGAGCGTCCGGCGTGGGACTCTGCCTGCCGGGCCTCGATGCGGCTTTCCTTGCGCAGCAGGAACAGGATGGATGCGCCGATGCCGGCCAGCACCACGATTGCCGCGAAGGAACCCGCGAAGGGCACCGGCGCCAGCAGGTCATGCGTGAAGATCACCGTCTGCGGTCCGACGACGGCGGTGACGATGCCGCCGGCCAGCACGAAGGAGATGGCGCGCGCCTTGAATTCCGGCGGCGCATTGTCGGCGGCAGCGAAACGAAACTGCTGCACGAAGGCGTTGCCGGACCCGACCACCAGCAATCCGAGGGCAAAGAGCCAGAAACTGGAATGGAAGAGCGCGATGGTCGCCAGCAGGCCGCCGAAAGCCGTCAGCAAGGTTCCGGTCATGAATCCGTTGCGGTGGCCGAGCGCGCGGACGACGGCGGCGGCCGGAAGCGCTCCCAGCGCGACACCGATATTGAAACCGGTGAGCGGCGCGGTTGCCAGGGACTTGTCGGCGCCGAGCATATAGCTGCCGGCCAAAGCGCCGAGCGCGAAGCAGATCGGCGCGCCGGAACCCAATATGGCCTGCGCGGCTGCGAGGATGAGCGCCGTGCGGCGCGCCTCGCGGGCGGCGCCGGCAGCCGCTGTCGCGCTCACGCGCCCTTTCCCCGGCCCTCGCCGCGAACCCGGCGCGAAACCCTGTCGAGCACCGCATTGACGAGCTTCGGCTCGTCCTCGTCGTAGAACGCCTTGCCGATGTCGACATATTCGGAAACGATGACCGCCACCGGCACGTCCGAGCGCTTCATCAACTCGTAGACGCCGGCACGCAGGATGGCGCGCAGGGTCGAATCCAGGCGCGAAAGCGGCCAGTCCTCCGTCAGCGCCTGGCGGATGATCGGGTCGATGCTTTTCTGGTTCTCGACGACGCCGGAAAGGATGGCCCGGAACCATTGGGCGTCGGCCTCGCGATAGGTCGCGCCGTCCACTTCCTTGCCAAGCCGGAACGCCTCGTATTCGGCGGTCGTCTCCAGGAGTCCGCTGCCGGCGACGTCCATCTGGTAAAGCGCCTGCACGGCCGCCAGACGGGCAGCGCCACGCTTGTTTGCCGGTCGGCCCTGCTGGCCCGACGTGACGGGATCGCTCACGCGCCCCTCCCCAGTCGGTCCTTGAGCGCGATCATGGTCAGCGCCGCGCGAGCCGCGAAGCCGCCCTTGTCGCCCTCGCTCTTGCGCGCGCGCGCCCAGGCCTGCTCATCGTTTTCGGTGGTCAGGATGCCGTTGCCGATGCAGACCGAGTCCTGCACGGACAGGTCCATCAGCGCGCGCGATGATTCATTGGCGACGATATCGAAATGATAGGTGTCGCCGCGAATGACCGTGCCGAGCGCGACGAAACCGTCATAGCCGCGCCCGCCGGCAGCGCCGCCGTCCAGGGCGAAGGAAATGACTGCGGGAATCTCCAGCGAGCCAGGCACGGTGACGACGTCGTAGGTTGCGCCCGCTTCATCCAGCGCGCTCTTCGCGCCGTCGAGCAGCGCGTCGGCCAGGTCGTCATGGAAGCGCGCCTCGATAATAAGAAGGTGCACGCTCCGCTCGGGGCGGACGAATGCCTTGCCGTGTTCTGATGTTCCAGCCATCGGGGTCTCCAGGAAGCGCGTCCCTTAGGCCGAAGCGGCCGCGACCGCAAGCGCGGAGAGCGGCCAGGCCTTCAGATTCGCGCGATCTGTCTCAAAGCCCCTGCCCGGCCGCTTCGGCAAGCCGCGCCGCATAGCGCGCCATCGTGTCGACCTCCAGGTTGACACGATCGCCGACCAGCCGCTCGCCCCATGTCGTGACCGACAGGGAATGCTGGATCAGAAGCACGTCGAAGCGCGTGCCTTCCACCTTGTTGACCGTCAGCGACGTGCCGTCGAGCGCCACCGACCCCTTGGGCGCGATGAATTTCGCAAGCTCTCGCGGCGCTTCGAGCGTGAAGCGCACGGCGTCGCCCTCTTCCTCGCGCCCCACGATCTCGGCCATGCCGTCGACATGGCCGGAAACGATGTGCCCGCCCAGTTCGTCGCCGATCTTCAGCGCGCGCTCCAGATTGACATGCGTGCCGGCCTTCCATTGCGAGGCCGTGGTCAGCCGCAGCGCCTCCTCCCACGCCTCGACCTCGAACCAGCGCGCGTTGGACCCAGCTTCGGGCAGACCCGTGACGGTCAGGCAAACGCCGCCGCAGGAAATCGAGGCGCCGATGTCGATCCTCCCGGGGTCATAGACGGTGTCGATGCGCAGCCCCACGCCTTCGCGCAGCCGCTTGACCGCCGCAACGGTGCCGATATCGGTGACGATGCCCGTGAACATCAGGCCTCTCTTGTCCATTCGTTGCAGACGTCATCGGCAAACTGCATCGTCCGGACATGCCTGAAGCCGTCCGGGATGCTGCGCTCGTCGATCGGCGAAGCCACGCCGCCCTCGCCGATTTCGACCGTCCCCCTGAACAGCACGATCCTGTCGACGAGGCCGTCCTCAAGGAATGCTCTCGCAACATCCGCACCGCCCTCGACCAGTACGCTCGCCATGCCGATCGCGCCCAGATCTTCCATCAATTCAGGAAGGGCAATATGGCCATCCACCGTCTCGGTGCCGATGAAGCGCACGCCGTACCGTTCCAGCGCGGCGCGGCGTGCCGTATCCGCTTCGGCGCAGGCCGCGACATAGAGCGGGACCCGATCGGCACCTGCGACTAGCTTCGAGGTCTCCGGCAGACGGATCTGCCGATCCAGCACGATGCGGGCCGGCGAGCGGCTTTCCAGACCGGGCGAGCGCACGGTAAGCGCCGGATCGTCCTCCAGCACCGTGCCGATGCCGACAAGGATGGCATCGGCCTCGACCCGCATCAGTTGCACCTCGCGCCGCGCGATCTCGCCGGTGATGGAAACCTGGCCCGCGCCGCGCCGGCCGATCATGCCGTCGCAGGACAGCGCCAGCTTCAGGACGATCTCAGGCCGTTTGCGCAACGACCGGCTCATATAACCGGCCATTTGGTCGGCGGTTTCCGCAGCCAGCACACCTTCTACCACCTCGACGCCCGCCGCGCGCAGAATCGCGTAGCCCTTGCCGGACACACGCGGATCGGGGTCGCTTGCCGCCCCCACCACGCGGCTGACACCTGCGGCGACCAGCGCATTGGCGCAGGGCGGCGTGCGGCCATGATGCGCACAGGGCTCCAGCGTGACATAGGCAGTGGCGGCGCGCGCCAGCGCGCCGGCCTCGGCCAACGCCTCGGTTTCCGCATGCGGCCGCCCGCCGATCGCTGTGACGCCCCGGCCCACGATCATGGGACCATCGCCGTCGTCGCGCACGATCAGCGTGCCGACCGAGGGATTGGTGCCGGTGCGGCCGAGGTTGCGCCGCGACAGCCTGAGCGCCGCCGCCATATAGCGCCTGTCCAGTATGTCCTGCACGCTGCCTTCGCCTGCAGCCATCACTCCGCTGCGTCCTCGTCGCCCTTCAACTCGCCGAGCAGTTCGTGGAAATCCTTGGCCTCGCGAAAATTGCGGTAGACCGAGGCGAAACGCACATAGGCGACGTCGTCGAGCGATTTCAGCGCGTCCATGACGAGACGCCCTACCTCGACCGACGGAATTTCGGTTTCGCCCGAACTCTCCAGTTGGCGCACGATGCCGCTGACGGCGCGGTCGATCCGCTCGGGATCGACGTTGCGCTTGCGCACCGCGATCTCCACCGACCGCAACAGCTTGTCGCGATCGAAGGGCACCTTGCGGCCCGACTTCTTGACGACGACCAGATCCCGCAACTGCACGCGCTCGAAGGTCGTAAAACGCCCGCCGCAATCGGGGCAGACACGCCGCCGCCGGATCGCCGCGCCGTCTTCCGCCGGCCGCGAATCCTTCACCTGCGTGTCTTCGGACTG
The DNA here is from genome assembly GCF_040081975.1 of Mesorhizobium hunchu. NCBI lineage: Bacteria > Pseudomonadati > Pseudomonadota > Alphaproteobacteria > Hyphomicrobiales > Phyllobacteriaceae > Mesorhizobium > Mesorhizobium hunchu. The sequence goes on from NZ_JBEBMG010000001.1 coordinate 590,887, forward strand.
GCAATAGGGGCAGCGCATGTTCAGCTCAATTCATATGGGGTGCGATCAGGCGCACTTCGGGAAAATAGGTTCTGTAGCGGCGCACATCGCGGGTGAGCAGCGGAACGCTCAGCGCCTGCGCGTGCGCGCCGATGAAGAAGTCGGAAAGAACCCCGGTTTTGGTTCCACCCGACAAGCGGTACTTCGAATAGGCTTTTGCGGCGAGAAAGGCGGTGCGGTTCGAAAGATCGACAACCTGAATTCCGGTCACTTCGAGAAAATTGTCCACTTCCGCAAGTGTCTCATATCTGACTGACAACTCTGCGTAGATAACGGCATTGATGGAGACCGGGCCGGCTACGGCTGCATTGCCCAGTGCATGTAAGGACCAATCCAACCAATCAGTGTTGCGAGTGACAAGATCGAACAAGATGTTCGTATCGACGAGCGTCAATCATCATCTCCGCGCAGGAACCTCATGAGCTCGTCCGTCGTTGGACCTGGCCCCGCATGGCCGATCGCCTTCTCAAACCGGCTGACCGGGGGCGCGCCGTCCGCCCGCTCAAGAACGATCTCCTTGTTCCGATAGCGGAATTTCACCTCGCTACCGGGTTTCAAGTTCAACAGATCACGTATTTCCTTTGGAATCGTCACCTGACCCTTTGTCGTGACCTTCGTGCTCATGACAACCTCTGTAATACCTGCTTTCAGGAAGGTATTACCGTGGCCGGTCGAAATCAAGGGAACGGCCGCTTCCCTTCACCCCAGATACGGATAGAGCGGAAAACGGCCCGTCAGCGCCACGACCTTTTCCTTCACGGCAGCCTCGACCGACGCGTTGCCTTCATCGGAATTCGCCGCCTTCAGCCCGTCCAGCACCTCGGCGATCAGCTTGCCGATCTCGCGGAACTCGGCCTGGCCGAAGCCGCGCGTCGTGCCGGCGGGCGTGCCGAGGCGAACGCCGGAGGTGACGAACGGCTTTTCGGGATCGAAGGGAATGCCGTTCTTGTTGCAGGTGATGTTGGCCCGGCCGAGCGCCGCCTCGGCGCGCTTGCCGGTGGCGTTCTTCGGGCGAAGGTCGACCAACATGAGATGGTTGTCGGTGCCTCCCGACACGATGTCGAGCCCGGTTTCCTGCAACGATGAGGCCAGCGCCTTGGCGTTGGCGGCGACGTTTTGCGCATAGGTCTTGAACGAAGGCTTCAACGCTTCGCCGAAGGCTACCGCCTTGGCGGCGATGACGTGCATCAGCGGGCCGCCCTGCAAGCCCGGAAACACCGCCGAGTTGATCTTCTTGGCGATGTCCTCGTGATTGGTCAGCACCATGCCGCCGCGCGGGCCGCGCAGGCTCTTGTGCGTGGTGGTGGTGACGACATGGGCGTGCGGCAGCGGCGAGGGATGCACCCCGCCGGCGACGAGCCCGGCGATGTGGGCCATGTCGACCATCAGATAGGCGCCGACCGCATCGGCGATCTCGCGGAACCGCTTCCAGTCCCAGATGCGCGAATAGGCGGTGCCGCCGGCCAGGATCAGCTTCGGCTTGTGCTCATGCGCCAGCCTCTCGATCTCGTTCATGTCGAGCAGATGGTCGTCCTTGCGCACGCCGTAGGACACGACCTTGAACCACTTGCCGCTCATGTTGACGGGCGAGCCGTGCGTCAGATGGCCTCCGGAGTTGAGGTCCAGGCCCATGAAGGTGTCGCCGGGCTGCAGCAGCGCGAGAAACACGGCCTGGTTCATCTGGCTGCCGGAATTCGGCTGGACGTTGGCGAACCCGCAATCGAACAGCTTCTTGGCGCGCTCGATGGCGAGTTCCTCGGCCACGTCGACGAACTGGCAGCCGCCGTAGTAGCGCTTGCCCGGATAGCCTTCCGCATACTTGTTGGTCATGATCGAGCCCTGCGCTTCCAGAACGGCGCGCGAGACGATGTTTTCGGAAGCGATCAGCTCGATCTCGTGGCGCTGGCGGCCGAGTTCGTCGCGGATGGCACCGAAGATTTCGGGATCGGCATCTGCAAGGGTGGTCTCGAAAAATGACTCGAAGGAATCGGAAGCGGCCGTCGCGGTTGCCATGGGCGGAAATCCTCGCTGCGGGAAAGACTGCGCGCCATTAACACAGTTGTTTCAGGCTCGCCACGTTTGCGGCGCGAAATTTGCTGGCCGGATTGCGCCAGCGCATCCAGCGGTCGGAAACCGGCTATTTGCGACGCGCCTGGGACAAGGCCTGGCTGAGCGTCAGCTCGCCGCTGATGGTGCGCAGCGTCGTGTCGTTGATCTTGCGCTCCTTGAAAAGCTTGGCGAGCGCCGTCCTCTCGGCTTCGAGCGCCGCCACCCGCATGTCCAGCAGCGCCGAGCGCAACAGCGCGCCTACGGAATCGTCCGCCTCGTCGGCGATCACGCGATGGCGATAGATCGGAATGATGTAGCGCGCCGCCGCCTGTCGTGCTTCGTGCAAGGCGGGATCGCCGGCGCTCTCGTCCACCAGTTGCTCGATACGGGCCACGGCTGCCTCGGCCGCCGTCGTGCGGGCCAATTGCTCTTCATTGGCTATTCTGTCCTCCTTCTCCAGCGGAATACCGCGGGCCACCAGAGGCAGCACGAAACTCGCCAGAAGCAGGGAACAGAGGATGACGCCGGCGGCAATGAAGATCGCCAGGTCGCGGGCGGGAAACGGGCTTCCGTCGGGCATCGCGAACGGCAGCGAAAGCACGCCCGCCAGGGTGATCGCGCCGCGCACGCCGGCCAGCGCGGCGAACAGCTTGAGCCTGCCGCGCAGGCGCTCGCTCCTACAATTGCGCACCTTGTCGACGATCTTGTTGAGCAGGGAACCGAAATTGATCCAGGCATAGCGGATCGCAAGCAGGATGAAGGTCAGCAGCACGACCGCCAGGATCGGCTCCCAGACCGTCCCGTACAGCGACAGTTCCGGCGGTACCTTGCGCACGATATCGGGAAGCTGCATGCCCAGCATCAGGAAGATGGCGCCGTTGAACACGAAGGAGAGGATGCCGATCAGCGCGAAGTTCTGCATCCGCGCCGGAACGCTGAGCGAACCGAACAGGCCGGACGCGTTGATATAGAGGCCGGCCGCGACGGCCGCCAGAATTCCCGAGGCATGGAAGCGCTCCGCCAGCAGGTAGGCGGCGAACGGCAACAGGAAAAGGATGACCACCTGCACCTCGTCCTTGATGTCGCCGATCTTCGCCACCAGCCGCAACGCAAGCGCCGTGAGCCACAGCATCGCGATGCCGCACACCACCCCGCCGAGCGCGACGGCGAAGAACGTCAGCGCCGTCTCGCCAAGCGAGAAATGGCCGGTAAGCGCCGCCATCACGGCAAAGCGGAAGATGACCAGGCCGGATGCGTCATTGAGAAGCGACTCGCCCTCCAGGATGTGGCGCACCCGCGCCGACACCATTCCGTTGCCGACGATGGACGAGACGGCCACGGCATCTGTCGGAGACAGCACCGCCGCCAGCGCGAAGGCGACCGGCAGGGGCATGGAGGGAATGAGCCAGTTGAGCGCATAGCCGAACAGCACGACGGTGAGGAACACCAGCCCGAAGGCCAGCCCGAAGATCGGTCGCGCCAGTTCGGCGAATTCCCGCTTCGGCACGAGGAACCCGTCGATGAACAGCAGCGGCGACACGAACACCAGGAGGAATATCTCCGGCTCCAGCTTGACGTGCAGACCCGCGGCGGGCCACGCCAGCGCGACACCGAGCGCGATCTGGATGAGCGGCAGCGGCACCGGCAGGAAGCGTATCACAATGCCGGAAATCGCGATCAGCAGCAGCACGATCAGGATGAAGGTCGCGAGTCCCATTGAATCTCTTTCGGGATCACAGCAGCGCCGGCCCAGCCGGCAACGGCAACACAAGGATCGGCGGCTGCCATGCGCTCACAGGTTCCGCGGCACTATGCCTGCCCCGCCGCGCAAGTTCAAACCGGCAACAAAAAGGCCGCCCGAAAGGCGGCCTTTTATCACGAAAATCAGGTCCTTACAGGGAAGAGGTCATCTGCAGTTCGTCGACGCCGTCGCGGCCGTAGATGTCGTCACGGAACTGAACGACGCCGGGACCCGTCGACCAGGCGCTGATATAGGCGAAATAGACCGGGACCGGATTGACGACCTTGATCGGTGTCGTCTCGCCCGTCTTGATGGCCGCTTCGAAATGCTGGCGGTCCCAGCCGGGCGTGTCGCGCAGGATCCAGGTGACCAGGTCGCGCACGTTCTGCACGCGCACGCAGCCCGAGGAATCGAAGCGCATCATCTTGCCGAACAGGCTCTGCTGCGGCGTATCGTGCATGTAGACGCCGTCCGGGCTCGGGAAGTTGATCTTGACGGTCGCCATCGCGTTCATCGCACCGGGATCCTGGCGGAAACGGTATTTCGCCGCGTCGTCGGTGTTCCAGTCGATCGTCATCGGATCGACCTCGCTGCCGTCCGGCGCGAACAGGCGGATGTGGCTGTCCTTCAGGTAGTTCGGATTCTTCCGCATCAGCGGAATAATGTCCTTGCGGACGATCGAGACCGGCGCGTTCCAGTAGGGATTGACGATAATCTCGTTGATCTTCGAGTTCACGATCGGCGTCTGGCGGTCGACCTTGCCGACGATGGCGGCATGGCGCAGCACGACGCGCCCGTTATCGACGGCTTCGACCTGCTGGGCAGGGATATTGACCATCACGTAGCGGTCGCCGAGGAAACCGCCCATCGAGCGCAGGCGCACGAGGTTGGTCTCAAGCTGGCCCAGCCGTACCTGCGCCGACACATTCATGGCCGAGTAGGTATATTTGCCCGTGACGCCGTCGGCGGGAAGGCCGTGGCGAAGCTGAAAGCGCTTCAGCGCCGCGTCGACGTAGGAATCGAACGCATCGGAGATGCCCGCGCTTTGCGGCAGGTCGCCCGAGATCATCAGCCGCTTGCGCATGGCCACGACATCGGGATCGACGACGCCAAGCTGGAGTTTCTTGGTCGCCGGGACCATCGGCCAGCCGCCCTGAGAGGAGATGCCCTGATACTGCGAGATGGCCTGCTCGGTGAAAGATATCGTCTGCGGGCTGAAGACCGGAAGCGTCGAGGCCACCTTGCCGCCGTCGCCGGAGCGAGCGTCGAACGTATCGCCCCAGCTGTCGGTTGCCTTGAGGATATCGCCGATGACGTCTTGGGCGCTCGCCCTGCTCGCTGCGAGAGACGCGGCAAGGGCGGCTGTTCCGGAAAGGAAGAAACGGCGGCTGGTGATCATGGACGTTCCAGACATTCTCGATCGGTTCAACAAACAGGCTGTCGCCTGACACAGTAGGGTTGGCAGTCTTAACAATGTGCCAACCACGTTTGGCATCGCCGGCAGACGCTGCGTCGATTTGAACGCTGGTCCGCAATAGCCGGTTCCCGCCGTCATGCAGCGAAATCGTCCCTATCGCTATGACGCTGAATATGGCGGCAACGTGGCGTTGTTGCAATGGAGAGCCTGCAACAGTGACGCTTGCCGCAATAAAGAACGGGCCGTGCCTTTTCGGCATCGGCCCGTGACTGGAAGTCTGTTTCCCCGGCGGCGCTTCTTTTCGGCGCCGCTTTCCGCTTCCGCTTACATGCGATAGGCGATCGTATCGTTCCAGAACCGGTCGAGGCGCTGCAGCGCACGGTTCATCTGCTTGAACTCGTCCTGGTTGATGCCGCCGACCTGCTCGATCGAGCCGATATGACGCTCGTAGAGACCGGCGACGACTTCGGCCACGTCCTGGCCCTTCGGGGTCAGCGAGACGCGGACGGAACGGCGGTCGATGCGCGAGCGCTGGTGGTTGATGAAGCCGAGATCGACCAGCTTCTTGAGATTGTAGGACACGTTGGAGCCCAGATAGTAGCCGCGCGAGCGCAGTTCGCCGGCGGTTAGCTCGGAATTGCCGATGTTGAACAGCAGCAGCGCCTGGATGGCGTTGATGTCGGAGCGGCCGTTGCGGTCGAACTCGTCCTTGATGACGTCCAGCAACCGGCGATGCAGACGCTCGACCAGTTGCAGTGATTCCATGTACAGCGAACGGATCGCTTCACGGCGTTCGTTGGTTTCGGTAGCGGGCTTTGCCGCCTGACGCGAATTGATCATTGTCTTTGCCTCTCGTTTGTCGCCCGGTGACTTTTTGTTTTTCTCACCTTGGTCGCGAGACTATCGAATACCCATAAAATTCGACTTAAACGCCAAGGCTAACAAGAGCTTACCGGTAAGAGGTTTCGTAACAGGCTTAACGAAATGCCATGCGAGGGGCAAAAATTAACGTAAATATTTAGCGGCCTTCGCCTACGACGGCTGGTCAGGCGGCGGGCTGCCGTCTGCGCCAGAAGATGACGAGGCGAAAGGCGATGTAGACGCACGCGACAAAGGTATGTGCACCCACGATAGGCCAGCGTTCGCCGAACAGGTCGGGAAAGCCGGCATACATCACCGTCTCCGTGGCGGCGCAGATGAACCAGATCACCGGCCCCCACGACGCCAGCATCCACAATCCGGCGGCGGCGAAAGGGAAAAAGACCGCCAGAACGCTCGCGGCAACCTGCCAGTAGACGGGCATGAGGTCGAAGCGCCACGCATCGCCGGGATAAAACCCGATCAGCCGCACCCAGTAGAGCACGCCGAAGAACAGGCAATAGAGCGCGACCAGCCGCAGGAACCATGCGAACGCGGTCTCGACAATGGAGGGCTCGAAGGCGCCGGAACCGGAGACGGTCTCGCTCAAAGCCCCAACTCCCGCTCGCCGAGCGGCGCGAAATAGGCGTCGATCATCGCCGGGTCGATTGCATCCAGGCCGGCCGGTCGCCATTTCGGCTGCCGATCCTTGTCAACAAGCACAGCGCGGATACCCTCGTAAAAATCGTGTCCCGCCAGCATCCGGTTGAGGATGCGGAATTCCATGTTCATGCACTCTGCCATCGTCAGCGCGCGCCCGGCGCCGATCTGCCGGAACGCCACGGCCATGCTGGTGGGTGACCGGGACTCAAGCGTCGCGAGGGTGCGGGCAGCGAAATCATCGCCTTGCGCGGCGGCCCTGAGACTGTGGACGATCGCTTCGAGCGACGGCAGGGAAAAATGACGATCGATCGCCGACAACGCCACCTTGTCCGTCTCGGGCGGCAGCGGTTTGAACAAACCGCGCAGCGCTTCATCCGGGCTGTCGGTCGACGTCAGCGCCGCGACGAGCGCGTCGAGGTCGTCGGCCTGCACCGTATGGGTCGCAAGGCCGCACCCCAGCGCATCGCCGGCTCCGATGCGGTTTCCGGTCAGCGCGAGATACATGCCGTAGCTGCCGAGCCGGGGCAGGATATGACTGCCGCCGACATCGGGAAAGAACCCGATGCCGACCTCCGGCATGGCGAACTGGGCGTTCTGCGTCAGGATACGGTGCGAACCGTGGAAGGAGATGCCGACGCCGCCGCCCATGACGATCCCGTCGATGAGCGCGACATAGGGCTTGCGATAACGCTCGATGCGGGCGTTCATGCGGTATTCGTCGGAAAAGAAGCCGGCGGGCGGTTCGGCGCCGGCCCGGCGTGCCTCGTAGACCTGCATGATGTCGCCGCCGGCGCAGAAGGCCCTGCCCTCTCCTTTGACGAGCACCAGCGCGACCGCGTCGTCCCCTTCCCAGGCGTCGAGAGCCCTGGCGAGCGCCCTGACCATATCGTGCGACAGCGCGTTGAGCGCCTTGGGACGCGTGAGCGTGACGACGCCGGCCCTGCCGATGCGCTCGAAGCGGATGTCGTCTCCGCCGCCAAAATCCATCAACGATCTCCCTCCCCGCCGGCCCAGAAGTGCTAAGCGGCAGCCGCCGCGAGGTCAACCATGCAAGGCTAAGCCGTGCACCGGCAATCGTTCCGAAAGGCTGGCACAACCATGTCGCATTGGTCATGCGGGGCGGCGCGTGATAAAAGCCGCGCCATCCGGAGTTTGACCATGAACAAGTTCACCTCGACGAAAGCAGCCGGCGCGCGCAGCGTCGACGAGATCACCGGCGCGCGCCGCCTGCGCCGTATGCGCAAGGCCGATTGGTCGCGCCGGCTCGTGCAGGAAAACCGGCTCACCGTGGATGACCTGATCTGGCCGATCTTCGTCATCGACGGCGACAACAGGCGCGAGCCGATCGAAGCCATGCCGGGCGTTTTCCGCATGTCGGTCGATCTCGCGGCCAAGGAAGCTGAGCGCGCGGCGAAACTCGGCATACCGGCCATCGCGACCTTCCCGAACGTCGAACTTTCGCTACGCGACCAGACCGGATCGGCAATCCTCGATGCCGATAATCTCATCAACCGCGCGACGCGCGCCATCAAGAAAGCCGCTCCCGAAATCGGCGTCATCACCGACGCAGCCCTCGACCCCTTCACCAGCCACGGCCATGACGGCATCCTGCGCGACGGCATCATCGTCAATGACGAGACGGTGGAACAGGTGACGGCGGCGGCCGTGCTGCAGGCGGCTGCCGGAGCCGACATCATCGCGCCGTCCGACATGATGGACGGCCGCATCGGCGCCATCCGCGACGCGCTGGACGTCAACGGCTTCCAGGACGTGGCGATCATGTCCTACGCGACGAAGTTCCACTCCGCCTTCTATGGCCCCTATCGCGAGGCGATCGGCACGTCGGGCCTGCTTCAGGGCGACAAGAAGACCTATTACCTCGACCACGCCAATTCCGACGAGGCCGTGCGCGAGGCCGAACAGGACCTCGCCGAAGGGGCGGACATGATTATGGTCAAGCCCGGCCTCCCCTATCTCGACATCATCCGCCGTCTGAAGGATGAATTCGCGATGCCGACCTTCGCCTATCAGGTCTCCGGCGAATATTCGATGATAAAGGCGGCGGCGGCCAATGGCTGGATCGACGGCGAAAAGGCGATGCTGGAATCCCTGCTCGCCTTCAAGCGCGCCGGCTGCGACGGCATCCTTACCTATTTCGCGCCGCAGGTGGCGGAGATGCTGAAGGGGTAGGAGCCCGTCGCCGCTTTGGATTTCGGGGCAGTTGCTCTAGATTATGCTCATGGATCGAAACCAGATCATGGAGCGCCTACGGCTCAAGGCGGACGACCTCAGGCGGCGTGGCGCGCTTTCGCTCTACCTGTTCGGGTCGACCGCGCGCGACGATGCGGGAGTCGGAAGCGATCTCGATCTTTTCATCGATTACGATCCGGCCAGCCGATTTTCCCTCATCGATCTCGTCGGCATCAAGCAATTCCTCGAAGAGGAGATGTCGCGGCCGATCGACATCACCACGCGTGACAGCCTCCATCCGATGCTGCGGGATGAGATCGAGCGTTCCGCCCTGCGTGTGTTTTGATGGCGCGACGCCGCATCGAGCCGATCCTGGTTGAGATGCTGGATGCCCTGGACGGCATCGACGCCGCCACGTCCGGCAAGACCATCGATGACTTTCGCGGCAATTGGCTGCTTCGGCGCGGTATAGAGCGCGGCATCGAGATCATATCGGAAGCGTCGCGTCATATACCTGACGACCTGTTGAAAGTGGCGCCGGACATTCCTTGGAAGCAGATCAGGGGAATAGGCAACGTACTGCGCCACGAATATCATCGTACGTCGGATTCGATTATCTGGGCCGTCGTCACGGACAATCTGCCTTCGCTTCGCCAGGCGGTCGAACAGATGAAGCAGACAATCGCATCGAATGGCTGAAAGCCGGAAAGACTGGTTATGCAATACCGCACGCTCGGCCGCTCGGGGCTGAAAGTTTCAACGCTGACCATGGGCACCATGACTTTCGGCGGCGCCGGCAATTTCGTCAAGGTGGGCAAGACCGATCTGGCCGAGGCGAAACGCCAGATCGACCTCTGCCTCGACGCGGGCATCAACCTGATCGATACGGCGAACGTCTATTCCAACGGCCTGTCGGAGGAGATCATCGGCGAGGCTCTCGGCGGCAAGCGCAAGAACGACGTGCTGATCGCTTCCAAGGCCCGCATGCGGATCGGCGACGGTCCGAACGACGAGGGCCTGTCGCGCCATCACCTGATCCGCGAATGCGAGCGCAGCCTGAAACGCCTCAAGACCGACGTCATCGACCTCTACCTGCTGCACGAATGGGACGGCACGACCCCGCTGGAAGAAACCATGGCGGCGCTCGACACCCTCGTACAGCATGGCAAGGTCCGCTATGTCGGCTGCTCGAATTTCTCCGGCTGGCACATCATGAAGGCACTGGCGATCAGCGACCGCAACCGGCTGCCCCGCTTCATCGCCCAGCAGATCCACTACACGCTCGAAGCCCGAGAGGCCGAGTACGAGCTTTTGCCGGTCTCGCTCGACCAGGGCCTCGGCGTCATGGTCTGGAGCCCGCTGGCCGGAGGCCTGCTCTCCGGCAAATACAGCCGCGACGAGGGCACTGCCCGCCAGCTCGCCGGCTGGAACGAACCGCCGATCCGCGACGAGGACAGGCTGTGGACGATCGTCGACGCGCTGGCGGAAATCGGCAAGGAGCGCGGCGTTTCCGCCGCCCAGGTGGCGCTCGCCTGGCTGCTCGGACGCCCTGCCGTTTCCACGCTGGTGGTTGGCGGCCGCAACGAGACGCAATTCAAGGACAATATCGCAGCCGCGTCGCTGACGCTGAGCGCGGAAGAGACTGCCCGGCTCGACGCCGTCAGCCGTCCGCCCCTGCTCTATCCCTACTGGCACCAGCGCTGGACGGCGCGCAGCCGGCTTGGTCCATCGGATATCGTGGCGAACCGGGAAGAGGACTGAGATTTAAGCCGCGACCACGGCGAATCCTCTGGCGCGCAGGCCCCTGCTGTCGGCGCGGAGCGAGTCGAGCAGCCTGTCGCGGCTGCCGAGGATATGCCGCGACAAAAGCCGCGCCGCCGCTTCGGCGTCGCCCTCGCGCGCCGCGGCGATGATCGCGCGGTGCTCCGCCCAGGCGCGGTCGCGCGCCGCGTCGTCGGAGACTTCCAGCCAGCGTGCCCGCGACAGCCGGTTCATGGCGTCGCGCACGCCGCGAAACAGATAGTCGTTGCCGGACAGGCGCGCGAGTTCGATGTGGAAATCCATGCCGACCCGGTGCCATTCCTCGCGCGGCGTCCCATCCTCGCAGGAATCGAGCATGGCCTCGATCGTCTCCAGGCCGGACCTGTCCTCCAGGCGGCAGGTCAGGCGCAGCGCCGCGACCTCGAGCGCCTCGCGATAGACCGCGATCTGTTCGAGCTCCGACAGGTTGATCGGTGAAACCGCCCAGCCGCGACCTTCCCGTCCCACGAGGCCTTCCGTCTCCAGCCGAAGCAGCGCCGCGCGCACCGGTGTGCGTGACGCGCCGAACAGGCTCTCCATCCAGCGTTCGGAAAGCTTTTCGCCAGGCCCCAGTTCGAGACCGAGGATCATGCGGCGAAGCTGTTGCTCGATCTGCTGCATCTGGGACATTGCAGGTGGCTCTCCTCTTGCCGTCGCCTTCGCTCGATCCAGACGCCCTCCAGCCCCCGTTGACAGGTCGAACGGGCGGGTCCATGACGTATACCAATCTGGTATCCCAAAACGGTGTCCAGTTCAACAGCTCCGCCGACAGGCCAGGATCATGCCCAACCAGGACACCGCAGACGCCAGCACCGTTTATAATCGACATTGGCGGAGGAACCTCGTCGTCTGCCTGCTCGGCTCCTTCACAACCATCGTGGCGATGACGCTGCTCCTGCCCTTCCTGCCGCTCTATGTGGAGGAACTGGGCGCGAAGAGCCACGCCGCCATCGTGCAATGGTCCGGCATCGCCTATGGCGCCACCTTCTTCGCCGCGGCGCTGGTCGCGCCGCTGTGGGGCCGGCTCGGCGATCGCTACGGCCGCAAGGTCATGCTGGTGCGCGCCTCCTTCGGCATGGCGATCTGCATGTCGCTGACCGGCATGGTGCAGAGCGTCTGGCAACTGGTGCTGCTGCGCCTGCTGATCGGCTTCGCCGGGGGCTACTCTTCCGGCTCCACCATCCTCGTCGCCATGCAGACGCCGAAGGAGCGCTCGGGCTGGGCGCTCGGCACGCTGGCGGCCGGCATCATGGCCGGCAATCTGGTCGGCCCGCTGATCGGCGGCGGCCTGCCGCCGCTCATCGGCATCCGCGCCACCTTCCTGCTGGCCGGCGGGGTGATCTTCCTCGCCTTCCTCGCCACCACCTTCCTCATCAAGGAGGACGTCGCCGCAAAACCTCGCAAGCAGGCCGGGCCACGCAAGGGCGGATGGGCACAGATTCCCGACAAGCGTCCCGTCGTCGCCATGCTGGTGACGGGTATGCTGCTGATGTTCGCCACCATGTCGATCGAGCCGATCATCACCGTTTATGTGCAGCAACTGGTAGACGATCCGTCGCGCGTCACGTGGATCGCCGGCATCGTCATGTCGGCGGCCGCGCTCGGGTCGATCCTGTCTTCCTCGCGACTCGGCCGGTTCGCCGACCGCGTCGGCCATTGGGGCGTGGTCGTCGGTGCGCTGGCCGTCTCGGCGCTGCTGCTCATCCCCCAGGCCTTCGTCACCGAAGGCTGGCAGCTGATCGCGCTGCGCTTCCTGATGGGGCTGGCGCTCGGCGGGCTCCTGCCTGCCATCACCAGCGTCATCCGCCACAACGTGCCGGACGGCGTCGGCGGCAACGTGCTCGGCCTGTCGATCTCGGCACAGTATGTCGGCCAGGTCGCCGGCCCGCTGCTCGGCGGCTTCGTCGGCGGTCATTTCGGCATGAGGGCGGTGTTCCTGGCGACCGCGCTCCTGATGGCGCTGGGCGCGCTCTACAATTGGCTGATGCGCGCACGGTACGAGAAAGCGGAGATTGCCAGCGCCGACGGAGCGGCATAGACCGTATCCGCATCGAGGAGAACCGGCCATGGCAAGCATACGATCGGCCAGACCAAGCCGCACCCTGGTCGTGCTTGCCGGTCTGTGCGGTGCGGTCGGCGTCACCCTGTCGGCCTTGGCCGCGCATCGCGGCGGCGCCTTCACCGGGACGGCCGCGAACTTCCTGCTCTTTCATGCGGCAGCGCTGCTTGCCATCGGGCTCGCAGCGGCGAACAGAGGACTGCGGCTCGGCGCGCTCGTGCTTGTCTTCGGCCTGGTCTTCTTCTGCGGCGACCTCATCTCGCGCGATCTGCTGGACGACCGGCTCTTTCCCTACGCCGCCCCCATCGGCGGTACGGCGCTGATCGCCGGCTGGCTGATCGTCGCGATTTCAGGGTTGTTCAGATTGCAGGATTGACGGCCGTCAGGCCGGCGCGGCGTCGACGATGCGGAACTGCACCCGGCGCGTCCCGTTCCAGTAATTGCCCGACAGCGAGCCGGCGACATGCACGGTCGCGCCCCGGTTGCGCAACAGGAAGTCTCCCAGAGGCGTATCGGCCGCTCGGAAGGCTATCCCCTGGATGCGACCGCCGCTTTCAGAGGCCAGGTCCGCGCGCAGATGATTAGCGCCGACCTGCCGCACGTCGATCAGGCGATGGCGCGGCAGGGCGAACAGCGGCGCGATGTGGCCGGCGCCGAACGGGCCTGCCTTTTCCAGCGAATCGAGCAAACCGAGAGTCGCGCCCTCGGCCGCCAACGCCGCGTCGACCGACAGGCTTTCCTCATCCTGCAAACGGAACACGTCGGCAGCCGCCCGATCCTCGAAGAAGGCGCGCAGGGCGCCGAGCTTCGCGCGCTCGACGGTGATACCGGCCGCCATGGCGTGGCCGCCGCCCTTGACAATCAGTCCGGCCTCCGCCGCCTCGCGCACCAATCGCCCGAGATCGAAGCCGGTCACGGACCGCCCCGAGCCTGTGCCGACGCCATTGGGATTGAACGCGATCGCGAAAGCCGGCCGGCGAGCGTAGTCCTTCAGGCGCGAGGCGATCAATCCGACGATGCCGGGGTGCCAGGCGTCGCTCGCCGTGACGATGATCGCCGGGCCGTTGCCGCCCGCGAGTTCCGCGTCGGCTTCGGCGCGCGCCTCCGCCAGCATCTCCTGCTCCATCGCCTGCCGTTCCTGGTTCAGCCGGTCGAGCGTCTCGGCGATGGTCCGCGCCTCCACCGGATCGTCGGTGGCCAGCAGCTTGCTGCCGAGGGCCGCGTCGCCGATGCGCCCGCCGGCATTGATGCGCGGCCCTATCATGAAGGAGAGGTGGAAGGCGTTGAGCGGCTCGCCGATGCGCGCCACGCGCGCCAGTTCCGCGAGACCGGGATTGCTCTGCTGGCGCATCACCTGCAGACCCTTGACCACGAAAGCGCGGTTGACGCCGGTGAGCGGCACCACGTCGCAGACGGTCGCCAGGGCGACGAGATCGAGCAGGTCCAGGAGGCTGGGCATGGCCGTGTCGCGCGTCCGTTCCCGCAGCAGCGCGGCGGTACGCACCAGCGCCAGGAAAACCACGCCGGCGGCGCACAGATGCCCCTGCCCCGAAAGGTCGTCCTGCCGGTTCGGATTGACGACCGCCGCGGCGGCAGCCGGCAGCGCGCCGCCCACCTGGTGATGGTCCAGCACCACCACGTCCGCGCCGGCCTCTCTTGCCGCCTCTATGGCGGCGGCGCTGTTGGTGCCGCAATCAACGGTGACGATCAGCCGCGCGCCGCGCGACACCAGGTCTCGCATCGCATCGGGATTTGGCCCGTAGCCTTCGAAAATGCGGTCGGGAATATAGATCTCGCTCGGCATGTCGAAATGCGCGAGGAACCGCTTCAGCAAGGCGGAGGACGCCGCGCCGTCCACGTCGTAGTCGCCGAAGATGGCGACCTTCTCCTTCCTCGCAACGGCTTCGGCCAGCCGGCCGGCGGCCTTGTCCATGTCGGTCAGCGAAGACGGGTCGGGCAGAAGATCGCGGATCGTCGGATCGAGAAACCGCGCGGCATCGATGGCGGACACGCCGCGTCCGGCCAGCACCCGCGCGACGATATCCGGCAGGCCGTGGTCCTGGGCGATGGCGAGCGCGGCCATGTCCTGCCGCTCGGAAAGGCGGTGCGTCCAGGCAAGACCGCCCGCCGACCGGCGCACATCCAGGAAAAACCGTTTTTCGCCCGTCATGGGACGCGTTGCACGAACCGACTCATCATTCGCACTATGCGCCGCGCGAGCGGCGGGAATCAAAACTTTTCGAGGTCTTGATGACGCACATTGATTGGGTCGAGGCCAACGGAAATGGTCCGGGCGATGGTCATGGGCGTTTTATCGAAAAGCGCTTGTCGGATAGCCCACACCCTTTTGTCAGAGCCCAACGACAGCGGCAAGACCACCGTACGCACTTTTCAAAACGAAAGAAATATCAAAAGGTTGAAAGATAAACCGGAATCATCGCAGCAGCGGTCACCCGGCCCGCTCGATGCGGATGACCTGCGGCTTGTCGACCATGTGGCCGTCCTTGGTGATCCCTTCGACCGCCTTGCGAACCGCCGCTTCCGTGGTCTCGTGGGTGACGAGGATGACGGTCTTCGTCGACGGATCGCTCGGGCCGGCCGAATGCTGGACGATCGATTCCAGCGAGATGTCGTTGTCGGCCATGCGCTTGGCGACGGCGGCGAAGACGCCGACCCGGTCATGCACGGTGAGCCGGATGAAATAGCCGCCGGCATGGGCACGCATGCGCGCTTTTTTGTAAGGCTTCAATTCCTTCGCCGGGCGGCCGAAGACCGGGCCGTGCTGGAAGCCCGGCCGGCTCTTTGCGATGTCGGCAATGTCGCCGATCACGGCCGAGGCCGTGGCGTTGCCGCCCGCGCCCGGCCCGGACAGCAGAAGCTCGCCCAATATATCCGTCTCGATCGCGACGGCGTTGGTGACGCCATGCACCTGCGCGATCACGCTGGCGGTCGGCACCATGGTCGGATGCACGCGCTGCTCGATGCCGCTTTCCGTCACCAGCGCCACGCCGAGCAGCTTGATCCGGTAGCCGAGTTCGCCGGCGGCGCGGATATCGGCCTGGGTGATGTTGGAAATGCCTTCGAGATAGATGTCGTCGGCCGCGATCTTCGTTCCGAAGGCGAGACTGGTCAGGATCGCCAGCTTGTGCGCCGTGTCGTTGCCTTCGATGTCGAAGGTCGGGTCGGCTTCGGCGTAGCCGAGGCGCTGCGCGTCCTTGAGACAATCCTGAAAACTCAGTCCCTCCGCCTCCATGCGCGTCAGGATATAGTTGCAGGTACCGTTGAGGATGCCGAACACGCGCGACACCGAATTGCCGGCCATCGCCTCGCGCATCGTCTTGATGACGGGAATGCCGCCGGCCACCGCCGCCTCGTAGTTGAGCAGCACGCCCTTCTTCTCGGCGATCTCGGCCAGCGCCACGCCGTGCTTGGCAAGCAGCGCCTTGTTGGCCGTCACCACATGGCGCCCGGCCTCCAGCGCCGCCTTCACCGAGGTGCGGGCAGCCCCCTCGTCGCCGCCGATCAGTTCCACGAAGACGTCGATTTCGGCCGTCCGCGCCATCTCGACCGGGTCGTCGAACCAGCGCACGCCGTCAAGCTCGATGCCACGGTCCCTGGAGCGATCGCGCGCCGAGACCGCCGTGACAGCGAGTTCGCGCCCGCACTGGCGGGTGAGTTCGACCGCCTTGTCGCGCAGCACCCGCGCCACGGATGCGCCGACCGTGCCGAGACCGGCAATTCCAATACGCAATGCTTCGGCCATCCTCGAATAGTCCTCAACGACGATGCCGAGCCGTTTGGTCGGCGATATGGGAACCTGTCATCCCGGAAGGCCGCAGGCGAAGCCTGTCGGCATATCCGGGATCCATTCCGTAACCTGTCTAAGGTCAGGAATGGATTCCGGCTCGTCCTTCGCTTCGTCAATGGGCCGGAATGACGACCTGAAAACTCCGGTCAATGTCCAGAGTCGCGCCGTTCTTAGCGATGCGCTGCGAGCGGCACAACATTGTTGGGCTGCTTCGCGCTCGTCGCGAGAAATCGCTTGATGCTGCGCGCCGCCTGGCGGATGCGATGCTCGTTTTCGACCAGCGCGACGCGCACATAGTCGTCGCCATGTTCGCCGAAGCCGATGCCCGGCGCCACCGCCACGTCGGCATGCTCGATCAGCAGCTTGGAAAACTCCAGCGACCCGAGATGCCGGAAGGGCTCCGGGATGGGCGCCCAGGCGAACATCGAGGCCGCCGGCGCGGGAATGGTCCAGCCGGCGCGGGCGAAGGAATCGACCATCACGTCGCGGCGCTTGCGGTAGACCTCGCGCACCTCCGCGATATCGGAGCCGTCGCCGTTGAGCGCCGCCGTCGCCGCCACCTGGATCGGCGTGAAGGCGCCGTAGTCGAGATAGGACTTCACCCTGGTCAGCGCCGAGATCAGCCGCTCGTTGCCGACGGCGAAGCCCATGCGCCAGCCAGGCATCGAGAATGTCTTCGACATGGAGGTGAATTCGACCGCGACGTCCATCGCGCCCGGCACCTGCAGAACCGAAGGCGGCGGATTGCCGTCGAAATAGATCTCGGAATAGGCGAGATCCGACAGGATGATGATGTCGTTCTTCTTCGCGAAGGCGACCACGTCCTTGTAGAAGTCGAGCGAGGCGACCAGCGCCGTCGGATTCGACGGGTAGTTGAGGATCAGCGCCAGCGGCTTCGGGATCGAGTGGCGCACGCCCCGCTCCAGCGCCGGGATGAAGCCGTCGTCAGGCTCGACCTGCAGCGAACGGATCACGCCGCCCGACATGATGAAGCCGAAGGCGTGGATCGGATAGGTCGGGTTCGGGCACAGCACCACGTCGCCGGGCGCGGTGATCGCCTGCGCCATGTTGGCGAAGCCTTCCTTGGAACCCAGCGTCGCCACCACCTGCGTATCGGGATCGAGCTTCACGCCGAATCGGCGCGCATAATAGGCGGCCTGGGCGCGGCGCAGCCCCGGAATGCCGCGCGACGAGGAATAGCGATGCGTGCGCGGGTCACGCACGACCTCGACCAGCTTGTCGACGATCGCCTTGGGCGTGGGAAGATCGGGATTGCCCATGCCGAGATCGATGATGTCGGCGCCGCGCGAACGCGCGCTGGCCTTCAGCCGGTTCACCTGCTCGAAGACGTAGGGCGGAAGGCGGCGAACCTTGTGAAACTCTTCCATTGCGGTTCCAGACAAAGAGGGGGCGAACTGGCCGCGGCCTATACGCCTATTTGCAGTTGGGGTCGAGCGTCGGATCGCACTTCGCGCCGATCGCCTTCAAGGTATCCTTGCCGTGGTTTCTGGCGAGTTGCCCGAGTTGGGCCGAATCCCTCGGATTCGGAGGCGCGCCGACGCTGCGCTGCGTCGCATGGCCCTGCGCGGCCAGCGACGCGAGCTTCGCCTTGCTGTCGGCATCGCTCAACTGCGGCGCCGCCTGCTGCATGGGAATGTTCAAATTGGGATAGGTGCCCGTGTCCTGGGGGCCGACCACGTTCGGCCCGGATGCCGTCGGCCCGGCATTGTCCGCACTGGAACTCGCGCAACCGCCCAGTCCGAGAGCGACGACGCATAGCACCGCGCAGCCGATACCTCCGGCGTGGGAAAGAACAGCTCGACCTGCCGAATATGCCATATTGTTTTCCTGCCGAAGCGGACAATGTGCATTGGACCCTATCCGACGTCCCATGATACTGTGTCAAGGAAACGCTTCCAGGGAGGAACCGCGCATATCATGGCTGACGCACCCGGCGCCGGCAAGGCGGAGGAAAACGACTCTCCTTCCGTCGAGCAATATCTGGTGAAGGACCCGGAGCGCTTTGCGCTCAACGTCGCGCGCATGATCGAGCAGGCGGGCAAGGCCGCGTCCGCATGGGCTGGACCGCGCGAAACGGGCGAGCGCCGCGATCACGTCGCCGAGCCGATGGCGGACATGGTGCGGACCTTCTCCAAGCTCACCGAATACTGGCTGTCCGATCCGCAGCGCGCGCTGGAAGCGCAGACGCGGCTATTCTCCGGCTACATGGGCGTTTGGGCGAATTCCATTGCCAAAATGAGCGGCACCGAGAGCCGCGAGCCCGAGCTCGCGCCCGAACGCGGCGACAAGCGCTTTCTGGACCCGGAATGGGGCAAGAACGCCTTCTTCGACTTTCTCAAGCAGGCCTATCTGGTTATGTCGCGATGGGCGAACGATCTCGTCGAGCATGCGGAGGGGCTGGACGAGCATACGCGCCATAAGGCCGGCTTCTACGTCAAGCAGGTTTCCAACGCGATCTCGCCTTCCAACTTCATCCTCACCAATCCGGAGCTGTTCCGCGAAACGGTCGCGACGAACGGCGAAAACCTGGTTCGCGGCATGAAGATGCTCGCCGAGGACATCGCCGCCGGCAAGGGCGACCTGAAGCTCAGGCAATCCGATTATTCGCGCTTCGAGATCGGCAGGAACATCGCCGTCTCGCCGGGAAAGGTCGTCGGGCGCAGCGACATCGCCGAGATCATCCAGTACGAGCCGTCGACGGAAAAGGTGCTGAAGCGGCCTCTGCTGATCTGTCCGCCCTGGATCAACAAGTTCTACATACTCGACCTCAATCCGGAGAAATCCTTCATCCGCTGGGCGGTCGAGCAGGGACATACCGTCTTCGTCATTTCCTGGGTCAACCCCGACGAGCGCCACGGCTCCAAGAATTGGGAAGCCTACACCCGCGAGGGCGTTCAGTACGGGCTCGACATCATCGAGAAGGAGACGGGCGAGCGGGAGGTGAACGCAATCGGCTATTGCGTCGGCGGCACGCTGCTTGCGGCGGCGCTCGCGCTGCTGGCGAAGGAAGGCGACGAACGCGTCAAGTCCGCGACCTTCTTCACCACCCAGGTCGATTTCACCCATGCAGGCGACCTGAAGGTGTTCGTCGACGAGGAACAGATCGCCGCGCTCGAACAGGCGATGGGCGAAAAGGGCTATCTCGAAGGCACGCGCATGGCGATGGCCTTCAACATGCTGCGCTCGGGCGACCTGATCTGGCCCTACGTCGTTTCCAACTATATGCGCGGCAAGGCCCCCCTGCCCTTCGATCTTCTCTATTGGAACGCCGATGCCACCCGCATGGGCGCGGCCAACCACTCGTTCTACCTGCGCAACTGCTACCTCGAGAACAATCTCTCGAACGGACGCATGGAAATGGGCGGCCACGCGATCTCGCTGGCCGACGTCACCATTCCGGTCTGTAACATCGCCACCAGGGAAGACCACATCGCGCCGGCGAAATCGGTCTTCCTCGGAAGCCGTTTCTTCGGCGGAGAGGTCGAGTTCATCCTCGCCGGCTCGGGCCATATCGCCGGGGTGGTCAATCCGCCGGCACGCCAGAAATACCAATATTGGACGGGCGGAAAGCCCGAAGGCGAGCTCGAGGACTGGCTGGCCGGGGCCACCGAGCATCCCGGATCATGGTGGCCCTATTGGCACGAATGGATCGAAAAGCAGGACGCCCGCCGCGTCTCTGCCCGCAAGCCGGGGAAGAGGCTGAAACCGCTTGGCGAAGCGCCCGGCACCTATGTCAGGATGCGCGCCTGACGCGTCGTCCGCGCCCTTTGGCTCCGGGGATGGTTCAATTCGACTCAGGGCCGATCCAGAGCCGGTTCCGACAGCGCCGGGATCGGCCCACCCCGCAAATGGCGCGCCGCTCTGGCCGCGCCAGCCTCACGCAACCTTTTATAATGTAACAGACTGTCATGTCTGGTGAGTTGACGCATTCGCCAAAGCGGGCGAAATGGTCACGGTCAAGCATGAATCTGACGGCGAATCCTCGACTGCGGCGAATTTTTCCGAGGATTGCGAAATTGTTACAGGTCTCGTTTCCGGCGGCGGAAACAGCATCGTCCGAAGAGGGGACGGCGTTCCGGGCCGAAATGCGAGGGGGAAGCCGGTTTGAAATCGAAGGAAGCTGGACTCGCGAGAGGAGAGTGCCGCGCATTGGCCGCGGTCTTGCTTTCTGCGCTGGTCGCTTCCTGCACCTCCGTCAACGACACGACGCTTTCGGCCGGTATGCCGGCCTACAATTCGATGCCGGGCGCTGCCTCGACCACGGAAGGCGGCTCGCAGGCAGGCATGACCGACCAGGCTGCCATGGCGCAGGCCACGCCATCCGCGCCACAGGCGCTGATGAGCGCCGAGGGCGATACGCCGCTTCCCGAACAGGTCGCCTATGTCCCGATGACCAGGCCGACCGCGGCCGCCTCCGCGACCGCTCTTGAGATATCCACACCAAGCGGTGCCGATGCGATCGCCGGGTCGACGCCTGATGCCCTGGCCGATGCCAGCCGGCAGCCGGGAGCCACGCAGACGGCGGCGAATACAGCTCCCGCGACCCCGACCGAAAAGCCGGTCATGGACAATCCCGTCTACGTGACCGCCGGTCCCGGTCCGCAACAGCAGATGACTCAGCAGACGATTGCGCCGAAAAAGAAGGGCTTCCTCGCTTCGTTCTTCGGATCGTCGTCCAGAAAGGCGGTGCCCGCGCCAGCACCGGCTGCGCCCAAACCGCTGATCGACGAGAACGAACCTGCAAAGCCCGTGGTGACGCTTGCCTCGGCAAAGACCGAAGCCAAGCCGCTGGCGCTCGCCTCGACCGGATCCGGCGAAGGCTGGTCGGGCGACTCGCTGCCGGGCGTGCGCAAGACGGCGCTGTTCGAGATCACCCGCAAGTCCGGCATCGACGACGACAGCGACGTGGACATCAACGAGGACGGCGGCTCCTATGAGGTCGCCTCCGCGGCCGGCCTGGCGCGCCTTGCGCCGAACGGCCTGCTCAAGCAGACCGAGAGCGTCGACGTCGCTTGCCTCAAGCCCGCTCTGGTCCGCGTCCTGAAGACGATCGAGAGCCACTACGGCAAGAAGCTCGTCGTCACCTCCGGCTTCCGCGATCCGAATCGCAACCGCAGGGCGCGCGGGGCGAGGAATTCGCTGCATATGTATTGCGCCGCGGCCGACATCCAGGTGCCGGGCGTCAGCAAATGGGAACTGGCGGCTTTCGCCCGCTCCATGCCCGGACGTGGCGGCGTCGGCACCTATTGCCACACGAATTCGGTCCATGTCGACGTCGGCCCTGAACGCGACTGGAACTGGCGCTGCCGGCGCCGCAAGTAAGCCGAAAAAAGTTGCATTTTCCCGACTGTCGCGGGCTTGCCCATAGCGAGCAACGCCACTATACAGGCCCCGGCTGCGCCCTTCGTCTATCGGTTAGGACGGCACCCTTTCACGGTGCAGAGAGGGGTTCGACTCCCCTAGGGCGTACCAGTTCTTTCCCTCGATGCGAGCGGTTTTGGCGGACCGGTCGCGCATGCTGATCAATTTCTGTTCCCGCCGCCATATGTTTCCTTCAAACGGCGGAATGGCGAGCGAGAAGCCGAAACTGTCGCGTGAAACGGGCGTCACGCGACAGGCTGCAGGTCATCGTTTTTCGCATGTCCCTATCCGAAACCGCGTCTCGCGGCCGGGGAGGACATGGTTCAGGCGGCCCGGTCCGCTTCGGCGTCGTACGGCTTGGGTTCGAGGCCGTTGAAGAAACTCCACAGGCTCTCATAGACCAGATCTGGGCGATGCTCGGCCGGATAGTGGCCCGTCGGGATCGCCCAGCCGCGCAGGTCGGGCGCCCACGGCGTCCAGGCTTCGATCGGCTTGAGGTGGCGGCCGACATGGCTGTTCGAGCCCCACAGCACCAGCACCGGGCACTCTATCTTCTTCTTGCCGAAATCGGCCGTGTCGAGGGCGAGGTCCAGCGTCACCGTCGCGCGGTAGTCCTCGCATACGGCGTGGATCTGCTCGGGCGTCGTGCAGCGGGCGTATTCCTTGAACGCCTCGGGCGTGAATATCTGCAGGCCAACGCCTTTCTTGTTCAGCTTGTACTGGATGTAATAGTCGAGGTCCGCGCAGATCAGCTTCTCGGGGAACGGCGCCTTCTGCGCCATGAAGAACCAGTGATAGCTCTCCAGCCCCCACCCGAGCGTGACGTTTGTCAGCAGATGGTGGGTCGGGATGATATCCAGCGCGCAGAAGCGGGTGATCCTGTCCGGCTGGTCGAGCGCCATGCGAAAGCCCGTCCGCGCGCCCCGGTCATGGCCGGCAAGCGCGAATTTGTCGAAGCCGAGTTCGCTCATCACGTCGAATCCGTCCTCGCCCATGGCGCGGAAGGAATAGGCGGCGTGGTCCGGCCCGCCCTCGGGCTTTGAACTGTCGCCGTAGCCGCGCAGATCCATCGCCACCACGGTAAAGGATTTCGCCAGGCTGGGCGCGATGCGGTGCCAGCTCACATGGGTCAGCGGATTGCCGTGCACCAGCAGCAGCGGCGGTCCCTCGCCTGCCACCGCGACGTTGATTTCCGCGCCCCGCGTCTTGATGCGGCGGTAGGAAAAGCCTTCCATCAGGCTTTTGTGGTTCGCCTCCAGAGGGGGCATGGCCGCGCTTGCGGCGGATGACGGACTGGTCTGGCTGGTCATGATGTGTCTCCGGAATGACGTCCAAACCTTGCTCCAAAATTGAATACTGTCAACAATTTTCAGTTGACTTTTTGGGCGCACGGCGCGACACCGCCTCTCGATCGGAACGTTTCCATGCCCGAGGTGAGATCAATGGCCCTTCCGGAACGCTCGACCGGCGACGCGACTTCGCCCCGGCCCCGCCTCGCCCTACTTCTGGGCGACATGACCGGCATAGGGCCGGAACTCGTGGCGCGCGTGGTTTCCGACAGGCGGCTCGCCGATGTCGCCGACATCGTCGTGCTGGGCGACCGGCGCGTGCTCGAAATGGGCGCTCGCGATGCCGGCGTCACCCTGGCGATCGACAGCGTGGCCGACGTCGCGGCGATCGACTGGGATGCCCCCGCCGTTCCGCTGATCGACCTCGGCAACATCGATCCGACAGCCCTGCCCCGCGCGGAAGTCTCGGCCGAGTCCGGTCGCCTGACCGGAGAGACGCTGGCCGAAGCGGTGAAGCGGTCGGTCATGGGCGAGTTCGACGCCATCACCTTCGCGCCGCTCAACAAGGCGGCGCTCCATGCCGGCGGCTGGAAGTTTCCGGACGAGCACAAGATGTTCGCGCATCTGCTTGACCATAAAGGTTACTTTTCCGAGATGAACGTGCTCGACGGCCAATGGATGTCGCGCGTGACGTCGCATGTCTCGCTGCGCACGGCGCTCGACCAGATCACCCACGACAGCATCATCGAGGCGATCAACCTCGTCGATCGCACCATGCGCCGCGCCGGCATCGAAAAGCCGCGTATCGCGGTCGCCGCGCTCAACCCGCATGCCGGCGAGAACGGCCTGTTCGGCCGTGAGGAAATCGACCTGATCGGCCCGGCGGTGCAGGCCGCAGCGGCCACCGGCATCGATTGCAAGGGGCCCTTCCCCGCCGACACCATCTACCTGAAGGCCTTCGCCGGCGACTATGACAGTGTGGTGGCTATGTATCACGACCAGGGACAGATCGCGACCAAGCTGCGGGGCTTCAACCGCGGCGTGACGGTGACGGCCGGTCTCGACACCGTTTTCACGACGCCGGCGCACGGCACGGCCTTCGACATCGTCGGCAAGGGCGCCGCCTCGACAGGCGCGCTGGAAAACGCGATCCGGCTGGCCGCGCAGCTTGCCGGCCGCAGGAATGCCGGCACGCAGGCCTGAAGCAGGGAGACACCGCATGACCCAGTCCAACAGCTTCCGCATCGCCGTCATCCCGGGTGACGGCATCGGCAAGGAGGTCGTACCCGAGGGCGTGCGCGTGCTCGAAAAAGCCGCCGCGCGCTTCGGCATCGGCCTCTCCTTCGACTGGTTCGACTTCGCTTCCTACGACTATCACGCCAGGCACGGCCAGATGATGCCCGACGACTGGAAGGAGAAGATCGGCTCGCATGACGCCATCTTCTTCGGCGCGGTGGGTTGGCCGGCCGGCGTGCCGGATCATGTCTCGCTGTGGGGCTCGCTGCTGCAGTTCCGGCGCGAATTCGACCAGTACGTCAACCTGCGCCCGGTGCGGCTGATGCCGGGCGTGCCGAGCCCGCTCGCCGGGCGCGGCCCCGGCGACATCGACTTCTGGGTCGTCCGCGAGAACACCGAGGGCGAATACTCCTCCATCGGCGGCAAGATCTTCGCCGGCACCGAGCGGGAGGTCGTCATGCAGGAAACGGTGATGACGCGCATCGGCGTCGACAGGGTTCTGAAATTCGCCTTCGAACTCGCTGCGAAAAGAGAGTGCAAGCACCTGACCTCGGCGACCAAGTCCAACGGCATCTCGATCAGCATGCCTTATTGGGACGAGCGGGTGGAGGCGATGGCCAAATCCTATCCCGATGTCCGTTGGGACAAATACCATATCGACATCCTGACCGCGCAGTTCGTGCTGCATCCCGACTGGTTCGACGTGGTGGTGGCGTCGAACCTGTTCGGCGACATTCTTTCCGACCTCGGCCCCGCCTGCACCGGCACCATCGGCATCGCGCCGAGCGCCAACATCAACCCCGAGCGCAATTTCCCCTCGCTGTTCGAGCCGGTGCACGGCTCCGCGCCTGACATCGCCGGCCAGGGCATCGCCAACCCCATCGGCCAGATCTGGTCGGCGGCGATGATGCTGGATCATCTCGGGCAGGCAGAGGCGGCGGCGGCGATCGTCACGGCCATCGAGACGGTCCTGGCCGAGCCCGCCGCACGCACGCGCGATCTCGGCGGCCCTGCCGATACGGCGGCTTGCGGCAAGGCCGTCGCCGGGGCGCTGTAGACAGCGACCGGGTGCCGCACACCGGCAGCACTATCGAAACGAAACCGGAATCCGAGGTCGACCGGCCGCCTCGCACAGTTGCCGCGTATAGTCCCTTGGCGGCACAACCCAGCGGTCTGTCAGGCCATGAAGGTGCCGCCGTTGACGTGGATCGTCTGGCCGGTGATGTAGCGCGCGGCAGGCCCGCACAGATAGCGCACAAGCGAAGCGACTTCCTGCGGCGTTCCCATTCGCCCGACCGGCGGCAGCCTGCCGGCATGGTGCGACGGTTCGGGGCCGTCCCGCACGGTGTCGATCATGCCGGGCGACACGCAGTTCACCGTGATGCCGTCGCCGGCGAGTTCGTGCGCCAGCGCTCGCGTCAGCCCCGAAAGCCCGGCCTTGGCGGCCACGACATGCGCCCTTCCCGCCGCGCCCGTATGCGCCGACAACCCGCCGATATTGACGATCGCCGCCTGGTCGGACCCCTTCAGATGGGTAAGGGCGGCCTGCGTGGTCAGGAAAGCGCCGTCGAGAATCGTCGACACCACCTCGCGCCATTCGGCGAGCCCCATCGTCTCGAACGCCGTCTCGCGCCGCACCGCCGCGCTGTTCACCAGAATGTCGAGGCGGCCGAACTGCTCGACCGAGGCCTGCACCAGCGCCTTGACGCTTTGCGGATCGGTCACGTCCGCCAGGATCGCCTTGGCCTTGCCGCCACCGGCGGTGATCTCGTCCGCCACCGCGTCTGCCTCCGCCTTCGAGCGTCGCGCATGCACCACCACGGCAGCGCCCGCATTGGCCAGGTCCAGCGCCATCAGGCGGCCGATGTTGCGGGCTGCTCCGGTCACTAAAGCGACACGGCCTTCGAGTTCCCTTGTCAGTTCCAAACCGCTCTCCCGAGTTCGATTACGGCGACCGGCGAAGACGCCGATCTTGACGGAAGGGAGCAGCCGGTCCCGCTCATCATGGCTCTTTGACGGGTGCGGTTCTGCTTTCCGCGCCACCGTCGCCTTGCGCAGGCTTGTCGTGATGCAGCACCATGCGGCTCTTGCCGCTCTGCACGTGAGCGAAGGCCATTTCCATGGCTCGCGGCGCGTCGCCCGCCTTCAGTGCCGCCACGATGCCGCGATGCTCGGAGTTCGACACCGTGAGTCCGCCACCCTGCACAAGCGCGCGCTCCCTGAACATATGAAGTTCCTTGATCAGTTCCGCATAGGCCCTGTGCAGCCGGTCGTTGCCGGCGAACCGAAGGATGCAGTCGTGGAACTCGAGGTTCAGCGGATAATAGTCGTCCAGCGACCGCTGCGTGAGCGCCGCCTCCATTCCCTCCAGAAGGTCTTCCAGATAGGCGAGTTCCTGTGCGGTCACCCTCGCCGCCAGCAACCGGGCCGCGGTCGCGAACAGGCCGGCGCGGACGTCGTAGAGCTCAGCGGCCTGGGCCTCGTCGATGCGCCGCATGAAGACGCCGCGATTGGGAATGAGTTCCAGCAGTCCCTTTTCGGCAAGCGCCCGGCAAACCTCCCGCACCGGCCCACGGCTGACCGAAAAACGCACGGCCAGCGCGTTCTCGTTCAGTCGTTCGCCCGGTGCGAACTCACCCGACAGGATGAGCGCCTCCAGCTCCTGCTGCAGCACGCTCGTCAGCGAATGTTTTTGAAGGAATTCGAGTTCGGATCGCATAGAAGTCTGATCCACTATTTACTGAAAACTGTCAACAGAATACAGTAGGCAAAAAAGCGTTCCACGCTGTTCCAGGCAGACGATGCCGGCGCCCCTGGCATTGCCTGCCGAACCGATCACACTGTTTGAGCCCGACAGGATCGCCTTGACCGACCAAAAAGAAAACAGCGACGTTTTTGACGACGATCGCCGTGCCGAACGGCACGTGGCGGCCGCCCGTCCAGAACCGCAGCCCGTCTCGACGCCGCCTGCTCTGGTCGAACTCTTCCTGGTCTTCACCAAGCTCGGGATCACCAGCATCGGCGGCGGCGTCAATGGCATGATGCACCGCGAGTTCGTCACCCACCGCCGCTGGTTCACCGACGAGGATTTCCTGTCCGGGCTGGCGCTCAGCCAGTCCCTGCCGGGCGTCAACGTGGCCAATCTGGCGCTCTGGCTGGGCTATCGTTGCCGGGGCATTTCCGGCGCGTTGGCGGCACTGTCAGCGGTTCTCCTGCCGCCGGCAATCGTCATCATCCTGATCGGCGACGTGATCCTGCGGTGGAGCGGCAACCCGGTTGTCGGCGCCCTGCTGGCCGGCCTGGCTGTCGCGGCAACCGGGATGAACCTGTGGGTCGGCTATCTTGCCACGCGTTACGCCTGCACCGACATCGCCGCGATCGTCCTGACCGTTGCGGCCTTCACCGGCTGCACAGTCTTCCACCTGTCGACCCTGGTGGTCGTCGCCGTGCTTGCCCCGATCGGCATCGGCATCGGTTTTCTGAAGGCACGCCGATGAAGCACGACAATCTGCTTTTAAGCATGCTCTTCGTCTTCACGCCGCTGTCCCTGATGGCGATCGGCGGAGGCTCTTCCGTCCTGGGCGCATTGCAGCATGCCGTCGTCGACGACCAACAGTGGCTGACCACTCAGGGTTTTTTCGACATGTTCGCCATATCGCGGGTCGCACCCGGCCCGGGAACGCTGATCGTGACTTTGATCGGCTGGCATCTGGCGGGCCTGGCAGGCGCCATCGTTTCGACCATCGCGATCTTCACCCCTTCGTCGGTTCTGGTCGTCGCGGTCGCCTATCTTTGGAACCGCTATCCCGATGCCGCGTGGCAGAAGGCGCTCAAATACGGATTGGCCCCGCTCGCCGCCGGACTGGTGCTTTCCAGCGTGTTCGCCTTGCTGGAAAACGCCAGGGGTGGCTGGATCGCCTGGGTCGTGGCCGCCCTTGTGGCGCTGGCGGCGCAAAAGGTGCGCCTTGGCCCCGTCACGCTCATGGCCATCGGCGCCCTCGTCTTTTGCGGCCTGTTCCGGGCTTTCGGCTAAGGCGCGGACACGTGGATTTGATCGGCGGCTGCCGGATATGCGTCAGCCTGAAAAGATAGTCGTCAGTTAATTGTTGACAATTGACAAAATTCCGCCAAGCTTCCTCAAGGAGACGCAGGCGCAGGACTGCACAGCAATTGCCGGGAGGAAGCATGGCCTTTGTAGAACTCGACGGCCTGACGAAGCGTTACGGCACTCTGACGGTCGTCAATAAGGTCGACCTGGCGATCGAGAAAGGCACGCTGGTGTGCCTGCTCGGCCCGTCCGGCTGCGGCAAGACCACCACCCTGCGCCTTGTCGCCGGCTTCGTCCAGCCGTCGGACGGCCGGATCCGCGTCGGCGGCCGGGTGGTTTCTTCGCCTTCCGGCAGCGAGCCGCCCGAGGCGCGCAACATGTCCATGATCTTCCAGAGCTATGCGCTCTGGCCCCATATGACGGTGTTCGAAAACGTCGCCTATGGCCTTCGGCTGCGCCGCATGGCCAAGAGCGATATCGAGACCAAGACCAGGCGCATCCTCCAGGCCACCAAGCTCGACCACCTGGCCGAACGCTATCCCGCGGAACTGTCGGGCGGGCAGCAGCAGCGGGTCTCGCTGGCCCGCGCGCTGGTGATCGAACCGGAGACGCTTCTTCTCGACGAGCCGCTGTCCAATCTGGACGCCAACCTCCGCGAGGAGATGCGCTTCGAGATCCGCCGGCTGCACGACGAGTTCCGTTACACCACCATCTACGTGACGCATGACCAGACGGAGGCCATGACAGCGGCCGACACCATCGTCGTCATGAATCAGGGCAACGTCGAACAGGCGGGCTCGCCCGAGGACATCTACGAGCGGCCGCGCTCCGAATTCGTCGCGCAGTTCATCGGTGGCACCAACATCTTCAAGGGCAAGCGCGTTGGCGACAATGCGGTGGACTGCGGCAACGGCCTGATACTGAAATGCGGCAGCGGCGATTTCCCCGCCAGCGGCCAGACGGCGGTATCAGTCCGCCATCACGACCTGCATCTCGTAAGCGAAAAGCCGAATGGCGACCTGAGCAACTGGGCGACCGGAAAGGTCCTGCGCCAGGTCTATCTCGGCTCTCACCGCGACTATCTCGTCAGTCTATCAGGTGGCGAAACCGTGCGGGCGATCGCGTCCGTCGACGTTGCGATCCCGGAAAACCAGCAAGTTTGGCTTCATTGCCCACCTGATCGCTGCCGGGCACTCGCACATTAAGGGAGAGAGAAAAATGTCGAATATGAAAGTCGCAGCAGGCGCGCTCTTCGCCGCAATGGCGTGGAGCCAGGTGACATGGGCGGCGCCACCGGAACCTTACATGGTAACTGACGATCTGGTTGCCGCGGCAACCAAGGAGGGCGCCGTCACCTACTATACGTCCACCGACGTGCAGGTCGCCGAAAAGATGGCGTCGGCCTTCGAGAAGCACTATCCGGGCATCAAGGTCCAGGTCGAGCGCTCCGGTTCGGAGCGCGTCTTCCAGCGCATCGGCCAGGAATATTCGAGCGGCATCCACAACGCCGACGTGATCGAGACCTCCGACGCCTCGCACTTCCTGACGTTCAAGGACCAGAACTGGCTCACCCCGGCCGTGCCTGAGGACGTCGCCAAGCTGTGGCCTGAATCCGACCGCGATCCTGACGGCATGTATGCGGCCTTCCGCGCCACGCTCACGGTGATGGCCTATCGGTCGGACAAGGTGAAGGCGGAAGACGCGCCCAAGACCTGGAAAGACCTGCTTGATCCCAAATACAAGGACAAGCTGGTCAAGTCCCATCCCGGCTACAGCGGCAACGTCATGACCGCGACCTACGCTCTGAGCCAGCTTCTCGGATGGGATTTCTTCAAGCAGCTCGGCCAGCAGGGCGTGATGCAGGTGCAGTCGTCGACCGAGCCGCCGAAGGTCCTGTCGCAGGGCGAGCGGCTGATCCAGGCCGACGGCAACGAGTACAACGTGTTCATGCTGCAGGACAAGGGCGTGGCGATCACCCCCATCTATCCTGCCGAAGGCACGTCGATCGCCTACGGCAACGCGGCGATCCTGGCCTATGCGCCGCACCCGAACGCGGCCAAGCTGTTTTATTCCTTCATGTTCTCGCAGGAAGCGCAGCAGTTGAACGATGATTTCGGCGGCCTGCGTTCGGTACGCCCGGACGTCAAGGAAAAGTCGGGCCGCACGCCACTATCGCAGATCAAGCTTCTCGAATCCGATCCCGCCGCGGTTCGCGATTCGATGGAGGAGATCAAGCAGAAGTACGAGGAATATTTCGGCACCTGATGCCCTTTGGAGCCGGCGCATGGCGGGAGGCGGCAATCGCGCCGTGCCTGCTACGCGCCGGCACCGGACGACGTCGAGAATTTCGATAGCCGTGAACCGGCTCATGACCGGACCGCTGGTGGCTCAGCCTCCAGTTCCGGTCATTTCAGATCAAAGGTGAGGAAGGTGACCACAGCCATCGTGTCCGATACCGCAGTCAGCCGGCGCCGCGCGCGGTTCGACCTGTCCACGCCCCTGTTCGCGGCGCTCGCCGTGCTGCTGTGCGTGCTCGTCCTGCTGCCGATGTTCTGGCTCGGCTATTATGCGCTGACGACCAAGGCCGGCTCTCCGACATTGGCCAATCTGGCACGTCTGTTCACCGATGCGACGATCCGCCGGGCTTTCTTCATTTCCTGTGCCATGGCAGCGTGCGTCGGCTTCTTCTCCTGCGTCGTGGCGACGCCGCTTGCCTGGCTGGTCGCGCGTACCGACATGCCGGGCCAGCGCTTCATCCGCAGCCTGGTCACCGCCTCCTTCGTGACGCCGCCGTTCCTGGGGGCCATCGCCTGGGTGATGCTGGCCGCCCCCAACAGCGGCATCCTCAACAACATCTACCGCTGGGTGTTCGGCCTCGACCAGTCCGAGGCGCTGTTCAACATCTACACCTTCAGCGGGCTGGTCTTCACCATGACCTGCTATTCCTTCCCGTTCGTGTTCACCCTGGTCGCCAACGCCTTCGACAAGGTGCCTTCCGACATCGAGGAAGCCTCGGCGATCCTCGGCGGCAAGCCCGGCACGACGCTGTGGCGCGTGACCTTGCCGATGGTGCTTCCGGCGATGCTGGCCGGGTCGCTGGTGGCGATCGTGCAGGCCTTCACCATGTTCGGCTCGCCGGCGATCCTGGCGCTGCCTGCCGGCTTCCATGTGCTGACGACCAAGATCTGGAGCTACTTCCAGTTCCCACCCCGTCTCGACCTTGCCGCGGCCAGCGCCGTGCCGCTGCTTGCGGTCACCATGCTGCTGCTCTGGGGGCAGAAATGGCTGCTCGGCCGCCGCGGCTACA
This sequence comes from Mesorhizobium hunchu, assembly GCF_040081975.1. Taxonomy (NCBI): domain Bacteria; kingdom Pseudomonadati; phylum Pseudomonadota; class Alphaproteobacteria; order Hyphomicrobiales; family Phyllobacteriaceae; genus Mesorhizobium; species Mesorhizobium hunchu. The sequence continues at coordinate 622,773 of NZ_JBEBMG010000001.1, forward strand.
CCGTGCTCGGCGGCAAGAGCGGCTCGCCGCGGCGTGCGAAGCTCGGCCGGTGGAAGTGGCTCGCCGGCGCCTATGTGCTGTTCATCCTGTGCGTGACGATCCTGTTCCCCTATCTCGCCTTGCTCAAGGTGGCGCTGACGCACAATATCTCCGAGCCCTTGAGCTGGAAGTCGCTGACGCTCCACAACTTCCACTTCGTGCTCTTCGAATTCTCAAGCACCCGGCTCGCCATCTGGAACACCTTGATCCTCGGTCTGTCCACGGCGACCATCGTCACCATCATCGCCCTCGTCGTGTCCTACCTGGTGCAGCGTCGTGCGGTTCGCGGCGCGTCCTTCCTCGGCATGCTGGCGACGGCGCCGATCGCCATTCCAGGCGTCGTGCTCGGCGTCGGGCTCTTCCTCGCCTATGCCAATCCGACATTCGGGCTTTACGGAACCTTGTGGATCCTGCTGATCGCCTTCATGACGATCGAGCTTCCGGCCGGCTACCAGCAATTGTCGTCGGCCTTTCTCGGCGTGCACCCCGAACTGGAGGAAGCCAGCCGCATCCTCGGCGCCACCCGTCTCAAGACCTTGTGGCGGATCACCGCGCCGCTCCTGCGCACCAGCCTGGTCGCGGCATGGTGCTTTGTCTTTATCGGCACGATCCGCGAACTGTCGGCAACGGTGCTGCTGACGACCGCGCCGACCAAGCTGGTCTCGGTCATCATCTACGACCTCAACGAAAGCGGAGATTACGGAGCCATCGCGGTGCTGGGCATCCTGCTGCTGATCGCATCGTTCACCGTGGTCTTCATCGCCTCCAGGGTCTCGACTTTGGGAAGCGTCGGCCAGCGCAGCACGGGGTGAGCGGCAATTCCACAGCAATTGTCGCCACAGCGCTTGACAACAGGCCGTCTCCTCCCGGTCATGAACGGAAGGTTGCAGCCGGCAAGGCCGCTTTGGGACAAGGAGGCGGAAGTGATCGATATCCTCCACGGGAATTGTTCGGGGACCGGCGAACGCGCCGGGTCGGGTTACGTTGACCGCGTCCGGTTGTGCGCACATGGCTAACGAGAACGAAAACGTCTCGGGCGTCTCGCCCATCGATTTCCTGCGCACCCGCTCGCTGGCCAATGTGGTGCAGCACGAGATCGAGCGGATGATCGTGGAAAGGGAATTCACGCCGAACGAACGCATCAACGAGAACGCCCTCGCACAGAAGCTCGGCGTCAGCCGCGGTCCGATCAGGGAAGCCTGCAGCGCCCTGGCCGCCCTGGGACTGATCCAGGTGATTCCCAATCGCGGCTTCTTCGTGCGCGAGCTCAGTGAAGAGGAAGCGCGCGACGTCACCGAGGCGCGCGCTTACGTTTTCGCCTGCATGATGATGGGCGTCGCCGAACACGCGACCGACAAGGACGTCGCCAGGCTGCGTGCCCTGGTGGACCGGATGGACAAGCTGGCCGAGGCCGGCGAGGTCAGCGCGTATTATCCGGTCAACCTGGAATTTCACGCCGAGCTGGCAAGGATGTGCGGCAATACCCGCCTCGGCCAGATTTATCTGGGCCTCGCCCGCGAGCTTCACATACAGCGCTATCGCGCGCTGGCGAGCGGCGATGTCCTCGACGTCTCGAACCGCGAGCATCGCGCCATCCTTGAGGCGGTGGCGGCCCATGACCAGCAGAAGGCTTTCGCCGCCGGCCGCGCGCACATCGTGAACGGCGCGATGCGTACGCAACGGGCGATGGCGATTCTCCGCCAGGGGACGTGACAGGCAACCCGAGGGTTCCCTGACAGTTTTTCCCCACCGCCAGCGAACGGACATTGAGGCTCCCGACGAATGGACATTCGTGATGCCCGGAAAGGGGCTCATGGGCACAATTTGTCGACAAAAAATTGTTGACAGTTTACCAGAATTGCCGTTCTAGTCCTCCCACATCGCCGATCCTTCCAGCGGACGCTGCAACCTGTCCGTGTCGGAATGCGGCTTTTGAGATGGAGAGGAACGACGATGCACGACGTCGCCAAAACGACCGGCCTGACCAACTATGTGGCGGATTTCGTCGTCACCACCACCGTAAAGGATTTGCCCGACGACGTCGTTGCGCTCGGCAAGAAGTCCATCCTCGACGGCATCGGGCTGGCGCTGTCCGGCGCGGTCGCGCAAAGCGGTGCGCTGGTCCGCCGACATCTCGACGAGCTTGGTCTGGCGACGGGCGCGGCGACCGTCATCGGTGCCGGCCGCAAGGTGGCCCCGCGCTTCGCGGCCTTCGCCAACGGCGTCGGCATCCACGCCGACGACTATGACGACACGCAGCTCGCCGTGGCCACGGATCGCGTTTACGGCCTGCTCACCCATCCGACCGCCCCTGCCCTGCCCGCTGCGCTCGCCATGGGCGAAGCGCTCGGTGCCTCCGGCGCCGACGTGATGCTGGCCTATCACCTCGGCGTCGAGGTCGAGTGCAAGATCGCCGAAGCCATCGCCCCGCGCCACTACCAGACCGGCTTCCACGCCACGGCGACATGCGGGACCTTCGCCGCCGCCTCGGCCGCCTCCTCCCTGCTCGGCTTCGACGTCGAGACCACCGCGCGCGCGCTTTCCATCGCCGGCAGCCAGTCGGCAGGCCTGCGCGAGAATTTCGGCACAATGACCAAGCCGTTCCACGCGGGCCGGGCTTCGGAAAGCGGCGTCGCGGCGGCGCAGTTCGCCGGCATGGGCTGGACCGCGACCGACAAGATACTGGAAGCGCCGCGCGGCTTCTTCAGCGCCGCCGGCGGCGGCTACGACGCCGGCGCCATCATGGACAGGCTGGGATCGCCCTGGACCTTCGCCGATCCCGGCGTCTCCATCAAGCCGCACCCGTCGGGATCGCTTACGCATCCCGGCATGACCGAGATGATGCGCTTGATCCGCGAGAACGACATCAAGGCCGCCGACGTCAAGCATGTGCGGATCGGCACCAATTCCAACATGCCCAACGCGCTCATCCATCATCGCCCGCAGGACGAACTGCAGGCCAAGTTCTCGATGGAATTCTGCATGGCGATCCTGTTGCTCGATCGCAAGGCAGGCCTGGGCGAATTCACCGACGAGACGACGCAGCGCGAGGACGTCAAGGCGATGATCGACAGGATCGACTTCGTCGTCGACGAAAAGGCCGAAAAGGCCGGCTACCACAAGATGACCACCATCATCGACGTCACGCTCAATGACGGCCGCGTCATCCACGGAGAGGCCGATTTCGGCAAGGGCAGCCCGGCCAATCCGATGACCTACGAGGAGGTCGCGGAAAAATTCCGGGAGAACGCGGACCACGGCCGCCTGCCCCGCGCGGCCGCCGACGAGGTCGTCGCTCTGGTGCGCGATCTCGAAAAGCAGCCATCCATCGAGCGTCTGATGGCGCTGGTCGCCCGCGCCGGCTGAGACGCATCCTCCAGACCAGCAGGAACAAAGCAATGGCTCAACTGACGATCGGCATCCTCGATGGCGACGACATCGGTCCCGAGATCGTTCCGGCGTCGGTACGCGTCGCCAAGGCGGCGGCCGCCCGCACCGGCCTCGAGATCGACTGGCGCCCCATGCCGATCGGTCGTTCCGCGCTGGACAGCCACGGCACCACCATGCCGGAGGGCACGCTCGAGCAACTGACGACAATGGACGGCTTCATTCTTGGGCCTATCGGCCATCGCGCCTATCCCAAGGTGAACGGCGCCATCAACCCGCACCCGATCCTGCGCAAGCATTTCGGGCTCTTCGCCAATATCAGGCCGACACGTTCGTTCCCCGGGCTCGGCGCCCTGTTCGACGATGTCGATCTGGTGATCGTGCGCGAAAACAACGAAGGCTTCCAGCCGGATCGCAACGTGGTCGCGGGCTCCGGCGAGTTCCGTCCGACCGAGGACACCACCATCTCGGTGCGCGTCATCACGCGCCCCGGCAGCTATCGCGTCGCCAGGGCGGCGCTCGAACTGGCCCGCACCCGGCGCAGGAAGCTCACCCTCGTTCACAAGAACACCGTGTTCAAGCTCGGCTGCGGCATGTTCGTCGAGGAATGTTATCGCGCCGCCGAAGAGTTTCCCGACGTCGTCGTCGACGAGGTCATCGTCGACACTTTCGCCATGCGCCTGCTGCGCGACCCGCAGACGTTCGACGTGGTCGTCACCACCAACATGTTCGGCGACATCCTGAGCGACGAAGCGGCGGGACTCGTCGGCGGGCTGGGCATGGCGCCCGGCCTGTGCATCGGCGAAGGCAATATCGCGATGGCGCAGGCCGCGCACGGCTCGGCCCCCGACATTGCCGGCAAGGGCATCGTCAACCCCTACGCCATGATCGAATCGACGCGTATGATGCTGGAATGGCTCGGCCACAACCGCGGCATCGACAAGGCCGTGGCGGCGGCGCGCCTGATGCAGGCGGCCACGGTCTCGGCGCTGGCGCAACCGGAGACACGCACCGGCGACATTCGCGGCACCGCCGACACCGAGGGGATGACCCGCGCTATCCTGGCCGCGATCGAAAAGAAAGACAGTCATGTCCAAGCATAACATCGCAGTCATCGGCGGCGACGGTATCGGCACCGAGGTGGTCGAAGCCGGGGTGAAGGTGCTGGAGGCACTGACGTCGACGCAACCCGATCTCGATTTCGCCTTCCAGCGCTTCGACTGGGGGTCCGACTATTACCGCCGCACCGGCCGCATGATGGCCGAGGACGGGCTGGACCAGATCAAGGACTTCGACGCCATCTATTTCGGCTCTGTCGGCGATCCCGATCTGCCCGACGACATCACGCTGTGGGGCCTGCGCCTGGCCATCTGCCAAGGGTTCGACCAGTTCGCCAATGTCCGCCCGACCAAGCTTCTGCCGGGGCTGACGGGTCCTCTGCGCCCCGAACTGGGCAGGCAGATCGACTGGGTGATCGTGCGTGAGAACAGCGAGGGCGAATATGCCGGCGTCGGCGGACGTGCCCATCGCGGCCTGCCCATCGAGGTCGGCATGGATGTCGCCGTCTTCACCCGCGCCGGCATCGAGCGCATCGCCCGCTTCGCCTGCGACCTGGCCGCGTCGCGCCCGCGCAAGCTGCTCACCGTCGTCACCAAGTCGAACGCCCAGCGCCACGGCATGGTGCTGTGGGACGAAGTCGTGCGGTCGGTTATCCGCGATTATCCTAGCCTCACCGTCGACTGGATGCTGGTAGACGCCATGACCCAGCGCATGGTCAACAAGCCCGGCAGCATCGACACGGTGCTCGCCACCAACCTCCACGCCGACATCCTGTCGGATCTGGCGGCCGCGCTCGGCGGATCGCTCGGGATCGGCTCGACCGCCAATATCGACCCGACCCGCAACCGCCCGTCGATGTTCGAGCCTATCCACGGTTCGGCTTTCGACATCATGGGCAAGGGCATAGCCAATCCGCTCGGCTGCTTCTGGACGGCCTGCCTCATGCTCGACCATCTCGGTGAGGCGGCGGCTTCGGCCCGGCTGATGAACGCCATCGAGGTCGTCACCAGCCGCGGAGAGCATCTGAGCCCGGATCTCGGCGGCCAGGCCAATACAGACGAAGTCACGCAGGCGGTGATAGCGGCGCTGCGCGGCGATAACGCCTGACCAGGTGGCCGCCTAGACAGTCATGTTCCGCACGGGACACGCCGTTCAGGGCGCCCGCTCCTGCGCAAGCAGGCGATGGATCGTGTCGTCGCCGGCCGATCGCGGCTTCCTGCGGCCGCTTGCCAGTTCGGTGGACAGCCGGCAGAACGCCGAGTTGACGGGCGTGGCGATGCCGTGCAGGCGCCCGAGCAGGACGATCTCGCCGTTCAGGTAGTCGGTCTCGACCGACCCCGTTCCGCGCGCCACGCTCTGGAACGTGGACGAGCCCGACGATTTGCGCCCCTCGATGTCGGTGACCTTGAGGATATCGCGTGCGGCCGAGTCCGTCTGGTCCCAGGCGATGCCGACGGCCCTCAATACGCCCTCGGCCTCGATCCGCGCCCGCTTCGACCATTCGTCCCGGACCGTCTCGTCGCCGATTGCGGCCTCCACGATATTGCGCAGGTTCATCAATAGTTTGCGATACTTGCTTGCCATCACGTCTTCGCGAAGCGTCACGATGAATCCGGCCGTCTCGAGAGCGTGCCCGACGTCCCTCGCCATACCGTCTATCCCCGACGGAAAGCGCCCGATGTCGAAGCCGCCCGGCTTCGGGCTGAAATAGGCGGAGATTTCGCCCGGCGCGTTCATCTCCGCCGGCAGCATCACCGTGGCGCCGTAGACGTCAGCGAAGAAGCGGAGCGCCAGGGGTTCGTTCGCGACGCCGTTCTGGAAGCAGAACACCGGCAGGCCCGACGCGCCCGCTGATTTCAACTGCATCAGCGCATCGGGCGTGTCCTGCCCCTTCATGGTCAGGAAGACGACGTCGCCGGACCGGAAACCAATCTCCGCCGGATGCTCGTGGACGGGAAACCGCGCGCTCCGCGATCCTTGCGGCGTATGGAGCGTGAGTCCGCCTTGCCGGACGGCTTCGAGCTGGCGTCCGCGCGCTATGCCGAGAACCTCATATCCCGCCGAACTCAACTGGACGGCGATGGTGCCGCCGACCGCGCCGACGCCGTAGATGATGATTCGCATGGGAACCTTTCACGTCTTTGGAATGGGAACGAAAGGATTGTGCGCAAGCCCCTGCCCTGCCACGCCCAGCCGCGAGACGTGGACGCGATGCGCCGGTTTCAGACCAGTTCCACCTCGATGACCCCCGGCACGGCGTTGATCGCGGAAGCGATGCGCGGGTCGATCCGGTAGCGATGCGGCAGGGCCACCTCCACCTCGCCCTGCCCGGCTTCCTTGATGACGACGATGCTGACCTCGCCCTCGCCCTTCTGGCCGAGGCGGGCGGAGACCGACTCGATCGGACCGGTGTCGCGCACGAAGATGCGCAGCGATTTCTGGATGCGGCTCGCCTCATCTTCCAGCGACTGCACGCCTTCGATGCGCAGGTTGACGCCTTCCGGCCGATCCTCCGCCTTCACGATGATGACCACGGATTTGCCGGCCTCCAGCATGTCGCGGTACTGCGCCAGCGTCTCCGAGAACATCACCGCCTCATACTGGCCGGTGGTGTCGGAGAAATTGACCACGCCCATCTTGTTGCCGGTGCGCGTCTTGCGCTCCTGCTTGGAGGTGACGGTGCCGGCCAGCCGGCCTGCGGTGGCGCCGCGCTTGACAGCGGCGGAGAACTCGGCCCAGGTCTGCACCCGTAGCTTCTCCAGCGCCGCGCGGTACTCGTCGAGCGGATGCGCCGACAGATAGAAGCCGACGACCTGGAACTCCCTGTGCAGCCGGTCGGCGGGCAGCCAGGGCTCGGCCGCCGGAAGGTTGAGCGCCTCGCTCTGGCTGCCGAGCGATGCGCCGAAGATGTCGTGCTGGCCCGACACCGCGTTCTGCTGGGCAAGCGCGGCAAGGCCCATCATGCGCTCCACGCCAGCCATCATCGCCGCGCGGTCGTGTCCGAAACAGTCCAGCGCGCCCGCCATGATCAGGCTTTCGAAAACGCGCTTTCCCACGATCTTCGGGTCGACGCGCTCGCAGAAATCGGCGAGGCTCTTGAACGGGCCGTCCTTGCGCTTTTCCACGATATGCTCGACGGCGGCATCGCCGACGCCCTTCAGCGCCGCCAGCGAATAGAAGATCTTGTTCTCGCCCACCTCGAACGGCCTGAACGAGCTTTGCACCGACGGCGCGACCACTTCTATACCGAGCCGCAGCGCATCCTGTCGGAAGTCCGACAGTTTTTCGGTGTTGGCCATGTCCAGCGTCATCGACGCGGCCAGGAACTCAACCGGATAATGCGCCTTCAGATACGCCGTCTGGTAGGACACGACCGCATAGGCCGCGGCGTGCGACTTGTTGAAGCCATAGTCGGCGAACTTGGCCAGAAGGTCGAAGATGAAGTCGGACTGCTGCTTCGACACGCCGCGCTCGACCGCGCCGGTGACGAAGCGCTCGCGCTGTTTGTCCATCTCGGCGCGGATCTTCTTGCCCATGGCGCGGCGCAGCAGGTCGGCTTCGCCGAGCGAATAGCCGGCCAGTTCCTGCGCGATCTGCATCACCTGTTCCTGGTAGACGATGACGCCTTGCGTCTCCTTCACCAGATGGTCGATCTTGGGATGGATGGAGGCCGTCTCCTCCTCGCCGTGCTTGCGGGCGTTGTAGGTCGGGATGTTCTCCATCGGGCCGGGCCGGTAGAGCGCCACCAGCGCGATGATGTCCTCGATGCGGTCCGGCTTCATGCCGATCAGCGCCTTGCGCATACCGGCCGATTCCACCTGGAACACGCCGACCACTTCCCCGCGCGACAGCATCTGGTAGGTCTTTTCGTCGTCCAGCGGGATCGTCGCCAGATCGATGTCGACGCCGCGGCGGCGGATCAGCTTCACCGCCGTTTCCAGCACGGTCAGCGTCTTCAGGCCGAGGAAGTCGAACTTCACCAGTCCGGCCTGCTCGACATATTTCATGTTGAACTGGGTGACCGGCATGTCCGAGCGCGGATCGCGGTACATCGGCACCAGTTCCGACAGCGGCCGGTCGCCTATGACGATGCCGGCGGCGTGGGTGGAAGCGTGCCGATAGAGCCCTTCCAGCTTCTGCGCCATGTCGAGCAGGGTCTGGACGATCGGCTCCTTCTCCGCCTCCTCGGCGAAACGCGGCTCGTTGGCGATCGCGTCGGCGAGCTTGACCGGATTGGCCGGGTTCTGCGGCACCATCTTGGTCAGCCGGTCGACCTGGCCATAAGGCATCTGCAGCACGCGGCCGACGTCGCGCAGCACGGCGCGGGCCTGCAAGGTTCCGAAGGTGATGATCTGGCCGACCTGGTCGCGGCCGTACTTGCCCTGCACGTAGCGGATCACCTCCTCGCGCCGGTCCTGGCAGAAATCGATGTCGAAGTCCGGCATCGACACGCGGTCGGGATTGAGGAAGCGCTCGAACAGCAGCGAGAAGCGCAGCGGATCGATGTCGGTGATGGTCAGCGCATAGGCGACGAGGCTGCCCGCGCCCGAGCCGCGCCCCGGCCCGACCGGTATGTCGTGCGCCTTCGCCCATTTGATGAAGTCCGACACGATCAGGAAGTAGCCGGGAAACTTCATCTTCTCGATGACGCCGAGTTCGTATTCCAGGCGCTTCTCGTAGTCCTCGACGGTCTGGCCCGCGACCGGGCCGTGCGCGGCCAGCCGCGCATGCAGGCCCTCTTGCGCCTGGCGGCGCAATTCGTCGGCCTCGGCCCGCTCCGCCGCCTCGGCATCGTCCGTGGCGCCGGTGAAGCGCGGCAGGATCGGCTTGCGGTTCTTCGGGTAATAGGAGCAGCGCCGCGCGATCTCGACGGTATTGTCCAGCGCTTCCGGCAGATCCTCGAACAGCGCCGCCATCTCGGCCTGGCTCTTGAGATAGTTGTCCGGCGAAAGACGGCGGCGGTTGTCGACGGCGATGACCGACCCTTCGGCAATCGCGATCAGCGCGTCATGCGCCTCGTAGTCCTCGCGCACCTGGAAGAAAGCCTCGTTGGTGGCGACGAGCGGCAGTTCATGGCGATAGGCGAGATCGATCGTGCTCTTCTCGACGCCGCGGTCGTAACCCGCAATGCGCTCCAGCTCGACATAGAGCCGGTTGCCGAACAATTGCTTCAGCGTCGAAAGCCGCGACTCGGCGAGGTCGGCATGTCCTTCCTTCAACGCACTTCCGATCGGACCGCGCGGACCGCCGGTCAGGCAGATCAGCCCGTTCGCACGGCCTTCGATCATCCCGCTCGTCAAATGAACCGGCTCGCCGGGCGGCGTATCGAGATAGACGCTGCTGACCAGCCGCACCAGATTGGCGTACCCCTCCTCCGTCGCCGCGATCAGCACGACCGGCTTCAGTTCGGGACCCTGGCGGCGGCGGTCGCGCTGCCCGTCTGACGGCTCCCCCGAAAACGCCAGATCGAGCTGGCAGCCCAGGATCGGCTGAACGCCCTCCTTCGACGCCTTCTGGGCGAATTCGAGCGCGCCGAACAGATTGTTGGTGTCGGTGACCGCGATGGCCGGCGCCTCGTCCTTCAGCGCATGGCCGACGATCTTGCCGAGTTGCAGGGCGCCCTCCAGCAGCGAATAGGCCGAATGCACCCGCAGATGGATGAACGCGCGGTTTTGCGCTTCACCTGCCCCGCTCGGAGTTCGCGCGGCTGCCGCGCTTCGCAGGATCGGGTCTCTGGAGGTTCGCTCGCGGGTCATGGAAATCGCATCTGGAGAGTCGGTACGCACATTGTCGGGGAAGCCGGCAACCGGGTCCAGTCCAAACAAGTGGCTATCACCACAACGAACGTCAACGCCGTCGCGAACGCATGCGCCGCGCTCTTCGCACATGCACAAAATCCTTTCGCATGTGCATAAAAATATGCCAGGTTCCGGTGTTGACGCAGGGGAAGAGACATGAGTGCAACAGGGCGCAGCACGGCGATGACGCCGCCACGGGTGACGGCGGCCAAGGGTCGGACGCCGCTGGTCTGCCTGACAGCCTACACGACGCCGATGGCGAGGCTGGCCGATGCGCATTGCGACGTCGTTCTGGTCGGCGACAGCGTCGGCATGGTGCTGCATGGGCTCCCCTCCACGCTCGGCGTGACACTGGACATGATGGTCATGCACGGCAAGGCGGTGCGGCGCGGCCTGCAATTTGCGCTCATGGTCGTCGACATGCCTTTCGGTTCCTATGAGGAAAGCCCGGCACAGGCGTACCGCAGCGCCGCCCGGCTGATGGCGGAGACCGGGTGCGGCGCGGTCAAGCTCGAGGGCGGGGAGATCATGGCCGAGACCATCGCCTTCCTCACGCGACGCGGCATTCCGGTGATGGCCCATGTCGGCCTGACGCCGCAGGCGGTCAATGCCTTCGGCGGTTACGCCCTGCAGGGAAGCGGCAACGACGGCGAGCGCATCCGGCGCGACGCCGCCGCCGTCTCGGAAGCCGGCGCATTCGCCGTCGTTCTGGAGAAGATACCGGAACCGCTGGCGCGCCGCATCACGCAGGAGATCGCGGTTCCGACCATCGGCATCGGCGCCTCGCCCGCCTGCGACGGGCAAATTCTCGTCACCGAGGACCTGCTCGGCCTGTTCGGCGATTTCCGCCCGAAATTCGTGAAGCGCTACGCCGAGCTTGGCGGGCAGGCCGAGCAGGCGATCGCCGCCTATGCACAGGAAGTCCGCGCAAGGCACTTTCCGGCGCCGGACCATGTTTTCGGTGACGCGCCGGCGACCGGTGTTGCGGATAACGCCTGATGAGTGGACAAATTCCGATCGTGCGCACCCTGGCCGGACTGCGCGACATCACCGCCGGATGGCGCCGAGAGGGCGCGCGGATCGCCGTGGTGCCCACCATGGGCGCGCTGCATGAAGGCCACCTCAGCCTCGTGCGCGCGGCGCTCGCCGAGGCCGACAGGGTGATCGTCACGCTGTTCGTCAATCCCCGGCAGTTCAACAGCCCGGCCGACCTCGCCGCCTACCCGCGCACCGAGGAGTCGGACGCGGCCAGGCTCGCCCCGCTCGGGACCGACCTGCTCTACGCGCCCGACGCCGATCAGGTCTATCCCGAGGGTTTCGCCACGACGGTTTCGGTAGCGGGCGTCAGCGAAGGCCTGTGCGGCGCGTTCCGGCCCGGGCATTTCGACGGCGTGGCGACGGTCGTGGCGAAACTGTTCCTGCAAACGGGAGCGGACTGCGCTTTCTTCGGCGAGAAGGATTTCCAGCAACTTCATGTCGTGCGGCGCATGGCCCGCGACCTCGACATACCGATCGAGGTCATTGCCTGCCCCACCGTGCGCGAGCCGGACGGGCTGGCTCTGTCGTCGCGCAATGCACGCCTGTCCCCGGCGGAGCGCGCCATCGCGCCGAAGCTTGCGCAAATCCTCATTTCGACAGCCAATCGTCTCGACGCCGGCGCATCGGCCGCCTTGACGTTGGAGAGGGCCAGGGAAGCCATCCTCACTGCTGGCTTCCGCGACGTGGAATATCTGGAGATGCGCGCGGAGGCCGATCTTTCGCCGCTTGATGTCTTCGATCGCCCTGCCCGCCTGCTGGTCGCGGCGTGGCTCGGCGATACGCGCCTCATCGACAATGTCGAAGTGCCGCCCGCAGTCAGGCCGGGCAAACCCTCGGTCACCCCGCGCGATTGAGACCGTGCCGGTATCTTCCGTTCACGCAAACTCCATGATGACGGCGTCGACCGCCAGGCTGTCGCCCGCCTTGGCGTTGAGCTTCGCCACGGTGAGATCGCGCTCGGCGCGCAGCACGTTTTCCATCTTCATGGCCTCGACCACCGCAAGCGTCTCGCCGGCCTTGACCTCCTGCCCCTCATTGACCGCGATGGAGACGACGAGGCCCGGCATCGGGCACAACAGCAGCTTCGAAGTGTCCGGCGGCACCTTCACCGGCATCAGCTTCTCCAGTTCCGCCGTGCGCGGCAGCATGGCCTTTGCCGTCACCGACAAACCGTTCCAGGCCAGCCTGTTGCCGTTCTGGAGCGGCCGCACCTGGATCGACACCGGCCTGCCGCCGACGACGCCGACCCAGACCGGATCGCCCGGCCGCCAGTCGGAGACGACGGTGACGGGCTTCGCGCCGTCGATGGCGAAATCCGCCTCGAAAGGCGTGCCGGGCATTCCCTCGGTCATTTTCACGTCGACATAGCTGTCGTCGATCTTCACCACCCAATCGGCCTTCGCCTCGCCCGAATGCGGCGCGAGGCGGCCACTCAACCGGTCGAGGCGGTCGCGGCGCAGCATTTCGATCGCCGTGGCCGCCGCCGCCAGAACCGTCATCTCCGCCCTGTCGGGCTGGCGCGGATGGAAACCGTCGGGGAACTCTTCGGCAATAAAACCGGTGGAGAGCCGCCCCTCGCGCCAGCGCGGATGCTGCATCAGGGCTGAAAGGAACGGGATATTGTGCTCGATGCCGTCCACCACGAATTCATCGAGCGCCGTCGCCATGGCGTCGATCGCCTCGACGCGGCTCGGCGCCCATGTGCAGAGCTTGGCGACCATCGGATCGTAGAACATCGAGATTTCCGACCCTTCGGTGACGCCGGTGTCGTTGCGCACGACCACATCGCCGAAGCGGCCTTCGCTTGGCGGACGATAGCGCGTCAGCCGGCCGATGGACGGAAGGAAATTGCGATAAGGGTCTTCCGCATAGAGCCGGCTCTCGACCGCCCAGCCCGTCAGCGTCACATCCTCCTGCCGAATGGAAAGCTTTTCACCGAAGGCGATGCGGATCATCTGCTCGACCAGGTCGACGCCGGTGACGAGTTCCGTCACCGGATGCTCGACCTGCAGCCGCGTGTTCATCTCAAGGAAGTAGAAATTCCTGTCCTTGTCGACGATGAACTCGACCGTGCCGGCGCTCTGGTAGTCGACGGCTTTTGCCAGCGCCACGGCCTGCTCGCCCATCGCCTTGCGGGTCTTCTCGTCCAGGAACGGCGACGGGGCCTCCTCCACCACTTTCTGGTTGCGGCGCTGGATCGAGCATTCGCGCTCGCCCAGATAGATGGCGTTGCCCTGGCTGTCCGCCAGCACCTGTATCTCGATATGGCGCGGATCGACCACGAATTTCTCGATGAAGACGCGGTCGTCGCCGAAGGAGCTTTTGGCCTCCGAACGGGCGCGGTCGAAGCCGTCGCGCACTTCGTCCTTCGACCAGGCGATGCGCATGCCCTTGCCGCCGCCGCCGGCGGACGCCTTGATCATCACCGGATAGCCGATCTCGCCGGCAATCCTTTCCGCTTGGTCAGCATCCTCGATGACGCCGAGAAAGCCCGGCACGGTCGAGACCTTCGCGGCGTTGGCGAACTTCTTGGATTCGATCTTGTCGCCCATCGCCTCGATGGCTTTCACCTTCGGCCCGATGAAGACGATCCCTTCTTTCTCAAGCGCCGCGCAGAAGGACGCGCGCTCGGACAGGAAGCCGTAGCCGGGGTGTACGGCTTCGGCGCCGGTATCCTTGCAGGCCTGGATGATCTTTTCCGCCACCAGGTAGCTCTCGGCCGCCGGCGCCGGGCCGATATGCACCGCCTCGTCCGCCATCTCCACATGCACCGCGTCCCGGTCGGCGTCGGAGTAGACGGCCACGGTGGCGATGCCCATCTTCTTCGCCGTCTTGATGACGCGGCAGGCGATCTCGCCGCGATTGGCGATCAGGATCTTCTTGAACATCGGGGCTTGGTCCTCCGGCTGGAATTTCCTTTTAGGAATTTCCCCGATGGCGCTCAAGCCGACCAAGGGATGACGCGGCAGGCGAAATTTATGTCGCTCTCGTCTTTGCTGGGAGCCGGGCGGCTGATAGCCTCGAGCGAAAGAGCCTTCAGGGAGAAACGAATGAAAACCCGTGCCGCCGTCGCCGTTGCCGCCGGAAAGCCGCTGGAGATCATGGAGGTCGACCTGGAAGGGCCGCGCGAGGGCGAGGTGCTGGTCGAGATCAAGGCGACCGGCATCTGCCATACCGACGAGTTCACGCTCTCGGGCGCCGATCCGGAAGGCATCTTCCCGGCCATCCTCGGCCATGAGGGCGCCGGCGTGGTGGTCGACGTCGGCAAGGGCGTGACTTCCGTGAAGAAGGGCGACCACGTCATCCCGCTCTACACGCCCGAATGCCGCCAGTGCCCGTCCTGCCTGTCGCGCAAGACCAACCTGTGCACCGCCATCCGCGCCACCCAGGGTCAGGGCCTGATGCCGGACGGCACGTCGCGCTTTTCCATCGGCAAGGACAAGATCTTCCACTACATGGGCTGCTCGACCTTTTCCAACTTCACCGTTCTGCCGGAGATCGCGGTGGCCAAGGTCGACCCGGCCGCGCCCTTCGACAAGATCTGCTACATCGGCTGCGGCGTCACCACCGGCGTCGGTGCCGTGCTCAACACGGCCAAGGTGGAACAGGGCGCGACCGCCGCCGTGTTCGGCCTCGGCGGCATCGGCCTCAACGTCATCCAGGGCCTCAAGCTCGCCGGCGCCGACATGATCATCGGCGTCGACCTGAACGACGACAAGAAGGAATGGGGCGAACGCTTTGGAATGACTCACTTCGTCAATCCGAAGAAGGTCGACAATGTCGTCACCGAGATCGTCGACATGACCAAGCGCGGCGCCGACCAGATCGGCGGCGCCGACTACACCTTCGACTGCACCGGCAACGTCACCGTCATGCGCCAGGCGCTGGAATGCTCGCATCGCGGCTGGGGGCAGTCGATCGTCATCGGCGTCGCCGGCGCCGGCCAGGAGATTTCGACGCGCCCCTTCCAGCTCGTCACCGGCCGCAGTTGGAGAGGCACCGCCTTCGGCGGCGCGCGCGGCCGCACCGACGTGCCGAAGATCGTCGACTGGTATATGAACGGCAAGATCGAGATCGACCCGATGATCACCCATACGCTGAGGCTGGAGGACATCAATAAGGGCTTCGACCTGATGCACGAGGGCAAGTCGATCCGCAGCGTTGTGATCTACTAAGTGAGGAGCAAAGCCGCCGACCCGCGGGCATCAGGCCCAGGCCGACGACTTCCGTTGAAACGTCAACAGGGAGGACAGAATGGCTGAGAAACTGCATCCGAGCATCGACAAGGGCCTGCCGAAGAAAAGCGCCCGCTTCAAGGGCGGCACGCTTGTGTGCGCCTGCATCACCAATCCGGTGGAAGTCGAGATCACCGGCCAGGTCGCGCACAACCACGCCTGTGGCTGCACGAAATGCTGGAAACCGGAAGGCGCGCTGTTTTCGGTCGTCGCCGTGGTGCCGAGCGACAACGTCAAGGTGACCGCCAACAAGTCCAAGCTCAAGGTGGTGGACAAGAAGGCGCTGATCCAGCGTCACGCCTGCCGCGCCTGCGGCGTCCATATGTACGGCCCGGTCGAGCGGGAGCATCCGTTCCAGGGCCTGAGCTTCATCCATCCCGAACGCTTCCAGGAAAGCGGCTGGGCGCCGCCCGGCTTCGCCGCCTTCGTCTCCTCGATCATCGAGGCCGGCGTCCAACCGGCGAAGATGAAGGGCATCCGCAACAGGCTGAAAAAGACCGGGCTCGAGCCTTATGACTGCCTCTCGCCGGGCCTGATGGACTACATCGCCGAATGGACGGCGAAGAAGTCGGGCGCGCTGCCGGCTTGAGCGCAGGACCGCAGATCCTGGTCGACGCCGACGCCTGTCCCGTCAAGCAGGAGGTACTGGATGTCGCCGAGCGTCACGGCATTCCCGTCATCATGGTGTCGAACGGCGGCCTGAGGCCGTCGCGCGACCCGATGGTGCGCATGGTCGTCGTGGCCAAGGAAAAGGCCGACGCGGCCGATGACTGGATCGTCGAGAATGCCAGGACCGGCGACGTCGTGGTGACCGCCGACATTCCGCTTGCCGCCCGCACGGTGGCGCTCGGGTGCCATGTTCTGGGGCCAACCGGGCGTCCTTTCACCGCCGAGACCATCGGCATGGCGGTCGCCATGCGAGACTTGAAGCAGCACCTGCGCGAGACCGGCGAGAGCAAAGGCTACAATGCCTCCTTCTCGCGCGAGGATCGGTCCCGCTTCCTCGGCGAACTCGACCGCATCCTGCGGCGCGCGACGAAGGCGGCGAGCTAGGGCACGACTGATCCCATGCCGCTTTCAGAAAACATTTTCCTGTCGCGTCATCTGCAATTCGTCCTGGCGGCGGGGTGCGGCATCATCGCCGCTGTCGTCGCCGGCCTGTTCGGCGCGCGGCTTGCCCTGCCGGTCGGTTCCGATGTCGCTTTCGCGGTCTACATCGGCCTTGTGCTCAGGGAAATGCCGAGACTGACGGCCGACTATCTGAGCAGACGGGCGCGCGCCGCCGACCTGCCGGTGCTGCTCATTTTCCTCATCACCGCCGCTGCCGTCGCCGCCGCACTTGTGTCGCTGTTCATGCTCATCAACAGCAAGGGCAGCCCGCGTCCCGTCGAACTCGCCTTCGGTCTGCTGTCGATACCGCTCGGCTGGTTCACCATCCACGCCATGACGGCGCTGCACTACGCCCATGTGTTCTGGATGGACGACGAGGAAACCGACTCCGGCAGCAACTCGAAGGACCGGGTACCGATCGGCGGACTTGTCTTCGCCGGCAAGAAACGGCCGGAAGGCTGGGACTTCCTCTATTTTTCCACCACCGTCGGGA
The DNA here is from genome assembly GCF_040081975.1 of Mesorhizobium hunchu. Classification (NCBI taxonomy): domain Bacteria; kingdom Pseudomonadati; phylum Pseudomonadota; class Alphaproteobacteria; order Hyphomicrobiales; family Phyllobacteriaceae; genus Mesorhizobium; species Mesorhizobium hunchu. The sequence goes on from NZ_JBEBMG010000001.1 coordinate 639,932, forward strand.
TGACGTCGCAGACCTCCGACACCGAGGTCTCGACCACGCAGATGCGCCGCATCGTGCTGATGCATTCCGTCGTTTCCTTCTTCTTCAACACGGTGATCGTCGCGGCGGCGGTCAATCTCGCGGTCAGTCTGGGAAGCTGACGAACACATAGTCGTGATCAGGCCGAAACACCGCGTCCTTCACAACCGTACTAGGCTGTGAACCCGGAATACGGATCGAGCCCGAGAGCGGACAATGGATACCACGGCAAGTCGCGAGACCGAACTGGAACGGTCCGTGCAGATGCGGCAAGGCCCGCTCGTCTATCGACAGTCGCGCTGGACGCGACTGACCCATTGGACCTGGGCGGTTGCGCTGTTCTTCCTGCTTCTGTCGGGCCTGCAGATCTTCAACGCGCGGCCGCAACTCTATATCGGCCAGGAGTCCGGCTTCGGCTACGACAACACGATCCTGCAGATCGGCGCCGAGAACACCGACAGGGGACCGCGCGGCTTTACGAAAATCTTCGGCCACAAGTTCGACACCACCGGCGTGCTCGGCTGGTCGGGGCCGCCCGGACGCGAGCGCGCCCGCGCCTTCCCGTCCTGGGCCACCATCCCCTCCTATTACGATCTCGGCACCGCCCGCGTCGTCCACTTCTTTTTCGCCTGGGTGCTCGGCGCCACCCTTCTCGTGTGGCTGGTCGCGAGTCTCGTGAACGGGCACATAAGGCGCGATCTCGTGCCGCGCGCGGCCGATATCCGCAGCCTGCCGCGCGACGTGATCGACCATGTGAAGCTGAAATTCCATCATGTGCGCGAATACAACACGCTGCAGAAGCTCGCCTATGGCGGCGTACTGTTCATCCTGCTGCCGCTGATGATCCTCACCGGCTTCGCCATGTCGCCCTCGATGGATTCCGTGCTGCCCTTCCTCAACGAAGTCTTCGGCGGACGCCAGACGGCGCGCACTATCCATTTCACGGTCATGACGCTGCTGGTCCTCTTCTTCATCGTGCACATGCTGATGATCCTCGCCGCCGGACCGCTCAACGAACTGCGCTCGATCGTCACCGGCTGGTATCGCACCGACCCGCCCGAACGGGACGACGCCAACGACAAGCGAGGCGCCTGACATGGCGAAGTTCCAGATCAACCGCCGCAAGTTCCTGACTGCCGCCGGCGTCGGCACATCCGGCCTGCTGCTTGGCGGCTGCGACGCCTTCGACGGGCATCTCGGCATGGGCGACGGGCTGCGCTCTTTCCTCGAAGGCGCCAACGACCTGACCTGGCGGGCGCAGCGCCTGCTGGCCGGAAACCGGCTGGCGACGGAATACACCGAGGCCGACATCCGCCAGCCCATGCGGCCGAACGGCGTGACCTCGCCGGACGACGATGCCTACAAGAGCCTTCTCGCCAACAACTTCGCTGACTGGCGGCTGGACGTCGTCGGGCTCGTGGAGAAGCCGCTGTCCCTGTCGCTCGACCAGCTCCGCACCATGCCCTCGCGCACCCAGATCACCCGTCACGACTGCGTCGAGGGCTGGAGTTGTATTGCCAAATGGACCGGCACGCCGCTCTCGCTCGTTCTCGACCAGGCCGTCGTCAAGCCCGAGGCTCGCTATGTGATGTTCCATTGCATGGACACCATCGACCGCGATCTGTCCGGCAACAGCATCAAATATTACGGCACGATCGACCTGGTCGATGCCCGCCATCTGCAGACGATCCTCGCCTACGGCTGCAACGGCAAGGCGCTGCCGGTCGAAAACGGCGCGCCTCTGCGCGTGCGCGTCGAGCGGCAATTGGGTTACAAGCAGCCCAAATACGTCCGCAGGATCGAACTGGTTTCCTCCTTCGCTGCCGTGGGCGGCGGTCGCGGTGGCTATTGGGAGGACAATGGCTACGACTGGTACGGTGGCATCTGACGGCCGGCATCCAACAGGCAATTAATTCCTTTCGATTACAGCAGCTTGCGCAGAAAATCGGTTTCAAGCCTTGCGATCGGCGGCGGGGGTGGCCATGCTTTAGCGGCCGGTCGCGGCGACCGGCGCCATTCCCTTCAACCGATCAAAAGGAGGTGCTTCGGGTGTCCGACACCACGAATATCTTTGAACAGGAACAGGATCTGGATACGTTCGGCGGCAGGCTCTCGCGTGCCCGCGAGGCGAGCGGCCTGACCACCAAGGAACTCGCATGGCGGCTGGGGGTCAGCGCCCCCACGGTCAGGGCATGGGAGTGCGATCGCTCGCAACCCAGCGCGCAGCGCATGAACCGGCTGGCGGGGCTGGTGAATGTGAGCCTTTCCTGGCTGCTGCACGGCCTGGGAACCGCCCCCGCCGACCCGGAAGACCCATCGTCGGCAAAACTGGTCGGCGAGCAATTGGCGAAGCTCAAGCTGTTGCATGCCGAAACGGGACAGCTAATCCATCATATCGAGAACCGGCTCGACAAGCTGACGCAACCCTCAGCGGATTGACCGGCCTCCAGGGCAAGACGATCTTCTTGCGTCGCTGGCAGGTGACAATGCGTCGCGGGCAGGCTATGGATGAGTCGTCAGGGGCTTTTCGCGAAGCCTCAGCCGTTTGCGGGAGAGAGCAGCGCTTGCTGCCGCCGAAGGGGAAATCGCCCGAAATCTCTCAGGCAAAAGAACCGTAAGCGGTAACGACACTCTGGAAAGTCGGGGCATGTGCCTCGCGCCGAAGGTGTAAGGCTTCCCGACAGAGTTCCGGGGTGCCGAGTCTCTCAGGCTTCAGACAGAGGGGCACGGACTGGCCGCATGGGGTGGCCGGAAGCGTGCTGTTCTGGAGAAGTCATGGCGGGCGACGATACCCTGAAAGCTCTACCCCTCGAAGATCTGCACAAGGCGGCAGGCGCGAAATTCGGCGCCTTCGCCGGTTGGTCCATGCCGCTGACCTACCCGGCCGGCGTCATGAAGGAGCACCTTCACACCCGCGAGCATGTCGGCCTGTTCGACATCTCGCACATGAAGCTCTTCCTCGTGACGGGATCGGGTGCGGCGGCGCTGCTCGGCCGCGCTTGCCCCATCGATGCAGGCGTGCTGGAGCCGTCGCAGTCCAAGCTCACCTTCTTCCTCGATGAGAAAGCCGGCATCCTCGACGACCTCATCGTCACGCGGCTCGGCGATACCCGCTTCATGGTCGTCGCCAATGCCGGCAACGCCGTCGCCGACGAAGCCCATCTGAAGACGCTTGCGAAGGACTTCGACGCCAGGGTCGAACCGCTCGACCGTGTCTTCCTGGCGATCCAGGGGCCGGAAGCCGAGGCCGCGCTCAACGCCGCCGGCATCGAGACGGGCGCGCTCACCTTCATGCACGGCGTCGAGCCGCGCGAAGACTGGTTCATGAGCCGCTCCGGCTACACCGGCGAGGACGGCTTCGAGATCGGCTTGCCGGAAGGCGACGCGCGCGAACTGGCGGGAAAGCTGCTGAGCGACGACCGCGTGCAATGGATCGGCCTCGCCGCCCGCGACAGCCTGCGGCTGGAGGCCGGGCTCTGCCTTCACGGCCAGGACCTTTCGCCCGAAACCGACCCGGCGAGCGCGGCACTCATGTGGGCGATCCCGAAGGAGCTTCGCGCCTCCGGGATGTTCATCGGCGCCGACGCCCTGCGCGCCATCCTCGAAAAAGGCCCTGCGCAAAAGCGCGTCGGCCTGAAACCCGAAGGTCGCCAGCCGGTGCGCGCCGGGGCGCCGCTGGCCGATGCCGACGGCAATCCCGTTGGCCACGTCACCTCCGGCGGGTTCGGCCCTTCGGCTGGCCATCCCGTCGCCATGGGGTATGTCGCGACGACGCTCGCCAAACCCGGAACACAACTCTTCGCCGACGTGCGCGGGACGAAAATCCCCGTCGACGTCGCCGCCCTTCCCTTCACGCAGCATCGCTACCGCAAAGGATGATCTCGATGGCAAAGACCTACTTCACCACCGACCATGAATGGCTGCGCGTCGAAGACGGCGTCGCCACCGTCGGCATCACCGACTACGCGCAGGAACAGCTCGGCGACCTCGTCTTCGTGGAACTGCCAGAAGTGGGCAAAACGCTTTCCAAGGGCGACACGGCCGTGGTCGTGGAATCCGTCAAGGCGGCCTCGGACGTCTATGCGCCCGTGGACGGCGAGATCACCGCAGCCAACGAGGCCTTGTCCTCCGACCCGGCGCTGGTCAATTCCGCCGCCACCGGCGACGGCTGGCTGTGGAAGATGAAGCTCGCCGACGAGAGCCAGCTTTCGGGCCTGCTCGACGAGGCCGGCTACAAAGCCCATATCGGCTGAACGGGAACCTGACATCATGACGTCCGCAGCCTTCTCCACCCGTCACATCGGCCCCGGCGTCGCCGACCAGCGCGCCATGCTGGCCGCGCTCGGCGTGCCGTCCATCGAAACGCTGATTTCGCAGACCGTGCCGAAATCGATCCGGCTCGACCGTCCGCTCGACCTGCCTGCACCCGCGAGCGAAGCCGAGGCGCTGGCCGAACTGGCCGGGAAGATGGCCGCGAACGTCGTGCTGAAGAGCTTCGTCGGGCTCGGCTATCACGGCACGCATGTGCCGCCGGTGATCCTGCGCAACCTGTTCGAGAACCCGGCCTGGTACACCGCCTACACGCCCTACCAAGCCGAGATCAGCCAGGGCCGGCTGGAGATGCTGTTCAATTTCCAGACGCTGGTGACCGAACTCACCGGCCTGCCGGTGGCGTCGGCGTCGCTTCTGGATGAAGCGACGGCGCTGGCGGAGGCGGTCGGCATCGCCGTCCGCCATCACAAGGACAAGCGCAGCAAGATCGCCTTCGCCGGAGAGCCGCACCCGCAGACCCGCGACGTGGTCGCCACCCGCGCCGAACCGCTCGGCCTCGAACTCGACGGCGACACCATCGACGAGAATACCGCGGCGCTTGTCGTCGCCTGGCCCGACACCTACGGCATCTATGGCGATCACGGAAAGAAGATCGAGGAGGCGAAAGCTGCCGGCGCCGTCGTCATCTTCGTCGCCGACCCGCTGGCGCTGACGATTTCCGACACGCCGGCCAGCCTTGGCGCCGACATCGCCGTCGGTTCCATGCAGCGCTTCGGCGTGCCGATCGGCTTCGGCGGCCCGCATGCCGCCTATTGCGCCGTCTCCGACAAGCTCACCCGGCTGATGCCCGGCCGCCTGGTCGGGCAGTCCGTTGATGCCCACGGCCGCCCCGGCTACCGCCTCGCGCTGCAGACGCGCGAGCAGCACATCCGCCGCGACAAGGCGACCTCCAACATCTGCACCGCGCAGGCGCTGCTCGCCAACATGGCCGCCGCCTACGCGATCTGGCACGGGCCGGAGGGCTTGCAGGCGATCGCCGGCCACGTCCACGGCCTCGCCGCGCGGCTGGCGGCCAGCCTCAAGGCAGCCGGCCTCACCGTGCTCGGCGACAAGCGTTTCGACACCGTCACCGTCGAGGTGAAAGGCAATGCCAAGGAATTGGCCCAGTCGGCGCAAAAGGACGGACGCCTGCTGCGCATGGTCGATGCCGATCATGTCGGCGTCAGCTTCGACGAAACGTCCACCGAGGAAGACCTCGCCGCAATCGCCGCGCTGTTCGGCGCGACGGTTTCGGCCAGGGGCGACCGTAGCCTGCCCGGCAAGGCGCGCGACGCAAAACATTTCCTCACCCAGCCGGTCTTCCACGAAAACCGCTCCGAGACCGAGATGATGCGCTTCCTGCGCAAGCTGGCCGACAAGGACCTTGCCCTCGACCGCACCATGATCCCGCTCGGCTCCTGCACCATGAAGCTCAACGCCGCCGCCGAGATGCTCCCCGTCTCGTGGCCCGGCGTCGCCAACCTGCACCCCTTCGCGCCCAAGGCGCATTCGCAGGGTTACAAGGCGATGACCGACGACCTGGAGAAATGGCTGGCCGAGATCACCGGCTTCGACGCCGTCTCGCTGCAGCCGAATGCCGGCAGCCAGGGCGAATATGCCGGCCTGATGGCGATCCGCCACTACCATGCCGCGCGCGGCGAGCCGCAGCGCACCATCTGCCTGATCCCCTCTTCCGCCCACGGCACCAATCCGGCGAGCGCGGCGATGGCCGGCATGCAGGTGGTGGTGGTGAAATGCACCGAAGCCGGCGACATAGACGTGGGAGACCTCAAGGCGAAGGCGGCCGAGCACGCGGCGAACCTCGCTGCCGTGATGATCACCTACCCGTCGACGCACGGCGTCTTCGAGGAAAGCATCAGGGAACTGTGCCAGGCCGTCCATGACCACGGCGGGCAGGTCTATCTCGACGGCGCCAACCTGAATGCGCTGGTCGGCCTGGCGCGGCTCGGCGACATCGGCGGCGACGTCTGCCACATGAACCTGCACAAGACCTTCTGCATTCCGCACGGCGGCGGCGGCCCCGGCGTCGGCCCGATCGGCGTCAAGAAGCATCTGGCGCCCTTCCTGCCCGGCCATATCGACCACGGCACGAAGCATCCGGTGTCGGCGGCGCCCTACGGCAGCGCCTCGATCCTGCCGATCACCTGGATGTATATCCGCATGATGGGCGCCGCAGGCCTGAAGCAGGCGACCGAAAACGCCATCCTGTCGGCCAATTATATCGCCGCCCGACTGGAGCAGCACTTTCCCGTCCTTTACAAGGGCCGCAACGAGCGCGTCGCGCATGAGTGCATCCTCGACACGCGGGTCCTGAAGGACAGCGCCGGCATTTCCGTCGAAGACGTCGCCAAGCGCCTGATCGACTACGGCTTCCATGCGCCGACCATGTCCTGGCCGGTTGCCGGCACGCTGATGGTCGAGCCGACCGAGTCGGAGCCCAAGCGCGAGCTCGACCGCTTCTGCGAGGCGATGATCGCCATCGCGGAAGAGGCCGGCAAGATGGCGAAGGGCGAATGGCCGAAGGAGGACAATCCGCTGGTCAACGCTCCGCACACGGCTGCGGAAGTGCTGGCGGGCGACTGGAGCCATCCCTATTCGCGCCTGGAAGCCGCCCATCCGGCCGGCGATGCGGAACTGGCCTCGAAATACTGGCCGCCCGTCTCGCGCATCGACAACGTCGCCGGCGACCGCAACCTCGTCTGCTCCTGCCCGCCGCTGAGCGAATACACGGACGCGGCCGAGTAGCGTAGCAGAAGGAGAGGGCTACCGTCTCGGCGGATCAGCCGACCAGCCGCCACTTCTTGAACTCGATGCGGTTGCGGCCGCCGCGCTTGGCTGCATAGAGCGCGGCGTCGGCTCTGTGCAGGACCTCTTCTAGCTTCGCCCCTTCGGCCCGGCCGAAGCCTATTCCCGCACTGACCGTGCACGATAGCGTGCCGGTCTCCGTGGCAAACGAACTCGCCGCGAACTCGCCGCAGATCAGACGGGCCAGCCCCTGCGCGTCCTCTTCCGTGACGCGCGGCATGAGCAATGCGAACTCCTCGCCGCCAAGCCTGACCAGATCGTCAGAGGATCTAAGATGGCGTCTCGCGACCTCGGCGAAGCGGCGCAACACCTCATCGCCCAGCGCATGGCCATAGGTATCGTTTATGCCCTTGAAATGGTCGAGGTCGAACATGACGATCGCCATGAAGGCGCCGAAGGGTCGATCGCCGTAGCGGTCGAACAGCGCCCGTCGGTTCATGGCCCCCGTCAGCGGGTCGATCAGCGACGCGACGCGATGGCGCGCCGCGTTGCGTGCCTGGTTGAGTCCGAGCGACAGCGCGCCGATGCCTGTCATGCTCGCGACGGCGACCATGATGCTCAGGTCCTCCGCCCAGTTCTTCGGCGCGTGGCCGATCACCCATTCGCGACCGACCACCAGCATCATTCCGCACAGGCCGAAGGACACGCCGCAGGCTGCATACATCAGAGCCAGCGCGACCATCGGGATCGGTGCATCGCGCCGGTGCCGGAAATAGATCGACGCCGTCAGGCCGAGCACGACGAGCGCACCGGCGTTCTCCACCACCATGGCCGCGCCGTCGTAACCGGCAAGAAGCAGAGTAGCTTCGAGGAGGATGACCGGGATTGCGGCAAGCAGCGACGGTCCAAGCGGCGATCGCCTCGCGCAGAATTGGTGAGCGGCGCCGTAAAGCATGGCAAGTCCGACGGCAAGAAGCCAAAGGACGACGGACAGCAAGGAAATCGACGGCGACTGCACATAGGTCCAGTAGGCCAGCACATGGCCGACAAGGAGCATGACGCCGCTCGCCCAGGTCAGCAGAAAGCTGTCTCGTCGCGCCGACGTCCACACGCCGAGCAGGGTCGCGCTCAGGCAAACGCCCGAGAAGCCGACCGCCAGCAGCAGAGACGTGAAATCAAGCAGGTTCGATCCCCCAGCGCGCAACCGGAAGCGACCCTATGCGAGAATGCTTTTCAGAGGATTACCCGGATTGCCGCAATTTGCATTTCCTGTCCGGATATTGCACGTCCATGCCTTCGATCCGCTCTTTCCCGGCAAGCATGAACGGAATAAGAACCCCTGTGCCACGACACTCCGGGCATGGCATTATCATTGGTGATTCGCGACATCGAGACCTCGACGCGCATGGATGACATGAACGACCTTTTCGGCAGTCCTGACAAGCAGCAGGCCGCGCCCGTAACCTCCAGCCGTCCGGCCGACCCGCTGGTGCGGGCGGCCGCCGCTGCGAAAAAGCCTGCCCCGCGCGACGCCAGCGATGCGTATGACGCCAGTGCGATCGAAGTGCTAGAGGGGCTGGAACCGGTGCGCCGGCGGCCCGGCATGTATATCGGCGGCACCGACGACAAGGCGCTGCATCATCTCTTCGCGGAAGTAATCGACAATTCGATGGACGAGGCGGTGGCCGGCCACGCCACCTTCATCGAGGTCGAGCTTTCGGCCGACGGCTTCCTCACCGTCACCGACAACGGCCGCGGCATCCCTGTCGATCCGCATCCGAAATTCAAGGATAAGTCGGCGCTCGAAGTCATCATGACCACGCTGCATGCCGGCGGTAAATTCGACTCGAAGGTCTACGAGACCTCCGGCGGCCTGCACGGCGTCGGCGTCTCGGTGGTCAACGCGCTGTCCGATGTCTGCGAGGTGGAAGTCGCGCGCGGCCGCCAACTCTACCGCCAGCGCTTCTCGCGCGGCATCCCGCAGGGACCGCTGGAAAACCTCGGCGACGTGCACAACCGCCGCGGCACGCGCACCCGCTTCCACCCCGATCCGGAGATCTTCGGCAAGAACGCCGCCTTCGAGCCGGCCCGGCTCTACCGCATGGCGCGCTCCAAGGCTTATCTGTTCGGCGGCGTCAACATCCGCTGGTCGTGTGACCCGTCGATGCTCAAGGAAAAGGACGACACGCCGCCCAAGGCCGAGTTCCATTTCCCCGGCGGCCTGCAGGATTATCTGAAAAGCACGCTCGGCGACGATTTCCAGGTCACGCGCGACGTCTTTTCGGGAAAAAGCGAGAAGCAGGGCGGCCACGGCTCGCTCGAATGGGCCGTCACCTGGTATGGCGGCGACGGCTTCCTCCATTCCTACTGCAACACCATCCCCACCCATGAGGGAGGCACGCACGAGGCCGGTTTGCGCAACGTGCTGACGCGCGGCCTCAAGGCCTATGGTGAGTTGATCGGCAACAAGCGCGCTTCCGTCGTCACCTCCGAGGACGTGATGATCTCGGCAGCCGGCATGCTCTCGGTGTTCATCCGCGAGCCGGAATTCGTCGGCCAGACCAAGGACCGGCTGGCGACGATCGAGGCGATCCGCATCGTCGAGAACGCGATGCGAGACCCGTTCGACCACTGGCTGGCGGCCAACCCGCAGGAAGCCTCCAAGCTGCTCGACTGGGTGATCGCGCGCGCCGACGAGCGTGTGCGGCGCAGGCAGGAAAAGGAAGTGTCGCGCAAGAGCGCGGTGCGCAAGCTGCGCCTACCCGGCAAGCTGGCCGATTGCACGCAGAACGCCGCCGCCGGCGCGGAAATCTTCATCGTCGAAGGCGACTCGGCCGGCGGCTCGGCCAAACAGGCGCGCGACCGCGCCATGCAGGCGGTGTTGCCGTTGCGCGGCAAGATTCTCAACGTCGCCTCGGCAGGCAACGACAAGCTCAACGCCAACCAGCAGATATCGGATCTCGTCCAGGCGCTGGGCTGCGGGACGCGCTCGAAATACCGCGACGAGGATTTGCGCTACGACCGGGTCATCATCATGACCGACGCCGACGTGGACGGCGCCCACATCGCCTCGCTGCTCATCACCTTCTTCTACCAGGAGATGCCGAACCTCATCCGGGGCGGTCACCTCTATATGGCCGTGCCACCGCTCTACTCGATCCGCCAGGGCGGCAAGGTCGCCTATGCGCGTGATGACGCGCACAAGGACGAATTGCTGAAAACCGAGTTCACCGGACGCGGCAAGGTCGAGATTGGCCGGTTCAAGGGCCTGGGCGAGATGATGGCGCACCAGCTCAAGGAAACCACCATGGACCCCAGGAAGCGCACGCTGCTTCGTGTCGATGTGCTGGACGAGGAGACCGCCACGAAGAGTGCCGTCGATGCGCTGATGGGCACGAAGCCGGAGGCCCGTTTCCGCTTCATCCAGGAACGCGCCGAATTCGCCGAAGCGGACGAACTGGACATCTGAGTCGGCAGACGATTGACCGCCCGCCGGCCTTCGGGTGACGTAGGCGCATGAAGCGGTTGCGGAACAGTCTCGGAAAATGGCTCGCCAGCCTGGCCAGCCCGACCCGATCGGACTGGATTTTCGCGCTTCGCACCGTCTCTGCGGGTCTCATCGCACTGCTTACCGCCTACTGGCTCGGCCTGGAGCATCCGCAATGGGCGATGATGACGGTATTCATCGTCGCACAACCGGTTGCCGGCATGGTGCTCGCCAAGGGCTTCTACCGGATGCTTGGAACGATCGTCGGCGCGGGCGCCGCCCTCGCCATTGCGAAGGCTTGCGGCGGCAACGCCTGGCTGCTGGTCGCGGCGCTGTCGCTGTGGATCGGCCTCAGCACCTATGTCTCGTCCCTTCTGCGCAACCCGGAAGCCTACGGCGCCGCCCTGGCCGGCTACACAGCAATGATCATCGGCCTGCCGGCCTTCGGCCAGCCGCATCTTCTTGCCGAACTCGCCGCTGCGCGCTGTGCGGAAATCGTTCTGGGCATCGTTTGTGCGGGCGTCACCAGCCGGCTCATCCTGCCGCAACTGGCGAGCGACGCGATGCGGGCGCGCCTGCGCCGCTCCATCCTCGACCTCGCCGACTACACCAAAAGCTCCTTCGCCGGCGACGATCCCGCCCGACTCGAGACGCTCTACCGCAAGCTGATCGCGGAAGCGCAGACGCTGGGCGAGATGCGCGCCTATGCACGGCTGGAAGCCCCTAGTCAGGCGACGCGCGCCTATCCGGTGCGCCGGACCATCGGCCATCTGCTGTCCTGTCTGTCGGCAGCGCACATGCTGCATGACCACCCGCGCCCCGCGGATGCGCCACGCCTTGCCGTGCGCGGCGAACTGCGCGCGCTGCTGGAGGAGCTGGCGCGGACGCCGGGCGCGCTCGACGATACAGCGCCGTGGATCGAGCGTCTGGCGGACATCGAAGCCAGGGCGCGCCGCCTGTCCGCCGCCAGGAACGATCCTGACCCAATGGGCGCGGTGACCCGGCTCGTGGTCGCAGCCGACTTCGCCAATGCGCTGAAGGAGATCCTGCGCGGCCTCGACGCCCTGGGAGCGCCGCCGTCGGGCCGCAAGCGCGACCGCCGCCAGCCGGCACTTGTGATCCATCGCGATTATCGGGCCGCCACCCGCAACGCCGTCCGCGCCATGATCGCGACGACGCTGGTCGCCGCCTTCTGGCTCGCCACGCGTTCGGCCGAGCTGACCGGCGTTGTCATCATCGTCGCGGTCGTCGCCAGCCTTTTCGCGCCACGTCCCGACCCCGTTCAGGTCGCCTGGGGGTTCTTCAAGGGAACGCTCATCGCCTTGCCGGTGGCTTTCGTCGTCGGCCAGTATGCCCTGCCAACATTCCCCGGCTTCGGCTGGTTCATGGTGTTCATTGTGCCGGTGATGGTGCCGGCGGCCCTGGCGATGGCCAGTCCGCGCCTTGTCGGCGTGGCGACTGCCTTTGCCATAAACTTCCTCGCCTTCCTCAGTCCCCATCAGGTCATGACATACGATCCCGCGCCCTTCCTGGCCGGCTCGCTCGCGATCCTCGTCGGCGAATTGATCGCCATCGGCGTCTATCTGACGGTCCTGCCAGCAAATCCGTGGGCGATGGTCGACAACATCACCAGGTCGATGCGCGAGGATCTCGTGCGGCTGTGCCTGCACGAAAGGATGCCGCGGCGTGCCGCATTCGAAAGCCTCGCCTATGACCGCGTCAGCCAGCTTATGCCGTTCGCGCAGCGCATAGGCCGGAAGGCGGACAAGGTCTTCGGCGGAAGCATCGTTTCCGTTGCCGTCGGACTGGAGACATTGCGTCTGCGCAAGGTGCTGGCCGCGGGCGGCCTGCCGCCGGAAGCCGCGCAGACGGTGGCCGGCTTCCTGAAGCTTCTGGCGCGCGAGATGATCGTCCGTGCACCCGGCGATCTCGCCCATACGGTCGCCGCCATCAGGAGCCAGGCCGCCGCGATCGCCATTGTCGAGACGGAGGACAGCCTGCAGGCAGCAGCCTCATTCCGCATCATCGCGGCCGCTCTGGAAGACTACCCGGAATTCTTTCGAAGGGCGTGAGACCGCGCTTCAGGCCGCCGCGATGGCAAGCGCATGGCCGCGCGCATTCTCGCGCAGGGCGTCGAGATGGATCGCCTTCACCAGCGACGCCAGTTCGCCCTGGGCGGCCTGCCCGCCGAGTTCTTTCAGCATCAGCCAGCTCACTTCCTGGACGCCGGCGACGCGCTTGCCGTTGGCGACCTCGCGCCACACTTTCAGGGCGCGGATCAGGATGGCGTGGGTGGAAAGGGAAAGTCCTGCCTTGGCGAACAGCGCCTGCAGCGCCGTGTCGTGGCCGCCCGCAAGAAGCGCCCTCACCCGCTGCTCCGCCTGCCCGGTCAAAGCCACCAGAACCGAGCCGAAGAAGTCGACCTTGCCGTGCGCCAGCGTGCGCACGATGAAGCTCGCCGTCAGGTCACCACGCAGACGCAGATGCTCCGCCAGCGCAGCATGTTCCTGCGGCTGCGTGCCGTCGATCAGGGTGACGGAGGCCTTGATGCAGGCGTCGCGCATCAACCGGTCCGCCCTCGCCTGCCCCATCAGCGCCAGAACGAGCGGCGATCCCTTGAGCGCCTCGCCGATCCTGACCAGAAGCATGTGGCGGCAATCGGCCGGCAGCCTGGAATCGGCGATCAGCGCCTCGCGCACGGCCGCCACATGGCCGTGCCGCTCCGCCATGCGGCGGAAGCTGAGCGAGGCGATATCGGCGCCGTTGTTGGCCAGAAGCACGACGCAGGGCTCCGCGTCGCCGATCTCGGCGATGGCGGCCGAAAGCTGCATGGAGACGACCGGCCGGTCGGCGATCAGCGCCTGCGTGGCACTGCTGCCGCCGGCGACACGGTCGATCAGGTCGGCGTCGGACAGCAGCGGCGAGCGCGCCAGCACGACGCCGGCCACTTCCGGCTGGTCCGCCGCCAGCGCCGTGACGACATGGAGCGGCGCGTGCCGGCTCATGGACAGGGCCTCGGCCATTGCCTGACGCACCTTGGAAGAGGCGTCGTCGAGAAGGAACGTCAGCGCCGCCTCGGCCGCGCAGCGATCCTCGAAAGGCAGGTCGGCATTCACATAGGCACGGGCCAGCGCCGCGGCCGCCGCCGCGCGCTCGGCGACCTTCGCCGTGTATATCCATTTCAGGAAACGCGAAACAACCATCCCAGCCCGCTCGCCTCCCGGCCGAAGCCGTGTGCCCATCAACGGACCCTAGGCATAAATGGTTTACGAACGGTTCACCATGTTCGTTGAGAGGTTGGAAACCATGCCGCGGCCGCCTCAGGCCGCTTCCAGCCAGGCGCGAGCCTCGGCAAGCTGGTCGGGTTCATAGGTTCGCGTCTCGGCCGACATGAACGCGCTGGCCAGTCCGGTCAGCGCTGCGATCCATTTGCGGTCGGTCACGATCGCGATGTGGCCGACACGGTCGGCCATCGGCAGGCCGACGCGCAGATTTTCCCACATCGCGTCGAAATCCATCCCCTCGAAATCCCGTATCACCTCCAGCACCTTCACCTTGCCGCCGGCAGCATGTCCGCCTTCATGCGCGCCCAGACCGCATCGATCTCTTCCTTGGTGAGCCTGCCCGTGACGGAAATCTCCAGAATCCCGCCTTCGTTCTTCCGATAGTCGATCATCGTCGTCTCCTGTTTCCAAAGCCAACGAAGGCATGGGGCCAATGTTCCACGCTTTGGTTCGCGCAGGGCAACCGCATATGAAATTTTTGACGGCCGCGCACCCCCACCCCTGTCCTTGCCGGGGCGAGCCACGCGTCTCGCCCCGGCAAGGACAGGGGTGGGGGTATCGCCGTATGCGATTGCCCTGTTGGTTCGCGCCCGACGACTTGCCGCCGCATCCGGCAATGACTATCACCACTCCAGGAGGAAAGGATCATGCCCGGTCTCTATCTCGAGGAATTCACGGCCGGTCACGTCTTCCGCCATTCGCTGCGCAAGACCGTGACCGAAAGCGACAACATGCTGTTCTCGGTCATGACGCTCAACCCGCAGCCGCTGCATATCGATTTCGACTTCGCCTCGAAGACCGAATGGGGCCGGCCGCTGGTCAATTCGCTGTTCACGCTCGGCCTGATGATCGGCATTTCCGTGAACGACATCACCGTCGGCACCACGGTCGCCAATCTCGGCATGACGGAGACCGTGTTTCCCCATCCGGTCTTTCACGGCGACACGATCCGCGTCGAGACCACGGTGGTTTCGGTGCGGGAGTCGAAATCGAAGCCGGACCGCGGCATCGTCGAGTTCGAGCACCGCGCCTACAACCAGCAGGACGTGCTGGTGGCGAAATGCCTGCGCCAGGCGATGATGCTGAAGAAGCCGGCCGCCTGATGCGCTCGCTGCTCTTCGTCCCCGGCGATTCCGAAAGGAAGCTGGAAAAGGCTCTCGGCTGCGGCGCGGACGTGCTGATCGTCGATCTGGAGGATTCCGTCGCGCCGGCGAACAAGCAGGCCGCCCGCCGCATCGCTGCCGATTTCATCGCCGCGCGAGCTCACGAAGCGCACGCCGCCCTCTATGTGCGCGTCAACGATCTCGCCACCGGCCTGACCGACGACGACCTTGCCGCACTCGTTCCAGCACGGCCCAACGGGGTGATGCTGCCGAAATCGACCGGCGGGCAGGACGTGCAGCTCCTGTCCGCCAAGCTGCGCGTCCACGAGGCCGAAGCCGGCCTTGCGGACGGCGCGATACGCATTCTGCCGATCATCACCGAAACCGCCGCCGCCGTTTTCGCTCCTTCGACTTATGCCGGAGCAAGCGGGCGGCTAGCGGGATTGACGTGGGGCGCGGAAGACCTGTCTGCCGCGATCGGCGCACGGACGGCGCGCGACGACGCCGGTCGCTACACCGACGTGTTCCGCCTTGCCCGCGCGCTCACGCTGCTCGCGGCGGCCGCCGCCGACGTGCCGGCGGTCGACACCGTGTTCCCGGATTTCCGCGACATGGCGGGATTCGAGGCCGAATGCGCGGCGGCGGAGCGCGACGGCTTCACCGCCAAGATGGCCATCCATCCCGACCAGGTGCCGGTCATCAACGCCGCCTTTACACCGTCGCGCGAAGCGATCGAGCGCTCGACCGCCATCGTTTCCGCCTTCCAGGCCGCCGAGCATCCCGGCGTGGTCGCCATCGAGGGGAAGATGGTCGACCGGCCGCATCTCAGGCTGGCCGAGCGCCTGCTGGCAAGGGCGAAGGCTGCAGGGGTGACGGAGTAGAGCCACACACGGAACCTGTCATCCCGGCCGCGTCCGAAGGGCGCGAGGCGAGAGCCGGGATCCATTCCGGAACGTCGAAGGCCGCGGAATGTATCTCGGATATTGTCTTCTCGCTTTGCCCGAAGCCAATTCCGGGATGACGCCTATGCCCACGGCCCGCTGTAATCGGCATACAGTTTCGAAACGTCAGGCCGTGGCCGCTCGCTCGCCGTACCGGAAAAGGTGCCGATATGGACGAAGCCGATCACGCGCTCCTGCGGCGCAAGCCCGAGGATCGCCCGCCCCTCCGGCAGGTCGGAATACCAGTTGGTGATCATGTTGGTGCCATAGCCGAGCGCGTTCGCGGCGGTCATCAGGTTCATCGCCGCCATGCCGCCGGACAGGAACATCTCCCATTGCGGAATCTTCGGATGCTCCTTCGGCACGGAGACGATGCCGATCACCAGCGGCGCGCGCGAGAACCGCGTCAGTTCCTGGTTCCTGCGCCCTTCCGGCAGCGGTCCTTCGCGCTGCTCTGCCAGCGCAGCGAGCTTCCTGCCGATCTCGACGCGGGCATCGCCGCGATAGAGGATGAAGCGCCACGGCTCCAGCCTGCCATGATCGGGAACGCGCGAGGCGGCGGTGAGGATGGTCGCGATCTCGGCGTCGCTCGGCGCGGGACCGTGCAGTTCCTGGATCGGCGGAGAATTGCGGGTGAGCAGAAAATCGATGATGGGCGACGCCATGACGCTGGTCTCCGTGACGCTGATTTGGCTGAAGCGCGCCCACGGGACCGCGGCGGCTCGGGCTCGACGCGGATTGCGCCGGACAGGGCCTTGAAATTGCCACCGGCTTGGGCTTCAACGCAAGACATGTCGTCGAGGGTTTTTCGCCTTTTGCCCGTCGCCCTGGTTGCGATCCTGTGTGTCGCCCTCGCGCGGCAGGCGGGCGCGCAGGACAATGACGGTCTCGGCAACCTGAACCTGCCCGACCTGTCGAAATACGCGCCGTCCCACGGCGACGCTCCGCTGGCCACGTCCGCGGCCGGCGACATCACGCTGAGCGCGCAATTGACCGACAAGGGCGCCGACATCACCCGCGGTCTCGTCTGGCGCGTCTTCAAGCCCGAACCGGGAGCGGACGGAAAACTGCCGCTGGTGGCTTCCGCGCATGGCGGCACGGCCTCCTTCCAGCTCGAGCCCGGCAGCTATCTGGTCCACGCCTCCTACGGCCGTGCCGGCGCCACCAAGCGCATTACCATCGGCAAGGACCCCAGGCGCGAGGCCATCGTGCTGGACGCCGGCGGGCTGAAACTCGACGCCATCCTGTCCGGCGGACAGCACATCCCCGCCAGCAAGCTGCGATTCTCGATCTACGAAGGGCAAGCCCAGCCGAACGGCGACCGCGCCCTGATCGTCCCCGACGTGAAGCCGAACACGGTGGTGCGGCTCAATGCCGGGGTCTATCATGTGGTTTCGACCTACGGCGCCACCAATGCGGTGATCCGCTCCGACATCCGCGTCGAGGCCGGCAAGCTGACCCAGGCCACCGTCGAGCATCACGCCGCCGAAGTGACCATGAAGCTGGTGCGCGAGGACGGCGGAGAGGCGATCGCCGATACGTCGTGGTCGGTGCTCAACGAATCCGGCGACCCCATCAAGGAGGCCGTCGGCGCCTATGCGCCGATGATTCTCGCCGAAGGCGACTACACCGTCATCGCCAAGAACCGCGACCGCATCTACCAGAAGGACTTCAAGGTCGAGGCCGGCAAGAATGAGGAGGTCGAGGTCATCGCCTCAGAAGCGACCGCGATGGACCCCGAGGAAGGCGCCGACTGAGGGTCGGCAGCGCATCGGTCCCGCAGCAAACCTGCGCGACGGTCGCCGATGCCGCAGCAGCCAGCGACCGCCTTGTTCGCACAGTGATCGGCACCTGAAATGGCGGCAGGCCGACCCACCGCCATCCGATGTGAAAAGACGGGATCAGCCCGCGCGGCTGCGCCGCACGTCCGGCGGCAGGGCCTCGTCGACCAGCATGGCCACCGCTTCGTCCAGCGCGAACGACTGCTGGTCGCGCGAGCCGAGCCGGCGCAGATTGACCGTCCCCTCTTCCGCCTCGCGCCGCCCGCACACCAGGATGACCGGCACCTTGGCGAGGCTGTGCTCGCGCACCTTGTAGTTGATCTTCTCGTTGCGCAGGTCCGTCTCGGCGGTCAGCCCGGCCGCCTTGAGGCGCGCCACCACCTGCCTGGCATAGTCGTCGGCGTCGGAGGTAATCGTCGCGACCGCCACCTGCAGCGGCGCCAGCCACAGCGGGAAATGGCCGGAATAGTTCTCGATCAGGATGCCGAGGAACCGCTCCAGCGACCCGGCGATGGCGCGGTGCACCATGACGGGCTGCTTCTTCTCCGAATCCGAGCCGATATAGAAAGCGCCGAACCGTTCCGGCAGGTTGAAGTCGACCTGGGTCGTCCCGCACTGCCACTCGCGGCCGATGGCGTCCTTCAGCGTATATTCGAATTTCGGGCCGTAGAACGTACCCTCGCCCTCGTTGATGCCGGTCTTGATGCGGTTGTCCTCGCGCGCCATCTTCGCCAGCGCGCGGCGCAGGATATCCTCGGCATGATCCCACGCGGAATCCGTGCCGACCCGCTTCTCCGGACGGGTAGCGAGCTTGACCTCGACGGACTCGAAGCCGAAATCTTCGTAGACCGACATCATGAGGTCGTTGATCTTGAGGATTTCCTCCTCGAGCTGGTCTTCCGTGCAGAAGATATGCGCATCGTCCTGCGTGAAGCCGCGCACGCGCATCAGCCCGTGCAGCGCGCCGGAAGCCTCGTAGCGATGCACGTTACCGAATTCCGCAAGGCGGATCGGCAGATCGCGGTAAGACTTCAACCCGTGCTTGAAGATCTGCACGTGACCGGGACAGTTCATCGGCTTCAGCGCGAAAACGCGCTGGTCGGCGTCGGGGTCGTCGGGATGGGTGAAGGCATGCGCGGACTTCACCGCGAACATGTTCTCCTGATACCAGCCCCAGTGCCCGGACGTTTCCCACAGCGACTTGTCCAGCACCTGCGGCGCGTTGACTTCCTGGTACTCGTTGTCGATGCGGCGGCGCATGTAGGCGATGAGGTTCTGGAACAGCTTCCAGCCCTTGGCGTGCCAGAACACGACGCCCGGCCCCTCCTCCTGGAAATGGAACAGGTCCATCTCGCGGCCGAGACGGCGATGGTCGCGCTTCTCCGCCTCCTCCAGCATATGGAGATAGTCGGCAAGTTCGGCCTGGTCGGCCCAGGCGGTGCCGTAGATGCGCGTCAGCATCGGGTTGTTGGCATCGCCGCGCCAATGGGCGCCGGCCACCTTCATCAGCTTGAAGGCCGAACCGATCTGGCCGGTCGAGGCCATATGCGGACCACGGCACAGGTCGAACCAGTCGCCCTGATAATATATCTTGAGGTCCTGGTCTTCCGGAATGGCGTCGATCAGCTCTACCTTGTAGTTTTCGCCCTTGTCGCGGAACACCTGCCTCGCCTTGTCGCGCGGCCAGACCTCCTTGGTGAACGGCTTGTTGCGCGTGATGATCTCGCGCATCTTCTTCTCGATGACCGGGAAATCCTCGGGCGTGAACGGCTCGTTGCGCGCGAAGTCGTAATAGAAGCCGTTCTCGATCACCGGGCCGATGGTCACCTGCGTTCCCGGCCACAGTTCCTGCACGGCCTCGGCCAACACATGGGCCGCGTCGTGGCGGATCAGTTCCAGCGCGCGCGGATCCTCGCGCGTGACGATCTCGACCTCTCCGGACCGTCCGACAGGGTCGGACAGGTCGTGCAAGGTGCCGTCCAGCGTATAGGCGACGGCCTTCTTGGCCAGTGACTTGGAGATGGACTCCGCCAATACGGCGCCGGTCGTCGCAGCCTCGTAGCTGCGTACCGAACCATCGGGAAATGTAAGGGAAATCTGGGACATCGGTCGCTCCTATCCAGTCCCGCATACCAACGCGGGTGGGTTGATGCGGGCGGCATAGGTCAAAACCGGCTGAAAGTGAAGCCGGTCTTTGATTTCTCGCTTCAGGTCAAAATTTCGTCCAGGAGCGCACTCCCAAGGAAAGCTGCCATGCGTTTGCGACGTCGCCGGTTGTTGCGCGCATGCACATAAGCGGTTCCCGCAAATCGGAGCCGGTCCGAAAAACCATACCGCTTGAAAGCAGGACATTCCAATTCTAAAGTCGCCACGACAAATATGAGCCGAGCCTCACTTTATTGTGATTTGCGGATGCGCCCGGCTTTCGCGAGGCAAGGATATTTGACGACAGCACACAGGCGGTTCTGTCCGATTTTGGAAGCATTCGAGCCGTGAAAGCCTATTTTATTCGCAAGGCGACCAGCCGGGAAACCGTCGGCCTTTTCGTCGCTCCTTCGCTTGTCGCTCTTGCCGGCGTTGTCGACGAGTGTTGCGACCCCACGCTTTGCGAGTATGCGCCGGCCCAGACCGGCGGCTTGATGGCCGCAGACGTCACGGCGTCGACATGGCCCCGTCCGGCCGGGGAGGCCGCGACGGGTCTTGAAGACGCGGTCTTGAGCCAGCAATGGGAAGACGATCTCAGCGCCATCGACAGCACCCTGCAATGGAAGCCGCTTGCGCCGGCAGCCTGGCGCCTGCTGAAGACATTGACGCCGGCGGTGGAAGGAACACAGCCGTCAGAACTGACGGATGCCGAGAATTCGCCCAAGTAAACCCGCTGATCAGTCGCGAGGGCGTCCGACGCGCCAATAGCGCCACGGCGCCCACCAGACGAGATCGTCCGACAAATCCCGAGGCACATTGTCGATGCCGTGCGTGCCGCCCGGTCCGCAGCGCATCACGCGAAACAGGCCCAACCATCCGCCTGTCCAAAGTCCGTGCCGCGCGATCGCTTCGTAGGCGTATTCGGAGCAGGTCGGCATGTGCCGGCAGCTATTGCCGACGAAGCCCGAAAGCGTGAGCTGATAGAGCCTCACCAGACCGGTTCCCGCAAGCCGTCCCGGCGTGCGTCGCCAGGGACCTCTCCAGTTGCGGGAGCGGCCTGGCGCACTGTGCGGATGGTCATGGCTCGGCATCGTCATTCACATAGGCGGCCCAACGGCGTTGTACGAGGTCATTCCACCAACGATGTCGCCCGGTCGTCAAGTATTCCTGAACAGTGCGTGTTGTTCGTTCAGTTTGAACACAAGAAGCGACCATCCTATGTCTTCCGCGACAAACATGCCGCCATTTTTGGCGACCCTCGCGACCGGCCCCGACCGGATCACCCGCGGACCAGAGAACTGACAATGACTAAGACTGTCGAATTCGGCCTCGATACGTTCGGCGACGTCACTGCCGACGCCGACGGCAAGCTCCTGCCGCACGCCCAGGTCATTCGCAACCTGCTCGACGAGGCGATCCTCGCCGATCAGACCGGCGTGGATTTCATCGGCGTCGGCGAGCACCATCGTTCCGATTTCGCCACTTCCGCCCCGGAAGTGATGCTGGCGGGCATCGCCACGCGCACGAACCGGATCAAACTGGGATCAGCCGTCACGGTGCTGTCGTCGGACGACCCGATCCGGGTGTTCGAGCGCTTTTCCACTGTGAACGCCCTGTCGAACGGCCGCGCCGAGGTGATCCTCGGCCGCGGCTCCTTCACGGAGTCCTTTCCGCTGTTCGGCTACCGGCTGAACGACTACGAGATGCTGTTCAACGAGAAGCTCGACCTGTTCGCCGAGCTTCTGAAGAACGGCCCGGTGAACTGGGAAGGCCAGCTTCGCCCGCCGCTGAAGGACGTTACGGTCTATCCCGAGATCGAAACCGGCAGGCTGGGCGCCTGGATCGGCGTCGGCGGTTCGCCCGAATCCGTCATCCGCTCGGTCCGCTACCAGATCCCCATGACGCTCGCCATCATCGGCGGCG
Source organism: Mesorhizobium hunchu (assembly GCF_040081975.1). Taxonomy (NCBI): domain Bacteria; kingdom Pseudomonadati; phylum Pseudomonadota; class Alphaproteobacteria; order Hyphomicrobiales; family Phyllobacteriaceae; genus Mesorhizobium; species Mesorhizobium hunchu. The sequence goes on from NZ_JBEBMG010000001.1 coordinate 661,691, forward strand.
ACCCGCGCCGCTTCCTGCCCTTCGTCGATCTCTACCAGCGGGCGCAGGAGCAGGCCGCCACAGGCTTCATGCCGCTCGGCGTCCATTCGCCCGGCTACGTGGCCGAAACCGACGAGCAGGCGCGTGAGGAGCTGTGGCCTGGCTACAAGGCCATGCACGACCGCATCGGCGCCGAGCGCGGCTGGCCGCCCACCACCAAGGACAGCTTCATCCGCGAGATCGAGAGCGGGTCCACCTATGCCGGTTCGCCCGAAACCGTGGCGAAGAAGATCGCCGCAACAGTGACGGCGCTCGGCGTGGATCGCTTCGACCTGAAATACTCCGCCGGCACGACCGGCCACGGGAAGATGATGAAGAGCATCGAACTCTACGGGACGAAGGTCATCCCGATGGTGAAGGACATGCTGGCCGACAAGGAGGCGGCGGCTTAGGCCGCCTCCAGGCATTTGTGAGCAGCCTTCACAAGAGCGGGAATTGAAACCGTCGCAGCCGTCCAGACGATGCGATGGTCCACATCGAAGTATCCGTGGATGATGCGGTTGCGCATCGCGCTCGAATGGGCCAGTTCCAGGTCCGGATTGAGAGCCGCAAAATCAGGCCAGTTCCGCCTGACCCTGGCGGCGGCTTCACCAATACAGGAAATACAAAAGCAAACGGCATCCACGAGTGTGCCGTCAGCCAGGAACCGCTCTTCCGTGATCGACGACAAATGCGTTCCGATACGCTCACCCCAGAACACGATATCCGACAAGGCGGAACTCAAACCCTCGTCGAGCGTGGCTTTCATAGTGGACGAAGGTCGCGACTTGCCGCCTCTGCTGCTTGCCGCTTGAGCTTCGTGCCTATTTCGACGGGGCATTCGAGGACTGACATCAATTCTTCCTCCAGCCTGAAAATGTCGAAATAACTCATCGGACCGGTTCGCTCGATCAGTATATCGATGTCGCTGCCCGCGACATCCTCGCCGCGCGCCACCGAGCCGAAGACCCGAGGATTGGCGACCGGATACTTGGCGATGATCTCCAGCACCTTGTCGCGGTTCTTCTCCAACGCTTCGGAGGGGCGCATGGTCAGGCCGCCTCTTCCGCCGCCTTGGCCTCGATCTGGCCGATCGCGTCGACCACGGCGTCGAAGGTCAGCATGGTCGAGGCATGGCGGGCCTTGTAGTCGCGTACCGGCTCCAGATATTTCAGCTCCTCGAAACGGCCTTCCGGCGGAGGGCCGTTTTCCTTCAGCATCCGAAGCATCGTCTCGCGCACGGCCCGCAACTCGTCGGCGCTGGCGCCGACGACATGGCGCGCCATGATCGAGGACGATGCCTGGCCGAGCGCGCACGCCTTCACCTCATGGGCGAAGTCCGTGACCACGCCGTCCTGCATCTTCAGGTCGACGAGCACGGTCGAGCCGCACAGCTTGGAATGCGCCTTGGCGGTGGCGTCGGGATTCTCCAGCCGGCCCGTACGGGCGATGTTGCCGGCAAAACCGAGAATTTTCGCGTTGTAGACGTCGTCTATCATGATTTTCCGGTCCGTCGCCGTTTGGTGAACACGCTTTGCCGTGCGCAGCCTTTCATTCGCTCACCATGACCATATATAATGCTCATGCTCCGGGCGCGGCAAGGTCGGCACGACCGAGGCGCATTCCGGACCCAGTCACGCCGCTTTCGGGCAGACGTCCCGTAAAAGGCTGTGGTCCGTTCAACTCGTCCCGTCCCGAACGGGACTACGGGAGACGCCTTTATGGACGCCGTCATCAAGCAAGCCGCCGTGCCGTCATCACAGTCCGGCAAGACCGTCGAGCGCCCCAGCCAGGCGGAGGTCGAGGCGGCGGTGCGGACGCTGATCCGCTGGACCGGCGACGATCCCGACCGCGAGGGCCTGCTCGATACGCCCAAGCGCGTGGCCAAGGCGTATCGCGAGATGTTCGGCGGCTACGACCGGTCGCCTGCCGAGGAACTGGGCCGCACCTTCGAGGAGGTTGCGGGCTATGACGACCTGGTGCTGGTCAAGGACATCAGCTTCCATTCCCATTGCGAGCATCACATGGTGCCGATCATCGGCAAGGCCCATGTCGGCTACCTGCCGGACGGCAAGGTCGTGGGCCTGTCCAAGATCGCCCGCGTCGTCGACATTTTCGCCCAGCGCCTGCAGACGCAGGAGGCCATGACCGCGCAGATCGCCGGCGCGATCCAGGAGACGCTCAATCCGCGCGGCGTCGCCGTCATGATCGAGGCCGAGCATATGTGCATCGCCATGCGCGGTATCCGCAAGCAGGGCTCCACCACGCTGACCTCCACCTTCACCGGCGCCTTCCGCGACAATCCGGAGGAGCAGGTGCGCTTCATTTCCATGGTGCGCGGCGCCGCCTGACCGGCCGCCGGCATCGCACAGGCAGGAACTTCACAATGCCGGCGCTCGCATTCGATCCCGCCCCAGGCGACAAGAAAGCGCTCGAGGAAGGCTCGGCCTTCACGCCGCGCTTCGACGCCAACGGTCTCGTCACCGCCGTGGTGACCGATGCCGGCGACGGCAAGCTCCTCATGGTGGCGCATATGAACGCCGAGGCGCTGGCGCTCACGCTGGAAAGCGGCGTGGCGCATTACTGGTCGCGCTCGCGCAACGCGCTCTGGAAGAAGGGGGAGACCTCCGGCAATCTTCAGGAGGTCGTCGAGATGCTCACCGATTGTGACCAGGACGCCGTCTGGCTGCGCGTGAAAGTGATGGGCCACGATGCAACCTGCCACACCGGCCGGCGTTCCTGCTTCTACCGGACGGTGGGGCTGGTCGACGGCAGGGCGACGCTTGCCGGTGACGGCAGCGAGCCGCTGTTCGATGCCGACAAAACCTATCGAAACCCTTCGTGAACGCCCTGCCCTGTTGCCACCACACGGATTCACGATTTCGATACATCGGCGGCGTAGGCTGACGATGGGACAAGGAGACCCTTGATGCTCGAATGGGCGTCACTGCGAAACAGACCGAACGTTCAGGAAGCCAACGGCCTGTCGTCGGCCGGCGGCGTTCTCGAAGCCAAGGCCGCGAAGAAGACCAGCATCGCGCTTGCGCTCGGCGGCGGCTGCGCCCGCGGTTGGGCGCATATCGGGGTGTTGCGCGCGCTGGATGAGGCCGGAATCGAAATCTCCATGATCGCCGGCACCTCGATCGGCGCCCTGGTCGGCGGCTGCTACCTTGCCGGCAAGCTGGACGAGCTGGAAGAGTTCGCTCGCGGCCTGACCCGCCGGCGCATGTTCGGCCTGCTCGATTTCCACTTCGGCGGAAGCGGCCTGCTCGGCGGCATGAAGCTCGACGCGCGCTTGCGCCAGCACCTCGAAGGCGTTCGTTTCGAAGATCTTCCCAGGCCGTTCGTGGCCGTGGCTTCGGAAATCCGGACGGGTCATGAGATCTGGCTTTCCAGCGGCTCGCTGATTACCGCCATGCGCGCCTCCTATGCGCTTCCGGGCGTGTTCGAGCCGGTGGACTGCAACGGACGCCTGCTGGTGGACGGCGCACTGGTGAACCCGGTGCCGGTTTCGGTCTGCCGCGCCTACGAACAGCCGCTCGTGGTCGCGGTCAACCTCAACTACGACAGCTTCGGCAGGGCCGCCGTCATCAGGCACAATGCCGGCGAACTGGTGGTCGAGAAGGATTCCCCGCCAGCCGGGCGTGGCGATTCCGAACAGCAGGCCCGCGATACGCGGCTCGGCATCACCGGCGTCATGGTCGAGGCCTTCACCATCATCCAGGACCGCATTTCCCGTGCACGGCTGGCCGGCGACCCGCCGGACCTGTCATTGCAGCCCAAGCTCGGCCATATCGGCATGACCGAATTCCACCGGGCCGACGAGACCATCCGGATGGGCTACGAGGTGACGATCGCCCATTTGAACGAACTCAAGCGGCTGCAGGCCGTCCTCGTCTGAGCGATCCCTACAGGCCCGGCTGTTCCCGGAACAGGTCGGCGCTGTCCAGCTTCGACACCTCGATGACGGCCTGGGTACGGCTGTAGACGTTGAGCTTGCGCAATATCTCCGAGACATGCGCCTTCACCGTCGTCTCGCCGACCTGCAACTCGTAGGCGATCTGCTTGTTGAGCAGGCCCTGGCGCAGCATCTGCAACACCCGCAATTGCTGCGGCGTGAGGGTGGATAGCCTCTGCACCATGTCGGCACGGCCCGCGCTGCCGTCGTCCGGCTGCGTCGGCTCGTAATTTTCCGGCACGTAGATCGCGCCGTCCATGACGGAGCGGATGGCGGCCGCAAGATCGGCCTTGCGGGCCGATTTCGGAATGAAACCAGCCGCGCCGTAGGAGAGCGCCTCGGCGATCACACGCGGCTCCTCATGGCCCGAAACGACCACCACGGGAAGCCGCGGATGCCGGGTTCTTAGTTGCAGCAGTCCGTCGAAGCCGTGCACGTCCGGCATCGACAGGTCGAGAAGCGCCAGGTCGAACGGCGGATGACCGCCGAGCAGATCCATCGCCTCGCCGATCGACCGCGCTTCCACCGTATCGACATCGGGATAAGCCATCTGCACGGCGCTGTGCAGCGCCTCGCGAAACAGCGGATGATCGTCGATGATGAGAAACCGCACGGCTTCACTGACGGCAGTCATGACACCGATCAACCTCTGTCAGGGCACCCTCGAACCATAGCGCGGCAGCGCGCGAGCGTTATTAGCAAATAGTACAGCGGTGCGGTTCGTTTCCAATCCTTGCATCCGTTATCGCCCTGGAAAATTGGCCACGACCGGCAGACGCAGCTTGCCGAACCGGCCAAATCGGCCGAATGTGCGCGCGCAATCCCCAGCCCCATGTAACCCTCTGCCCATAGTGTAAGCGAGCATGTCAGAATTCATCTTTTCCCCGCCGGCCCCACCCTCCGTCGCCGTCAAGGGGTCCGACAAGCGATTCCCCGTGCGGCGCATCTTCTGCGTCGGCCGCAACTATGCGGCGCACGCCCGCGAACTGGGCAATGACGAGCGCGATCCGCCCTTCTTCTTCACGAAGCCCGCAGATGCGGTCGTCGACAGCGGCTCGACGATCCCCTTTCCCGCGCTGACCGCCAACCTTCATCACGAAGTCGAACTGGTAGCCGCGATCGGCAAGGACGGCTTCCGCATCCCGCGCGAATCGGCGCTCGGCCATGTCTGGGGCTACGGCGTCGGCGTCGACCTGACGCGACGCGACCTTCAGGACGTCGCCAAAAAGGCGGCGCGGCCGTGGGACTGGGCGAAAGCCTTCGACCGCTCGGCACCATGCGGGCCGCTGTCGCCCGCCGATGTCACCGGGCATCCGCAAAAAGGGCGCATCTGGCTCTCCGTCAACGGCGAGGTGAAACAGGACGGCGATCTCGCCGAGCTGATCTGGCCGCTCGCCGACATCGTGGCGATCTGCTCGGAAGCGGTGGAACTCAAGGCCGGGGACCTGATCTTCACCGGCACGCCGGCAGGTGTCGGCCCGCTCCTGGCCGGGAACAGGGTCAGCGCCGGCGTGGACGGCGTCGGCACGCTGGACTTCATGGTCGGCCCGTCGGCCTGAAGGCAAGTAGCATCGCGCCATCCTGTCAGAGACGCTGCAGCGTCGCCTGATCCGGCCTACCCGCGAAATAGCGCTCGAGTGCTTTCCTGAACAGGGATTCGTCGGGCGCCGCCTGCGCGAACAGCGTCAGCGACGAATGCAGCTTCATATCGTCGGGGCTGCCGAATATTGCATGGGCCGAAAGCCCGTCGAGATCGAGCAGGATGCCGACGCATTCGCGCAGCCTCGGCCCGAGGACCGGGTGCGCCAGATAGGCCCGCGCCTCCTCCAGCGAAGCGATGGCGTAGCGCCGGGACACGGCACTGGAGCCGAGGCCGGCGATCTGCGGAAAGACGAACCACATCCAGTGCGTCGCCTTGCGACCCTGCCGGAGCTCCTCCAGGACGTGTTGGAACACGGAAGCCTGAGCGCCGGCGAAGCGCTCCAGATCGTGAGGATCGTGGCGTCCGGCCACCCCGTTCCTCAAGCCTCCAGCGTCTCGGCGAAGAATTCCGTCAGCCGCTTCCAGTGCCGCTCGGCGCCCTTCTCGTCGAAGACCGAATGGTCCGGCACGCACCAGCCATGCTGCATGCCGACATAATTTTCGATGATGTGATCGACTTCGGCCGCCCGCAGCGCCTCGGCCAGTCGCGCCGACTGTTCCGGCGGAAAGCTCTTGTCCACGCCGGAGCAACCGACATAGACGCGCGCCTTGATCTCTGCCGCGCGGCGATGCGGGCTGTCGGGCACGTCGCTGGCCAGATTGCCGCCGTGGAAGCTCGCCGCCGCCTTGATACGCTCAGGATAGGCCGCAGCGCCATTCAGCGCCCTCGCCCCGCCCATGCAGTAGCCGACGGCTCCGACAGGCCCGGTCGCGCCGTGTCCGCGCAGCGCCTCGATGAAGGCGCCGCTGTCGCGCATCGTCATCGCCTGGGTGGTCCCGCTGATCATGCCGCGGATTTTCGCGGCGCTTTCCTCGGTGGCGAAGCCGGTCCTGGCGTCGAGAAGACCGTAGTCGCCGAAGCGGTAGAAAAGATCCGGCACCAGTACGCAATAGCCCTCGCCCGCGAGCCGTTCGGCCATCCCGAAGAGCGACGGCCGGGGGCCAAAGGCATCCATATAAAGGATGACGCCGGCCTTGCCGGCACCTCCGCCAGGCGGCTCGAAAAGGCCCGCTTTCGCCGTGCCGTCCTGCGTCTGGATTTCAATGTCCCGCTTCTTCACCGGCCTGCTCCGCTTCTGGTCGATGCCCGGACAGATACGCTTCTGCTCCGCCCGGACAAGGACGCATGTTGAGCGTCCATTCAATATTTCGTGCGGGGAAGATTCGCGCGAAGCGACGTTCGCGCTTGCATCACGCAGGGCAGTCTGAAAAATCGCCGGGCAACGCGAGACCGGTATGAAATATCTTCCCCTTCTTATCCTTGCGGCGCTGGCGGGCTGCACGTCTTCCGATCAGGGCGCCATCAACCCTGCCGCGCCCGTTTCGGAGGGGTTTGCCCCGTCTTCCACCACGGTGGCGGGCGAGAACCTCACGCCGGCGCCCCTTGGCGCTTCGCCGGTCTCGCTCGACAAGGATATCGCCGACCAGCCCTCCATCGGGACGACGGTTGCACCCTCGCCCGAGGCGACCCGCACGGCCGGCTTTCCGCCGCCGCCGGCCTGCGGCGATGGTTCGACCGAGCCCGAATGCCCGGCAGCGCGCGTCGAAAAATGCCGCACGATCGGCTCGGTCACCACCTGCGACGTACCGCCGAATCCGGCGGCCGACAGCACGCACTATACCAACTGACGAACCCTACAGCCGCGCAAAGGCGGCCATGTGGAAGGCCTGGACCTCGGCCGGATAACGGTAATCCGTTCCATACGGGCAGGCGTTGCGATCGAGACAGCCGCCGTCACGGCACGCACCGCCACTTTCGCCGCGCACATGCGCCAGGCAGTCCTGATATGCGAACCCCGCTCCGGAATACGCGTCCACCGGACAGCTTTTCAGGCAGGGTTTACCGGCACATGCGTCACAAAGGTGAATCTGTTCTTGAACGTCTTGCAAGGGCGGCGGCTCGTCGAACAGCAGCGCGCCGCGGTAGGCATGCCAGAGACCGTAGTCGGGGTGCATGAGGACGCCTAGCGGCGACGGGCGCAGACCTTCGGCGCGCATCGCCCATTGCTGGAACGGCAGATAGGGCCTGTCGGATGGCGACACCGCCCGCGCGCCGACTTCTGCGGCGATCGCTCCGATCACCTCCCGGCACCATGTATCGAGCGGATTTGCGAGGCCGGCGGGCTGCGCCCGACGCCAGCGCTGGAAATGCGGCCAATATGACGCGCCGGCGTTTCCGATCAGCATCACCGCCTTGGCCGACCGACCGGAAAGCGCCGAAGGCGCGGCCTCGCCTTCCTGAAAGACGAACCCGCCCCGCACGGCAAGGCCGTGGCGGGCAGCGGCGTCGACCAAACCGTCGCCCGTCATCGGCCGGATATCCTTTTCCCGTTATGCAGCGTCCGCTCCACCGATCCGGATCATGCTGGCGTCCTCGAAGGCGGTAGCCTCGCCGCGCGCGCGCCATTCGTCAAATTCCTTGTGGCGCGCCGCGATCAGCCGGTCATACAGGTCGAAAGCATCCTTGCCCATCATCAGGCGCGCCGGTGGGTTGGTGCTGTCCACCGCTTCGATCATCAGGGCGGCGGCCTTGTCGGGATCGCCGGCCTGCGTTCCCGCCTGCCCATAGAGGAAATCCTCGATCGGCGCGATCGACGGCCGGTAGGCGTCGAGAGTTTGCTCAGGCCGCATGTTCACGTCGCCGGCGAACTCGGTGCGAAAATTGCCGGGCTCCACGATCGTCACCCGGATGCCGAACGGCGCGACCTCGTCGCGAAGCGCGTCGCTCCACCCCTCAAGCGCGAACTTGCCGGCACAATAAGCGCCGAAACCGCCGAGCGAAACCACGCCGCCCACGCTCGTCAGGTTCAGGACATGGCCGCTGCCCTGCTCGCGCATCTGCGGCAAGACCAGCCGCGTCAGTTCCGCCGCGGCGAAGAAATTCAGCTCGAGTTGCGCACGCAATTGCTCCGGTGCGAACTCTTCCACGGCGCCGACCGAACCGCGGCCTGCGATATTCGCCAGTACGTCGATACGGCCGAAATGCCGGATCGCCGTCGCGACGGCGCGGCTGCGCTGGTCAGCGTCGGTCACGTCGAGCGCGATCGCAAGTGCCCTGTCACCGTGTTGTCGGGCGAGGTCCTCCAGGCGGTCGATACGCCGCGCCGTCAGCACGGCGCGTTCGCCCCGCGCCAACACCGCCTCGGCCAGCGATTTGCCGAAACCCGAAGAGGCACCGGTGATGAACCAGACACGATCCTTGATAGCCATTCTCGTCTCTCCTTTGGATTGGATGGACGAAAGGTGGCTCATCGATACTCATGAAACAATCTGGGCATAATTGAATGAACCATGCTATTTGATTCATTAATGGATCGCCTTTTGCTTGCTCAGCTTCCCGCCATCCTGGCCGTAGCCCGGACCAGGAACTTCGCCCGGGCAGCCGCCGAGCTCGGCGTCGGCCCCTCTGCGGTCAGCCATGCCGTCCGCACCGCCGAGGTCCAGCTCGGCACACCGTTGTTTTCGCGCACGACGCGGAGCGTCTCGCTTACCGAGGCCGGCGATATCCTCGTTTCGGCGGCAGCCCGGGCCTTCGGGGAAATCGACGCCGCGGCCGAGCGGATCCGTACGGCGCAAGGCGACGTTTCCGGTCTGCTGCGCATCAATGCGCCGCGCATCGCGCTCCAGTTGGGCATGACCCCGATCCTTGCCGAGATGGCGCGGCGTCATCCCGGCCTGACCGTCGAGGTCATCGCCGACGACAAGCTGACGGACGTCGTGGCAGAAGGTTTCGATGCCGGCGTCCGGCTGGGCGAAATGATCGCGCAGGACATGGTCGCCGTGCGCATGACCCCGCCATGCCGGGCGATCATGGTGGCCTCGCCGCGCTATCTCGCAGAAAACGGCACGCCGCGGACGATCGCGGCCCTCGCCGGCCACAATTGCATCGGCTACCGCCTGCTCGGTTCCGGCGCCGTCTATGACTGGGATTTGAAGGACGGGGATCGCGAGGTCCAGGCGCCGGTGCGGGGCACGGCGAGGGTGTCGGATTCCGACTATGCACGGACCCTGGCGCTTGCCGGCGTCGGCATCGCCTACATCTTCGACATGCAGGTCAGGGAGGACCTGGCGAACGGCAGCCTCGTCGAAATCCTCCCGCAGGCCTCGATCACGGAACCCGGCCTGTTCCTGTATTTTCCGCGGCGTGCCGCCGAGGCGAGCAAGCTGCGCGCCCTTCTCGACGTCGTCCGCGCCAACCTGGCAAAAGCCGGCTGACGCGTCACCCTCCTCTGTCCGGCTCGCGAAAGGCGCTGCGCCAGACTTCCTTGTGGATGATGTCGGCCACTTTAGCCCGGCCTGTATCGGGCTCCCTTCAAGTGAAGGCGTCGGGCATCGACTCCTTCTTCTGCGCGATGAAGTCCTTCAGCCCGTCGTCGATGCCCGGATCGATGAACGGTGCCTCGTAGCTCTCCAGCCAGCGCCGCGCCAGTTCGTTGGCGCGCTGCGGCGCGGTCTTCTCGCCTTCCGCCAGCCACTGTTCGTAGGAATTGTTGTCGGCGATGCTCGACCGGTAGAAGGCGGTCTGGAAGTTGGCCTGCGTATGGCTGCAGCCGAGATAGTGGCTGCCTGGCCCGACCTCGCGGATGGCATCCATCGCCTGCCCGTTCTCGGAGAGATCGACGCCCTCGCAGAACTTCTGCTGCATCCCGAGTTGGTCGATATCCATCATGAACTTCTCGTAGCAGGAGGCGAGACCGCCCTCCAGCCAGCCGGCCGAATGCAGCACGAAGTTGGTGCCGGCGAGGATGGTTGAGTTGAGGGTATTGGCGCTCTCATAGGCCGCCTGCGCATCCGGGATCTTGGAGGCGCACAGCGACCCGCCGGTGCGGAACGGCAGGCCGAGCCGGCGCGCCAGTTGCGCCGCGCCATAGGACACCAGCGACGGCTCCGGCGTGCCGAAGGTCGGCGCTCCCGACTGCATCGAGATCGACGAGGCGAAGGTGCCGAACAGCACCGGGGCGCCAGGGCGGATCAACTGGGTGAAGGACGCGCCGGCCAGCACTTCCGCCAGCACCTGCGTCAGCGTTCCGGCCACCGTCACCGGGCTCATGGCACCGGCGAGGATGAAGGGCGTGACGATGCAGGCCTGGTTGTGGCGCGAATAGACCTTCAGCGCGCCCAGCATCGTCTCGTCGAACACCATCGGCGAGTTGGCGTTGATCAGCGAGGTCAGCACCGTGTTGTTCTCGACGAAGTCGTCGCCGAACACGATCTTGGCCATGTCGACCGTGTCCTGCGCCCGCTCCGGCGCCGTCACCGAGCCCATGAACGGTTTGTCGGAATAGCGGATATGGGCATAGATCATGTCGAGGTGGCGCTTGTTCACCGGCACGTCGACCGGCTCGCAGACCGTGCCGCCCGAATGGTGGATCGACGGCGCCAGATAGGCGAGCTTCACGAAGTTCTGGAAATCCTCGATCGTCGCGTAGCGGCGGTTGCCGTCGAGGTCGCGCACGAAGGGCGGGCCGTAGACGGGCGCGAACACGGTGGCGTCGCCGCCGATCTGCACCGAGCGCTCGCCGTTGCGGGCGTGCTGGATATACTGGCTCGGCGCGGTCTTGAGCAGCGACCGGCAGAGCCCCTTCGGGAAATGCACGCGTTCGCCCTTGACGTCGGCGCCCGCCTCTTTCCAGAGCTTCAGCGCTTCCTCGTCATCGCGAAAAATGATGCCGGTTTCCTCAAGCACCGTGTCCGCGTTCTTCTCGATCAGCGCCAGGCCTTCCTCGTCCAGCACCTCGTAGACCTTGATCTTGCGCCTGATGTAGGTGAGCTGCGTGCCCGGCCCGCCGCCCGAGCGCGCCGCGCGCCGCGCCGCAGCGCCGCCGCGATCTCCCCGGCCTCGCCTGCCGCCCGCATGATCATGCTCGACCGCCGCTGTCTCGCTCATCGTGTCATTCCCTGGAAATCCGTTGCGCCGCGCAGTCTGGCGGCTCCTCGCCGGATCGTAGTCATGCACCCTACCGGAAACGGCCCGCCAGCGCCAAGCTCTGTCGCAAAATCGACAAGAAAACCAATAGATTTCCAGTCGCTTTCCTTTTGCACGAGGTCGCAAATCGGCTATGGAGGGCCTATGCGCACGCGATAGATATTGCCGTGAGCATCAGAACCGCCGCGGCGGGTACCGGGAGATGGATATATGTCCGACGACGAGATCATCCTGTCCGAGCTTTCCGACGACGAACTCGTCCAGCAGATGCACGACGACCTTTACGACGGTCTCAAGGAAGAGATCGAGGAAGGCACCAACATCCTGCTCGGACGCGGCTGGCAGCCCTATACGGTGCTGACGGAAGCGCTGGTCGAGGGCATGCGCATCGTCGGCGAGGATTTCCGCGACGGCATCCTGTTCGTGCCGGAAGTGCTCTTGTCGGCCAACGCGATGAAGGCCGGCATGGCGATCCTGCGCCCGTTGCTGGCGGCCACCGGCGCGCCCAAGCAGGGCAAGCTGGTGATCGGCACCGTCAAGGGCGATATCCACGACATCGGCAAGAACCTGGTCGGCATGATGATGGAGGGCGCCGGCTTCGACGTCATCGACCTCGGCATCAACAACGCCGTCGAAAAATACCTGGCGGCGATCGAGGAGCACCAGCCCGACATCATCGGCATGTCGGCGCTGCTGACCACCACCATGCCCTACATGAAGGTGGTCATCGACACGTTGAAGGAAAAGGGCATCCGCGACGACTATGTCGTGCTGGTCGGCGGCGCGCCGCTCAACGAGGAATTCGGCAAGGCAGTCGGCGCCGACGCCTATTGCCGCGACGCGGCCGTTGCGGTCGAGACCGCCAAGGATTTCATGAAGCGCAAGCACAACGTTCGCGCTTCGGCCTGATCGCGGAAAGCCGCGCCTTGCGGCGCGGCTCGACCGCTATCATATGACGGCCGTCAGTTGTTGACGCTATCTTCCACCGCGTTGGCGGTGCTCTTCACGTCACGGCCGACGCCACGCACCGTGTTGGCGCATGCCGCGAGCGCCAGGGCACAAGCCAGGACGGCGATCGGCGCGATGCGGAACAGTTTCATGGACGGTGTCTCCCTCTCCGAATAGACGCTGGTCCCTAGCAACGAAGACCGATACGGCTGGTTCCATGGACACGGCACGAAAAACCGGACCATCTCAAGACGACAAACTGCTGGTCATCGCCTGTGGGATGATTGCCCGTGAGGTTCTGGCCGTCAAGCAGCAGCTTGGCCTCGACCACATCGAGCTGACCTGCCTGCCGGCGGAGTTCCATTTCTACCCGGATCGCATCGCACCGGCGATGGAGAAGGCCATCGCCGAGGCCAGGGCCGAAGGATACAGCCACATTTTCGTCGGCTACGGCGATTGCGGCACCGGCGGCCAGTTGGACAAGGTGATCGAAAAGCACGGCGTGGAACGCATGGACGGCCCGCACTGCTTCGCCTTCTACCAGGGTCAGGAGGCATACCGGAAAGTCGCGGACGACGACATGATGTCGTTCTACATGACCGACTTCCTGTGCCGGCAGTTCGACGCCTTCTTCATGAAGCCGCTCGGCCTCGACAGGCATCCCGAGTTGATCCCGGACTACTTCGGCAACTACGAGAAGCTCATCTACCTCGCCCAGACCGACGATCCCGCCCTGGACAGGGTGGCCGAGGATGCCGCCAGGCTGTTGGGACTGACCTATGAGCGCCGCGCGACGGGCTACGGCGACCTCACCGCCGGTCTCGCCAGGGCCGCGGCCGACCTTGGTTGAACGCCGCCCCGCTTTTGCGACCGGCTTCACGCCTGTAAGCTATCCATATTGAGAGTGCCGGAAACTCCAATCCGGCCGCCTGCGGGAGCATGTCATGAGAGCAGTCGTCTTCGAGGAATTCGGCAAGGCGCCGACCGTCCAGACGGTGCCGGACCCCAATCCCTCGCCGGACGGCGTGGTCGTGAAGGTCGAAGCGACCGGGCTGTGCCGCAGCGACTGGCACGGCTGGATGGGGCATGACCCTGATATCCGCCTGCCCCATGTGCCGGGACACGAACTCGCCGGCGTCGTGGTCGCCGCCGGCAGGCAGGTCGGAAGATGGAAGACCGGCCAGCGCGTCACCGTGCCGTTCGTCGCCGCCTGCGGCCGCTGCGCCGAATGCGCGTCAGGCAATCATCAGGTCTGCGAGCACCAGTTCCAGCCGGGTTTCACCGCGTGGGGTTCCTACGCCGAATACGTCGCCATCGACCATGCCGACACCAATCTCGTCGCGTTGCCGGAGGCCATGGACTTCGCCACGGCGGCGAGCCTCGGTTGCCGTTTCGTGACCTCGTTCCGCGCCGTGGTCGACCAGGGCCGCGTCAGGCCCGGCGAATGGGTGGCGGTGCATGGCTGCGGCGGCGTCGGCCTGTCCGCCGTCATGATCGCCAGCGCGATGGGCGCCAACGTCATCGCGGTCGACCTGACCGAGGAGAAGCTGGAGCTTGCCCGCAGGCTCGGCGCGGTGGCGACGGTCAACGCGACGGAAACGCCGAAAGTGGCGAAGGCGATCAAGCAGATCACCGACGGCGGCGCGCACATGTCGATGGACGCGCTCGGCCACCCTGCCACCTGCTCCAACTCGATCAACTGCCTGCGCCGGCGCGGACGCCATGTGCAGGTCGGCCTGATGCTGGGCGATCACGTGAACACGCCGGTGCCGATGGCCAAGGTGATCGCCTATGAGTTGGAGATCTACGGCAGCCACGGCATGCAGGCTTGGCGCTACCCGGCGATGATGGAGATGATCCGCACCGGCAAGCTCAGGCCCGAACTGCTGGTCGGGCGCACCTATTCCCTCGACGAGGCGCCCGAGGCGCTGATGGCGATGGGCAATTTCGAGGGAACCGGCATCGGCGTGGTGACGCGCTTCTGACCTGCAAGGCGATCGGATTCCGCCGATCCTGACGCCCCGCCTCCCGGCTACCGGACGCCCATGGGCGCGGCGGCAACCGGCAGCGCTGCCTTCTCAGCCCTTACCGGCGCCGGCAGAGGCTTCGCCCGCTCTCCCTGGCGCGTCCTGTGCAGCCACTCGAGATAATAGGCGAGCGCGAACTGCGCCACGATCCCCGTGGTCAGAAGCAGCGTGTCGTCGATGAAACCGCCGGGATTGAGCAGCTTCATCACCTGCGCCACCATGGCGAGCAGCGTTCCGGCGATGAAGACGGGCAGCGATCGCTTGCCGAAGATCGCCAGCGGATTATCCTCGCCGCGCCGTAGGGCGCGGGACACGGCGGGGATCGCGACGACCAGATAGGCGACGGCGAGAATATGCGCCAGCCGGAAAAGCGAGAGATAGGTCTTGTCGAAGCCGCCGATGACGACCGGCAGGTTGAACCAGGTCACCTGCCCCCAGAGCGGACTGCGCACCCATGCCATCGCGCCCACCACATAGACCAGCGCGCTGCCGACCAGCCAGGCGTTGACAGGCAGCACGCCGCCACGGCGCACATGCAGCACCGAGACCATGCCAATGGTGAACAGGAACTGCCAGGACAGCGGATTGAGGAACCAGACGCCCGGCTCCGGATAGTTGGGAGGGGCAATCTGGTAGAGGCCGGCGAACAGCCAGACCGCGCCGGAGACCACGACCGCGGCCCATAGCCGAAAGCGGGCGAGCAGGAACGTCAGCGGCGCGAACAGAAGCAGCGCGGCATAGAGGGGCAGGATGTTGTTGTAGCCGATCTGATGCCCGAGCGTGGCAATCCCGATCAATGCCTCGGCCGGGCGCTCCATCAGCGGCTTGATGTTGTTCTGGGCGAGGATCTCGGGATGCCGGGCAAACACCGCTGCCGCGCAGAAGATGGCGATGGTCACCATCGTGGCGACGACATGGGAGCAGTAGAGCACGCCGGCGCGTCGCCACATTTTCACTGTAGCCATCAGCCGTCCGCCCGCCTCGAACTTGCGTCCATAGGCCAGTGCCACGGCCATGCCCGAAATCAGCACGAACGCCTCCGCGGCGTCCGAAAACCCGAAATTCTTGTAGGTCAGATGCTCGAATACCGTTCCCGGCACATGGTCGATGAAGATGGTCAGCAGCGCCAGCGCGCGCACGACGTCGATCCTGGTATCACGGCCCGAGGGTGTGGTCATATGTCAAAAATCTCTCATGAAACGCGTCGACGATGCGCCGGATCATTCTTGCCGGCTGCCGGCAACGCGCTGTTCAACGCAAGCCATACCAACAATGTTGCGCGTGAAAATGGCGTCGAACGATCAATTTTCGACGGCTTCCGAAATACTCGGTTGTCCCATTCGCGATGATGACAGAATGATTACAGAATCAAGACAGGAAAGCGGCAAGCGATGATCGGCGAAAACAACGAATTACACGAAAAATCCGGTTTTTCCTACCGCATGGCCAGCCCATCCGCTGCATCGGAGGAGGTCGTGATCTTGCTGCACGGCTCGGGCGTGGACGAGACGACCATGCTGCCGCTCGGCCGTTCGATCGCCCCGCAGGCGACGTTGCTGGCGGTGCGCGGGCGCATTCGGCAGGAGGACGGCTGGCGCTGGTTCGAGCGCATCACGCCCACCAGCTTTGGTCAGGAAAGCATCCGGGCCGAAACGGCGGCGTTCGCCTCGTTCATGGAAAAACTGTCGAAGGCCGAAGGGATCGATACGACGCGAGCGCTCTATGTCGGTTATTCCAACGGCGCGAACCTGCTCTCCAGCCTGATGCTCCTGCATCCCGGCCTTGCCGAACGGGCGGCGCTGCTGCGGGCAATGCCCGTGCTCGACGAGGTTCCCGACACCGATCTTGCCGGCGCGCGCGTGCTGGTCCTGGCCGGCGAGACCGACGTCACCTACGGCCCCTATGCGCCGGCGCTGACTCGACTGCTGAAAGCGCACGGCGCGGCCGTCGAATCGCACGTCGTTCCCCGCGGGCACGATTTCGGCGAGGAGGATATCGCGCTGATCCGCCACTGGCGTGGAGCGGACGTCCCGATCGCGTGAGCAGGTTTCGCGTCGATCGTTGACGAAGAAATCCGCCGCGCCTCCGGAATCGATCAAGGATAGGGGCGATTGAACCACTTGAAACGCGGCTGGGTCGCACTTTGTCCGCTCCACTTGAAGCGGCGCACAGAGACACCATTTGTGGCATTGGCGGCGTCGCGTTAAGGCGGCACCCCGAAAACAGGCTTTGCAGCAGGCCAGACGACAGGCAAGGACAGGACATGACCACCCGCACGCTCGACGGCGAGATCATTTCTTCGAGGCTGGACGACGCCCGTATCTATGACGGCGTGCGCACGCGGCGCATCCTGGCCTGCGTGGTCGACTACCTGATCGTCGGCCTGCTGACGATCCCTTTCGCCATTCTCGTCCTCGTCCTCGGCCTGCTGACGCTCGGCCTCGGCTGGATGCTGTTTTCCGTTCTCGTGCCGGCCGTCGCAGCGCTCTACATCTGGAACACGCTGGGCGGACCGAACCAGGCGACAGTCGGCATGAAGATGATGGGCATCCGGCTCGACCGGCTCGACGGCGGCCGCATCGACGGGCTGACGGCGGTGGCGCACACCGTCCTTTTCTGGGCGGGCAACGTCATCCTGACGCCGCTCGTGCTTCTGGTGACACTGTTTGCCGACCGCAAGCGCACCCTGCACGATCTGCTGCTCGGCACGGTGGTGACGCGCAGCGACCGCTGATCCGGCCGGACGGCTGACGCTTCGTCAGCGCCGGGCAAGCATGGCCCTGCACAATCCTGTTGAATTTTTTCGCGCCCGGTCCAAAGGTAGGGCGATTCGAAAGGGCTTCCTGACGGCTCGATGACCCACCACACGACCCAGTCGCCGCAATTCTTCCTGACCGCGCCGTCGCCCTGCCCCTATCTCGACGGCCAGTTCGAGCGCAAGGTCTTCACCCATCTCGTCGGAACCAAGGCGCCGGAGATGAACGACCTGCTGACGCAGGGCGGGTTCCGGCGGTCGCAGAACATCGCCTACCGCCCCGCCTGCGAGACCTGCCGTGCCTGCGTTTCGGTCCGCATCCTGGCGCAGGAGTTCAAGCCCAGCCGCAACATGAAGCGCGTCCTCCAGCACAACGCCGACCTGATCGGCGCCATGCACGACGCCGAGCCGTCCACCGAACAATATTCGCTGTTCCGCACCTATCTCGACGCGCGCCACCGCAAGGGCGGCATGTCCGACATGACGGTTCTCGACTACGCGATGATGGTCGAGGACACCCATGTCGACACCAGGATCATCGAATACCGCAAGCGCGGCCCCGACTCCTTCATCACCGGCAAGGGCCAGGGCGAATTGATCGCCGTGGCGCTAACCGACCGGATGGGCGACGGCCTGTCGATGGTCTATTCCTACTTCAATCCGGATATGGAGGACCGCTCGCTCGGCACCTTCATGATCCTCGACCACATCGCCCGCGCCAGGGCGATGGGCCTGCCGCATGTCTATCTCGGCTACTGGGTGAACGGCTCGCCCAAGATGAACTACAAGATGCGCTTCCTGCCGCAGGAGCATCTCGGGCCGAAGGGCTGGGATCGCTTCGAAGGCTGACGCAGGCATGGCCCGCCGCGCCTTCGCAAGCGCGCGCTGGCTGACACAGTTTCAAGGCCTGGCCACTTTGTTTTCGCGAATGCTGCTGTAGAAGGCGGCAAACCTTCAGGCAAATCGCGGCATTCTCCTTGACCACGCATTCAGACAAGCACGCCACGGGCCTGCTCATTGCCGCCGCCGGCGGTATGACGCTGACCGTCGACATTCCGCTGATCCGCCTGGCGAACGGCGAGCCATGGTCCATCCTGCTGACGCGGACCGGCACCACCTTCCTGGCCGCGCTGGTCATCTGGTCGATCTGGCGGCTGGCGAGCCCGAGGGCCCCGCAGCTCGTTCCTGGCCGCGCCGGACTGGCGGTGGCGGCGCTCTACGGTCTGGGGTCGATCACCTTCGTCAGCGCGGTTTTCAATACCTCGACCGCGAACCTGGTCTTCATCCTGGCCTTCAATCCGGTCTTTTCCGCTCTGCTGTCCTGGCTGTTCCTGGGGGAACGGCCACGCCCCGCCACCTTCATCTGCATGGGCGCCATGATCGTCGGCGTCGGCATCATCGTCAGCGATTCCATGGGCGCCGGGCACCTCTTCGGCGATCTGCTGGCCATGAGTTCCGCCCTGTCGATCGCCGCCGCCATCACCATTTCGCGCTCCAGCGGCAAGGACATGGGCTTCACCTCGCTGATCGGCGTCCTCCTGCCGTGTCTGGTCGCGCTCTTCATGGTCTCGAAGACGGGCTACCAGGTCGCCGAACCGTGGTGGATCATCTTCAACGGCGCGGTTGTCATGCCGATCTCCTTCTTCTGCCTGGCGGCGGCCCCGCGCTATATATCGGGGCCGGAAGTCTCGATGTTCTATCTCCTCGAGACGGTGCTGGCGCCGGTATGGGTGTGGATGGTCTTCGACGAGGTTCCCTCCGGCAGGAGCCTGACCGGCGGCGCTATCCTGATCGTCGCGCTGGTGGCGCATTCGCTCTGGCAGCTGCACGAGGGGCGCAGGCGCAGGGCAGCGCTCGCCCCCCGTCACCCGGCCTGAGACTGGCGCCCGCCGCGTTCCGGCAGGACCTCGATGTCGGCGGACGGAGCCTTTGCGGTCGCGGACGCCTCGTCGGCGATCTCGGCCTCGCGCACCCATTCGCGCCAGATCGCGACCAGCAGCGCCATCAGCACCGGCCCGATGAACAGCCCCAGGAAGCCCATCGTCTTGACGCCGCCGATGAGGCCGAAGAACGTGGGAAGGAAGGGTAGCTTGATCGGGCCGCCCACCAGCTTCGGCCGGATCGTCTTGTCGACGATGAAGAGCTCGATCGTCCCCCAGGCGAACAGGCCGATGCCGGCGACCACAGAGCCGCTTGCGGCGAGATAGATCGAGACCAGCGTGAAGGAGAGCGGCGCGCCGCCGGGGATCAGCGCCATCAGGCCCGTCAACGCCCCCAGCGTGACCGGCGACGGCACGCCGGCGAGCCAGTAGGCGGTGCCGAGCACCACGCCTTCCCCTATGGCGATGATGGTCATGCCCGTGACCGTGGACGAGATCGTCGCCGGCACGATGCGCGAGATCCGCTCCCATCGCATCGGCAGGATCCGCTCGCCCAGCCGATCGACCTGTCCGGCGAAATTCTCGCCGTCGCGGTAGGCGAAGAACAGGGCGATCAGCATGAACAGGATAGTCAAGAGCAGCGAGAACGCGCTGCCGCCGGCCACGAGCGCGGTCTGGTAGATCGAGCGAATATTGGCGCCGCTGATAAGTTGCACCAGTTCGCCGATACCGCCGGGATGCCCGAGCTGTTCGGTCCATTGCTCGTTCAGCCACTCCCCCACCACGGGCAGGCTGGAAATCCAGTGCGGTGTGGACGCGCCGTGCCGGTTGGTCTCCACGACCCAGCTTACCCATTCGCGCACCTCGCCGATCGCGTACTTTCCCGCGAAGGTGATCGGCACCACCAGGAACGTCAGGATGAGCAGGATGGCGATGGTCGCCGCGATCGTCCGGTTGCCGCCGACCCCGGCCAGCAGGCGGCGATAAAGCGGCCAGCTTGCGAAGGCGATCACCAGCGCGGCAAGGACCGGAAACAGGAAGCCGTGGAAGAAATAGACGCCGGCGGCGAGGACGAGCAGAAGCAGCCAGCGGGCGGCCGACAGAGGCGCGATGACCGCCGCCCGTTGCGGCGCCGCCACGCCGAACAGGCGCGGCTCCCGCGGCGTCTTGGAGATGTTCAGCTGCTTCAAAAAGCCTCCCCGGTCTGCTGCCTTTGTTCCATGCCCGCATGATTGCCACAAGATAGTGCAGCAAACGTGACTATGCCGGAAAACCTTACGGGGCCGAAGCCGTTTCGCTGAGCAGGCGCAAGGCCGCCGCCCTCGCCTCTTCGGTGATGGTCGCCCCGGCCAGCATCCTGGCGATCTCCTCCCGGCGCGCGGCGCTGTCCATCTCGGCCACGCCCGTCGCGACGCGATCGGCCCCGCCCGATTTCGAAATGAGGAAATGCGTCGCCGCGCGCGCCGCGACTTGCGGCGCATGAGTGACCGAAAGCACCTGCACGCGCCCGGCAAGCCGCGACAGGCGCTGGCCGATGGCGTCCGCCACCGCGCCGCCGACGCCGGTGTCGATCTCGTCGAAAACGAGCGTCGGCGCCGAGCCGCGATCGGCGAGCGCCACCTTGAGCGCCAGCAGGAACCGCGACAGCTCGCCACCGGAGGCCACCTTCATCATCGGCCCGGCGCGCGTTCCCGGATTGGTGCGCACCCAGAATTCTACCTGGTCGATGCCGTCTTCCATGCGGCTCTCGGTCTCGCTCGACAGTTCGACGATGAATTCCGCCCGTTCGAGCTTGAGCGCCGGCAGCTCGGCCATCACCGTTTTGGTGAGTCCTGCCGCAGCGGCATGGCGCAGCGCCGACAGTTGCGCCGCCGACACGTCGTAGGCTTCGCGCGCGGCAACGGCCTGCCGCTCCAGCCCGGCGAGCCTCTCCTCGCCGGCGTCGAGATCAGCCAGGTCGGCGGCCATCGTGTCGCGAAGCTGCGCCAGATCGTCCACCGCCACATTGTGCTTGCGGGCGGCGGCGCGCAGGGCGAACAGCCGTTCCTCCGCCTTCTCCAGCCGCTGCGGGTCGTACTCGGTCGCCCGAAGCGCGGCCTCGACGCCCGATTGCGCCGCGTCGAGCGAGATCAGCGCCTCGTCCAGCGACTTCACCACCTCGTCCAGCAGGCCCGGCACCTCGCCGGCCTTGCGCTGCAGGCGCCGCAGCAGGCTCGCCAGCTGCGGCAGCGGCGAATTCTGCCCGGAAAGGACGTCCTGTGCGTCCTGGACCTCGCCCGCGATCTTTTCCGCACGCATCATCGTCGCGCGCAGTTCCGCCAGTTCGGTCTCCTCGCCCGGCTGCGGATCGAGGGCGGACAGTTCCGCCACCGCGGCGCGCAGATAGTCCGCCTCGCGGGCCGCCGCCTCGACCTTGGCGCGATGGCGTGCAAGATCCTGCTCGGCCGAGCGCCACAGCCGCCATGCCTCGCCCGTCGAGCGCACGGCGCCCAGATGGCCGCCGAAGGCGTCCAGCAATTCGCGATGCGCGGCCGGGTCGACCAGCGCTCGCTCGTCGTGCTGGCCGTGGATTTCCACCAGCGCATGGCCGATCGAGCGCATCAGCCCGACGCTCGCCGGCTGGTCGTTGACGAAGACGCGGGTACGCCCGTCCGCGGTCTGCACACGTCGCAGGATGATGTCGCCGTCGTCGTCGATGGCATTGTCGGCAAGCAGGGTCCGCGCCGGATGGTTGCGCGGCACGTCGAAGACGGCCGTCACCTGCCCCTGCGCCGCGCCGTGGCGCACCAGCGAGGCGTCGCCGCGCGCGCCGAGCGCCAGCGACAGCGCGTCGAGCAGGATGGACTTGCCCGCGCCGGTCTCACCGGTCAGCACCGAAAGGCCCGGAGCAAAATCAATGTCCAGGCGCTCGATGAGGACGATGTCTCGAATCGACAATCTCGAAAGCATCGGCAAGCTATAGCATGGCGCCGCGAGCAGGCTCCATGCGCCGCATCAGGCTCCGGTGATGAGCTTGCCGGCCTTGGATATCCACGAGCCGGCGTTTTCGCGCGGTTCGAGCCCGTTGCTCTGCAGGAGCTTGTAGGAATCCTTGTACCAGGGGCTGTCGGGATAGTTGTGGCCGAGCACCGCCGCTGCGGTCTGCGCTTCGTCCGTCAGGCCCATGGCGTAATAGGCCTCGGTCAGGCGCGCCAGCGCCTCCTCGACCTGTCTTGTATCGGAATAGTTCTCGACCACGGTGCGGAAGCGCTTGATGGCAGCGAGATATTCGCGCCGCTCGAGATAATAGCGGCCGACCTGCATCTCCTTGCCGGCAAGCTGGTCCTTGGCAAAACGGATCTTCGCCTTGGCGTCCTCGACATATTCGGAATCGGGCCAGCGATTGACCAGATCCTGCATCGTCTGCATGGTCTGGCGCGCCAGGGTCTGGTCCTGCGTCACGTCCTTGATCTGGCGATAGTAACTGAGGCCGATGATGTACTGGGCATAGGGGGCGTCCTCGCTGGACGAATAAAGCGTCAGATAGCGCTTCGCCATGCCGATCGCGTCGTCGTAATTGCCCAGGCGATAGTTGGTGAACGCGCCCATGACGATCGCCTTGCGGGCGTATTCGGAATAGGGATGCTGCCGGTCGACGGCGGCGAATTTCTTGGCCGCCTCGTCCAGGCGCCCGGCGTTCAGGTTCGCAAGCCCCTGATTGTAGATCACATCAGGCGGATCGGTCTGCTCGACGTAGGTTGAGAGATCGACGTCCTTCTCCGACATGCAGCCGGCAAGCAGCATCGGCGCGGCGATCAGCACAAACGCGAGAACAGCGATCCTCGCAGGCGCCTTCGGTTGATCGGCCCGGTTTACAAGCATGTCGGAACTCGCCCCTTCGGCGCTTCTTTCATCGGCGGCGAGCAGCCATAGACCACATTCACCATGCGCGGCAACGCTATCGTGTAGCATTCGCGCAATTTTGTGGCGCGATGACGCCCTGCCCCGGCATTTTGGATTTCATCTACTGATGATGCAGGCGCGCAACAGTCGGTGCAGCGCGCAGCGAAACCTTCTCGCCGGGCGTCAGAGCACCCAGGGCGCGTGGACGGGCGCGCTGACGGCGCTCATCTCCGCGGTGCGGCCGCGCCCCTGCTGCGTCGTCTCGACGATCTCGAATGCCGTCCGGTCGGACAGCAGACGCCGCACGGCCGCCGAATTCAGCCGGTGCCCGCCGCGATAGGAACGGAAGCAGCCGATGAAGCGCGCGCCGGCGAGCGCCAGGTCGCCCATGGCATCCAGCGTCTTATGGCGGGCAAACTCGTTCGAATAGCGTAATCCGCCCATGTTGATGACCTTGTGATCGTCGCCGATGACCAGCGAATTCTCCAGCGACGATCCCAGCGCGTAACCCGCGGCCCAAAGCCTCTCGACATCCTTCATGAAGCCGAAGGTGCGCGCGCGGCCGATATCGCGGCGAAAGATGTCCGGATTGATATCCGACGCGAACTGCTGGCGCCCGATCGCCGGGCTTTCGAAATCGATCTCGACCTCGAAGCGCGTGCCGGCATAAGGCTTGAATTCAGCCCAGGAGGCACCGCTTTCGATGCGCACGGGCTTGACGACGCGAATATAGCGCCGCTTCACGGCGAGCGCCTCGATGCCTGCCTGTTCGAACGCGTCGACGAAAGGCGCCGCGCTTCCGTCGAGAATGGGGACCTCGTTGCCGTCCACCTCGATGATCAGATTGTCGATCCCCAGCCCGAACACGGTCGCCATCAGGTGTTCGACGGTCGCGACATAGACGCCTGCCGGATCGCCCAGCAGGGTGCACAGGTCGGTGGCGCCGATCTCGGAGACGAGCGCGCGAACCTCGCGCGTCTCGCCGCCCTGGCCCGAAAGATGAAAGACGATGCCCGTATCCGCATCGGCCGGCAGAAAATGCGCCGTGACGGGCGCGCCGCTGTGAACGCCGATACCGCTCCGCGAGACGCGCGATCTCAGGCTTGTCTGATAATCGTCCTGCAAAACAATCCCCAAGAATGCCCGTGCTGTGTTGCGTGCGCAGATGATTTCCGCGACGCGACTGACTACGGTCGAAGGCCCACACCCCAAGAAAACCATACGACCGACTGCGGCGTGAAGATAGTAATCCGCCCTGTCCAGTCCAAATCACGGTTTCTTACTTCGTGTAACCGGCATCGCTCGGGTTGAACGCGGAAAATATCATATATTTAACAATAGATTAAAAAGAAACGAGCAGGCGATCGCTCGCCTGCCCGTCAACAGGTGCAACAGGATCGAACGGTCAGTTCGCCTGCCGGCGCAGGAAGGCCGGGATTTCGAGCTGGTCGTCCTCGTGATTCGCGCGCGGCTGCGCGGTCACGCGGCCATGATCGTCGAGCTGGCCGCGGCGCGGCGCGTAGAGTGACGGATCCTGCGGCGCGAGGCGGCGCACTTCGGGCGTCGCCTGGCGAAGCTTGGGCTCGCGCGGCTGCGCGGGCTGGAGCCGGGCCGGTTCGTCCTCGCGGCGTGTCAGGCCGTTGGTCAGGCGCTTCAGCAGGCCCATCGGCCCACGGTCGTCATGATCCTCCGGATGATGTGCCTTGGCAGCAACCTCGGCCTGCACGACAGGCGGGAAATCCTCGACCCGCGGCATGCGCTGCGGGGCGGCAGCGATCGGCTGGGGCTCGCTGCGCATGGCCTGCTGCGGCGCCGGCTGGGCAGCCATCGGCTGCGGCTGGGCCGGTGGCGCCTGGAACAGCCGGCTCTGCGGGCGGAAATCTTCCGCCTGGCCCTGCGCGGGATGAGCCTGCGCCATCATAGCCGCATTCGTTTCCGCCTGCTGGATCGCTTCCGCGATCGGATCGGCGGCGCGGGTCTCGGCGGCGGGCTGCTGCGCGGCAGGACGCGCATCAGCCGCCGGCGCGATGGCGGGACGCGGCGCGGCGGCTTTCGGCTGAGCCGGGCGGATCGCGATCGGCGCCGCGGCGATCTCGGCGGCCGTCTTGTCGATGCCGGTGGCGACGACCGACACGCGGATGACGCCTTCCAGTTCCTCGTCGAAGGTGGCGCCCAGGATGATGTTGGCGTCCTGGTCGACCTCCTCGCGGATGCGGGTCGCCGCCTCGTCCACCTCGAACAGGGTGAGATCGCGGCCGCCGGTGATCGAGATCAGCAGGCCCTTGGCGCCCTTCATCGAGGTCTCGTCGAGCAGCGGGTTGGCGATCGCGGCCTCGGCAGCGGCCATCGCGCGACCCTCGCCGCTGGCCTCGCCGGTGCCCATCATGGCCTTGCCCATCTCGCGCATCACCGAACGCACGTCGGCGAAGTCGAGATTGATGAGGCCTTCCTTGACCATCAGGTCGGTGATGCAGGCGACGCCCGAATAGAGCACCTGGTCAGCCATGGCGAAGGCGTCGGCGAAGGTGGTCTTGTCGTTGGCGAGCCGGAACAGGTTCTGGTTGGGGATGACGATCAGCGTATCGACGCATTTCTGCAGTTCCTCGATGCCCATGTCGGCCGTCTTCATGCGGCGCTGGCCCTCGAAGTGGAACGGCTTGGTGACGACGCCGACCGTGAGGATGCCCTTTTCGCGCGCCGCGCGGGCAACCACCGGCGCGGCGCCCGTGCCGGTGCCGCCGCCCATGCCGGCGGTGACGAAGCACATGTGGGTGTTCGACAGGTGATCGATGATCTCGTCGATGCACTCCTCGGCGGCGGCGCGACCGACCTCGGGCTGCGAGCCGGCGCCCAGGCCCTCGGTGACATGCGCGCCGAGTTGGATCAGCCGTTCGGCCTTCGACATGGTCAATGCCTGGGCATCGGTGTTCGCCACCACGAAATCGACGCCGCGCAACCCGGCGGTGATCATGTTGTTGACCGCGTTGCCGCCGCCGCCGCCGACACCGAACACGGTGATGCGGGGCTTCAGCTCGGTGATGTCCGGCTTTTGCAGATTGATGGTCATTGTCCTCGTCCTTTGTCTTTCCCGCCGCTGCGCCGCTGCGGCCGCCTGTGGGGTGTCCCCGTCAAACTCTAGAAACTGTCTCTCAACCACTGACTCATACGATGCAGTTTCCCGCCCGTTCCCGTCATTTTCAGACGGGAAATTCCTCTTGCAGGATGGCTCTCGAACATCGCCACCTGCGGATAGATCAGAAGGCCAACCGTGGCCGAGAAGGCCGGCCCCTTGGCCGCTTCCGGAAGCCCGGCGACGCCGAGCGGGCGGCCCACGCGCACATTGCGCCCCAGCAGCCGCCGCGCCGCCTCCGGCAGGCCGGCAAGCTGCGACGCCCCGCCGGTCAGCACCACGCGCTTGCCGACGGCCGCGCCGTGACCGGATTTGGCGATACGGTCGCGCAGAAGCTCAAGCGTCTCGTCGATGCGCGCGCGGATGATGCGCGTCATCACCGAGCGCGGCACCTGCTGCGCCACATCCATGTCCTCGCCGATCGGCTGGATGGAAACCAGGTCGCGGTCGTCCGCGCTGCCGGGCAGCGCCGAGCCGTGCATGACCTTCAGCCGCTCGGCCGCCTCGATCGACGTAGACAGCCCCTTGGCAAGGTCGAGCGTGACGTGATTGCCGCCGACGGGAATGGACGCGCCATAGACGAACCGCCCTTCCGAAAAAATGGAGATGGTCGTGGTGCCGCCGCCCATGTCGATGCAGGCCGCACCCATTTCCATCTCGTCGTCGACCAGCGCGGCCAGCCCGCTGGCATAAGGCGTGGCCACCATGCGCTCGACCGACAGATGCGAGCGGTTGATCGACAGTTCGAGATTGCGGGCGGGCGCGGAATCGGCCGTCAGCACATGCATGTCGACGCCGAGCGTGTCGCCCACCATGCCGCGCGGATCGCGCATGCCGCGCTCCGAATCCAGCGAGAACCCGATCGGCAGCGAATGGACGACCTCACGCTCGCTGCGCAGCGCCTGCTTCGCGCCGGCCGCCAGCACCCGCTTGATGTCGGCCTCGTCCGTCTCGTGGCCGCCGAGATTGATGGTGGCCGAGAACGCCTCGCTCTTCAGCCTGCCCGCGGTCATGTTCACGATCAGCGAATCGACGGTCAGGCCGGCCATGCGCTCGGCGGCGTCCACCGCCAGCCGGATCGCGTGTTCCGCGCGATCCAGATCGATTACCAGACCCGACTTCACGCCCTGCGACTTCTGGTGACCGATGCCGATCACCTGCGCGCGATGCGACCGGCCGCGCAGCAGCTTGCCGTCTTCGCACGGCTTCAGCTTCGCCACCATGCAGCAGACCTTGCTCGACCCGACGTCGAGGACCGTCAGCACGCCGGAGCGGCGCCCGGAATCGCCATGACCGCCAAGCAGGTTCATGTGTTCGCTCCCGAGCGGCGCTTGAAGGGCTTCTGCTTCAGCATGGCCTGCCTTGCCTTGTCGGCGTCAGGCGAAAGCTGGATGGCGATCCTGTCGCCGATGCGCATGTCGACGGCGAGGATGTCGCGCGTCAGCAGGCCGTCGTCACTGTCCATGCGCGCAAGGTCGGCGATCGCCTGGTCTTCGCCTTCTTCCGGGAGCTTCACGGTGATTCCGTTCTCGAACCTGAGATCCCAGCGCCGGTCACCGACGCGGATATAACCCTTCACCTTCGCCGTAAGCTCGGGATATTGCCCCAGCCTTGCCAGCAGGCCCGGCGCCGTCTGCGGCGCCCCATCTCCGATGATGAGCGGAAGCTGTGCTTCCCTGCCGCCGGCATAGGGAGCGATGACGCGGCCGGATTTCTCGATCACCGAGAGCGTGCTGCCCTGCTGCAGGATGGCGAACGGCTTGCGCTCGTCGATCTGCACCTGAAGCTCGTGCGGATAGACCTTGCGCACCGCCGCAGCCTCGACCCAGGGAAGCGTCTCGATGCGCTTGCGCGCCGCATCGGCGTCGAAGCCGATCAACGACGTCCAGCCGTCGAGTTCGAGCTTGTCGAGGACGTCGATCTCGGACGTCTCGCGATTGCCCGCCACCTTGATCTGATCGACGGCGAAACCGGTGCGGGCGGTGACGCCCTGAACGAAGGCATCGAGATGCCCGCCGAGATAGCCGCCATAAAGAAGACTGGAGCCGATCAGCACGGCCGACAGGATGGAAGCACTGTAGGGCGGCGCGACGAGATCCCCTTCGCCGAGACGGCCGATGACGCGCACCGGCCGGCGCAGCCAGCGCGGCAGCACGAAATGCCCGAACGAAAACGACCGGCCCCGCAATCCCGGCAAAGCCGCGCCGGTCCCGTTGCCCTGTCGCAATCTCAACGCAGACACGAAGCGTCCTCCACCATCCAACTCAGCAAATCGCCGAACGAGTGACCCGCTTGCGCGGCGATTTCAGGCACCAGCGACGTCGGCGTCATCCCCGGTTGGGTATTGATCTCCAGCCACACGACCTCGCCGTTCTCGGAATGGCGGTCGTCGTAGCGGAAGTCGGACCGGGAGACGCCCCGACAGCCGATCGCTTGGTGAGCCTTAAGCGACAGTGTCTGTATTTTTTGGTAAATATTTAATGAAATTTTAGCCGGCACCTCGTGTTTTGATCCGCCCGGCACGTATTTCGAGTCGTAATCGTAGAAGGCGTGGCCCGTCGGAATGATCTCGCACACGCCCAGCGCTACGTCGCCCATGACGGTGCAGGTCAGTTCGCGGCCATGCACATAGCGCTCGACCATGACGGTCTCGCCATAATTCCACTCGGTGGACGAGATCACCTGCGGCGGATGCGATTGCCCTTCCTTGACGATGACGACGCCGAAGCTCGACCCCTCGTTGACCGGCTTGACCACATAGGGCGGCTTCATCGGGTGCTCGCTCACCACCGTGAAGCGATTGACGATCCTGGATTCCGCCACCGGTATGCCGACCGCCTTCGCGATCCGCTTCGCCTGTTCCTTGTTCATGGCCAGCGCCGAGGCCAGCACCCCGGAATGCGTATAGGGAATGCCGATATATTCGAGGATGCCCTGGATCGTGCCGTCCTCGCCGAAGGGACCATGCAGCGCGTTGAAGACGACATCCGGCTTGAGATCGACGAGGACGGACGCCACGTCCCGGCCGACATCGACGCGCGTGACCCTGTAACCCTCGGCCTCGAGCGCATCGGCGCACGCCTTGCCGGACGACAGGGAGACAGGCCTTTCGGATGAAAAGCCACCCAGAAGGACGGCCACATGCTTCTTCATTCGCCGGTGATCCCCTCTCTCGGCGCGCACCCTGCAACCTGAATTGAGTCCGAGCGCGACCGCGGACAAAGCCCGCGGACCAATGCGCCCCACACGCTCGGCGACTCAAATCAGGAAACGCTTCACAGCCAAAGAATCAGAGAGTGGATTCGCTGGCAAGTGCCTATGATTCCGAGGGATTCACTTTTTAAGAAAAAGTCGGAAAAAATCCCGGAAGAGAGTCCTCAGAGCAACTGTCCGAGAAACTCCTGCACCTCGCGTCCCGGCCGGAAGCTGCCGATGCGCTTGATTTCCCAGTGCAGCTTGATGCCGGAATTTTCCAGCACGCGCGCCCGCACGGTCTCGCCGAGATATTCGAGATCGTATCCTGTGGCCGAGCCGGTGTTGATCATGAAGTTGCAGTGCATGGGCGACATCTGCGCGCCGCCGACCATCAGTCCGCGGCATCCGGCCTTGTCGATTTCCTTCCAGGCGGACGTTCCCTCGGGATTCTTGAAGGTCGAGCCGCCGGTCTTTTCGCGGATCGGTTGAACCGTCTCGCGATGATGCTGCACGGCGTCCATCGCCGCCTTGATCGCTGCCTTGTCTTCCGGGTAGCCCTCGAACACGGCGGAGGTGAAGATGAGATCGGCCGGCGCCGAGGAATGGCGATAGGCGTAGCCCATGTCGGCGTTGGCGAGCACATGGAGGTTGCCCTGCCGGTCGAACGCGCGCACCTCGACGACCCGCTCGCGCGTCTCCACGCCGTTGGCGCCGGCGTTCATCCTCAGCGCGCCGCCGATCGCGCCCGGAATGCCGTGATAGAAATGGAAGCCGCCGATGCCGGCCTCCAGCGCGACCGCCGCCACCCGCTTGTCCGGCGTCGCCGCCCCCGCCCGGATGCGCGTCGGCGAGACCTGCTCGGCGGTGCCGAACCCCTTCGCGGAGAGACGCACGACGAAGCCGGCAATGCCGCCGTCGCGCACCAGAAGGTTCGAGCCGATGCCGACGATGGTTAGCGGCACGTCCTCCGGCACCGCCTTGAGGAAAGCGGCAAGATCGTCCTCGTCCGCCGGTTGGAACAAGGCATCCGCCAGCCCGCCGACGCGGAACCAGGTAATCTTGTCCATCTCAGCGTTCGGCGTAATCCTGCCGCGCAGGCCAGCAAGCCGGTCGCCGAGAGAGGCCAGGAGCCTTTCGCCGCGAGTCGTCATGACGTCACGCGAGGATAGGCACCCCCACCCCTAACCCCTCCCCGCAAGGGAGAGGGGAAGCTGCCGCGCCCGAGTCCCCCTCCCCCTTGCGGGGAGGGGTTAGGGGTGGGGGTATCGACAGGCCGAGCGCCACTCAAGACGACACTCCTTGCTCCGCCAACTCCTTCGGCAGCGCGTAGGCCCATTGCGTGATGTTGCCGGCGCCGAGGAAGACGACGAAGTCGCCGGCCTTGGCGATGCTGCGGATCAGCGGCGCGATCTCGGCCGGGCCGGCGATCGAGCGGGCGTCTCGATGCCCCCCGGCGCGGATGCGCTGCACCAGCGCTTCCGAATTCACGCCCTCGATCGGATCCTCGCCGGCCGCATAGACTGGCGCGATCACCACCGTGTCGGCGTCGTTGAAACAGGCCGAAAAATCGCCGAACAGGTCGTGCAGGCGCGTGTAGCGGTGCGGCTGCGCGATGGCGATCACCCTGCCCCCGGTGGCGTCGCGGGCCGCGCCCAGCACGGCCTTGATCTCCACCGGATGGTGGCCGTAATCGTCGAATATCTCGACGCCGTTCCACGAGCCGGTATGGGTGAAGCGGCGCTTGACGCCGCCGAAGGCCGAAAGGCCCTTGCGGATCGCATCCGCGGCTATGCCGAGTTCGTGGGCCACGGCGATGGCGGCCGTGGCGTTGGAGACATTGTGCAGGCCCGGCATCGGCAGGCGTAGGCCCTCTATCGTCTCGTCCCGCCCGGTCTTGCGGTTGCGGATGATCACGTCGAAATGCGACGCCGCCCCCTCCATCCGGTGGTTGGCGAAGCGCACGTCGGCCTGCGCGTTGCGGCCGTAGGTGATGACCCGGCGGTCCTCGATGCGCGAGACCAGCGCCTGCACCTCCGGATGGTCGGTGCACATGACGCCGAAGCCGTAGAACGGCACGTTCTCGACGAACTGGCGGAAGGCCTCGCGCACGGCGTCGAACGAGCCGTAATGATCGAGGTGCTCGGGATCGATGTTGGTGACCACCGCCACGTCGGCTGGCAGCTTCAGGAACGTGCCGTCGCTCTCGTCCGCCTCGACCACCATCCATTCGCCATCGCCCATACGGGCGTTGGTGCCGTAGGCGTTGATGATGCCGCCGTTGATGACCGTGGGATCGAGCCCGCCCGCCTCAAGCAGCGTCGCCACCATCGAGGTTGTGGTCGTCTTGCCATGCGTGCCGCCGATGGCGACCGCATTGCGGAAGCGCATCAATTCGGCCAGCATCTCGGCGCGCCGCACGATTGGCAGCAGTTTCTCGCGCGCCGCAGCCAGTTCGGGATTGGACTTCTTGATCGCGGTCGAGACGACGACCACCTCGGCCGCGCCCAGATTCTCGGCCTTGTGGCCGACGAAGCAAGCGATGCCCTTTTCGCGCAGGCGCTGGACGTTGGCGCTGTCGGCCTGGTCGGAGCCCTGCACCTTATAGCCGAGATTGTGCAGCACCTCGGCGATGCCGCTCATGCCGATGCCGCCGATGCCGATGAAGTGCACGAGGCCGATGGTCTGCGGCATCTTCATGCGCGCGCTTCCTTCCTGAACGAGTCGATGGATTGCCGCGCCGCAATAGCCTCTGCGAGATCGGCAAGCAACCGCGCCGCGTCGCGCCGGCCGATGCCGCGGGCGGCCGCCGCCATCGCGCTCAACCGCTCGCCGTCGGAAAGCAGGCTCTCCAGTTCGCTCGCCAGCGCTGCGGCATTGAGGCCCGGCTGGCGGCGCATCACGGCAGCACCCGCATCGACGAGGAGTTGCGCATTGTGGCCCTGGTCGTCGTCGAGCGCGTGCGGCAGCGGAACGAGGATGGACGGGCGGCCGATCACCGACAACTCCAGCACCGTGGACGCGCCCGAGCGGGCAACGACCAGATGTGCCGCCGCCATGCGCGCCGGCAAATCCGAAAAGAACGGGGCGACGTCGGCCTCGACGCCAAGCTCGGCATAACGCGCCCTCACCCTCGCCTCGTCTTCGGCGCGGGCCTGCTGCACGACATGCAGCCGGGCGCGCAATGCCTCGGGCAATTTAGCGACGGCTTCGGGAACCGTATCGGAAAAATAGCGCGCGCCCTGGCTGCCGCCGAAGACCAGCAGTCGCAGCGGACCGCCGGCTTGCGGCGCGACATAGGGGGTGTCGGCCACGTCCAGCACCGCCTGGCGGACGGGGTTGCCGGTCTCGACGATCTTGCCCGCGTAAGGTCCAGCCGCCTTGAGGAAGCCGCCGGCGATCGCGGTCACGCGGGGCGCCAGCGCCTTGTTGGCGCGCCCCATCACCGCGTTCTGCTCGTGCACCATCGTCGGCACGCCGCGTCTTGTCGCGGCAAAGAGCGGGGGCAGCGTCGGATAGCCGCCGAAGCCCACCACCGCCTGCGGTTTCAGCCTGGCGATCAGCGCCGACGACTGCCTGAAGCCCCGCCAGAGCGTCCAGAAGGTTTTTGCAACCGTCAGCGGATTCTTCGAGCCCAGCGTCGCCGAAGCGATCGGGTGCACGCCCTTGCCGGGAAACCTGTCAGCATAGCGCGCGGCGCGATCGTCCGTGGCCAGGTGGACGCTCCAGCCGCGGCCGCCGAGTTCCTGTGCCAGCGCCTCGGCCGGGAACAGATGCCCGCCGGTGCCACCCGCCGCCAGAAGGATGACGCCCTTCTCCATCTATTCCGCCGGCAGCGCGCTGGCGAAATCGACCATGCCGACCGGCTTGCGCTTCTCCGGCTTGCGGCGCGTCAGGGCCAGCACCATGCCCATCGAGATGGCAATGGCGATCTGCGAGGAGCCGCCATAGGAGATGAAGGGCAGCGTCATGCCCTTGGCCGGCATGAGTTGCAGGTTGACGCACATATTGATGACCGACTGCAAGCCGAACACCGTGACCAGCCCGCCGACCGCATAGCGCGTGAAGTCGTCATGCTCCTTCAGCGCCTTGTTGAGGCCGCGCAGCACGATGAAGGCGAAGATCGTCATGATGAAGAAACACATGATGAGCCCGTACTCCTCGCCGGCGACCGAGAACACGAAGTCGGCGTGGCTGTCGGGGATGACGCGCTTGATCGTTCCTTCGCCCGGCCCGAGCCCCAACCAGCCGCCGTTGATGAGCGCCTCGCGGCCCATATCCACCTGGAAGGTGTCGCCCTCGCCGGTCAGGAACTTGTCGATGCGCGCCGCCACGTGCGGAAACACCGAATAGGCCGCGAAGATGCCGCCGACACCTATGCCGCCCAGCGCCACGATCCAGATCCACGACAGCCCGGCCATGAAGAACATCACCCCCCATGTTCCCGAAACCAGCATGGTCTGGC
The DNA here is from genome assembly GCF_040081975.1 of Mesorhizobium hunchu. Lineage (NCBI taxonomy): Bacteria > Pseudomonadati > Pseudomonadota > Alphaproteobacteria > Hyphomicrobiales > Phyllobacteriaceae > Mesorhizobium > Mesorhizobium hunchu. Next base: position 695,573 of record NZ_JBEBMG010000001.1, read on the forward strand.
CGAGGTCGGGCTGGGCGACCAGCAGCGACAGCACGAGCCCGAGCAGGATCATGGCGAACAGGTTGCCCGGAATGTCGGGCTGGCGCCTGTGTTCGGCGAACAGCCACGCGCATACGATCACGAAGGCGGGCTTGAGGAATTCCGACGGCTGGATGGACAGGCCCACTATGGACACCCAGCGCCGCGCGCCCTTCACCTCAACGCCTATGTAGAGAACCGCGACCATCAGCACCAGCATCACCACCAGCATGATGATGGCCATGCGCCTGATCTGGCGGGCGTCGAGGAACGATACGGCCAGCATGGCGCCGAGCGCCAGTACCGTGAACACGATCTGACGGGTGGCGAAGTGGAACGGGTCGAGCCCGATGCGCTGTGCCACGGCCGGGCTGGCGGCGAAGGACAGGATGATGCCCAGTCCCATCAGCGACAGGAACGCCGCGAGGAACCAGCGGTCGATGGTCCACCACCACATGGCGACCGGACTCCGGTCGAGACGACTTGCCTGTGCCATTAGACATCACCTCCGATAGGTTCCACCCCATCAATAGACTGCGCAGCTTGCCTGAAGGCTTCGCCACGCCTTTCGAAATTCTTGAACTGGTCGAAGCTGGCGCAGGCCGGCGACAAAAGCACCACCGCCTCGCTGCCTGCATCCTTTGCCGCATCGGCCGCGGCATGTTCCACCGCCGCCGCCAGCGTTCCGGCGATCTCGTAAGGCACCGCCTCGCCCAGCGTCGCCGCGAAGGCGGGCGCCGCCTCACCGATCAGGTAGGCCTTGGCGACGTGGGGGAAGAAAGCCCGCAGCGGCTCGATCCCGCCCTCCTTGGGCAGGCCGCCGGCAATCCAGTAGATGCGCGGGAAGGACGACAGCGCCGGCGCGGCCGCATCGGCGTTCGTCGCCTTGGAATCGTTGACGAAGAGAACATGCCCCTTGCGGCCGACCTGCTCCATGCGGTGGGCAAGACCCGGAAAGCTTCCCAGGCCGGACTGGATTTCGCCGGGCTCCAGCCCGGCATCGAGACAGGCGGCCAGCGCCGCCAGCGCGTTCTGGGCGTTGTGCTGCCCGCGCAGCGAACCGATACCGTCGAGGGAAGCGACACGTTCATGGCGGCCGTTCGCTGCCCTCATCAGGCTGGTCCCGTCGGCGAAAAAGCCGTCGGCCAGCGGCAGACGCTTGGAAATGCGCACGACCCGTTTGCCCGCCCGCTCCAGCCGATCAGCGATCCGGGCACAGAAACTGTCGTCGACGCCGACGATGGCCGTCTCGCTGCCGGCCACCAGGCGCTCCTTGATCGAAGCGTAATGCTGCATGGTGCCGTGGCGGTCGAGATGGTCCGGCGTCAGGTTGAGCAGCACCCCTGCGCTCGGATTGATCGAGGGCGCGAGGTCGATCTGGTAGGAGGAGCATTCGATGACGTAGTGGCGCGCGGGCGCGGGCGGATCGAGCGTCATCACCGCCTGGCCGATATTGCCGCCCATCTGCGCATCGCGGCCGGCGGCCTTGAGGATATGCGCCGTCAGCGCCGTCGTGGTCGACTTGCCGTTGGTGCCGGTGATGGCGATGAAGGGCGACGCCGGCGCCTTCAGGATGCGCTCGCGCACGAACAGTTCGACGTCGCCGATGATCTCGACGCCGGCCGCGCGCGCCAAATCTACAGACCAGTGCGGCTTTGGATGGGTCAGCGGCACGCCGGGCGACAGGATGAAGGAGGCAAAGCCCGCCCAGTCGGCCCCGCGCAGGTCGGCGGTGGCGATGCCCTGTCCCTCGGCCTTGGCGGCACTGTCGGGATTGTCGTCCCACGCCAGCACCTCGGCCCCGCCCTCGATCAGCGCGCGCGCGGTCGCGATACCGGATCCGCCCAGTCCGAACAGGGCAACCTTCCTGCCTGAAAAGGACGTGGCCGGAATCATCTCTATCTCAGCTTCAGCGTCGAAAGGCCGATAAGCGCCAGCATCACGGCGACGATCCAGAAACGGATCACCACCTGGCTTTCGGTCCAGCCGAGCTTCTCGAAATGATGGTGGATCGGCGCCATCAGGAACACGCGCCTGCCGGTCGCCTTGAAATAGCCGACCTGGATGATGACCGACAGGATTTCGACCACGAACAGGCCGCCGACGATGGCGAGCACGATCTCGTGCTTGGTCGAGACCGCGACGGCGCCGATCATGCCACCCAGCGCCAGCGATCCGGTGTCGCCCATGAAGATGGCGGCCGGCGGCGCGTTGAACCACAGGAAGCCGAGGCCCGCGCCGATCACCGAACCCAGGATGACCGCCAGTTCGCCGGTGCCCGGCACGAAATGGATCTGCAGGTACTCCGCGAACACCGCGTTGCCGGAGAGATAGGCGATGACGCCGAAGGAGGCCGAGGCGATCATGATCGGCACGATCGCCAGCCCGTCCAGCCCGTCCGTCAGGTTGACGGCATTGCCCGCACCCACCATGACGAAGGCGCCGAAGGGAATGAAGAACCAGCCGAGATTGAGCAGGAACTCCTTGGCGAACGGAAAGGCCAGCGAGGACGAGAACGGCTCCTGCCCCGCCCGCATGATCCACCACGCCGCGATGCCGGCGATGACGAACTCGATCGCCAGCCGCGCCTTGCCCGAAAAGCCCAGATGCGACTGCTTGGTGACCTTCAGGTAGTCGTCGTAGAAGCCGATGCCGCCGAAGCCCAGCATCACCAGCAGCACCACCCAGACATAGACGCTGGACAGGTTCGCCCACAAAAGCGAGGACCCGATGATGCCGGTGAGGATCATCAGCCCGCCCATCGTCGGCGTCCCCGCTTTCTTGAAATGGGTCTGCGGTCCGTCGGCACGGATCGGCTGGCCCTTGCCCTGCCGCAGGCGCAGCGAGTTGATGATGCCCGGCCCGAAGATGAAGACGATGAGCGCCGACGTGATCAGCGCCCCGCCGGTGCGGAACGTGATGTAGCGGAAGACGTTGAAGGCCGTGAAACGGTCCGCGAAATCGACGAGCAGCGTGAGCATCAGTCCCCCGAACCGGCTTGGGTCTCGATAGCCCCGGCGACGGCCGGGTATTTCTGCAGCATGGCCGCGACGAGTTTCGCGAGGCCGATCCCCTTCGAGGACTTCACCATCACCACGTCGCCGGCTTTCAACCCGCCGAGCAGGACCGGCTTGAGCGCGTCCGCGGTCGGTTCGAGCATCGTTGCAACATCGGCGGGCAAGGCCTTGGCAAGACTCTGCATATGCGGCCCGGCGAGCAGGACGAGATCGGCCCCGGCCTCGACCAGCGGCTCGGCCAGCGCCGCATGCAGCTTCTCCGACTGCGCGCCCAGTTCCAGCATGTCGCCCAGCACCGCCACGCGCCGGCCGCCCTCGCCCGGTTGCGTCGCCTTGAGCAGCGCGAAGGCGGCGCGCATCGACGCCGGATTGGCATTGTAGCTTTCGTCGATGAGCGTGACCGTGCCCCTGCCGACGCGCAGCGCATGACGCTTGCCGCGGCCGGCTTCGGCCGAAAGGTCGCCGAGCGCCAGCGCGGCGCGCGACACGTCGGCGCCCATCAGATGCGCGGCGCCCAGCACCGCCAGCACGTTCTGGACGATATGGCGTCCGGGCGCGCCGACGCGCGCGACGATCTCCTGCCCGCCGATCTTGGCGGTGATGGTGGAATGATCGGCGTAGAGGACGCATTTGACCAGCCGGAAGGTCGAGCGCGCGGTCTGGCCGAAACCGTAGATATGCTCCACGCCAGCCGCTCGTGCCAGCTTTTCGAGCAGCTTGCTGCGTGGGTCGTCGCGGTTGAGCAGCGCCGCCCCGCCCGGCTCCAGCCCCTCGAATATCTCGGCCTTGGCGTGGGCGATCTCGTCGAGGTTGCGGAAGAAGCCGAGATGCGCCGCCGCGATGGCGGTGACGATCGCCACATGTGGCCGCACCATCTTGACCAGCGGCCTGATCTCGTCCGGATGGTTCATGCCGATCTCGAAGACGGCGAAGTCGCAGTCTTCCGGCATGCGCGCCAGCGTCAGCGGCACGCCCCAGTGGTTGTTGAAGGACGCGGCCGAGGCATGCACCCTACCAACGGACGACAGCACATGCCGCAGCGCTTCCTTGGTCGTGGTCTTGCCGACGGAGCCGGTCACCGCCACGACCTTCGCGGCCGAGCGGGCGCGCGCCGCGACACCCAGCTTCTCGAGTGCCGCAAGCACGTCGGGTACGACGATCATCGGCGCGGTCAGCCGGCCGAGGGCCGGCAGCTTCGATTCTGCGACGACCAGCACTCCGGCGCCGGCCTTGATGGCGGCGGTCGCGAAATCATGGCCGTCCATCGCCTCGCCCTTGATGGCGAAGAAGGCTTCGCCCGGCTTCAGCGTGCGGCTGTCGATTGAAATTCCGGTGATGCCAGACGGCATGGCGCCGATCGGCCTGCCGCCCGTTGCCGTCACCAATGCGTCGGCGCTCCACAGCCAGTTCATGCCGCACGCTCCCTGAGCGCCGCCCGCACCTCTTCGTGATCCGAGAACGGCAGGGTTTCGCTGCCGACCGTCTGTCCCTCCTCATGCCCCTTGCCCGCCACGATCAGCGTGTCTCCGGCATGCAGCATCGAGACTGCCTCGTGGATCGCCTTGCGGCGATCACCGATCTCGATGGCGCCGGGCGCGGCGGCCATGATGGCAGCACGAATCTCGGCAGGCTTTTCGGAGCGCGGATTGTCGTCGGTGACGATCGTCACATCGGCCAGACGCGTCGCGATCTCGCCCATGATGGGGCGCTTGCCGCGATCGCGGTCGCCGCCGCAGCCGAACACCACGACGACGCGGCCGGTGGTGAAGGGGCGGACGGAAGTCAGGACATTTTCCAGCGCGTCCGGCTTGTGCGCGTAATCGACATAGACCGGCGCGCCCTCGGAGGTCGTACCGACGAGATCGAGCCGTCCAGGCGCGCCCTTCAGTTTTTCCAGTGCGGCGAGCGCCGTTGCCGCCGGCGTGCCGGTGGCGATCGCCAGGCCGGCGGCCACCAGTGCGTTGGAAATCTGGAAGTCGCCGGCCAGCGGCAGGTCGATCTCGGTCAGCACGCCCTCGTGCACGATCTCGGCACGCTGGCGATGCCGCTCGTGCTCGACCCGTTTGAGATTGAGGAAATCGCCATGCCGCCCGACCGTCAGGACCGAAAGCCCGGCGGCCTTCGCGGCGGCGATGGTCGGCTCTGACCACAGATCGTCCGCGAAGACCACGGCCGGCGCGCCTTTCGGCAGCAGCGTGTCGAGCAGTCTCATCTTGGCGCGATGATAGTCCTCGACGGTCGGATGATAATCCATGTGGTCGCGGCCGAGATTGGTGAAGCCGCCGGCCTCGAGCCTCACCCCGTCCAGGCGTCGCTGGTCGAGACCGTGGCTCGACGCCTCCATCGCGGCATGGGTGACGCCGGCCTTGGCCAGTTCGGCGAGCAGCCGGTGCAGCGCGACCGGATCAGGCGTGGTGAGCGAGCCGTAGTCGTTGCGGCCCGGCGCGACGACGCCCGTCGTCCCGATCGATGCCGCCGCAAGTCCCGCCTGCTCCCAGATCTGGCGCGTGAACGCGGCGACCGAGGTCTTGCCGCTGGTGCCGGTGACGGCCACCATCGTCTCGGGCTGGCCACCGAAGAAGCGCGCGGCGCACAGCGCCAGTGCCAGGCGCGGGTCTTTCACCTGGAGGCCCGGAACTGACAGGCCGGACAAGGCGCCTGCTTCGCCGGCGATCACCGCGATCGCTCCCCTTCGCACGGCATCGGCGGCGAAGGCCGAGCCATCGGCCCGGCTTCCATGCAGCGCGAAGAAAAGGTTCCCCGGCTCGACCTGCCGGGAGTCGGAGGCGATGCCGGAGACCGCGATGTCGGGAATGCCCTCAACGGGCAGAATACCGGCGAAATCGCTAAGCTTCATGGAAATCCAGCCAAAACAACGAATGGGCGCGCGGATGTCCCCGTCCGCGCTCGAAAAGAATCACTGATAGGAGACCAGCGTTGGCTCATTTTCATGGCTGAAATCTGGCTGGACGCCAAGCATGGCGGCCGAACGGCGGATGATGTTGCCGGCCATGATGCCGGCGTTGGAGGCCGCCGTCGCGCCCATGCCGGGCTTCTCCGGCTTCGGATCGTCGGCGATGGTCAGCACGATGTATTGCGGATCGTCCATCGGGAAGGCGGCGACGAACGCGTTGAAATTGTGCCCTTTCGAATAGCGGCCGTTGATGACCTTCTCGGCGGTGCCGGTCTTGCCGCCGACCCGGTAGCCGGGAACGCGTGCGTTCCTGCCGGATCCCTTCTCGGCGTTGAGCGCGTAGAGGTAGCGCAAGGCCGCCACGGTCTTTTCGGAGACGACCTTCTTTGCGCCTTCCATCGCCTGCTTGACCGTGCGCGGCAGGAAGGTCGGCTCGATGAGGAAGCCGCCGTTCATCAGTGCGGCGCAGCCGACCGCCGTCTGCAGCGGCGTCGTGGAGACGCCGTGGCCGAACGCGATGGTCAGCGAATTGACCTGCTTCCAGACCTTCGGCTCCGTCGGCGTCGCGACCTCTGGCAGCTCCGTCTGCATCCGCTCCAGGACGCCCATGCGGTGCAGGAACTCGCGGTGCCCTTCGATGCCGACGGCCATGGCTTCGCGCGCCGAGCCGATGTTGGAGGAATGGATGAACACGTCCGTCACCGAAAGCGCCCGTCCCATATTGTGGAAATCGTGGATCGTCTGGCGGCCGACGCGAAGCGGATGCGAGGCGTCGAACATCGAATTCATGCCGACCTTGCCCGAATCCAGCGCCATCGCCGTGGTGAAGCTCTTGAAGGTCGAGCCCATCTCGTAGAGGCCGGCCGACATGCGGTTGAGCCGGTCCTTGTCGTTGGCGTTATAGGGGTTGTTGGGATCGAAATCCGGCACCGAGGCCATCGCCATGACCTCGCCCGTCTTGACGTTGAGCACCACCGCGCCGGCGGCGATCGCATGGAAACGCTCCATGCCCGAGACGATCTCGTCATGCACGACATGCTGAACCCTGAGATCTATGGAGAGCTTGACCGGCGACATATCCTTGACCAGGCCCATCTGCTGCAGGTCGGTGAGGCCCTGATCGTCGAGGTATTTCTCCATGCCGGAGATACCCTTGTTGTCGATATTGGTGAGGCCGACGACATAGGCGGCAGTACTGCCGGCCGGATAGAAGCGCCGCTTCTCGGTACGGAAGCCCAGTCCCGGTATGCCGAGCTGGAAGATTTCCGCCTGCTGCTTGGGTGTCAATTGCCGCTGCAGCCAAACGAACCCCGCGCCGCTCTTGAGCTTGTGGTAGGTCTGCTCGTAGTCGAGATCGGGCAGCACCGTCGAAAGCTTGTCAATCGCCTCGTCCGCGTCCACGATATGGCGCGGCTCGGCGTAGAGCGACGCCGTCTTGATGTCGGTTGCCAGGATTTCGCCGTTGCGATCGGTGATGTCGGGTCGGCTCGCCGTGACCCGGCTCGGCGGCGGGCCGGATGCGTCGGGATCCTGGAAGCCGAGCCAAACCAGCCGTCCGGCAATGGTCGAATAGATGGCGAGGAACACCGCCATCGTCATCACCACGCGGTTCCGCGTCCTGCCGCCGCTGGCCTTGCGCGCGCTGTCGACGACGATGGAGCTGTCCTGCGCTGACGGCGACGCGCGCTTGAACAAGGCGGCAGGTTTCACGAAGCGGGCGAATGCGGACATCATTGCACGGCTCCGGTGACGATCCTGTCCTGCCCGCTGTCGGCCATATCGCCGCCCTGCTTCGTCAGGTCCTCGATGGTCAGGGGCTTGGCGGGCAGGTCGCCGAGCTTGACGAACTGATGCGCGTCGACCGGTTGCAGGTCGAGTTGCGCGCTGTAGACATCCGTCAGCTTTTCCAGACGCGCCGGCTGGGTGAGCAGGCTCCAGTCCGCCCGCAACAGATCGATCGTGTCGTTCTCGGTGCGGATCTGCGCCTGCAGGCGATAAACCGCCGTCTGCTGCTCCTCGGCGTCGCGCTTGATCTTGTAGGTCATGGCGGTAGCCGAGACCATGAGGGCGATGAGGATGATGTCACTCGTACGGAACACGGATGCTACCTCTCACCCGGGCGGGAAAGGCCCGGAAGCTTGGGAAGGCCGAAGATGGCGAAATCGGAGCCGCGCGCGGGCGCTTCGGTCCGCACGGCAGCGCGCAGCCTCGCCGAGCGCGCGCGCGGATTGGCGTCAAGCTCGGCATCGCCGGGCGTGACGCCGCCGCCACGCCTGGCGAAGGTCGGCGCGGGTGCCTCGGCCTGCGGCATGTGGCGCGAGCCGGCGGGCGTTTCGCTGCGGTCGGCGATGAAGCGCTTGACGATGCGGTCCTCCAGCGAGTGGAAGGTCACCACCGCCAGCCTGCCGCCCGGCTTCAGCACGCGCTCGGCACCGACCAGTGCTTTCGCCAGCTCTCCGAGTTCGTCGTTCACATAGATGCGCAAGGCCTGGAACACGCGCGTCGCAGGATGGATGCGGTCTCCCGGCTTACGGCCCACGAAGGTCTCGACGGCGTCGGCGAGATCGAGCGTGCGCTCGAAAGGCCGTTTCTCGCGGCGCTGCTCGATCATGCGGGCGATGCGCCCGGCATGACGCTCCTCGCCGAGAAAGCCGAAGATGCGGGCGAGATCACCTGCCTTGAAGGTGTTCACCACATCGGCGGCGCTCACGCCCGCCTGCGCCATGCGCATGTCGAGCGGCCCGTCCGCGCGGAACGAAAAGCCGCGTTCCGCCTCGTCGAGCTGCATGGAGGACACGCCGATGTCCAGCACCACGCCGTCGACCGCATCGGCCTGTTCGGCCAGCGACGAGAACGGCGCCTGGACGAGCTGCAGCCTGCCGACGAATTCGGATTCAAGTGCCCTGCCCGCGGCAATGGCATCGGGATCGCGGTCGATCGCGATGACGGCCGCGCCCGCCTGCAGGATCGCGCGCGTATAGCCGCCGGCGCCGAACGTGCCGTCGATGATCGTCTCGCCCGGCCCCGGCGCCAGAGCTTCGAGAACTTCGGCGAGAAGGACCGGAATGTGGCGGGCCGGTCCGCCAACGGCGTGAAGGTCATCGCCGTGGCCCGTCATCACTCCGGTCGCTCCCCAGGCTTCGTCCCCTGCCGAAGCTGCAAAAGCCTCGCCCGCACCGCCGCGCCATGAGCGGCCAGCCGCGAAGGCTCCCAGATCTGGAAGAACTGCCCGCGCCCTACGAATGCCACCTCCGACGTGATTCCCGTGTGCTCGCGGATGAAATCGGAAACCGTGATGCGTCCGTCCTGATCCAGCTTCAGGAAGGCGCCGTCCCCATGAATGAAGAACGACATGTCGTCCGCCGTCTGCAGGAACGGGTCCTCCTGCGCGATACGCTCCTCGTAGCGGTCGAGCAGGTCGAGCCCGCCGACATCCATCGCAGGCACATCCAGGCAGCGCAGGGCGTAGAGTTCCGAATAGCCGCGCTTCTGCACCACGGAACGAAAATGCGCCGGCACGGAGACACGGCCCTTGGAGTCGATCCTGTTCGTCGCGCTTGAAAGAAACCGATCCATCGAACGACGCAGCCGCACCCCTCTCCATGCTCTCGTCCGCGCCGTCGGAGCGCGGTCCCTTCCCGGTTTTTTCCTCGCCCGGACGGCAGAAGGACGGCAAGCGGGCGTCGGAAGCGGCTGCCCGTCTGGCGTACGCTTCACCCTGACCCGGAACGAAAGCTTGATTGCCTAGATGGGATAACATGGGGCACTATGGGCGTCAACGGGAAGCAACAACACAACGAAGCCTTCGGCCATCCGCAAAAGCCGGATTCGGGCCTTCTCGCCTTTATCCTCCATTAAGCCTAACGAAGCGTTTAGAAATGCTTTCGGCCACTCATGCTCTTGCCAGTCACCGCAGCGAGGCATAGCGGTCAAAGTCGATCCAGGAGGGCAAGGGCAATGACCACGTCGAACTCCCGCGCAGCGGGCTTGCTTCACTTGCGTGACCGCGCCCTGAAGCGGGGCGACCCCGTTCCCCTGCCCCTGACGATGGCGTCGATCTATCTGTCGCCCGGCGATTCCAGCGACACCATCGAATACGGACGTTTCGGCAATCCGACATGGCACGCTGTCGAAGACATGCTGGGCCATCTCGAGGGCGCGCCCTGCATAGCCTTTCCCTCCGGCATGGCGGCGATAGCGGCGACCTTCTTCGCGCTGCTGAAGGCGGGAGAGCGGATGCTCCTGCCGGCCGACGGCTACCACACGACCCGCGCCGTCGCCGAACGGCTGAAGGCGTTCGGAGTGGATTTCGATACCCGCCCGACCGCCGGTTTCCTCGACGGTGGCTTTGCCGGCTATCGTCTCGTCTTCGTCGAGACGCCGGCCAATCCGGGGCTCGACATCTGCGACATCACGGCCGCGGCCGACGCCATCCATGCCGCCGGCGGGCTCTTCATCGTCGACAACACCACGATGACCCCGCTCGGCCAGCGGCCGCTGGACCTTGGCGCCGACATCGTCGTCGCTGCCGACACCAAGGCGCCGAACGGCCATTCGGACGCGCTTTTCGGCCATGTCGCCAGCCGTGATCCGGAAATCATCGAAGCCGTGCGCAAGTGGCGCGTGACGGCCGGTTCGATTCCCAGCCCCTTCGACGCATGGCTGGTGCATCGCGGCCTCGAGACGCTCGACATGCGCTTCGAGCGCATGTGCAACACGGCTGAACTGATCGCCCCGCGCCTCAAGGCGCATCGGGCGGTGCGGTCGTTACGCTATCCGGGCCTGCCGGAAGACCCCTCGCACAATCTCGCCCGCGTCCAGATGGAGCGCTTCGGCTTCCTGATCAGCTTCGTCCTGGACTCGGAAGAGAAGGCCGAGCGGTTCATCGACGGCTGCGCGCTGATGCACTCGGCCACCTCGTTCGGCGGCGTCCACACCACGGCGGAACGGCGCGACAAACGCGGCGACGCCGTTCCGGGTGGTTTCGTCAGGCTCGCGGTGGGCTGCGAACCGGCCGAGGAACTGTGGAAAGCGATCGAGGAGTCGCTCGACCGGCTCTGATTTGTCCGATTTTCCGACCACCGGCGGCACCGTGTTTCAAAAACGGACGGACGCCCGGGAGAGCCAAAGAAGCGCCAGCCGGCCTGTAAGCCGGGTTCTGTATGGCCCCCGCCCTTGCGGACGGGAACGTGGCGGCCATTCATCTTGGACGCGCATTGCTGCGCGCCTCACGCAACCTACCCGGGCGGCCGGGCCGGAAACAGCCCTGAGGGTTCCCCCTCGCGCCACCCCTATTCGGTTTTGCTCCCGGTGGGGTTTGCCATGCCGCTTCCGTTGCCGGTCGCGCGGTGGGCTCTTACCCCACCCTTTCACCCTTGCCGCGCACCGGCCCGAAGGCCAGGCGAGGCGGTTTGCTTTCTGTGGCACTTTCCCTGGGGTCGCCCCCGCCGGCCGTTAGCCGGCACCGTGTCTCCATGGAGCCCGGACTTTCCTCACGCGCAGCCTTTCGGCATTCGCGCGTGCGGCCGCCCGGCCGGCTGGCGGGGTGTATAAAGGGGTTTGCGAGACAAAACGCAAACGAAAAAGCCGACGCGCGCCGGCTCGTCCGTCAGGCGGGATCGCCGGCCGAGGCCATCTGCACCTTCACCTTGCGGCAATAGGCGGACGAAACCGGGTTCATGCGCCGCGCGGCATGGCCGGCATTGTATTTCAGGATCGTGCCGCAGGTCGTGCCGCCGCCGAGGTCCTGCGCCATCGCAAGATACTTCATGCCGTATTTGATATTCGTCTCGGGATCGTACAGCCCCTTGACCGATCCCGTATAGCCGAGCATGCGCGCCGTCGCCGGCTTGATCTGCATCAGCCCGACCTCGCCCGCGCTGCCGGTCATGTTGGGACGATAGTTGCTTTCGATGCGCACCACCGCGCGCGCCAGCGAGGCGCTGACGCCATATTGCGAGGCATACCGCGAGATGATGGCGCCGTAGCGGGCCGATCCGCCGGGACCGGCCACCGCGATCGAGGCGGTGGTGGTCTTGTCGATGCCGGGCGCCTTCCGGCGTGCCTTGGCCTTGCGCCGGGAGACCGCTTTCGTCGCGTGGTGCTTGTGGCTCTTGCTGGCCTTCGCAGCGGCCTTGTCCGCAGGCTTTGCCTTCTCGGAACAGCCGAACAGATAGGGACAGTCGATCGATTGCTTCTCAGCCTTGGCCTTTCGGACCTTTGCCGCCTTGGCCGTCACCACCTTGGCTGCTGGCACGGAACTGCGGTCCAGATTGCCGGCCATGCCGGGGTTCGTTGCGGCAAAATTTATCGCCGCGGCGGCAAGAGCCACCGCTATCACGGTCGGGATTTTCATGAATACCTGTTCTGGTTGCCGCGTCTGGGGCGACAGTTTCGATTGGATGCCCCCAAGGAGGATCGGTGGGGAGGATTGGTGCGGGCATCGGCGGGTGGCCCGCATGTGCAAGGGGAATGAGCGTCAAAAATGACTGCTCAAGTCACTTTCCATGACATTATGTAACCTGAAGCTAAAACAGCACCTGCTTACCCTGCGTCAGAACCAAGGGCTCCAAGCAGGCTGTCGAGCGTCTTGACGGTAGATCGGTCCGCGATCCCGTCGACCCGGCGCGGCCTGAAATGACGCTGGAAGGCCGCCGTCACGATTTGCGTCCGTTCGTCGAAAACGCCGCTCGCCTCAATGCCGTAGCCAAAGCGCGAAAGCCGCGCCTGAAACCGCGCGACGTCTTCCCCGGAGTTTCCGATGCCCAGCCCCTGGCCGGCCGAAATCCGCGCTGGCCGCACATAAAGACCGACGCCGGCCTCGGCCAGCGCCTTCCACGGGAATTTTTCGCCGGGATCGACCTTGCGCCCCGGCGCCACGTCGGAATGGCCGAGCACGCATTCGGGACGGATGCCATGACGGCCGACGATACCTCGGCAAAGCGCGATGACGGCGCCGATCTGCCGCTTCGGAAAATTCCTGTAGCCGAACGCATGGCCGGGATTGACGATCTCGATGCCGACCGAACGGGAATTGATGTCGGTCACGCCATGCCAGGAACTCTTGCCGGCATGCCAGGCGCGATCGGCCTCGCGCACCATCTGCACGATCCGCCCGTCCTCATGGATGAGATAGTGCGACGAGACCTCGCTGGCAGGATCGCAAAGCCACGCCTCGGCGGCCTCGCCACTTTCCATACCCGTATAGTGAAGAAGGATCATGTCCGGCGCGGCGCAATCGCGCCGGACGCCGCAGTTCGGCGACGCCCTCACCTCGACGCCGGGTTGGTCAGGCCGAAACCCGCTCATGCGGGCGCGAGATCGCGTTCGATGGTCTCGTAGGCGGCGTTGATCGCGGCCAGCCGGGTAGTCGCGATCTTGACGAACTCTGCCGGCAGGCCGCGCCCGATCAGCCGGTCGGGATGGTTGTCGGCCACCAGTTGCCGGTATCTCTTCTTGACCTCTGGGAACGGCCGGCCGCGATCGATGCCGAGAACGGCATAGGGATCGGATTTCCCCAGATGCACGTGGCGCGCCATGATCGTCTGGTAATGGCTTTCCTCTACGTCGAAGATTTCGGCGACCCGATGCAGGAATTGCCCCTCGCGCTCATGCAGCACTCCGTCGGCCGCAGCGATGAAGAACAGTCCGTCGAGTATGTCCTCCAGCATCATGCAGTTGCGGTGGCCCGACCCGCACAGCCGCGCCATCTGCTCGGCATAGGCCTCGAACCCAGCAACGTCGCGCTTGGCGAGGTCGTAGACGCGCGCGACGTTGCGGACCTGGTCGCGCGGAACTTCGAAGATCTGCTGGAAGGCGCGCACCTCGTCCTGCGTCACCACGCCGTCCGCCTTGGCCATTTTTGCCGAAAGCGCGATCATCGCCACCGAGAAGGCGACGCGGCGGCGCAATTCGGGGTCGCCTCCGAACACATGACGCAACGCTTCGACCATCTCGGCGATGCCGGATGTCGCGGAGGCGGATATGCGCGCGACGAAGTCGCCTATGCGTTCCCAGACAGACATGATCGTTTTTTAAAGCGAACCGGTGACCCGCATCAAGCAGGACGATTCCGCATACCGGTATGGGCCATCACGATGACGTGCATTTCTGCCCATGAAAAAAGGCCGGCGCAAAGGCCGGCCTTTTCGTACGAACCCGATCGGACTTACTGAGCCGGAGCGTTCGTATCCGGAGCAGGAGCCGGCTGCATCGTGTTGTCGGCCGGCGGGTTGGCGTCCGGAGTGGCCGGCTGCATCGGCTGCTCGGTGGCCGGCGGGTTGGTGCTCTGGGTCGTGGTGCTGTCGGTGCCGCTGTCGCTGCACGCGGCGACGCCAAGCAGAGCCAAAGCCGAAACGGAAGCAAGAATGAGTTTCTTCATAACATCTCTCCTTCGCAAAACGCCCCTCAACCGGGAGCGGTCGCCGGGAAAATGCGCGGAGTGATGTTCGGTTTCGTAACGTTGCGTTTCGCCCTGTAACAGCCTTCACGGTTTCGTGAGCCGTTGAGGTCGGCTGCATGGCGTCCTACAAGCCGGGCAATGAGCCGCGGAGCTACGCCATGCAGGACGGGAAATGGGACTTCTGGATCGACCGCGGCGGCACCTTCACCGATGTCGTCGGGCGCGCGCCCGACGGTAGCCTCCACCCGCTGAAGCTGCTTTCGGAGAATCCGGAAGCCTATGCCGATGCCGCCGTCCACGGAATCCGCACGCTGCTCGGCCTTGGCGCCGGCATGTCGATCCCTTCCAGGCGCCTCGGCCAGGTTCGGATGGGCACCACCGTGGCGACCAATGCGCTGCTGGAACGCAAGGGCGACCGCGTGCTGCTGCTCGTCACCAGGGGCTTCCGCGACGCGCTGCGCATCGCCTATCAGGCCCGTCCCGATATCTTCGCCAAGAAGATCGTGCTGCCGGAACAGCTCTATGAGCGCGTCGTCGAGGTGGACGAGCGCATCCGCGCCGACGGCTGCGTGGAAAGGCTGCTCGATCTCGGTACGGTCAAGCCGGCGCTCGAACAGGCGCGCGCCGACGGCATCGACGCGGTCGCCGTGGTGCTGATGCACGCCTGGAAGAACCCCGAGCACGAGCAGGCGCTGGCGAAGATGTGCCGCGCGCTCGGCTTCTCCCAGGTTTCGGCAAGCCATGAAGTGTCGCCGCTGATCAAGCTCGTCGGCCGCGGCGACACCGCCGTGGTCGACGCCTATCTCTCGCCGATCCTGTCGCGTTACGTGCAGCGCGTGGCGGGTGAATTGGGGATCAGCGCCCCGATCTCCCCCCTTGTGGGGGAGATGTCGCCGAAGGCGACAGAGGGGGGCGCTGTCCCGCCAGCCTCTCAATCCGATTCCTCGGAGGAAGGGCGCTCCACGTTGCCCCCCTCTGCCCTGCCGGGCATCTCCCCCACACGGGGGGAGATCAACCACAACCAACCCGTCCGCCTCATGTTCATGATGTCGTCAGGCGGCCTCACCGCCGCCGACCGTTTCCAGGGCAAGGACGCGCTGCTGTCCGGCCCGGCCGGCGGCGTCGTCGGCATGGTCGAGACCGCGAAGCTCGCCGGCTTCGGCAAGGTGATCGGCTTCGACATGGGCGGCACCTCCACCGACGTCGCCCATTACGACGGCGACTACGAGCGCGCCTTCGACACGGAAGTGGCCGGTGTGCGGGTACGGGCGCCGATGATGCGCATCCACACCGTCGCCGCCGGCGGCGGCTCGATCCTGCATTTCGAGGCCGGGCGGTTTCGCGTCGGCCCGGACTCGGCCGGCGCCAATCCCGGTCCCGCCTGCTACCGGCGCGGCGGGCCGCTCGCCGTCACCGACGCCAACGTGATGCTCGGCAAGCTCCGGCCCGAATTCTTCCCGGCGATCTTCGGTCCGAATCAGGACCAGCCGCTCGATACCGATGCCGTGCGCGAGAAATTCGCCGCGCTCGCCGCCGAAATCGGCGACGGCCGGACGCCGGAGGCGGTGGCCGAGGGTTTCGTCACCATCGCGGTGGAAAACATGGCCAACGCCATCAAGAAGATATCGGTGCAGCGCGGCTACGACGTGACCGAATACCTGCTCAACTGCTTCGGCGGCGCCGGCGGCCAGCACGCCTGCCTCGTTGCCGACGCGCTCGGCATGGAGGCGGTGCTGATCCATCCGCTCTCCGGCCTGCTCTCCGCCTACGGCATCGGGCTGGCATCGATCTTCGCCGCGCGCCAGCAGGCGCTGCTGGAGCCGCTTGCCGAAAGCGCGCTCCCCCGGATAACGGCCGCGCTGGAGGCTTTGCGCGGCGCGGTCGCGGCGGAACTGGCGGAACAAGGCGTCGCGGCCGACGCCGTCGAGACCCGCCCTCTCCTGCACATCCGCTACGACGGCACCGACACGACGCTACCGGTTGCCTTCGCGCATGGTTCCCTCGAACAGGCCAAAACCGGCTTCGAGACCGCGCACAGGGCGCAGTTCGGCTTCATCTACGACGACAAGCCGCTGATCGTGGAGACATTGGAGGTCGAGGCATCGGACACCTCGGGCACGCAGACAGCCGAAGCTGTCTCAGGATTGCAGGTTGCGGACGTAACCGCCTCGCAGACCGCGCAAATCTTCTGCGACGGAAAGTGGCGCGACGGCGGCGTCTTCATGCGTGAAACGCTGAAGCCTGGCAGCCGCCTGACAGGCCCTGCCCTCGTCATCGAGCCCAACCAGACCATCGTCGTCGAGCCGGGCTGGCGGGCCGAGATCACCGCGAAGAACCATGTCCTGCTGCGCCGGACTGAAAGGAAGGCGCGCACCGCCGCGCTCGGCACCGGCCATTCCGGCAAGGCGGGGGCGGATCCGGTCATGCTGGAGGTGTTCAACAACCTGTTCATGTCGATCGCCGAGCAGATGGGCGTGACCCTTCAGAACACCGCCTATTCGGTCAACATCAAGGAACGGCTGGATTTCTCCTGCGCCGTCTTCGACCGCGAAGGCGCACTGGTGGCGAACGCGCCGCACATGCCCGTCCACCTCGGCTCGATGGACCGCTCCGTCGAGACCGTCATCCGGCTGAATTCCGGCGACATCCATCCCGGCGACGTCTTCGCTCTCAACGCGCCCTACAACGGCGGCACCCACCTGCCCGACATCACGGTGGTGACGCCGGTATTCGACACCGAAAAGGAAAAAATCCTCTTCTGGGTGGCGGCGCGCGGCCATCACGCCGATGTCGGCGGCACCGCGCCGGGATCGATGACCCCGCTTGCCACCACGGTGGACGAGGAAGGCGTGCTGTTCGACAATTTCCGCATCGTCGACCGTGGCCGGTTCCGCGAGGCGGAACTGCGCACGCTGCTCACCGACCACCCCTACCCCGCGCGCAACCCAGACCAGAACGTCGCCGACCTGAAGGCGCAGATCGCCGCCAACGAGAAGGGCGTGGCGGAACTGAGGAAGATGGTCGCCCATTTCGGGCTGGACGTCGTCGACGCCTATATGGGCCACGTGCAAGACAACGCGGCCGAGAGCGTGCGCCGCGTGCTGGAGCGCCTGCCCGACAGGTCCGAATACGAATACCCGACCGACACCGGACAGGTCATCCGGGTGAAGATCGCCGTGGATCGCGACAAGCGCGAAGCGACGGTCGATTTCACCGGCACCTCGACGGTCGAGAAGAACAATTTCAACGCGCCGGAACCCGTCACCCGCGCCGCCGTGCTCTATGCCTTCCGCGTCATGGTCGAGGACAACATCCCCATGAACGCCGGCTGCCTGAGGCCCGTCAACATCGTCATTCCAGATGGTTCGATGCTGAAGCCCGCCTATCCGGCCGCCGTCGTCGCCGGCAATGTCGAGACCTCGCAGCACGTCACCAACGCCCTGTTCGGCGCGATGGGCGCGCTGGCGAACGCGCAGGGCACCATGAACAACCTGACCTTCGGCAACGAGCGCTACCAGTATTACGAGACGATCTGCTCGGGCTCGCCCGCGGGGCGCATGAACGACGGAGCCGGCTTTGCCGGGACCTCCGCCGTTCACACCCACATGACCAATTCACGCCTTACCGATCCCGAAATCCTCGAACTGCGCTTTCCCGTCCTGCTGGAGGATTTCCATATCCGAGAAGGGTCCGGCGGCAAGGGCGAGTGGAACGCCGGCGACGGCACAAGGCGCACCATCCGCTTCCTGGAGACGATGCAGTGCGCCATCCTCGCCTCGCATCGAAACCGCCCGCCGAAGGGACTGGAAGGCGGCGGCGATGGCGAGCCCGGTTCGACCGAGGTGCGCCGCAAGGACGGCCGCGTCGAGACGCTCAAGGCTTGCGACCAGACGGTCCTGGAGGCCGGCGAGTCCGTCGTCGTCACCACGCCGACGGCAGGCGCTCTCGGACGGGCGAAATAAACGTCCTATTCCAGATCGGTCTGTATCCAGCGCGGCGACAGATGGATGTCGAAGGTCTGGAGCCGGCCGGGGCCGAGATTGACGAATTTGTGCGGCACGCCGGCGGGGCCGAGAACGGTTTCACCTGCCCCGGCCTCGATCACCCGATCGCCGACGAAGAAGCGCGCCCGCCCCTGCTGGACCACGAAGATCTCGTCATAAGGATGGACATGCAGCTTCGGCCCCTTGCCGGGCTCGTCATTGCCGTAGGCCAGGACGGTGACCTGGGTGCCCAGCGCCTCGCCGTTGACGGAACCGCGCCAAGGCCCCGCATGCGATCCGTCGAAGAGGCTCGCCTTGGCGGGCAGGCGTCCATCGGGCTTCACCGTGGAGGGGTCGAAGTCGTGTCGGGCCACAGCGCCATCCTCCTGCTTTGCCGCAACGATGGCCGACGACGCCGGATCGGGCAAGACCGATCGTTGCCGCGACCTGCAACGGACCGCCGCCACCCGCCATGAGTTTCCTGAATCGGTTCGGACGCCGCCAAGTGTAACCGACTGTTTTTCAACGACAACGTCAAGGCTATGGCAGCGCCTTGGCCAGCGCGGCCAGCAATCGTTGCGGCCGGTAATCCAACCACGCCGGCGTCAATCCCAGCCGCACCACGACGAGGTGCCTGGAGGGCACCACGCCGACCGTCTGGCCGTCATGGCCCTGCAGCCAGTACGTCCCCTCGGGCACGCCTCTCGCGGCGCCGTCGCCCTTGCGATCGCCTGGCCCCTCCAGCCACACCTCGCCCTTGCCGTAGACGCCGCCGGAAGCGGCGGACGGCGCGCGCATCATGGCGACGAAGCCTTCCGGCAGGATGCGGTTGCCGTTCCACACGCCGTCCTGCAGCAGGAACTGGCCGAACCGTGCCCAGTCATGCGCCGTCGCATAGAGATAGGACGCGCCGGCCAGGGTGCCGCTTTCGTCGGCCTCCATGACCGCGCTGCGCATCCCCAGCGGATCGAACAGCGCCTCGCGCGGATAGGCGAGCGAGGCGGCCTCATCGCCGATGGCGTTCTGCCATAGACGCGCCAGCATGATGCTGGTGCCGGTCGAGTAGGTGAACTTTTCGCCGATTTTCGCCACCAGCGGCTTCGACGCCGCGAATTTCGCCATATCCGGCTCCAGATAGAGCATGCGGGTGACGTCGGAGACGGTGCCGTAGTCCTCGTTGAAGGCCAGCCCGCTCTCCATCGCCATCAGGTCGGCGATCGTGATGTCTTTCCGCTCGTCGCCGCTCCAGTCCGGAAAAAGGCCCTTCCTGTCGAGCGACAGCTTGCCGGCGCCGACCACCGTGCCGAGGATGGCGACGTTGACCGTCTTGGTCATCGACCAGCCGAGCAGCGGCGTGGCGGCCGAAAAGCCGTCGCCGTAGCGCTCGGCCACGATGCGTCCGTCCTTCACCACGACCACCGCCCGCATGCCGGGGCCGGTGAGATCGGCATCGTCGAGCAACCCGGCGATCGCCGGGTCCTGCGACGGTTCCACACGCTCGCCGTCCGGCCAGAGCCCGTCGGACGGTGCCGGGCGCACCGCTTCTTCGGCCATGACCTTGTCCACCCTCGCGGCATCGCCGTCCGGCACCAAGGAGCAGCCGAGCCCCGGCCGCGCGATGGCCTCGTTGCCGGCGAAATACCTGAGGAAGGCGGCCTTCACGGTCCCGGCATTTTTGTCGACATCGATGTCGAAGAATTTGAGCAAAGGATTGCCCGGCGCCTGCACGTCCACCCTGAGCACCTCCTGCGGATCGCGGCCGGCGACGAACAGGTTGGAACAGACGATCTTTGCGGCGTAGCCGGCGCCGACGCGCAGCAGCGCGGGCGGGAACACCGCGAGCCAGACGACCAGCGCTGCGACCGCCACCACCACAAGGCCCAGCAGCCATTTGAGAAATTTCGCCATGATGCGCATCTCGTCCCCGGCCCTCGTCCTCGGCCCCTCGCCCAAATCCCGGCGCCCTGGATTGCATCGCCTTGGATTCGCCGCCATTGCTCGCCCAAATCGCCTTGCGTGTCGAGCGTCGTCAACCGAAAATCAACCATGATCGGCGATCACCTTGGCACGAAGGGCGCTCGTGTGGGGCAAGCGTCCAGCGGGGCACGATACCGATAGTACCGACCCACCAGCGACCGGCTGCCATCGGTCACGGAGTTGCGATGCGCCGTTTCGCGGCACTGATCTCACTGGCCGTTCTGGCCGCCTGCTCGACCGCGGGCGGTCTCAGCGACATCGCGCCGACTGCTTCCGAAGGGCCGCGCGTTGCCGTGCGCAAGCCGCGCTTCGAGGACGCCAAGCCGCACGAGTGGGAAAGCGGCGCGCCCTGGACCTATGCCGTGCATGGCACCGACGTGGCGAAATACCAGACCGACATCGACTGGGCGTCCGCCCGCGATTCAGGCATCTCCTTCGCCTTCATCAAGGCGACAGAGGGCGGCGACCGCTACGACGAGAACTTCGAGCGCCACTGGGCCGGCACGCGGGCGGCCGGCATTCCGCGCGGCGCCTATCATTTCTTCTATTTCTGCCGGCCGGCCAGCGAACAGGCGCAATGGTTCATCGACCATGTGCCGAAGGAGCGCGGTGCGCTGCCGCCGGTGCTCGACATGGAATGGAACCCCCATTCGCCCACCTGCAGGCTGCGCCCGCCCGCCGCAACCGTGCGCGCCGAGATGAAGACCTTCCTGACGATGGTCGAGCGTCACTTCGGCAAGAAGCCGATCATCTACACCTCGGTCGACTTCTTCGACGACAACGACCTTTCCACCTTCGGCGGCTATCCCTACTGGCTGCGCTCCGTCGCCGGCCACCCGAGCGAGAAATACGGCAGCCATCCCTTCACCTTCTGGCAATATACGGGAACCGGCCTCGTGCCGGGCATGCCGGGGCAATCGGACATCAACGTCTTCAACGGCTCCGAGGCGAGCTGGCGGCGCTGGCTGAAACAGAACACCCGTTGACAGCGGCCCTGCCGCCTGCTTTTCGAATGGCCCGGATCGCGGCCCTTTTCCCTTGAAATCGCGGCCCGCTTGCATATTTGGCGCCGTCACGCCTCACGGCTTCGGAAGGAAAGCGATGTCCCTGCCCCTCACGGCCCGGTCCGCCGGACCACTGTCTGCGCTTCTTCTGTCCGTCTGCCTGGCCGCGCCGCAGGCGATGGCGCAAGACACCGCGCCTGCGGCTCCCGCAACGTCAGCACCCGTCGCCGCTCCCGGCGCCCCCTGCGGCGGTGACTTCGAGGCCTGGAAGCAGGGCGTGGCGGCCGAGGCGAAGGCAGCCGGGGTAGGCCAGGCGGGGCTCGACGCGCTGGAAGCTGCGACCGTCGACGACAAGGTGCTTGCCCGCGACCGCGCTCAAGGCGTCTTCTCGCAGACCTTCATTCAGTTTTCCGGCCGCATGATCTCGGCCTACCGGCTGAAGCAGGGTAAGGCGCGGCTGGAGAAATATGCCGACATCTTCGCCCGCGCCGACCAGCAATACGGCGTCCCCGGCCCGATCGTAACCGCCTTCTGGGCGCTGGAGACCGATTTCGGCGCGGTGCAGGGCGATTTCCACACGCTGAACGCCTTGGTGACGCTGGCGCACGACTGCCGCCGCCCGCAGGTGTTCCGGCCCCAACTCGTGCCGCTGCTGACCCTGATCGACCGCGGCACCGTGCCAGCCGACGTGAAAGGCGCCTGGGCCGGCGAGATCGGCCAGACCCAGATGCTGCCGATCGACTATCTGGCCGACGGCGTGGACGGCGACGGCGACGGCAAGGTGGACCTGCGCAACGATGTCGCCGACGTCATCATGACGACCGCGAAAAAACTCGAGATGAAGGGCTGGAAGCGCGACCAGCCCTGGATCGAGGAAGTGCGCGTGCCCGAGGTGATGGACTGGAGCCAGACCGGCCGCACCACCAAGCTGCCGCTTTCGCAGTGGTCGCAGTGGGGCGTGACGCGCCCCGACGGCTCGCCGCTTCAGGACAACGGCCTCAAGGCCGGCATCGTGCTGCCGATGGGCTACAAGGGTCCGGCCTTCCTCGCCTACGACAATTTCGACGTCTATCTGGAGTGGAACCAGTCCTTCACCTACGCGCTGACCGCCGCCGTCCTCGCCTCCCGCTTCGCCGGCGCGCCGGCCTACGACCCCCGCAATCCCGATCCGGGCCTTAACCAGGACCAGATGAAGCAGCTCCAGACAAAGCTGGAGGCCCGCGGCTACGACGTCGGCACGGTGGACGGCATCCTCGGCACCAACACGCGCGAGGCCGTGCGCAAGGAACAGCAGCGCCTCGGCCTGCCCGTGGACGGCTGGCCGACGGCGGAACTGCTGGATCGCCTCTGACCGGCTTCGCTTTGTCTTGATGTTTCCCTTGCAAACGTTACATGTAACAAAGACAAGGGAGATCGATATGCCGGCTTCCATCAATGAGCGAGTTCGCAAGCGTCGGGACGCGTTGCGTGCGCAAGGTCTTCGGGCCGTACAGATTTGGGTGCCGGACATACGCCGGACCGACCTTGCGGAAGAATGTCATCGCCAGTCCGTCATAGTGGCGCAGGCCGATCGATCCGACAGCGATCTGCAACGCTTCCTGGACTCCGCTCTCGCGGACCTTGAAGAGGACAATGGATGAAGCGCGGCGATCTGGTCACGGTCGCTATATCCGGTGATTTCGGAAAACCCCGCCCTGCCCTGATCGTTCAATCGGATCGTTTCGATGCGACAGGCACGGTCACGGTACTGCTTCTGTCGAGCCTGCTTGTCGAAGCGCCGCTTCTGCGCGTCACCGTGCGACCGTCCGAAGGAAACCATCTCGAACGGTCGACACAGATCATGATCGACAAGATGATGTCCGTTCGGCGTGAAAAGATCGGCAGGGTTTTCGGCAGGCTGGAGGACACGACCATGATCGAGGTCAACCGCTTGCTCGCCCTTTTCCTGGGCTTCGCATAGGTCGCGGCAGTTCGTCAGTCCGCCATCGTCTCGAGGCTCGCAAAACCTTGCGGCGCGTCGCCCTCGTCGAAGGGCGTGGCGATTTCCACGAACGTGTCGGGATAGAAGCCGTTGAAGCGCGTCCTCAGCGACAGCGAATAGGCGCCGATATGGCCGATCTCGATCCAGTCGCCGGTATCGACCGTCTCCGGCAGCCAGAACGGCCGGGACAATATATCGACGCTGTCGCAGGTCGCGCCGCACACCTTGAAGGGAACGATGTTGTCTTCCCTGCCGTTGCGCGAACGGATTGCCGGATCGGGGATGAACCGTGCCGGCAGCGTGATCTTGCCCGTCCATGAATCGGACAGCGACGCCCAGATGCCGTCGTTGATGTAGAGCCGCCTGCCCTTGCGCAGCAGGACGCGCACGATCAGCGAGAAGCAGCGCGCCACGATGACGCGGCCCGGCTCCGCCACCAGCGGCATCTCGGAAAACCCGTATTCATCGAGATCGCCCGCCAACCGCGACATGATCTGGCCGAGCGAGGGCATCTCGACCTGCTTGCGGTTCGGGTCGTTCCCGTATTCGGCCGGAAAGCCGCCGCCGACATCCAGCCCGGCGAGGTCGAAGGAGAGCCGGTTGCGCACCCAGTCCGCCGAGGCCAGCGCGCGCTCATAAGTGTCGGGATCCTCGATCTGGCTGCCGACATGGAAGCACAGGCCCACCTTGTAGCCGGTGCGGGCGAGCCGTTCCGCCAGTTCCACCGCGTTGGCCGGCCCCGCGCCGAACTTCTTCGACAGTTCGTAAGCGGCGTGACCTTTGGTCTGGATGCGCACGAAGACCGTCATCGACCCCGGATCGATGTCGAGCGCGCGCACCACCCGCGTCAGTTTGGTGATCTCGTCCTCGTGGTCGACGGCGATCACCCGGATGCCGTAGGTCTCGAGCGCCAGCTTGATGTCCGACTGCGCCTTGACCGGGTGCATGTAGAGCATCTCGGCATCCGGCGCGACCGCCCGCACGGCGGCGAATTCGCCCGGCGACGCGACATCGAACGTACTCACGCCCGCCTCGACCAGCGTCTTCAGCACCATCGGCTCGCCGTTCGTCTTGACCGCATAGGCGGTCTTGCCGGGAAACATGCCCATAAACTGCAGCGCGTCGGCCTTCAGCACCTGCGGCCTGAAGCAATAAACCGGATCGTCGGGCCTGAGCGCCAGTGCCGCTTCGCGGGCATTCTCGAATCGCTGCATGCAATCTCCTCGCTGAAGGCGAGTCTAGGCCAATCTAGGGATCAGGAAAACCGCTCGCCACGCTTCCCAATCGTTCGTTTTTATCGAATGTTTTTGATGATATAATGAATTGGATCGAATTCTTGCATTGAGGCACAGCGTCATGGAAACAGGATGGATACTTTCCCATGGACGCGTCTTCAGGTTTTCCGATCGCATCGGAATTCGAAACGGCCGAGCCGGTCGCGGGCGCAACGCCGCGCCAGCCCGCCAGCAACCCGCTGCCCGGCCTGGCGCTGACGGCGGCGATCGCGCTCATCGCCTTCGCGCTGCGCTTCCTGCCCGGCATGTCCGCCCTGAGCCCGATGATCCTGGCCATCGTCATCGGCATCGCCTTTCACAACCTTGCCGGCACGCCGGCCCTGGCGAAGCCGGGCGTGCGCTTCGCCCTGCGGCCGGTGCTGCGATCGGCGATCATCATGCTGGGCCTCCAGCTCACCACGGCGCAGGTGGTCGCCGTCGGCGGCCGCGGCCTGGCCGTGATTGTGGCGACTCTCCTCGCCACCTTCGTGTTCATCGTCGGTCTTGGACGCCTGATGGGCGTCGATCGAAAGCTGGCGGAACTGATCGCGGCCGGAACCTCGATCTGCGGCGCCTCGGCGGTGATCGCCACGAACACGGTGACGGACGGAACGGACGAGGACGTCGCCTATGCCGTCGCCTGCGTCACCGTGTTCGGCTCCATTGCCATGTTCGTCTATCCGATTCTGCCGGCGGTGCTGGGTCTCGATCCGCATGCCTACGGCCTGTGGGCCGGCGCGTCGATCCACGAGATCGCGCAGGTCGTGGCGGCGGCCTTCCAGGACGGGCAGGCAGCGGGCGAATTCGCCACTGTCGCCAAGCTCAGCCGCGTCATGCTGCTGGCGCCCGTCGTCATCGGGCTCGGCTTCATGTCGATGCGCCGCGGACCGGGCGCGGCAGGCCGAGGAAGCGCCCCGGCGGCGCCGATCCCCTGGTTCGTGCTGGGCTTCATAGCCGTCGTCGCGCTCAACAGCGCCATATCCCTGCCCGCCCCGATCAGGAGCGGCGCCTCTCTTGTTACCACCTTCCTGCTCAGCATGGCGCTGGCGGCAATGGGATTGGAAACCGACATCCGCAAGCTCCGGCTCAAGGGCCTGCGCCCGCTCCTGCTCGGCCTGGCGGGGTTTCTGTTCATCTCCTGCTTCAGCCTCACGCTGATCATGCTCGGCCTCTGAATGGAGCAAACGGAGAAGCGCAATGACCCTGGAACAGTTGCGCATCTTCATAGCGGTGGCGGAACATCAACACCTGACACGGGCCGCCGCCGAACTGAACCTCACCCAGTCGGCGGTAAGCGCCGCCATCGCGGCGCTCGAGGCACGGCACGGAACCAGGCTGTTCGACCGCGTCGGCCGCCGTATCGAGCTCAACGAGACGGGCCGCCGCTTCCTTCCCGAGGCCCGCGCCATTCTTGCGCAGGTGGCGACCGCCGAGGCTGCCCTGGCCGACCTTGCCGGGCTGAAGACCGGGAGCCTGCACCTGATCGCCAGCCAGACCATAGCCAACTACTGGCTGCCCACGCATATGCACCGCTTTCAATCGCGGTTTCCCGGCATCGCGCTTCGGCTGACCATCGCCAACACCGAGCGCGCGGCGGCCAGCGTCCACGACGGCCTGGCCGACCTCGGCTTCGTCGAAGGCACGATCGACGATCCGGTTCTCTCGATTATGCCCGCCGCCGATGACGAACTGGCGCTCGTCGTGGGCAATACGCATGGCTGGGCCGGCCGCGAGAGCCTATCGGCGGATGAGCTTCTGGAAAGCCGCTGGGTGCTGCGCGAGCGCGGTTCCGGCACGCGAGCCGTTTTCGAGGAAGCCTTGCGCGGCCTCGGCAAGGATCCCGCAAAGCTCGACGTGGCTCTGGAACTGCCGTCCAACGAATCGGTCCGCACCGCGGTCATCGCCGGCGCCGGCGCCGCCGTGCTTTCCCGCTCCGTCACGGAACAGGCCACCGCCGCCGGCCGCCTCGTCCGCGTCCCGTTTCGCCTGCCGGACCGGCAGTTCCTCGCCATCCGTCACAGGCAAAGGCACGCGACGCGCGCCCAGGTCGAATTCCTTGCTCTCGTGCGGTCGTGACGAGGAAGGGTCGCTGCCGGTTCGCCACATTTTTTTCACAACCGGCGCGCGGACTCTTAGCTCAATTTTTTCAATGGCTAAGACCCATCGACAGGTCGGAAATTCCACAATCCTGTCGCAATGCAGCACATTTTGCCCTTGCTTGTCGCCGCCCCTCGCTTAGATTCCGGCCCATAGCTTTTCTGAGAGGAGGCTACGCATGGGACTGACAAGGCCACTGAACGCTTTGATGATCTGTGCCGCGTTTGCGTTCATCGCAGCCCTTATTATGGGTTTTCTTCCATAGGCCGCGAGCCGGAAGAAACGTGCAGCCAATAGTATAAATCATTGAAAAGGCCGGAGTTTTCTCCGGCCTTTTTGATTGAAGCATCGGACCGAAATCGCCAGGGATCAGGCTGCGGCCGAGCTTGGAGCTTGCGCCGCGTCATGGGCGCGGATGCCGATCATGTGACAGATGGCGAAGGCGAGATCGGCCCGGTTCATCGTGTAGAAGTGGAAGTCGCCGACGCCGCGCTCGACCAGATCGAGCACCTGCTCGGCGGCGACCGCGGAGGCGACCAGCGCATGGGTCTGCGGATCGTTTTCCAGCCCCTCGAACCGTTCCGCGAGCCAGGCCGGCACATGCGCGCCCGCCCGCGCCGAGAAATTGGCCACCTGGGCGATGTTGTGCACCGGCAGGATGCCGGGAACGATGGGAATATAGATGCCGGCGCGCCGCACCCGCTCGACGTAGCGTTCGTAGATGTCGTTGTCGAAGAAGAACTGGGTGATGGCGCGCGTCGCGCCATTGTCCACCTTGCGCTTGAGCATGTCGATATCGGTGGCGAAGTCCGGGCTTTCGGGATGCTTCTCCGGATAGGCGGAAACCGAGATGTCGAAATCCCCGTGCCGCTTGAGCGCCGCGACCATGTCGGCGCCGTTGGCATAGCCGCCCGGATGCGGTCGGTACTGCGTGCCGACGCCGGCCGAGGGGTCGCCGCGCAGGGCGACGAAGCGCGTGACGCCCAGGTCGACGAACTGCCGGATCACCTCGTCCACCGTCTCGCACGTGGCGTCGATGCAGGTAAGGTGCACGGCCGGCATCAGCGCCGTTTCCGACAGGATGCGGCCGACCGTGCGCGCCGTGCGCTCGCGCGTCGAGCCGCCGGCGCCATAGGTCACCGAGACGAATTTCGGCCGCAGCGGCTCGAGCCGCTTCACGGTCTGCCACAGCCTCGCCTCCATCTCGTCGTTCTTCGGCGGGAAGAATTCGAAGGAGACATGGATATTGTCGCCGATATCGGGTCGGCGGGAGAAACGGAACTGGTTCATCAGGCGACTTCCCTTGCCGTTTGCCGGCTGTCGTTGGTCGGGTCGGCGATGAGGA
Organism: Mesorhizobium hunchu; assembly: GCF_040081975.1. Taxonomy (NCBI): domain Bacteria; kingdom Pseudomonadati; phylum Pseudomonadota; class Alphaproteobacteria; order Hyphomicrobiales; family Phyllobacteriaceae; genus Mesorhizobium; species Mesorhizobium hunchu. The sequence goes on from NZ_JBEBMG010000001.1 coordinate 723,584, forward strand.
GACGACGGTCGCGGCCGAGCCACAGCTTGACGATGAGTTTCGCCTCGCCGCCGCTTTTCGGCTCGAAGTCCTGGCTCTCCTCCAGGTCGAGGCCGGCTTCCGCCAGCCATTCGCCGATCTGCTTGTCGGAAAAGCCGAGGCGCTGGTGGGCATGCGCCTCGCGCAGGAACTCCAGATTGTGCGATGCGAAATCGACGATGATCAGCCGCCCCGCCGGCCGCAGCAGCCGCGCCGCCTCGCGAATGGCTCGCGCCGGATCATCGAGATAGTGCAGGACCTGATGGATGGTGACGAGGTCGAAGCTGTCGCGCTCCACCGGCGGCGAAAAGATGTCGCCCTGCCTCACCTGCGCGTTGGAGACGCCGGCCTTGTCCAGATTGGCGCGCGCGACCGAGAGCATCTCGCGCGACATGTCGATGCCGATGCCGCGCCTGTAGAGCGGCGAGAATATCTCCAGCAGCCGGCCCGTGCCGGTGCCGAGGTCGAGCATGGACTGGAACGGCCGCTTGCCGACCAGCTTGAGCAGCGCGGCCTCCACCGCCTTGTCCGGTGCATGCAGGGCGCGCAGATGATCCCAGCTTGCGGCATTGCGCGAGAAATACTCGGCCGCCCGCGCCTGCCGCTTGCTCTTCACCGCATCGAGTCGCTCCAAGTCCCGCTCGGCCTGCCCGTCCGCCGGATCGATGCCCGCGACCAGTTCCATGACGAATTTGCGCGCCGCGTCCGCGTCGCAAAGCCGGAAGAACGCCCACGAGCCTTCCTGGTAGCGGTCGATCAGCCCGGCTTCCATGAGCAGCTTCAAGTGTCGCGAGACGCGCGGCTGCGACTGGCCGAGGATTTCGGTCAGGTCGGAAACCGTCAGATCGCCGCGTGAAAGCAATGCCAGAATACGCAGGCGGCTGGATTCGGCAGCCGCCTTCAATATATCTACCATCTTGTCGAGCGAGACCTGCATGACGGCGCCATCGTTGAAAACATATAAACATATCTTTATGTCGATTTTCGTTTTTCTGCAACCGAAAATGTCGCTGCCGGGTAAAAATATGGCGCAGGCGTTTCGAGTGTGCCTTCCGGCGAAGGCGGCTGGCCGATGACCGGGGACGTGCCGGAATTCGTCGTGCGCGAAGGCGAGGTCGCTCTGGAGATCGATCCCGCCGCCCTCCCCGGCGATGGTCACGTCGTGTTCATCGGCCATGTCGCCTCGCCGTGGTTGCGTCGGCAGGATTGCCCCAAAAACACGCGCGCCGCCCGCGAGACGGGGCGTCCGGCCACCGTCATCGTCGACGCGCCTTACAGGGCAGGCCTACGCGGCCTCGAAGGCGCCAGCCATGTGATCGTCCTGACCTGGCTCGACCGCTCGCCGCGGAATCTGATTGTCCAGAAACCGCGCCATGCGTCTGAGGCCAAAGGCGTTTTCGCCCTGCGCTCGCCGTTGCGCCCCAACCCGGTCGGGCTGCATGTCGTCAGGCTCGTCTCCCTGGACCCAGACGCCGGCGAACTGACGCTGGAAGCGATCGACGTGCTCGACGGCACGCCGGTGATCGACCTGAAACCCTATTTCGCGACGGTCGACTCGATCCCCGAAGCCACCGTGAGGCGGAGCGGCGAATGAGCGCCCCGACAGGACGGCGCAGGGCATTGGCGAAGGCGCTGACCGTTCTCCTTCCGATGGGACCATACGCGGACATGGAGCGTATCCGCGCGGATGCCGGCGCCGTCCACATGAAGACGCTGCCGCCTTCGGTCGCCGTCTGGCTTGCCGCCGTCGCCCATGTCAGGCATGCGCATACCGACTACGAGAAGCTGCTGGCGGAGGGCTACGATCGCGAATCCGCTCGCTTCTTCGTCATCGATCAGATCAACGCCGTCCTGACCCGCTGGCGCGCCACCCGGCTGCTCGATGCCAACGACGAGCTTGCCTGATCGGATTGGCTCATCGTTCCCGGGCCGATTGTGTCTTGCCGCGTATGCCTGACGGACCTTAGCTATGATCACGAGGAGGATAGTCTATGGATCAGGAACCGTCGGAACGGCCGCTTCCTGCGCTCTCGTTCCGTCATGTCGATCCCCACGCCTATCCGCAGGGCGTCGCGTTTCTCGACGGGCAGTTCGTGCCGATGTCCGAGGCCAAGCTGTCCGTCCTCGATTACGGCTTTCTCCATTCCGACGCCACCTACGATACCGTCCACGTGTGGGAGGGCCGCTTCTTCAGGCTGGACCTGCACCTGGAGCGTTTCTTCGGCGGGCTCGAGAAATTGCGCATGGCGATCCCGTTCGATCGTGACGGCGTGCGCCGGATCCTGCATGACTGCGTCGCGCTGTCGGGCCATCGCGCCGCTTACGTGGAGATGCTGTGCACACGCGGCGCCTCGCTCACCTTCAGCCGCGATCCGCGCGATGCGGTCAACCGTTTCATGGCCTTCTCGGTCCCGTTCGGCTCCGTTGCCGACGCAGAGCAGATGCGGCGCGGCCTGTGCGTCGTCATCAGCGACCGCGTGCGCATTCCGCCTGCGTCCGTCGATCCCGCCATCAAGAACTATCACTGGCTCGACCTCGTGCGCGGCCTTTATGACGCCTACGACAGGGGCGGCGAGACCGCGCTTCTGCTCGATTTCGACGGCAATGTCGCGGAAGGGCCGGGCTTCAACGTCTTCGCGGTGAAGGACGGCAGGCTGGCGACGCCGGCGGCCGGCGTTCTTGCAGGCATCACGCGGCGCACTGTTTTCGATCTCTGCCGCGAAACCGGCCTCTCCTGCGAAGCAAAAGCAGTAAGCCCTGCGGACCTGCGCCAAGCCGACGAGGTGTTCATTACATCGACGGCCGGCGGCATCATGCCGGTGACGACAATCGACGGCGCCCCTGTCGGCGACGGCACGGTCGGCCCGCTGACCACTCGGCTGAAGGACCTCTACTGGCAAAGGCACGGCGACCCGCTCTGGTCGACCCCGATCCACTATCCGCAGTAGCCATGTTGGCCGCGGTCGGACGAGAGCGGCACCACCGGAAAAACGCTCTAGCCGCGATAAATCCATTGCTCGGGCACGCGCACGGAAATCTCCTCGCCGGCGCTGATCGTGCCGGGCTTCTCCACCCAGGCGACAAGCCCGCGCAGGCGCTTCGCCGCCTTGACGAAGCCGAGCGCCACACCGTCCGGATCGTTCGTGGCCACATTGTCGGCGATGGAGCGGCCTGAGAAGCGGCACGGATGGTTCTGCCCATCGACCTTCAGCGTCACCCCGCCCTTGAAGAACAGCAGCGTCGCCGGCGGCAGCATGGAAAGGTTCGGCACGCCCTCGATGACCAGGTTGGCGCCGATCCATTCCGGCCGGATCTCGCTAAGCCCCATGCGCTCGGCCACCACCGCCATCTCGTCCGCAGCGACGATCGAAAGCTGCCGCTCGTTGCGCATCTCGGTGCCGCGCTGATACCACGGCTCGCGTCCGCCCGACCGCCGCGTCAACCCGCAATGGAAATCGTCCTCGATGCCGTCGAAACCGAGCACAAGGCGATCGACCGCCCGCGTCTGGAAATGCTCTGACGGCGCGCCATATACGCCCGCCGCGCGGGCGGCCAGCTTCCGGCCCGGAACGATCTCGGGCAACACCGGTGCCTGCGGCTGCAACTCAAGCTCAAACATGAAGAACCTCCGTCGCGCCGCACCCTGCCCCGGCTCCTTCGTCCGGTCCAGTCAAAAGCCGTGATGGACCCATCATCGACGCAGCCGCTTCACGACGTTCTTACCGCCGCAGCCGAACCTTGATTGTATCGGCGCTTGCATTGCATGCCGGAACGCCCGGATCATACATGCCATGACCATAAGTTCCGCCATCGCCGCTCTCTGGCTCGCCTGGATGATCACCTGGGCGCTCGCCGCCTTCTGGTCGGACCGTCCGGTCAGGCGCGCCGGCTTTCGCGAGGAAGCTTCCTCGCGCGCCATGCTTGCCGCGGGCGCCGCCCTGCTTTTCATTCCCGCCCATGGCTATTCGGGCAGGCTGCGCCTCTGGCTGCCGCCGCTGCCGCTTGCCTGGACCTGCGTCGTGCTGGTCGCGGCCGGCATCGCCATCGCCTGGTGGGCGCGCCTCTACCTCGGCCGGCTCTGGTCGGGCACGGTCACCGCGAAGGCGAACCACAGGGTCGTCGACACCGGCCCTTATGCTCTTGTGCGGCATCCGATCTATTCGGGCCTTCTTCTGTCGATTTACGCCACGATGATCGCCAAGGGGACGATCTGGGGCATTGCCGGAGCGGCGCTGCTCACCGTCGGCGTCGTCACCAAGGCGCGCCTGGAGGAGCGGTTCCTGCGCTCCGAACTCGGCGATGCCTACGACCGCTATGCCAGCCGCATTCCCATGCTTCTGCCCTTCGCGCCCGCGAGAGCAGGTTAAATCTCACATCATGCGCAGCACAGCCGCGCCGATCGAATAGCCGGCGCCGAAGGCGCACAGCAGCCCGTGGTCGCCGGGCTTGAGGTCGGCGTGGTTCTCCTTGAGCGCGATGACCGCGCCTGCGCCGGCCGTGTTGCCCAGCCGGTCCAGCACCAGCGGCGCCTTGTCCTGGTCGGCCTCGTAGCCGAGCACCAGCTTCATGATCATGGCGTTCATGCGGGCGTTGGCCTGATGCAGCCAGTAGCGCCGCACGTCCTCCGTCGTCAGCCCGTTGTCGCCGAGGAATTCGCTGATGAAGCGCGTCGCGGCCTGGATGACTTCCTTGAACACCTTGTTGCCGACCTGGGTGATCATGTTGCCCTCCATCCGGATGACCGAGGTGTCGTCCTGGCCGGCGCGCAGCAGGTAGCCGAAATTGGTGCGGATGTTGTTGGAGAACTGTGTCCAACTCCGCGTGTCCATCACCTCGAAGCGGCCGGGCCGCGCCGCGCCGTCCTCCAGGCGCTCCACCACCAGCGCCACCGAGGCGTCGCCGAAGATGAAATGCGTCTGCCGGTCGCGGAAATTGAGATGGCCGGTGATGAGTTCCGGCGTCACCACCAGCACCCGGCGCTGCGCGCCCGAACGCACCATGTTGAAGGCGACGTGCAGCGCCGCCGCGGCCGACGAGCAGCCGAGGTTCATGTCGAAGGCCGCGCCCTCGGCGCCGATCGCGTTCTGGATCTCGATCGCCACCGCCGGATAAGGCCGCTGGTGATGCGAGCACGACAGGATGACCATGTCGATGTCGGCGCCCGTCACCCCGGCATCCGCCAGCGCCCTTTGCGCCGCGGCGACGCCGAACTCAGCCATCACCGACAGCGCCTCGTCCGGGCGCGGCGCGATGCGCGGCGTCATGCGGGCGGGGTCGAGAATGCCGTCCAGCGTGTGGACGTGGCGGCGCCGGATCCCCGAGGCATGGACGATGAAATCGCTGGCCGACTTCGCCAGCGGCGGCTCGCCGCGCGCGGCGCGGCCGGGGTTCTCGGCATCCACCCAGGCATTGAAGCTCTCGACCAGTTCGTCGTTGCCGATCGAGGCCTCGGGGATTTCCACGCCCATGCCGCTGATGATGACTCGAACCATCGTCACCTTTTCCCGTGCGCGGCGAGAGCGCGCCGCGATGCGTCGCGTCCGTGCGGCGCAGCAAATGTGTCGCGCCAGCGCTTTACGTCAGTTTCCGCGGGCAGGCCAGTCCTTCCCCGCGCCCGGCCGAACAAACCTTCGTGCCGTCCGCCGGCGCGGATGCCCATCGCGGCAGGGCGGCCGGTGCCGAAAGGCGCCGCGCTCAGCGCACCGCCACCATGAACAGGCGCGGGAATTTCAGCAGCACCTTGCCGTCCGCCGCCGGCGGATAGGCCTCGGCGATCCTTGCCGTGTAGCGGGCGAGGAACAGCGCGCGTTCCGCCTCGTTGAGCGGATCAAGGAAAGGCCTGAGCCCGGTCGACTTGAGCCATTCGACGATCGCCGCCGCATCCGCGAGCGGATGATAGTAGTGCGTGTGCCACAGATCGACACGCGCCGAGAGCGGCGTGAGCAGATCGTAATAGGACGAGACCGGCGGCAGCGGCGCGCGCGCCGCATCCTTCAGCACGTCCGCGAAAGGCTCTTCCGCCGCGACCTCGCGCATGAGGCGGTGCGACGGCTCGGAAAGATTGTCCGGCATCTGCACCGCCAGCGCCCCGCCGGGCGACAGGAAGCCCATCAGCCGCCGAAACACCTCCTGATGATGCGGCAACCACTGGAACACCGCGTTGGCGAAGATGACGTCGACCGGCTCCGCCGGCGTCCAGCGCTCGGCGTCGGCCAGTTCGAAGGCAACGCCCGGCAGGCGCGTCCTCGCCTTCTCGATCATGTCGGGAGAGGTGTCGAAGCCGCTGACCTGCGCCTGCGGCCACCGCGCGACCAGCAATTCGGTCGAATTGCCCGGCCCGCAGCCGATGTCGACCACGCGTTTCGGATTGGCCACCGGCACCGCCGCCAGAAGATCGCGCGCCGGGCGCGTGCGCTCGTCCTCGAACTTGAGATAGAGGGAAGCGGACCAGTCGGCTTTCATGGGAACCTCGTCAAGAGTGCCGCTCCTCCATGCCACCGTGCGGAGCCGAAGGCCAGAGGGTGAGAAGCGGTCCGCATAGCGGACGAAGCGACAGCGAAGGGCAGTAGCGCCAACGTCCCCTCCCCCTTGCGGGAAGAGCTATCACAACCGGATTCTGTTAAATGCGACGGTCCAGCACCCCCACCCCTGTCCCCTCCCCACAAGGGGGAGGGAGACGCCGACACCGTCGTTTCGCTCAAAATCCCCAGCACGAGCATATCTGGCGCTGCCTCAAAATCCTCCTCCCCCTTGTGGGGAGCGACTGTCTTGGAAATCAAGTTGGTTGCCACGGCTTTTGGTCCCGGATGATGGCGTTGAGGATGGTGAGGAGCTTTCGGGCGACGGCGATGATGGCCACCATTTTCGGCTTTCCGGCCATGACCAGCCTGTCGCGGAAGGCTTTGAGGACGGGGTTGCGCCTGGCGGCGACGAGGGC